>NZ_DAMCTG010000007.1:0-115707 GCF_032113835.1 Achromobacter sp. | reverse complement strand
CACGTGGCCCCCGGCGCGACCGTCGAGATCACCGCCCTCACCCGTCGCAACGGCGTGGTCTGGCAAGCCCAGGCCGCGTACACGGCGGGCGAGGACGGCGTGGTCGACCTGACCCGCGAAGCGCCCGTTTCCGGCGACTACACCGGCCTGTCCCCGATGGGGCTGATCTGGGCGCAGTCCCCCGAGGACGGCAAGAGCCGTGAATACTTCAACCACCCGGTGACCGACGCGTTGGTCACCGACGTGGTGGCGCGCGTGGAAGGCGCCGAGGCGCGCGCCAGCTTCACGCAACGCCTGGCATCCGAAGGCGTCACGCGCATCGAGGTCCGCGAGGAAGGCCTGGTCGGCACCCTGTACCTGCCCGCCGGCAGCGCCCCGGAATCGCATCCCGCCGTCATGATCCTGAACGGGTCCGGCGGCGGCATCAACGAACCGCGCGCGGCCCTGTACGCCTCGCGCGGTTACGCCGCCTTCGCGCTGGCGTACTTCAAGGCGCCGGGCCTGTCGGACTACATTTCCAACACACCGCTCGAATACTTCCAGACCGGCCTGCGTTGGCTGCGCAAGAAGGTCCAGCCCAAACACGACTTCGTCGCCATCAGCGGCCAGTCGCGCGGCGGCGAACTGGTGCTGCTGTTGGGCGCCACCTTCCCCAAGGAAGTGTCGGCGGTCGTGGCGTACGTGCCCGGCGCCGTCGTGCACAGCGGCCAGAATGCGTGCGACCCCAAGATCGGACGCGAAGGCCCCACGTGGCTGCTGGGCGGCAAGCCCATTCCCCACGTCTGGGAAAACAACCGCACCGCCACCTGGGCCCCGTTCGATGAAGGCCCCGCGCCGCATCGGCATGAGAAGGCCATCCTGACGGCCTTGCAAGACCCCGACGCCGTCGCCCGCGCCCGCATCCGCGTGGAAGACATCGAAGGCCCGGTCATGCTGCTGTCCGGCACCGACGACGGCTCGTGGCCGTCGAGTCTGTACTCGAAGATGGTGCAGGACAAGCTGGTCGACGTGCAGCACCCGTATCCGGTCAAGTGGCTGGATTACGAGAACGGCGGTCACTCGATCCTGTTCCCCTACGTGCCCACCACGCAGCTCGTGTATGCCCACCCGGTGTCGGGAAAGATCAGCACCAGCGGCGGCAATCCCAAGGACAACGCCCGCGCCGACCAGGAGTCCTGGGAAGGCGTGACGTCGTTCCTGGACGCAGCGGTAAAGGCCAAGGGCGCGGCGGGTGGGAAGCCGGCTTCGGCCGCGGACGATGCCGCAGGCATCGCGTCCAGCACGCCGCGCAACGCCGGCTGAAAGATACTTTCGGAGAATTCATCAATGGCACAACAACCCATCGTCTACGACATCACCAAAGACCTCGTCGACCAGCTCGTGGGCCTGACGCACGGCACGCAGACCTTTGACGTGCGCCACAAGCGCGACAAGGTCGCCGCCGCCACCCAAGGCAGCTACGACGCCCTGTTCGACCCGGCCCTGCCCGGCCTGTCGCTGGCCGACCGGCTGCTGGTCGCGCTGTATGCAACGCGCATCACCCCGTCGCCGCTGCTTGCTGCGCACTACCGCGCCCGCGCCGTGGAAGCTGGCGCTGCGGCGGCAGACATCGCCGTCGCCGAATCGGGCAAACCGGCTGATGCCGCCAACCCGCAACTGGCCGCCGTGCTGGAGTTCACGCGCAAGCTGATCGAAAAGCCTGTTGAAGGCGACGAGGCGGCGCTGAAGACGCTGCCGGCTGCGGGAGTTTCGACGCCTGCTGTTGTCACCTTGTCGCAGCTGATCGCGTTCCTGTCGTATCAGACGCGGCTGGTGGCTGGGTTGGTGGCGATGAAGGCGGCTGAAGGTCAAAGCGCCGGTTCTGCCGCCGCCGATGCGACCACCGTGGTCAACCCCGGCAACACCGAACCCGGCGACGTCATCAAGGCGCACGGCTTCACCAACGAAGTCCTGGAATGGAAGGCCTGGCTCGACGTCGTCAACGTCGACACCGCCACGTCCGAACAGATCGCCGTCCTGGAAGAAAGCCACCCCAAGGCCAAGGTCTCGGACTACTACCTGTTCCTGGTCCACCAGCCGGAAATCCTGCGCCAACGCTCCACGGCCTTCAACGCCATCATGTACGCCCCGGGCGGCATGTCGCGCGCCGAACGCGAACTGGGCGCCACCGTCGTGTCGCGCGTGAACGGCTGCGTGTACTGCGCGTCGGTGCATGCGCAGCGGTTCGAGCAACTGGCCAAGCGCAATGATGTGATTGGACAGGTGTTCGAGGATCCGATCACCGCTGGCACGACCAAGCGTGAGCAGGCCATCGGCAAGTTCTCGATCCAGATCACCGAGGCGCAGGCTGACGTGAATGCGGCCAGCATCCAGGCGTTGAAGGACGTTGGGCTGAATGATGGCGAGATCCTGGATCTGCTGCATTCGGACGCGATCTTTGCGTGGGCGAATCGGTTGATGCTGAATCTGGGTGAGCCGGTCCTCGTGACGGTCTGAGGCGCACCGTGGATCTGGGTGTCAGACACCGCCGGTAGGCGTCTGACACCCTGCGCTGACCCAGGTGTCTGCTGCGCTGACCTAGGTGTCTGACACCCCCACGAGACCGCCGTCGCATTGCGAGTCCATTCCCGGGGTGTCAGACACCGACCCACACCGCCTTCAAGGAGTGTCAGACACCGCCCCTAAGACGCCGCCGATGCAAAAGACAAGCACAGCCAACAACTAAAACAAATGCTTGATCCCCAAGGTCCCGCTCACAGCGCGCACCCCTGACGCGCTACCCAAGCCCCGTTCCGTGCTCACCTGAACATTCACGAACGTGGTCGAACCTGCTTGCCGTTCGTAGCCCACCCCAAGGCCCAGGCGCGAGCCCTCCAGCTCATTGTCAAAAGCGATATCGCCCTGCGTTAGCGACTCATACACGCTGCGGGATTTTCCCAGCGTGTGCCGATAGCTCAGTTTCAGCCAGCCCTGACTTGGCGTACCAGCTTGCCCACCCCACGCCTTTGACACCCTCAGGCTCACCCGCGAATGCAGTGCATTCACCGCCGGTAGCGTCACCCGTCCGATGCCATCATCGCCATGCCGAAGCCTGACGTGCTGGTACATCAGTTGCGCCTGGGGTTCGATGCGCAGCCCGCTGGACTCGTCGCCCATTGAGAAGGCCTTGCCCACTTCGCCCGACAGCGCGCCGCCCCACCCGGACGTTCGCATCGACACGCCTTCCGGACCGCTCGATTCGGTCTTGACGCCGTACCGGCTGAGCTGCGTCACGAAATCGGCATAGCCGCCCTTGCCATCCATCAGCGTGTAATAGGCGCCCAATCCATACATCGTCTGATCGCTGTGTCCGGCATCGACCGTCGAACGCGTCGACTCCCGATAATGGTCCACTGCATTTCGCGACGCCATTACCGTACCGAACACACCCACACTACGACGGCCGACGCCTTTATTGACCACGAACAGATCCGTTCCGGCCTGCACGCCGCCCAGCGTGGAATGCGAGGCGACCTGCGATTGCAGAACGCCTCGTTCGGCGCCGTCCCGGCTTTCAACGCCGCCCAGCGTCCTGGCCCAGACGTACGGATACACCTTTCGGGCCAGCGTTTCCGTGGCGCCCATCCGCTGGTTCAGTGTGCCCACGGACAGTTCGGATTGCCGCAACGATTGATTGCCCAATTGGGAATAGATGGACACCTCGGGACGAACTTCGCTGAGCAGATACCAGTTGTCGGCCAGTTCCGCCGCGCCGCTTCGCGCGCCGTGCGCCAGGTAATACTGGAACGCCCCGCCACGCGGCCGTTTCCCGCCCGTGAGTTGAAACGCGCCGTCGGTGCTGGCGCCAGCCTCGACCACCAACAATCCGTTTCCGGATAGCGGGTCCCCGTAGCCGCCAGGGGCATTGATGGACAGATTGGTCATCCCGGTGGCGCCGTTATGCAAGGTCACGTAATCCGAGAGCCCGTTGGTGGTGGCGATGGTGTGCAACTGCACCTCGCCCCCCGCGCCCAACAGATGGTTGGCCGTGAATGTCCGTCCGACGGCGTCGTTCTCCCAGACGGCAGGCGGGGCGAAGGCCGCGCTACCCGCAAGATGAAGCGCATTGACCGTACTGAAGTTGTTGGCGAGCGCAGGATTCGTGGCATCGGTCGCGACATTCCATCTGCTCGACGCATCAACCACCACGTTCGGACCGGCGATCCACCCGTCGAGCGTTGCCCCGTTGGCCAGGACCAGATGCGCATCGTCAGCGCCAACGACACGGGCACGCGCATGTTCCGCCTGCCCCAACGACGTTCCGTCGATCACCAACGCGCCCTGCTCAACCCGCGTGATGCCGGTATAGGAAAGCGGCCCCGTAAGCGTGGTCGTGCCCGACCCCACCTGCCACAACTCGCCGGTGCCGGAGATGGCGTGGGACATCGTGATGGGGTCCGCACGGTCTATGGCCAGAACCGCGTGGTTCTCGATCGCACCCGCGCCCAGCGTCCCCACGTTCTGTCCCGCACCCATCTGCAAGACGCCATCGTCAATGATCGTCGAGCCGAAATAGGCATTGTCGGCAGCCAGAATCAACGTCCCGGCGCCGGTTTTGGTCAGCGTGCCGGGCCCGCTGATGGATCCCTGCAATACCGATTCCGTGCCTTGCACCGTCCGGATCACGCCGTCCTTGCCAAGCAGCATGGCGCGCTGTGAGTTGATGTCGGCGTTCAGTTGCAGCCCACCCCCATTGAACGTCAACGTCGCATCTGCGTCGCCCAGGCTGGCGTCATCCGCGATCGCAAGCCACCCGCCGGACAACGTCCACGGCGTCAACGCCTGAGCCGGCGCGCCGGTCAGGGCCCACGTGCCAGCCGATGTCTTCTCGAATGCATTGAATCCCAGGTATTGCGCCTGCGCGCCGGTTCCGATCTTGCTGACATCGAACGCCAGCGCCGCGCCCCCATCCAGGACCAGCGTGTTCTTGCCGCCAGATTGTGTGGCATCGACAAGGCCGATGATCTGGCTGCCCTCCTGGAGCACCAACGTCGAATCGCTGGCGGTCGTCGCGTACTTGATGGCGGTGTTCTGGTTGACCGGTGCCTGCGAAATGGTCCCGGAATTGATGATCACGGAATTGGCGCCAGTGACGTAGACGCCAAGACCGCTGGAGCCCCCGGCGCCGCCGGCGCCGCCAGCGTGGTCGCCACGGGGGGCGCCAATGAAGTGGTTCGACCACCCCCATTGGCCGTCGCCACCAGCTCCGCCGGCCTCCCCACCTCTGCCACCATAGCCATTAATACCCACGAGGCACAACTCACATTCGGGCACTGTGATAGCAGTACCTCCAAACCCATCGACCCCCCCTTCGTATCCCGCGCCACCGTGGCCGCCAGGCTCGTTACTGCCTGCCGAGCTCCCTCCCCCTCCTCCCCCTCCCCCCCTGCCCCCGCCTTCGCCTCCCGCGCCGTCGCCGCCGCGGCCGCCGTCATTGACCGCGCTATGGGCCGTGCTAAGGCTAAAGGCTCCCCCGCCTCCGCCGCCGCCGGCCCCGCCACCTCCCCCTTTGCCGCCGCTGATGGTCCAACCTGCATTCCGCAGCACCACGCCCTCACCAGAGATGACGATGCCATGCCCTCCGTCTCCGCCTGCGCCACCTCGTCCGCCCACAGAATTGCCTTGACCGCCTTCACCGCCTCCACCACCCCCGCCGCCGCCGCCGGGTGCGCCTATGACGTCATCGTAGGTGATGTACGAGGACGAGAGATCCAGCGCCGCGTAGCCGTCCCCGCCGTCACCGCCATGTCCGCCGTTTGCCGCGCCGCCCGCACCGCCAACCCCGGCCTCCCCGACGATCACGCCCACGGCGGCGGGGTGATGCGACACGCCAACGGAAAGCAGCGTCAACCCCCAACACAACTTAAGTGCCACTTGCCGCGCCTTGCGTTTTTGCGTCAGCGCCAGATCCGCATGTCGCAATGCGGCGGGGACATCGGTTTGCATCATGATTTCATCCTGGGTGGCGGATCGGCACGCAATCCCAGGCGATCCGGCCTGACGCGGATGCACCGCGCCGACGGGTTCGACCGTTAGGTGCATTCAAGGCGTGAGCGTGCGTTGACGGATCCAATTGATCACGTTGCGCGACGAGGACTACGGACCCGGCCGCAAATGGATCAACCCCGTGTCTAGTCGGCGGAACTGATTGTCAGCAGCCACCGCGGTCTCACGACAGAGCACAATTACCCCGGGTCGCGCGGCTTTCGTGCCGGATCAATACCCGACATGAAATCGGACGAATCTCGCCGGACACAGCCGATGTCGGACGCTCAGCAGTCGGTGTCTGACACCCGCATAAGCTCGCGTGAACACCCTCGCCTGCCCATACGGGTGTCAGACACGCGGAGGGTTACACTGTCCCTTCCCGCTCCATTACGCGCCCCGCTACAGCGGGGCGCTTTGCCTTTCCCCATGTCCGAAAAAACTCACGACATCCGCCCGGGCCAGTCGATCGAACTGCTCAAGGCCCTGCACATCCTGACCCGCGACGGCAAGATGAACCAGGACAGCCGCCGCAAGCTCAAGCAGGTCTACCACCTGTTCCAGTTCATCGAGCCGCTGCTCAAGGATGTCCAAGCGCAACGCGGCGCCGTCACCCTCGCCGACCATGGCGCGGGCAAGTCGTATCTGGGATTCATCCTGTATGACCTGTTCTTCAAGGAGCAGCCCGAGGCGCTGAAGAACGGCTCGCATATCTACGGCATCGAAACGCGGGAAGAACTGGTGAAGTCGTCAGAGGAACTGGCCAAGCGGCTGGGCTTTGGCGGCATGTCGTTCTTGAATCTGTCGGTCGCAGAGTCCATCACCTCGGACAAGCTGCCCGCATCGATCGACGTCGTCACCGCTCTGCACGCCTGCAACACCGCTACCGACGACGCGATTCATTTTGCGTTGGAAAAAAAGGCCAAATACATCGTGGTCGTACCCTGCTGCCAGGCCGAAGTGGCGTCGGTGCTGCGAAAGAACAAGGCGAAGGCGTTGGCCGATCCGCTAGCCGAGATCTGGCGTCATCCGTTGCATACGCGCGAGTTTGGTAGCCAGATTACGAATGTGCTGCGGTGCCTGCAGCTTGAGGCGCATGGGTATCAGGTCAGCGTGACCGAACTGGTCGGCTGGGAGCATTCGATGAAGAATGAGCTGATCATTGCGCAACACAAGAATCTGCCGACTCGCAAGCCGGCTGAGCGATTGACGGAGATGTTGGAGCGGATTGGGTTGCAGGAGTTGAAGGATCGGTTTTTTGTACGGGAAGTGACAGACTAAAGCACTGTTTGAACGCGGCGGGACCGCCCTCATCGGAAACCGGAAATGCCGAGCATTAAGTCCTCGACCCGTTTCGTTCGCGTGAATTCTCTAGCCCTCGCCTTTCCTGCCAGGATACGGTCCGACGCGAATCGCATCGCCGCGCTTCTTCAACCGACCTTGACCGAAAGTCAAGGAATTCCGGTCAATGTGCAGGGCGAAGCGGTCGTCATTCCTTATCGAATCGGGCAAAGTTTCGATGAAAGGCTCTTCCGTGAACTGAACCACACACAGGCGCTGATGTACGCATGCATGCTTTCTCGGAGTCATGACGGAACAGTGCGAGAGCGACAGATCGAACGCTTGGTCAGGACCAATGAGCCGTGGGCTGCTCCATTCATCGCGCAGTTGAGTGGCGAATACGTGGTTGAGATTCTGGACACTATCGAGCGCAACTTGGGATTTATAGATCGAGAGATCTACGGTGACTTCTTTTCCCGCAACCCAGCGTATCTGGACTGGACCGAGCAAAGAATGGTCAGTTACTGGAACTGCAATTACCGTTGGCTGCGCAAAAATGAAGATGACTACGTCGGATTCAGACTATTCAAGCTGTTTCGCGACTGGCAGTTTTCTTACAGCGGGATTGATACAAAGTCACCACTGGGACCCGCTCGTACGGTCTAGTCAGCGACTGGCGGGAACGCCACCGGCAATCGAGGTCGTCGGCAGCACAGATGGGGGCCCACAAATAAATGCCTCCCGGCGTCTTCTCTTCACGGAACTGTTACGAGAAGGTCCACGTTCATAACCATCTGCATGGCAACGCCTTCGTAGAGACTCTGCTGTAGCGACGCCCACCGTTCCCCGGCGGGCGTCCTTGTCAGGCGCTTCGCCTGCCAGCCATCTATTAATTTCGTCCTCGCCCCAGATACTCTTTGCGACGGACACATGATCGCCCGCACCAAACGTCGAACCAAAGCCGCAGGTGGCCATCACTGCGTCAAAAACTTTGGAAGGCTTCAAGCTTTGGAACTCATGACGCGTGTAGACCTGGTCATAAATCCGGGATTGGATTTCGCTTGGCACCTGTAAGCGGGGCGCCATTGGCCTCGGGATCTTGGCATCTTCACGGCGGGTTCCGGCTTGACGATCTGCTGTCGCATCTTGGTATATGAACGCGCGAGCTGAGCAGAAATCAACAAGTTGCCGAAGTCCTGCCTCTTCGTCTGTCCAACCCGCTGCAGTCAGTTGATGCGACACCTCGCGAGATCTTTCGCAGCTTGCTTCGCCAAGCCCGTGCAAGCACTCCGCCTGTGAGCGGTTCATTGCTTGCAAAAGCAGCCGAGCCGACTCAGTGAAAGCCGGGCTGGCACTCGCCAAGTGGGATAGGCCGAACAGCACACAGGCTGAAAAAACAACGGGAAGTTTCATTGCAGTGATCGTTGACTCTGAGCGCCCGCGCTCATGACGAAGTTCTTCGATGGAACACACCAATGGCCTCAGGACACTGGGACGAATGTTTAGAAGTTATTCATGGCACGCTGCGGCAGAGCATATGCACCAGAATCACCACTCTAATAAATCAGCCAGAACCACGAGCGCTTTTCATCAAAATTCGCTGAGTATGTTTTGACTGGTTTTTGACAATAAGTTCTGCGCGATGTATGCGTGCTGCAGCCATAAGCGCCATCCAAGCGAACGGACCAAACCCTACCAGACAAAAGCTCAGCGCAACAACCACTTGGCCGGGCTCAGTTCCGAATAATGTCGGAGTTAACGCCGGCGATATTGCAAGAATTGCAAGAACAAGATAAACAAGAAAATAGCTTCCCTTTCTCCAATTTCTCGACCACGAATTCTTATACTTCCCTCTAAAACCCAACTGTAGATTTCCGGCACTTTGCAGGTGTTCCAGGTAATGTCTACCCAAGACGTAATCGCGTATCGCTCGATCAGGCTTCTGAAGCGACAAAAGGTATTCAATTTCAGATGCTGCCAAGCTACGATCACCTGCAATCGCTTGATAGCCCTTTTCTTTCAGGAAAGGATGAATTCTCGGATTTTCTTCAAGCGCATCCATGAATTCTTTCGCGAACCTGTATTCTTCGCGCAACCTTCCACGCCCACCAATCGAAAGCTCAATAATTACTTTCGCCGCCCCCACAACCGCAGCCACGGCAGCGGCCAATTTAAAAACAGTGTCAATTTCCATAAGTCAGGATCAAGCAGCACATATTATCTAGCAACGTTATTTCCAAAATCCCAGAACAATAGCCGCACCGACGATGTTTGGCCGCAGAATACGTTCGATTTCTGCGCCCAATTGGCAAATAAAGAGTCGCCCTCCCTAAATGTTAATTTCGCAAAGGTGATAAACGAAATTGAATCTCGAAGCAACTCATGATCAGGCCAAAAGAGCCCCGCCGAGCGACCCGCTCACATAAAGCTGTGCGACTTTTTGCAAAAGCCAGCAGCCTCAGCCTTGACGGCGGTCTCCTCAGTAGAGTTGACGAAGTCGACCAGTCTGAAACGGCAGGTTGAACCGTCCTGAATCCTCACCACCTCATAATTATGTCCTGGCTCCGGAGTGAAACTCCGGGCAAGAAAGCACTGTTCCCGTGCATACGCCGTAACGCGACCATTTCCGATGAAATCCAGCGTTAGCGGCTTACCCGCAGTTACCCGCACCTCGGTGTTGTAGAAATTCGATTTGGATATTGCCGTCGTCCATTTGCTGTCTGGCATCCGCATATCTTCGTCGTTCCTGTGGGCAAATCCGTCCTGGGCGGCTATGACTCCTGCACCGGGGATATACCAGTTGATGCAGTCGCTTTCAGGAACACCGCGCACCATCCCGTTCGTGATCACGCGCAAATTGGCTGTCTCGCCATCGGCCGGGCTTTCAAACTTGGTTGAAAACGACTTCACCGCTGCAATGTTCCCGCATCCCGCAAGCGCGATTACGGCAACAACACTGGCAATTCTGAAGCTCACAACCTATCTCCTGCTTTATGAGGGAAGACATCGCTTGGATACGCCTCCTATCGCGGGGACGGGAATGAAGCGACTGCTTATGACAATATATATCACTAGCATACCAAATGATACGATTCTAATCGCCTGATCTAGCGCAAGGAGGCGCTCGGTAACGCACATACCAGCCGCTGGAAGTCGGAAACGAACAGGCTCGCACTCTATCGGCTTCCAGTCGTATACAGAGTTTGATGAGTCTCCATCGACACACAAGCGAATCATGGAAAGGCTGAGTTCACCGGGTTGACTCCCCTAGCCAGCTTTGACGGTCCCACGCAACTGCCAATGGTCGACCACTCCTTTCGCGGGGATTCAGACACTCACATAAGCTCGCGTGAACACCCTCTCTGCGCATACGGGGGGTTAGACACTGGCAGGGTTACACTCCCCGCTCACACACTTCACGCGCCCCGCCACAACGGGGCGCGGTTTTCTTGCTGCAAGTTGCATAACAGTCAAAAAGGACTGCCTGCTGCATGAGTTTTCCCCACTACCTCGATAGGCTCCGTGCAATTTGCGACGCGCACGGGCATACGCTAAACCTCGAACCGGGTGCTCCGGAATCGCAGCTGAAAGCCGTGGAGTCGGAACTCGGCTTTCCCATCGCCGCGGACCTCAGGCAGGCTTGGCTACGGGCGAATGGGGCCGAGCGCGATGTCCCGGTATTCATGCGGCCGGGTTATCTGACGGCCTACGATTTTTTGAAGCTTGAAGCGGCAATGACCAAGCGAGCCGGTATGGCGGGTCGAGCGCCGCGATATGCGGGATACGATGAGCCGGAGCCGAGAGATGAGCGCATCAGGGAAGGCTGGTTTCACGAAGGCTGGCTCCCGTTCGCCAGCTTTGGCGGCGCAACGCTGCTGCTGATGGTCGACCATTCGCCGAGCGAGGCCGGCACCGCGGGCCAGATCATCGCATTCACCCATGACCCGGACCAAATCACGTGGGTGGCGCCGAGCTTTGAGGCGCTACTGGTGGCGTCAATCGCCGAGATCGAGGCCGACCCCGAAGAGTTTCTGGGGGAGTATTAAGACGGTGCATCAATGAGCCCCGACGAGACCGCG
Organism: Achromobacter sp.; assembly: GCF_032113835.1. Lineage (GTDB taxonomy): Bacteria > Pseudomonadota > Gammaproteobacteria > Burkholderiales > Burkholderiaceae_B > Achromobacter. Next base: position 104,323 of record NZ_DAMCTG010000007.1, on the reverse strand, counting down.
TGCGCGAAATGCTGATGATCCTTATCTTCCCCCTTGCATTCGTGTGCGTCCTGGCGATCTGGCTGGCGTGTGTTGCAAAGGGACGCTCGGTAAAAGCAGCGCCGCCCGCGCTTACCGCTGCTCTAGTGGCGTTGGTAGTTTGCTATGTCATGGGACTGCTGGTGATATCCATTGACCCATGGTTTGACGACAACGGCGTACCAGAATTCATCTCCTGGAAATATCGGTGGGCATGGGCGGCAGGACCTGCGGGGTGGCTCGCAATTGTCATCCTGCCTGCGGTTCTCGGACTTCGGGCAGCCTTCCTTTCGCGCGCTCGGCGTCAGGAAAGTCCCCGGTAACCAGCGCGGAGCAAACGTCTCCGTGCGTCTCTCATCGCAAGACGGATCGTTCTTTCCTGTCAGGCTGTTTGGGGCTGCACGCCGTCGGATCGGCTGCGGCTCTCCGCCAAATCGTTCAATTGGTCTTGAACCATGCCCATGGCAATGGGCGGAAACACGACACACCACATGTTGAACCGTTTCATGGATCGACGGCTGGACGGATCGCTTTGGGACAAGGCATCTCGTAAAGCTCTGCCCAGCGACCACAAGAGGAGAGGTGTAGACACCGGCGCCAGCAGGAAAAACAGCGCGGCAGCACGCGGGGTGAATAGTTTCGACGACGGGTGGACGAAAGCCATCTCGCCAAAAATCCGGTAGAACCAGCGGGTTGATGCGATCAAGCCCACGGCGAATGCGGCGGTCAGGCCAACTAGGACTAAGAAGAGCACCGGAAGGCCGAGTGCGATGAGAAAAATTTGTGGTGGCCAAATACTTCCTAAGACCATCCCGACACCCGCGGCCGACCAAAGCAAAATGCCAACCCACTTTACGCCTTTACCGCGACGATGTTCGGGCTTGAGCGGACGGTATCGCGCTTTCGGGGGAGCATCAAATCCAGTTCGAACTGTTATCAGCAGGACCAGTGCAATCCCCATTGCGATTGCGCTAACCAATACCCCATAGCCGGCGGAATTTAATTTGTAGACGAAATTCGTCTGACTGAGGCCTGCATAATAATGAATCATTTCACAAACCGACACCACGGCAAAGGCGCTTCCAAATGCATAGCGATCGACCGCTACGCTCGCAACCATTAGCGTAAGAGCAAATAAGAAAGCCGTTCTCACCATGCTCCCACTGAACTTCATGAGAGACAAAGTCAGAGCTTCGAGAAGGTTGTTAACCGGCGCATCCACGCTCAGCCAAACAGCCAGATAGCCGGCCACGCATATCGCGGACAGCAGGATCATGCGCGGTATCGTTCTGGTGCTCACGATCAGCATGCCGACCAGGAAACCGGAGATGGTTCCGGCTTGTGCCAACTGTTCCGCTGAGTCGGACGAGAAAAGCATTGCATAAGGGAAAGGTCGGAACCGAGGCGTCGATTCCATGAATACTCCGAACGCAAACGCCGTAAGCATCCAAACGCCAATTAATGCCCAAAAACGATATGCACTGGCGAGGTCCGCGAACGTCCAGCGAACGGAAACAGATTCTGATTGCATGAATGGCACAGGGTTGTTGTAAGAAGATGCCTGTATGAAACCACTGCGCCAGACACTGCGGAAATAAGGCACTTTCGAAAATGCTCGACGCTACCTTCAGATTGGGATGTCGGCGACGCGTGCTATTTGCCACTCGCGCCCCCCGATTGACAGCGGGGCGCGGGCTTTACGACAGAGGAAACCTGTTGCTAGGTGGCTTGTGGTGAAGATTCGGAATCAGAGTCGGCTTGGCCCTCTGCCAATTCATTCATCTGCTCCTGCACCATGCCCATGGCGACCGGCGGAAACAGGACGCACCACGCATTGAACCATCCCATGGATCGGCGGTTCGAAGAAGGTCGCTGCGCTCTGGCCTCACGAAGAACAACGCCCAGCGTCAACAGAAGGATGGGAGTGGCGAGCGGAACCAACAGGAAAAACACCAGCGCCGCTCTCGACGTGAACAGTTTCGAAGATTGGTAGATATACGCCACCTCGCCATGGATGCAGTAGATCCAGTAAGCTGACGCAACTAACCCAATCACCAATGCAACCGACAGTGGCGTGCTCCAGTATAAGAATGGGTTCAGGGGTATTGGCGCCAACACGCCCAGCCAGGTCACCGCACCAATGGCGAGCCAGGGCAAGGCAGTGAGCACCGATACGGTAGCCCCAACCCGCGTTTGCGGTTTGCGCGGCCGGTGCCGGATCGCGGGTGCTTCGTCGAACAGGCGGCAACGCGCCGATGCCAGAAATAACAACGCGAGCGTCAACGCCGCAATGCCCACCAGCATCGCAGTGCCATCGTTACCAATCGTGCTGACGATGCGCAAAGCGGCATGGGTAATTCCCGAGTCGTTAAACCTTTCGAATACGGTCAACAGAGCGAATGCGGCAGCAAACGCGAACCGGTCGGTCATCATCCCTGCAAGATAGACTGCTATTGAAAAGGCGAGAGCCGACCTGACGACTTGCCCGAAAAAAAGCAAAGCCATGCCCGCCCCGACTCCCAAACTCGGCAAGGCTAGCCAAGCAGCAACATGGCAGACCACACATACAGCAACCAGCGCAGCTAGACATTTTGTTGTCTTGGTGCGCACAAGCAACATGCCGAGCAGAAGTCCGAAGGCGTTTCCACTAAACCAAATGTGAAAATAGAAATCTTGCGGAATAAACGTCGCATCTTTGAATGATGGGATTGAAGGCAACGTGTAGATGAACATCGCCACCCCAAACGCCGCAGCAATGAGAGCGCCGACCAGTGCCCAAAATCGATATGTACTGGCAAGATCCGCGAACGTCCAGCGCATGGCAACAGGTTCTGACTGCATAAGTACCACCAAATTCGAAATTGAGAAAATGCCAAAAAAAAGGCCGTGACTTTCGCCACGGCCCTAGATAACGGCTAATCGCGTCACCCTACCTATGCCCCAACTTTCAACGCCAATTAGCCGCCGCTGTTTTATCCAAATTACTGGCCGCAGACCATCATGAACTCTGAAACTGCCGTTCTACAGCGAGCGCTCGCTGGAAACGGAATATGGATTTAGCAGCGATTCAACCTGCAGCACATCGAATGCTGCAGGCGTATGAAACCACCGCACCAAACATTACGGAAATAAGACTACTTCGAATCTCTTGAAAAAATTAACTGACTGGGCGTTAAAAGCGATCAGCTTCGGGCGATACACCGCTCGGTGCGAGCTTCAGAATGAGAGCATTTGGAAATTCTGGCCACCGCCCTGCCACGCAAATGATGCAGGAAAGACAGGCACCGGTTATCCGTTGACGCCGGCGCGTTCCAAGACGTCCCAAGAAGCTCCACCGCCCGCGCAGAGCAAGTGACCGTTGCCCCTGATCACTTAATTCCCGCTGCGTTCCTGCCGTAACCCATTCGGGCCAGCCGTGCCACCTCCCAGTCGGTGAGAGACAGCTGTTACTAAAGAGACCCGAAGCCGCTCCAGGTTCCAGGGAGTGTTCGGTCAACAAGAACCCGGGAAGCCGTTGTGTCAGATCGTGAACCCAAGCTCTACCCCGTAAACACCTTCCCGCGTCTCGCCATCGTGGCCGCTCTAGCAGCCGCCACGACGCCGGGCGCCAACACATGGGCTGCCCGGGACTGGTTCGACCCGCTCACGTGGAGCGGCGCCGTGCCGAGCGCCAGCGTCGATGCGTCTGTGCGCGGTAGCGAGGTAGTCATCCTCAACGGCGCGGGCATAGCGCGGAATGTGCACATCGCACAATCCCAGCTAGGCCTGCTCGACATCGCAGGCGCTGCGGCGCGGCTGGATACGGGCCAGATCCTTACCGGCTACAACGGCGGCGACGGCACACTGACTGTTCGCGATGGCGCTCACCTGGAAGCGACGAACATGGAGGCAGCCTCAACGGTCGGCTCCACGGCCCGGCTCGAGTTCGCGAACCGCGCCACGGTGAAGTCGACAGATTTCAGTCTGGCTGGCTCGGGGCTGGCAATCCTTTCGATCAGCGGCGCGTCCACGCTGTCGACCACCACGGCCGCCCTGGGCGAGTGGGGTTCGGGAGACGCGACCGTCACAATCGCCGGCCTTGGGTCTTCATGGACAAACACGGGCAACATGTACATCGGCGGGTACTCCCTGGCGAAGATGATCGTGTCCGGTGGCGGCGCACTCTACACCGATGCCGGCGTCACACTTGCCAGTAACCATTCAAACGCAAATGCAACCGTCAAACTGACAGGTGCCGGTAGCGAATGGCGTTCCGCTGGCGGCATTGTCGTGGGCGACATTGGAAAGGCAAGCGTCAGCGTGACGGACGGGGCCCGCTTATCGGCCCCCCGCGTTGTAATCGCGAAGTCGTACGGCTCGACGGGCACGCTTGTAGTCGGCGCGGACGATGCAACGCCCGCGAAGGGCGGTTTTCTGGACGTGGGTGCCATTGAGTTTGGCGCCGGCACCGGCAAAGTGCTCTTCAATTTCACCGGCCCTGCCGTCACGTATGCGGGCACGTTTTCGGGCGCCGGCGAAGTGCGCGTGACCGCCGGCGACGTGGTGTTGAACGGAAACAGCACCCGCAACGTGAACCCGCTGCTCAACGCGCGCACGTTCGTGGACGGCGGATCGCTAACCGTGAACGGCGTGCTTCCCGGCGCCGTCGCAGTGGCCAGCGGCGCGCGGCTGGGCGGCGGCGGCACGGTCGGCGCAACCATGTTGTCGAGCGACGCCATTCTCGCCCCCGGCGGCCTGCGCACGCTCACCGTCGACGGCGGCCTAACTTTCTCGCCCAGCTCCGTCCTGCAGGTAATGGTCGCGCCGGACGGCAAGAGCGACCGCGTGGTCGTCAACGGCCCCGCCATGTTGACGGGCGCCACCGTGCAGGTTGCGGCAGCACCCGGCAATTACGCCGAGTTCACGACCTACGACATTCTGCGTGCGAGTGGCACCTTCAACGGCACCCGCTTCACCGGCGTATCGGCCGACCTCGCCTACCTGGCGCCTTCGATCAGTTACGCCACCAATGACCAGGATGTCGAACTGACGTTGACACGCAAGCAGATCCCGCCCGGCACCAACCCTGTCCCGCCCACGCAGCCTGTCCAGCCCGTGCAACCGGAGCCTGGTGCCACGACTCCCCCGTCACCGTCGAACCCGATCGACGCCCAGCCTTCGCGGCCGATCCGCTTCGCCGATCTGGTCGCAGGCCGCAATGCCATCGCCATCGCCAATGCGATCGACAGCATGCCCGCGGACAACGAGGTCTACCGCCACGCGCTCAGCCTGCCCAACGGCGCACCGCAATCGTTCTTCTCCGCGCTCTCGGGCGAATCCCATGCCAGTGCCATCGGCGTATTGCAGGGAGCAGGCGGACAGGCGCGCAGCGTGCCGCTGGCGCACCTTCGCGCCAACCTCGGCGCCGGCATGCGCGCCGGCTCACCGACCGCATCCGTGGGTACGAGCGACGCGGCGCCCGCCTCGTCAGTCCTGCCTACATCCGCCGCGCAACCGGCGTGGGCCGAGCTGGTCGGCAACTGGCAGCGGCTGGGCGCCTCAAACGACACTTCGGAAGTTCGCGTGCACACGGGCGGGGTGTTCGCCGGCGCGGACGGTGCCGTCGGCGCCGGCTGGCGCCTGGGCGGCGCGCTCGGCTACACCGACAGCAGTCTGCGCACGAACGGTGTCGACAGCAAGACCGATATCTCGAGCTACAGCGCCATCGTTTACGGCGGCAAAGCCTTCGACGCCGGCGCGGGCAAGCTCAACCTGCTGCTGGGCGGCTCGTACACCTGGCACGACATCAACAGCAAACGCCGCATCGCCGTGGGCGGGCTCGATCAGACGCTAAGCGCCGACTACGGCGGCAACACCTCGCAGCTCTTCACGGAGTTGGGGTATGCCATGGCTGTGGGACAGTCGCTCTCCGTTGAGCCGTATGCGGGCTTGGCCTGGGCGAACCTTCGCAGCCGCGCGTTTCAGGAAAGCGGTGGCAGCGCCGCACTCTCGGGCGCCAGCCAGAACAACCAGACGACCACCACCACGCTGGGCGTGCGTGGCCGCCAGGTGCTGACGGTGAACACGTTCGAGGGTGTGCTCACCGCCGGCGCCGGCTGGCGCCATGCCTTTGGCGACCTGAACCCCACGACGAAGATGGCTTTCGACGCGGGCAACGCGTTCACGGTTGCCGGTACCCCGATCGCGCGCAACGCGGCGCTGCTTGAAGGCGGCTTGGAAACCTCGATGGGTCGCACCGGCACCGTTGGCCTGAGCTACGCCGGCCAGTTCGGCTCGGGCACCCAGGACCACAGCGCCACGCTGGCCGCCCGCTGGGCATTCTAGCGGCGCGGGGGCAATCCCCGCCGCCAGCGCCGGTCCGAGCCGCGCCGGCTCAGACTTCTTCAGAAGAGCGCCCGCAGCGAGGCGCTTACCGCGCGATCCGTTGCGCCGCTGCCGAACTGCCCGTCAAACGCCACACTTGCCGTGACGCGTGACGTGACATGCAGGTCCAGCCCCGCGCCGATCACCACGGCGTCCTTGCCTAGCGGCACGCCGCTGATGGTAAAGACGTCACCGCCCTGGAAAGACACACGGGACTGCGGCGTGATATCGCCGTAGGCTCGGCGCCATCCGACCAGACCGCGCAGTGTCGCATCAACAGAACCCGAGCCGATCTGCGTCGATCCTCGCAACCCCAGCGTGGAGAATGTCGTGGCGGTGTCGCCGCCGCGGCTGCGCAAAGCGGCCAAGCCACCTGTTTCAGTAAAGCCATCGGTGTGCAGATTGACGTAGGCCAGGTTGACGAAGGGCTCCAACGTCGCCCGGTCATCGCCCAGGCGATAGCCCAGTTCGGCGAAGGCCTGCGCGGTGCTGGCGCGATAGTCCGCTTTCATGCGCCCGCCCACCGCGGCCACGTTTACGTCGCGCGCGGAATCTATGTCGTGCCACGTGTAGACGCCACCCAGCCGCAAGGCAAGCCGATCCCATTGCGTGCCGCCATAGACGCCCAGATGGTAGTCGTCAGTGTCGCTGCGCGCATTCTGATCGTCGACCTTGTAGCGGCCACGGCTATAACCCGCCAGCACACCTACACGCCACGTGCCCGCAGGCACATCCACGCCCATCACGAAGCCCGCCGAATCGCGGTCGATACCGCCGGCATTGCCATTTCCGTTGGTGTGACCCCAGCCGCCCCAGGTCTGGCCCCAGGCGACTCGGCCGTTGGCGCAGGTGTCGCCGTTCGACCGGCCGTCACGCTCGCGCGGCTGGCCGGCGCCCTCGGTGCAGAAGGTATTGCGCAACCGGTCAATGGCCAGATCGCGCGAATACCGACTGTCGTACAACAGCGCTCCCTTGGCCGAGGCCAGGGCCGAGCCAGACAGCTGATCCAGCGCGCTGCGCGCCGCCTCGAAGCTGGGCGAATTGAGCAGCGCATCAGAGACCACGGTGTCCGTTGCTCCGCCGGCGGTGGCGTTCTGGTTCGGGGTCTCGACAGCGTCCTGCACGTCGCCCGTCTGCGTCACCGTCAGGTAGGCGCTGGTCGCGTCGTAGCGATCAACCAGGCTCAGAAACGGCGAAATCACCGTGTCGCCGCTGACCGCGTACGTACCGGACAATCCGTCCGTCGCGGTAAGCACCCGGTAGGACGTGCCCGCCTTGTAGAGTTCGGATCCAGATCTGACCACGGACATGGCTGCGCCGTCATCCAGCGTCGCGGTTCCGTCGACCGTGATCCGGTCCGACGCCCCGCCGCTGACCTCCACGATGTACGTAGAGTCAGCCTGCTGTTCATAGTTGCCGTTGATATGCAGCGTACCAACGGAATTGCCTGGGGCAATGGCGCCGCCAGACTGCACGGTGGTCGCCCCGACGGTGCCGTTTCCGCCCAATGTGGCGCTCGCGCCCACGGTGACTGCGGAGTTGGCGAAGGCGCCGTTGATGATCAGTGCGCCAGCTTGCACGCGCGTCGCGCCCGACATGGCGCCGCCGCCGTTGAGCACGACGCGGCCGTTCCCTTGCTTGGTCAGCGTGCCGAAGCCGTCAATGACTCGGCCATCGACCACGTCCGATTCCTGTGCCAGCACCAGCGCGCCATCATTGCGGATGTCGCCGCTGCCCAGATTGGCGAACGACGCCATGACCGTTCCGCCGGCGATATCGGTGCCGCCTGCATACGTGTTGGCGCCCGTCAGCGTCAGCGTCCCCGCGCCTGTCTTGGTCAGCTTGCCTGCGCCGCTGATCGCGCCGCTGCTTTGCAGATCGGCATCGGTCTGCAGGATGCCGCCGCCCGCGCCCAGTTGGATCTCGCGGGTCGTGTCCATGATTGTCGTCGTGTGCAAGGCGCCACCATCCAACGTCACCTTGCCATCGCTCGCGCCCAGGCTGGCGTCGCTGGCTATCGACAACGCGCCATTCCGGATGGTCCAGTTCGTGGTTTCGGACGTGATGCCCGTCAGCGTCCAGGCACTTGCGCCGTCTTTTTCGAACACGCCGAAACCCTGATAGGCGGCGGCGCTGCCGGCTGCCCCGAGATCGCCGACGTTGAAGGTGGCGTCATTGCCCCCACCCAGGCGCAAGGTGTCGGCGCGGCTGAATGCCACGGCGTCACCGTTGAGCACGGACCCGGCTCGCAACTCAAGCGTGTTGACGCCGCCGACGAACGACACGGCGGCGGCTTGCACGCGGGCAGGCGCGCCGGCTCCGGACCACGCGCCGCTCAGGGCGCCCGTGATGGTGCCTGCGTTGATGACCGTGACGTTGACGCCCTTGACGCCCGCACCGCCGGCACCCGTCTGGCCGCCGACCACACGGCCTGCGCCGCCCACGCCCCCGGTGATGGTGCCGCCGCTCAGATTCTCGACGGTGCCGCCGTGCGTCAGTTGCACACCGGCGCCGCCGCCTCCGCCGCCGTTCGCCGTGATCGTGCTTCCGGCACCGCCCGCGCCACCCACGATGGCGCCGCCATTGACCACGCTTGCGCCAGCCTTGAGCAGCACACCCATCGCCCCGCCGCCTGCTCCACCGGTCAGCGTCGCGCTGCCGCCCGCGCCGCCGATCACGGAGGCGCCGGTTGCCACATTGACCTGGGAATTGGAAAAGATGCCAACGCCGCCGCCGCCGCTGCCGGCATTGCCTTGTGCGCGTCCGGCGCCGCCTCGCACCGTGACCCCGCTCAGCACGGTCACGTCCGCCGAGGCTGACACACCTACACCGCCGCCTCCGCCGCCGCCTGCAGTGCTGACGTTGTTCTGCGGATTGGCGCCCGCTCCGCCCGTCCCGCCGGTTACGTTGGTGCCGATGGTGGCGGCGCTGGCGACGGTTTGACCGGTGGTCCCGATTGTGCCGGCCATGCCGGGTCCCTGCCCCAGGCCCGTACCAGAATCGCCCGGACCTCGTGCGCCGCCAGCGGCGCCGTTGCCGGTGTCAAGGTCCACCGCCCCGCCGCCGCCAGCGGAACCGGCGTTGCTGCCGATGCCGATGCTGCCCGGGCGTCCCGTGGCCTCGGCCGCCGTGCCGTCGACACCCCCCGCGCCGCCGGCGACCTGTGTCGGACCCGCGCCCACCGGACTGCCATAACCGCCGTCGGCTCGCGCCGCCGGGGTCGCCACGACCGCACTGAATGTGGCCGCTACCAGAACCGCCAATGTCTCAGGGCGCAAACGCTTTTTCTGGTTTTGTTGTTGACGTTTGTGATGCGACATTCGCGCGCCCCTTTGTTCGACTTGTAAAGGCTGCGAAGTGTAATAGGGCAGAATTTCGGCGCTGCGAATAACCTTTCGGACCGGTCAGGCGTTCGACGCTTTACGGCGATGTGCGGTATGCATCAATCTCCGGAGCTCCGGCGCAATCGATCGGACGACTCTTTATTCAAGCGCTTTGCTTCGTCTTCCGCGTAGTCTTCCTCGCCCGACTCGTATTGCCCTTCGTAATTGCAACTGCTGCGCAGCAATCCACACTCGCCGACGACTGAACATCCCGAACTGAGCGCGGCCAAAAACAACACGACACCGCACCGGCCTAAAGTTTGAACCGACATAACGCTCCTTATCTTTGCTTCGGTTTGAGTTGGCAGAACCGATAGCTTAGAGGGGATATGCCGGCCAACCGCGCCTAGCGGTGTATCAAGTTGTCTCGAGCTTGGTCGCACGCAGCGGTTATAGATGCCGATGGCTGCAGCCCATGACCTGCCCCGTCAGTTCTCCGATCAAGCCCGCCAGTCCTTCCGCACTCTCGCGATCCAGTCCTTCGCATCGCACCATCCGGAATCCCATCGCCATGGTGTAGTGCCAATCGAGTTCAAGAATCCGGTAACTGCGCCCGCTTTGTTCGCAATGCCATTGGGCGGCCGGGTTCTCGTAGGCTTCGCCGATGTAGTCGACGTCCGACTCGGCGGGCATCGGCGTGTCGGGTTCGTTAGACCCCGGCATGCTCGGGGCGGACAGGTTTTCGCCAACCATCACGCGGGGATTTGGTCCATCAAAAGCCAGCAGCATGATGGGAAAGTATCTGGGATCAGCGTCGTAGTCCTCTCTGACAGCGTCGCTCAAGTAAGGCCTTGCCGCCGGGCCGAGGCAGTAGTGGACGCTGTGCCATGACGCGTCGTCCTTGTCGAAGTTGTCGTCGTTCGTGGCGCGGTAGGGAATGGTGTCGCCATGCGCCGGCAAGACATACCCCCCTTCCAGCAGCCTCGCTTCCAATGCGAGCCAATCGGGCGGCGGCAGATGGAAGTCACGGGGGAAGATGAATTGGTGGTGTTCAGACATGAGCGGGAAATCCGAAGGCCGTGAGGGTTTGGCGACGTCAATTAATGGCGGGCGCGTGTTGAAGCGCTGATGCCGGAGTATTACAGAAACAGGTGTCCGGCAGTGTGTCGATCAAGCCGCCGCGCATTGGCCCTCACTTCACCGCCGAATTCCCGCCGTCTGCAAACAACGCAGACCCCGTGACGAAACTAGACATCGAACTCGCCAGGAACAACGCGGCGGTGGCAATCTCCTCGGGCCGCGCGATCCGCTTCATGGCATGCAGGCCCGCCGCCCATTCCTTCTGCGCGGTATTTCCGGCCATTGCCGTATCCACACCGCCCGGCATCAACGCATTGGCGCGGATGCCTTTGTCGCCATAATCCGCGGCGATTCCCTTGACCAGTCCCATCAACCCCGCCTTGGCCGCGCCGTACGCTGCCATGCCGGGTAGACCCACGCTGGTGCCGACAAAACTGGAGGTGAAGATTATTGCGCCGCCACCGCGCGCCAGCATGGCGGGGATCTGATGGGCGCTGCCCAGAAAGGCTGCATTGAGATTGACGGCGATGATTGCCTGCCAGTCGGCGTAGCTGATGTCGGCCAGCGGCCCGATCGGTCCAGTGGCGCCGGCGTTGTTGAAAGCGATGTCTAAACCGCCGAAGGCCTCGTGCGCTTCGGCAATCAAGCGCTCGTGCGTGCCGGGCTGGCTGGCGTCGCCCGCAACGATGCGCACTTGACCGCCCTGCGAGCGAATCCGGGCCGCCACGTCTTCTAGCGCCGCCTCGCCTCTGGCATTCAACACCACGTTCGCACCTTCAGCACTGAACAACAACGCAGCGGCGCGGCCGATTCCTGACGACGCGCCGGTGATGATGGCGACTTTTCCTTGCAAGAGGTTCATGAGAGATCTCCGATTTGAAGGGTTTGCCGACATTCTCGGGAGGGATCCTCGGGGCAGATATCCGGTTCTTGCGTTCTCGGCGCGGGCCTCGTTCGGCATGTGGCGTGTGGGTATGCGGATGCAGCGCTGCGGCAATAGGTCGGTGTCAGACACCCGTGAGAGAGTCGCCACAAACATGCCAGGCCGTCTCAGGGGTGTCAGACACCTGGGCAAGCATGCAGGGGGGCAGACACTTGGGCAAGCATGCAGGGGGGCAGACACTTGGGCACCGGGGTGTCAGACACCTGGGCAAGCATGGGTGTCTGACCACTGGCATGCAACTGGTAACGGTGCCGGAACGCCCCCGCATCTCATATGCGGCGCGCCCATAAAAGGTAGACAATGTTTGGCGGAGCGCTACCAAGATCGCCTGCCCTAGCAAACCCCAATCACGCACCGAATTCCCGCACACCCGATCGCCGAACGAATGGAGCGAATCCATGCGCGCTTTCGTACAAAAACCCAAGGCGGCTTCCCGCAACGCGTCGACGGCAAGCCGCGCAGGCGCGGCAGCGGGTAATCGTACGACGGGGAGTGAGGCTGCCGGAAAAGCCGCGAGCCCTCAGGATCGCCAGATTACGCCGCCTGCGCACGATCTGAACGCGATCACCGTACATCCACCCGAAGCCCGCCTTGCAATCACCCGTCCCGGCGATGCGTCAGAGCAGGAAGCTCATCAGGTGGCCGAACACGTGATGCGTATGCCGCTGCCCTTGGCCGATCTGCCGCGCGGCGATCCACCGCTGGGTTACTTGCCGCCAACCCTGAAGCCGATCGACACGAGAGGCGCGGCATCGGTGGCCGAGACTCCCCTCTTGACCAACGTTCTTGCGTCCCGCGGCTATCCGCTCGACGCCAACACGCGGGAATTCATGGAATCCCGATTTCGCAGAAACTTCGGCCACGTCCAACTGCATTCGGACATACGGGCCGAGGCATCAGCCAAGGCCATCCAGGCCCGCGCATTCACCGTCGGCCATCACGTCATCATGGGCGCAGGCGAATACGCCCCAGGCACCCCGGCAGGCCGGGCCCTGTTGGCGCACGAACTCGCGCATGTGGTTCAGCAGTCGACGATAGCCACGCACGGCCGGCGACTGATCCAGCGTGAATCCAGCGGGCCAACCTACGGGAATCTGTTCAGGGACGCGCCCGCCCCGGGATCCTGGCGTGACGTGGTCAAACTCAAGGAAGTCAACGGCACATGGCGGGAGGTGGGCGGACGCCATCCGGGGACGGCAAGCGGCAAGTACGACTTTGTCGTCAAGGACGGCGAGATATTTGCGGTCAAGGCCAAGACCACGCCGGGTGCGTTCGGGCATACCGAGGCGGCTCAAGGCGGTCGGGTCAGTTGGGCAGGAGAGGTGCGATTCAACAAGAAGGGCCAGCTTCTTTCCTGGAATGACGGCTCGGGCCATTACCGGTCCTTGTCAAGCATGCGAAGCCCCGCCGTCAATGCCGGGCTGCCAAGCGAGAAGGAAATTCCGGGAACTTCAGAAAAGAAGCAACTATTCATGCAGCACGAGCAAACCGCACCTCGGCCTCGTCCCAGAGATTCGCTGCCGCAGCTCCCCGTCGAACAACCCGCCACCAAGCCGCGCGTTCCCGGTGAACAGCCCAAGGTCCCCGCCGGCCCGCCACGGATGGAGGAATTCGAACAACGCTTCGGCAAGAAGGCCGCGACTGCTCCGGCCAGCACCACCGCCGCGCTGGCCGAGGAAGCCGGTTCGGTTCTCAAGGTCCAAGGCCGCGCGGCCTCGGCGCTTAGCAAAATCGGCAGCGCCGCCGGCTGGGTGGCCGACTTTCTGATGCCCGGCCCGCAGGACGCGATCATGCTGATGGTCCAGTTTGCGATGACTTACGCCGAGGCGCGGGAAGCGGCGCGCGCGGAAGGCATGCGCACGGGTTTCGGCCACGGCCTTGCCGCCGGATTGCTGCGCTTGAGCCGCGGCTGGATACGCGACAACCTCGCGCCGAAGGTCATCAGCCGCAGCGTTGCGAGCGAGGTGGCGGCGACCACTGGGTATCGCGAGAAAGGCGTGGTTCAGGGACTGGTGGCGGGCGTTTCCTTCGCCGAGCGGCTCAATGCCGATCAGCGCACGGCCCTGCTGAAAGAAGCGACGCGTGCCATGCGGGCCAAGGGTGATGACGTGACGTTGCGCGCACGCTGGGAACGCGGCTACACCGCCTATGACATCATCGACCTGTCCGTCGCGCTGGCGCCGCGGATCGACGAAATTCTGGAGGAAGCGCGCAAGAACGAGGAACTGCGCCAGGCGGCCGAAGAGTGGGAAAAGCTGAAGAAGTATGGGCCGCTTTTGCCACTGGCGCCGTTGTTCGAGCAGTAGCCGGTGTGGCATAGTCGCTGTGCCCTGCCCGACCGCTTCCCATCCATGCCCAACTCGCCCGATCCCTTCGCCCCACCTCGCAAACAGCGTGCTGCAAAATCCAATTCGCTGCTTTGGATCCTTGAACCGCTCGAGCGCGACGCAAGCTACACGCATCGCAAGATGTTCGGCGCCGACGCCGCGTATCTGGACGGCTTGCTGTATTTGATCGTCGCGGATCGGGACGACCCGTGGAACGGGGTGATGGTCTGCACTTCGCAAGAGCGCCACGCGGCGCTGCTGGCGGACATTCCCGATCTCATCCCGCATCCGGTGCTGGGCAAGTGGCTGTATCTGCCGCAGTCGAACGAATCTTTCGAATCGACCGCGGCGACGCTGGCGGCACTGGCCGTGGCGCGCGATCCGCGCCTGGGGGTGGCGCCCAAGCCGAGGGCGCGGCGCAGCAAGGCACGCACGATCGGCCAATAGGACGCCAGACCGCCAGTGCGTCAGTTGCCCACCCGCACCACCAGCTTTCCGAAGTTCTTCCCTTCGAGCAGACCGATCAGCGCTTCGGGCGCGTTTTCCAGACCGTCGACCACGTCCTCGCGCCAGCGCAGCTTGCCCTCGCGGATCCACTGACCGGCCACGCGCAGAAACTCGTCTTCCTGCTCCTTCGGGAAGTCGAACACGATGAACCCCTTCATGGTGATGCGACGGGAAAGGATCTCGCGCATGGTGGCCGGCAGGCGGTCGGGGCCGCCGCGGTCGGACGGGCCGTCGTTGTAATTGGCGATCAGGCCGCACACCGGTACGCGGGCGAAGTCGTTCAGCAGGGGCAAGACGGCGTCCCACACATGGCCGCTGACGTTCTCAAAGTAGACGTCAATGCCGTCGGGGCAGGCCTCGGCAAGCTTCTGCGCAAAATCCGGCGCGTGGTGGTCCACCACCACGTCAAAGCCCAGTTCTTCCTTCACGAAGGCGCACTTCTCCGGTCCGCCGGCAATGCCGACGACGCGAGCGCCCTTGATGCGCGCGATCTGGCCAACGACCGAACCCACCGCGCCGCTCGCGGCCGCGACGACGACGGTTTCACCCGGTTTGGGTTGGCCGATGTTCAGCAGGCCGACATAGGCCGTGAGGCCGGGCATGCCCAGCACGCCAAGGGCCGTCGAAGGCGGCGCATTGGCAGGATCGAGCCGACGCAAGCCAGTACCGTCGGACAGCGCGTAGCGTTGCCAGCCGGCAGACGACAGCACGATGTCGCCTTCACGCCAGTCGGGGTGGCGGGAGGTATGGACGCGCGCAACGGTGCCGCCGACCATCACGTCGCCGATTTCCATGGGCGTGGCGTAGGACTTTTCGTCGCTGACGCGCCAGCGCATGTACGGGTCCAGCGACAGCGTCTGGACTTCCAGCAACACCTGGCCGTCGGCCGGTTCGGGAATGGGCGCGCGCTCGACACGGAAATCGCTGGCTTTGGGGCGGCCGACGGGCCGGGAGGCGAGGACGACGCGCAGATTTTGGGGTTGAGTCATGGTGGATAGCTCCTTGAGTTGAGTCGGACATTTCGCGACAAGGGTCATCCTAGGCACGCGGCAGAGTTACAGCTAGACTGATATCTCGTAAACCAGATTTCAGGTATTGATAATGTCAGCTGATTTCGACCCCGCCCTGCTCCGCACTTTTGTCGCCGTCTGCCGTTACGGCAGCCTGAGCCGCGCAGCGGACCAAGCCGGCCGTGCGCAGTCGGCACTCAGCACCCAGATCCGCCGGCTGGAGGAGATGGTGGGCAAGCGGCTACTGCATCGCACGGGCCGCGGCATGGCGCCCACTACCGAAGGCGAGGTGCTGCTCAGTTACGCCAACCGCATCCTGGCGCTGGGCGAGGCCGCCGCAGCGCGGCTGCGCGAACGCGCGGTGGCGGGCAGCGTGCGCATCGGGCTGTCCGAAGACGTGGCGGTGGCCGCGTTGCCGGCGGCGCTGGGCCGGCTGCGGCGTTCGTGTCCTAATCTGCATCTGGACGTTGTCATCGACGACGGCGAGCGGCTTGCCGCGCGCTGGCAGGACGGCACGCTGGACGTGGCGGTGGGCGCCTGCGTGGGCTTTGTCGATGAACCCATCGAGTCGTGGACCGTGGATCTGCATTGGGCGTGCGGCATCGACGAAACCCTGGCCCCGGACCAGCCGCTGGACGTGATCGTGTATGCCGAACCGTGCTCGTGGCGCCGGCTGGCGTTCGATGCGTTGACGGCGTCGGGGCGGGATTTCCGGGTGTCGCTGACCAGTCACAACGTGGGCGCCACGATCGCGGCCGTCGAGAACGGTCTGGGCGTGGCCTTGCTGACGACCGAGTGCCTGCGGCCCGACACCATGCGCGTGATTTCCATCGGCGACGAAGGCGCGCTGCCGCTGAGCGCGCAATTTGGCCTGTACGCGGCGCATCGTCTGAACGAAAGCGGCCAGGCCGCCGTGTCGCTGCTGCGCGAAAGCCTGCACGGATGGTCCGCGCAGGCCATGCCTCGGGAGGCGGCACTGATCCCTGCCTGACGCGGAACGAACGGATCGCGCAGATCGTGCGGAACGCGTCGGGCCCACTTTCGCGCCAGATTTGTTACTCCTCCCCCGCCCCTCCCGGTGCCACACTGTTCCCATCCCCCCCCCCCGCCCGAACACGGGCGCGGGAATTGAAGACACCAGGAGGATCACCCCATGGCCACGCCCCCCGCATCCGCCGGCAACGGCGCCCACGCCGTCATGCAGACGCCCCCGGTCGTATCCGCTGAAGACTGGGAAGCCGCCCGCCAACAAATGCTCATCAAGGAAAAGGCCCACACCCGCGCCCGAGATGCGCTCGCCGCCGAGCGCCGCCGCATGCCCTGGACGGCGGTGGACAAGGAATACGTCTTTGACGGCCCGTCGGGCAAGGTCACGCTGCGCGACCTATTCGACGGCCGCCGCCAGCTCATCGTCTACCGCGCGTTTCACGAGCCGGGCGTGTTCGGCTGGCCGGATCACGCGTGCCGAGGCTGCTCGATGGTGGCGGACCAGGTCGCGCATCTGGCACACCTGAACGCCCGCGACACGACGCTGGTCTTCGTGTCCCGCGCGCCGCAGGCGGACATTGAACGGCTGAAGGCGCGCATGGGCTGGACGATGCCGTGGTTCACGCTGACCGACGGTTTCGACGCGGACTTCGGCGTGGACGAATGGCACGGCACCAACGTGTTCTTTCGCGACGGCGACCGCATTTATCGCACCTACTTCCTGAACAACCGTGGCGACGAGCAGATGGGCGGCACGTGGAACTACCTGGACATCACGCCGCTGGGACGGCAGGAGACCTGGGAGGATTCACCAAAGGGCTATCCGCAGACGCCTCCGTACAAGTGGTGGAACTGGCACGACAGCTATGTGCAGGACGCGCCGCCGGATCAGAAATGGGTGGAAGTATCGGACGCGGGCGAGAAGGCGTTCCGGAATCACTGCGATCCAAAGTAGGTAGGAGTCGCGGCAAGTCGTGTGCGGAGACGCTGCTTTAAGACGCTGCTTTAAGATACGTGCTCGCAAATTCTGCAGCGCGCGCCATGAAAATAGACCAAGGTCCCCACAACCTCCGTCAGCGTTTCTCAAGTCAGCCAGCATGAGCAGTGAGCTGGCTGACTGGAAACGCGCCCTCCTGCCTTGCCGCATTCCCGCAATTGCCGCGCTGGTGCTAGCCGGCATCGCCATCTACTGCTTCAACGCGGCAAAAGACGTCCGTCTGCCTTATGACCCTGCGAAGCTGAACACGATCAGTCTGCGGGTGGACAAGGTGGCAAGCTGCGACACCAAGGCGAAAATTCGCGGGCGGTGGGAGTCCTACGGTGCGCTCTGCGTGTATTCAGGCGACTACCCCTACATGGTGTTCAAGTTTTTTGAAGCGACCTACAGAGTCCCGTACACCGAGGGCGAGCGCGTGGAATTCACGGTGGTGGAAAACGACGCGCAGCTAACCGACAGCACGATTGCGCTTCAGTACAACATGGCCATTCCCGTCCGGGTCTATGGCGTGCGCAAGAACGGCGAAACGCTGGTCGATGCAAAGCTGGTGCACGACGCGAACTACGCACGCAAGATGAAGTTCAACATGAACGGCTGGATCGCATTGATTCTGGCGGCCGGGGCGGCGGTCATCACGTTCAAGCGCGCCCGGAAGATCCTGAACGAAGGAATGTGGTGAATCTCAGGCGCGCTGGCTTGCATCGTTGAAGACGCGGGTCCAGGCGTACAACAACGCGATCGCGTCGTCGTCGGACACATACTGCGGCGCGGCGCGCGCCATTGCGGCAAACAGCAGCGCATCGCAAGCCGCTTGCCACATCGGCTTCAACACCTGCTCGGTCTCGCCGTCTTCCTCGATCAAGGTGAACGCGTTGCCGCCGTCCAGTTGCTCCGCGCGCTGCCGCAATTGGCTGTGGATCAGCAGAAAGCCGGAATCAACCGGCGACCGAGCCTTGTCGCCGCGTCGCGTGGCGGCCAGCGCGCCGCGCCAATCGCCCTCGTCCTCCGCAGCCGGCTCGCCGTCCTCTTGCGACCAGCGCATCCAGGCGCGACTGTAGGCCATCCAGGCATCGTCCGGCAGGTTGTCGGCCAGCGCCTGTGCGTCCGTGCGTAACAGCGTGCTGATCTGCGCGATGATCTCCAGCACCGCCTCGCCCTTCGGACCGAACAGTACCGACAACGGCAATTCTTCCAGCAATTCGATGGCACTGGCGCGCCAATAGCCCGGCTGCGCCACCAGATCGGACATGTCGCCCTGCTTCTCGACGCGCACGCGCCAAAGCTTTCCGGGCCAGCGGCTGCCGATGACGATGGAGTCAAGCGATTGGTCTACCACGATCCACGGGGGTACTGGCTTGACCAGCGCCACGCGGTCCGGAGTTCTCATCAGCTTGAATGCGGGATCGGGTAGATCGAACCAGTACCCGACAGGCATCGCTTGCCGCACCGCCGCCAGGCCGGTTTCCGTCACGTCGCCGCCGCAATGCCGGCATACGCGCGCCTCTCGCAGAATGCGTTCGCCGCAATGCAGGCAATCGATATGCGGGGAAAGGAGCGGCTGGCTGGCAAGCGGCGACCGGTTGGGAATGCGCTTGAGGAAAATGGCCGCGACCGGCGCACTGATCAGGCCGGCAAGCAACGCCCACCCGATGCCATTGCGCCCGCGATTCTTGGCCATGAAGCCAACCATGATCGCGAGTGCGATCCAGAGAAAGATGATGAGAAGCATGGCGCGATGTTAAACCGGGGGGATTCGGTCTTGCGCTGACTGGATTCGACCGGCCGGAAGAACCGGGAGCCTGAAATGAATGCCCCGGCTCAAGGCCGGGGTGGGATTAGGTCTTACATGATGGGTCTTAGGCTTGCGCCCATTGGAAGCCATCACCAACCTTGAACGGATTTTATGCTTTCCCGCCGGGCACGGTCAAACCACGGCGGCAGTTCTTCCATTCAAGGTGCGTCGACATGCCCCACACCCTGCAATACCGTCCACTACTGATCGAAGCGCTCATCAGCAACGAGCGAATCAGCAGCTATCAATGCGTATTCCATCCCAAAAGCGATGTGGAGCTTATGGGCGTATATCTATGGAACGCATTTGTTTGCGGTGCGCTATACCCCCTGATGAGCGCCGTCGAAATTTCCTTGCGCAATGCGATCGACCAGGCGCTTGTCGCCGAACTAGGGCGGTTCTGGTGGGCGGGCGGGAAGCTCCGATACCGCTCATTCGCGCCCGGCGCAGATGCGCCGCATCCCGTGCTGGCTGTGCGTGAAAACTTCGCGAAAGCGACTCGCAGCCATGCCTCCGACCTGCGCCGCCGGCATGCCGTGCGTGGCAACGTAAGGCCCCAACATCACAGCATCATCGCAAAAACGGAATTCTCGACCTGGGAGTTCCTCCTGAACGACGAGTTCATGGGCCGCGGACTCATCTGGCCCAAGCATCTGTCCGCCGTGTTCCGTGGCCCATGGCCGGTGCACCGCGCCGGAGCAATGCTGGCACACGTACATGATTTGGTGGCTACGCTGCGCGACTTTCGAAATCGCCTGTTTCACCATGAACCGGCATGGAAGCGGTACGGCGTGTCAAGCGAGGCAGATGCCCTGCAACTCTTGCGCGAAAAGATCGGCAAGGTGGAAAGCCTGCTTGCCTTGATACACCCAGAGAACCTGCGGCTGTTGCAAGCCAACGGCCTGCTGCGCGACGCGCACCGCGCCTGCTCGTCAGCCGAGATTCGCCGCTTTCAGCATCTGGCGCACGTCCATCAGGTCACCTCGCTGGACGTATTGGCTGAGCTGGCAACCCGTTGCGCGCGGGACAACGAAATCTTGACGGCACAGACCCATCTGCACTCGCAGCAACGCTTCTTGATCCGGGCACCGTAAGCGCGCGATCGATCCGGAAGCAAACACTTTTTCACGTCCTACGATCTACACCCGTCGCCTGTCCACGCAAGCCGGGGTAATCTCCCGCCAGGAGATGAATTGTTGTGCATCGCTGGTCACCCACAAAAAGGAAGCGCAAATGCTTGATATCACTTCAAAATTCCGCAGGACCGCCGTTGCCGCCGTCACGTTGGGCATGGCCGGTTTTCTTTTTGCGGGCTGCACCACGACGGACTCGCGCGCCACGGCCAGCGCCGCCGAAAAGCGCCAGGAACTGGACGCCGCCACGGCGGCCACGCTGTCCAAACTGTATGAATCCTCACCGCAATCACGGCAACTGGTGGAGCGCGCTCGCGGCGTGCTGGTGTTTCCGGCAGTGCTGAGCGCCAGCTTCATCGTGGGCGCACAACACGGTACGGGCGTGCTGCAGGTCAGCGGCCAGGACAAGGGCTACTACAGCGTCACCGGCGGATCCATCGGCCTGCAGGCGGGCGCGCAGTCCAAAGCGATGGTGCTGCTTTTCATGACGGACGACGCGCTGGCCAAGTTCCGCGCCAGCAGCGGCTGGACCGTCGGCGCCGACGCCACCGTCGCCGTGGCTAATGTGGGTGTCAATGGCAGCATCGATTCCAACACCGCGCAGCAGCCCATCGTTGGCTTCGTGATGAACAACGGCGGCCTGATGGCGGGCGTGTCGGTGGATGGCAGCAAGATTTCGCCGCTGCTGCTGTAGCGGTAGCCGCCCTGCCGGCGCGGGAGGTCCGCGCCGGCCTCAATCTTTACAAGGAGATCACGCGTGATTACCGAAGAGGACAAGAAGCACCTAGCACGCTGCGTCGAGCTGGCCCGGCAGGCCCTTGATGCCGGCGACCAGCCGTTTGGATCGGTGCTGGTGTCGGGCGACGGGCGGGTGCTGTTTGAAGACCACAACCATGTCTCCAGCGGCGACCGCACGCGGCATCCGGAATTCGAGATTGCCCGCTGGGCCGCCAACAACGTTCCAGAACCGGAGCGCGCCGCCTGCACGGTATACACGTCCGGCGAGCACTGTTCGATGTGTTCCGCGGCGCACGGCTGGGTGGGACTCGGCCGGATCGTCTACGCCGTGTCGTCGGCCCAGTACGCCGAATGGATGCGCGGATGGGGCGTACCGCCCTCGGCCGTTCGGCCCCTGCCCATCTCCGAAGTGGTCAACGGCATCGAGGCCGAAGGGCCCGTGCCGGAATTCGTCGAACAGGTGCGCGCGCTTCATGAAGAGAATGTGCGGCGCAGGGCTTGACGGTCATCGGATTGCTGTGCGGTGAAGCATTCTGTTTTCCGGCTAACGAATGGATACAGCTGCGCTAGATACCGCAATTATTTGTGCGCACGGGCGTGATAATTTGGCGCCCGTGCCGTAATCGGGGTCAGGGTCGACGACCGGTCCCATCAAGACGAAAGACGGCGCATCCCTCTCCTCTCTTGATACAGACCATGCAAACTCACGTTGCCCGCGCCTCGGGAATCAAACGCAAGTCCGGAAATCTGCTTCTCGCGTTGGGCCTGGCATTTGCCTCTGCCCCCACCTTCGCGCAACAGGATCCTGGCGCGGCCATCCTGCCCCCGCGCGCCAACTCGGGCAATCAGGCGCCGGCCCCGCAGCAAGCCCCGGCCCAGCAGGCCCCCACACAGCAAGCCCCCGTGCAGCAAGCTCCGGTGCAACGGGCACCCGCGCAACAGGCTCCTGCTCAGCAAGCGCCCGCTCAGCAAACCAGCGGCGCTCTCGCGCAGGTGCAAAAGACGCAGATCAACGACCAGGTCGCCTACGAACGGCTCCTAAACAATAGCGGCGTCACGCTGCAATGGCTGTGGTCCGCCAAGCGCGGCAAGATGAACGCCATCGACGACAACGATGTGGTTCGCCTGGAAGGCACGCAGGCCAACCATGAAGGCACCCTGAAGGTCAAAGGCGAGGTCGTCTCCATCGGCCGCGACAGCTTCGTGCTGCGCGGCACGATCCTGATCCTGGACGCGCCGGACAAGGGCCGCCGCTGCGAGCGCACCGGCGACTACGAGTTCAAGGCGACTGGCAAGCGCAAATACTGGCGCCTGCAGCAGATGGAAGCGTGCGGCGGCCTGACCGATTACGTCGATATCTACTACTGACCTTTTAGAAGCGACCCGATCCCATGCCCCCCACCGCAATCAAATGGCTCGTCAGCATCGTCTTCGGATTGCTGATCGGTAGCGCCAGCTTTGGCATCACCAATCCGCTGTTGCTTGCGGTGTTCGGCCTGTTTCCGGACACGGGGGCAGCTACTGAGCCGCTGGATTCCGGGTCGCTGGACCGCGTCACGCTGATAAGTGTGATCCTGTATGGCTTGATCGCGGTGATTGCCGCCGTGGCGCTGGCGCGGATTGCCAATCTACGCCGCCTGTTCGGCTGGGGCTGCGCGACGCTGGGCGTGATGTTGCTGCTGACAGCGGCGATCGCCATGCTGCAGATCGATCCCGCGATGCACACCGGCGGCGGCGCGGATGCGCGGGATGCCAATACGGCGTTGTTCTTTACCCTGCTGATCTTTGGCTTGCCGTATATCGGCGGCGGTCTGGTGCTGACGATCGGCGGCGCGGTGCTGATTCGGAAGAATCGGGATGCGCGGAAGTCGCTGGACTAAGAATAGCGCCCCCGCCAGATTTCGCTCTAATCGCGCACGCCCCGCATTAGGCAGCCCACGCGCCGCCATTGCGTCTCGGCCCCTTGTCGACTGTGCGGACCGGCTTTTCCCAAAAATTCAGTTTGAAATGAAGCATTTGGCGTTGAAAGTAATGACGCCTGGCACTGCGGCCCCTATTTTCGAATATAGTTAGCCCTCACGACATATAGTTACATTGCCACCCATTTCGTCACCCAGCGGCGGGATTGGCATGCGTTGAGGAGGCGGGGATGGGAAGTGTTTTAGCTGCAATTGCTGCGGTGGCGCTTGTGTGCGCCGCATTTCAAAAGATCAAGCTGATCGGCACCATCGCTATGTTGATAGGCGGCGGCATTGGGTTTGCGATCGGTTCTGCCGCAGGTTCTGGCTGGGCGATTTTCGGCGCCATTCTGGGTGGACTGATCGGAATTGCCGCAGTCGAAAGCAATAGGACGGTGCGACATGACTAAGCACCGTAGTAACAGCCCAGAAGCTGAACTGAAACGAATGCAGCGGCAGGCGCTTGCCTGCCTACTGCTGGCCTCCATCATTTTTGTCGCCACATTGTTCCTTCCCCCGACGTTTCTCGTTCGCCTGTTGAAGGCCGGCGCTGAAGCGGCCATGGTCGGAGGTCTGGCGGATTGGTTCGCCGTCGTGGCTCTTTTTCGCCGCCCACTCGGGCTACCTATTCCGCACACCGCTATTGTTCCGAACAGCAAGGATCGAATTGCTGACAACCTCGCCGAGTTTGTGCGCGAGAAGTTCCTCGATCCCAAATCGCTGCTGGAACTGATCCAACGAAGCGATCCAGTTCAGCGAGTCGCAACGTGGCTGACGGAACCCGCGAACGCCGGGCGTCTAGGCAGACATGCGGCTAACGTCTTCAGTAAATCGCTCGACTGGGTTGATGACCGGCGAATCCAGGCCTTTATCAGCGACGCCGCCCGTACCGCGATAGGTAAGCTCGACTTTGCTCACGCGCTGGGTTCGGTTCTGAGTCTGCTCACAAAAGGTGGGCGACATCAACATCTGTTGGACACTGCCCTCGACCATCTCGCCGATGAGCTCCGCAAACCGGATGTGCGAAAAAGCATTGCTGATCGCGTAGTGGCGTGGATCAAATCCGAACACAAATGGAAGCAGATGGTTCTGCCCACAGAATGGCTTGGCGACAAGGCGGCTGAGGGGGCGAGCGAGGGATTGGACAAGTTGCTGGAAGAAATTGCGAATAGTCCAAACCATGAGCTGCGCAGGCACTTCGACAAGACGCTCCAGTCCCTTATTGCCAGACTCCAGACGGATGAAGCGTTCCGCCGTAAAGGAGAGGAAATCAGGGATTTCATTCAAAACGACCCGGCCTTGGCGGAGTACTTGCGCGGCCTCTGGGCGTCAGTCCGGGATTGGATTTCTCAGGATCTTGAAGGATCCTCCTCACAAATACAGCATCACATCCAAAGCATGGGGCTTTGGTTGGGACACAAGCTCGCCGAGGACGATGAGCTGAGGGCGTCCGTCAACGAGCACCTACAGGATGGCGTGAGCAGCGCAGCGCCGCAGTTCGCAGAATTTCTCACCCGCCATATCAGTGATACGGTCCGCAAGTGGAACCCCAGCGAAATGTCGCGTCAGATCGAACTAAGCATCGGTCCTGACCTGCAGTACATCCGCATCAGCGGAACGGCCGTGGGCTGCTGCATTGGCGTGGCGCTCTTTCTCATTTCCCACATACCCGAAATCATGCGCTGAAGCGCGCAAGCATGGTTTTGAAATGCGGCGGCTACATGCCTAGCTGCACAGTTACCGATAACGATTCGAACAGACACAGAGGACCGGCAAAATGGTATTACCGCTCATCCCCGCAGTTCTCGGAGTCAGCGCGCTGGCTTCCGCCGTGACCGGAATAAAAAAGGCTTGGGACGCCAAGCAGAACTTCTCCGCCGCAGACAGGAAGGTGAAAAGTTCGGAACGAGAATGGCGCGAGGCAGCATTGGCCTTGGAATCACGTCGCGAGGAAGTCTGCAGCGAGCTGAACGAATTGGGTTTACTTCGCGCACGGATCAAGAGCAAAAGTCTTTCGAAGTTCTCTCGCTTGGTGGATCAGGTTGCGGCGAGTGAGTTCGATGTGATCAACATAGTTGGGTACGAGCTACCAATTGATGTTGTTTCCATGCAAGAGATCGAACAGGCGACCTACGAAGCCACCGAGTTCTTGCGCCATGGCATTCAGAGCGCAATTTCCGGCGCCATGGTGGGAGCAGGCGTCGGACAGGCGGTAAGCATGTTTGGAGCGGCTTCCACAGGCGCGGCCATTTCAGGCCTTTCGGGCGCAGCCGCCACCAATGCCACGCTCGCCTGGCTGGGTGGAGGATCGCTCGCGACTGGGGGCTTGGGGATGGCGGGCGGAACGGCCGTTTTGGGGGGCGTCGTGGCCGGTCCGGTATTGATGGTAATGGGATACCTGGCGGCCGGTAAGTCCGAACAGGCGCTTACTCAAGCCACAAAACATTCTGCCGATATCGAAAAAGCGGCGGAACAACTGAAAGCGGCGAGCGTAGCGCTTGATGCACTAGACCTGCGCTCCAGGGAACTTGCCTGGGTGTTAGAGGCGTTGGATGAACGCTTCCACTCAGAGGCAAACCGCGTATCGCGCATGCTCGGACGCGTTCGGCGCAATCGGGAAGCACGTTATCTGGATGCCGGCAAACCAGTTCCGGCGAACCTCGCCAACCGGAAGATCGAATACGCCAAACTATCAGAGGATGAACAAGCCCGCTTCAACATGATGGTCGCCCTGGGCTCTACGCTGTACCAGGTAGCCAAGATCGAGATCCTTGATCGCAAAGGACGCCTTACGAAGAAAAGCGAGAAGGCGATTCAAGACGTACAAACGCTTTTGGAGGCGATATGACCAAACGCGGCGACCTGACAGCTGCCGTCACGCATGCGGTGTCGGGCAAAGTGGCGAAAGGCGCAAAAAAAGCCGTTCCCGGCGGTTCCTTGGTGGACGGAATCCAAAGGATGCACCAAGCTCACAGCGATTATCAAAAACTGCGCGAAGAGGAACGGACGAAGCGCCTGGCCATCCTTGCGGATCGCGACGTCACTATCGAGAGAATACGAGCGCAGCACGACACCATCAAAACGGCTTTGGCCGATACGTTCAATCTGCGCAAGACGGGCCTCGAAGCCCAGATCCGGGCAATGGACAAGGCGCTCGAAAGCGGCAACGTCGCCGCCCTTCATGTCGTGCTGGATGGAATGGTAAAGACCATCCAAAGTTCGCCCTTTAAAGATATCGCCGACATGCGCGAAAAGTTCTCGGACCAGGACTTTGTGCTTCGACTAAAGTAGCCCGCCCTTCGAGTGCGCCTAGGAGCGTGGGCAGGAGCCGCGTAACTCCTTGACCCTACGCCCCAGCTTGCGGCGCAGCAGCGTCCTTAACGTCGCGCCATCCTCATATCCAACCGCGGCGGCAATCGCGTCGACGTTCAAGCGGCTGGTGCGCAGCAGATGCACCGCGCGCTCGACGCGAAGATCCTGGAAGTAAGACAGCGGCGACTTGCCCAGCACGGCCTCGATACGGCGCTGCAAGGTGCGGGAGCTGGTCGCAAGCGCATCCGCAGCGTCGGCCAGCGAGAACCCCTGCGCCAGGCGCTCGCGGGCCCAGCGCTCAAAGCGCTCCACCAGCGGGTCGGCGCGCGCGAGGTGATCGGGGATCATGTACGGCGCCTGCGACGGGCGCGCGTCCACGAGCAGATAACGCACGACCACGGCGGCCAGCGCCGGACTGGCCTGGCCCAGCAGCCACAGGGCCAGATCCAGATGACCCATCGCCGCCCCCGCCGTGGTGAAGGGGCCCGACGGCACCATCATCCGCGCGCTGTCCAGCCGGATTTCCGGATAACGCTGGCGAAACAGCGGCGCCAGCCACCATGACGTCGTAGCTTCGTGTCCGTCGAGCAATCCGGATTCGGCCAGCACGAAGGTGCCGATGCACGCGGCAGCGATTCTGGCCCCGCCCGCGTGCGAATCCCGCAGCAGCGTCAGCGCGTCCTTGACGTCTCGGCGTTCCAGCGCCGGCAGGAGTTGCTCCGGCATCTTCGTGGCGATGGCGGGCAGCACCACCCAATCAGGGTTGCCCATCGCGCTGACGGGCTTGACCGGCACGCGCATGCCCAATCCCGTCCGCACCTCGCGCCGCATGCCGATGACGTCGATATCGAACTGCGGATTCTCGCCGGGCTGTTGCAGGGCGGCCAGTTCGTTGGCCGTCGTGAATGCGTCCAGGATGGCCGACAGGCCCGTGTCGAAGCAGCCGTCCAGCGCCAGCACCGAAATCTTCATGGCGGAAATGACTCCAATAATGTCACTTGCGACCATAGAGCGGCACCCTCTTCCTGTCTACATTGGCGCCACGCGCGCTTGGCGCGGATCGAAGGGAACAGGCATGGACCAACAAGCACATAGTCTCGACAACCCGATCTGGACGGCTCTCGTCACGGAACAGGCACATCTGGGGACCGGTGCGCAGCTTGCTCGCCGCTATCATCCCGATGTCGCGCCGTTCGCTGCGATGGTTTCCGATAATTTGCCCGAGGCTTGGGCCGCACTTGCCCAACTGCTGGCGCCGAGCGAGCAGGTGGCGTTGTTATCCTGCGACCCGCTCATCCCTCCTGCCCGGCTGCGTGCCCAGCCAGTCGGCGTGATCCATCAGATGGTTGCAACGCGGCGGGATGCCCGCGTCGCCGACTCCGCTGACAACGCCGACATCGTGGTGCTCGGCGCGGCCGATGCGGCCCAGATGCAGGACCTGGCTGCCAAAACCAAGCCCGGCCCATTCTGCCCGCGCACCCACGAGATGGGCCACTACATCGGGGTTCGCTGGCAGAGCCGCCTGATCGCGATGGCAGGCGAGCGGATGCATCCGGCAGGCCACGTCGAGATCAGCGCCGTCTGTGTCGACGCGGAATGGCGCGGTAAGGGACTGGCCCAACGGCTGGTGGAAAACCTTGAAGCGCGGATCTGGCGGCGGGGCGAATCGCCGTTCCTGCACGTGCTGGGTCAAAACGCAGGCGCTATTGCGTTGTACGAGCGGCTGGGGTTTCGGTTGCGGCAGCGCTTCCATTTGACGATGGTCGGACGCGCGCCGTCAGACGCGGACCTGAATTAGCAGGACGTCTGCGTCCTGAACATTGCAGTTTGAAACGTTTGGCCGCCTTTCGTCAAAATGGTCCCAGGAAAGACCCCAGTACAATCCTCGCGCTCTCCCCTATTCCTTCCCGGCAGTCCCATCCCATGTCCAACCTCATCGTCCACGGCGGCACGCCTTTGCGCGGCCGCGTCGTCCCTTCGGCCAACAAGAACGCGGTGCTGCCCATCCTGTGCGCCACGCTGCTGACCGATCAGCCGCTGACACTGCACGGGGTGCCGGACATCACTGATGTGCGCAAGATCCTGGACATCTTCCGCACGCTGGGCAGCGACGTCCGCCTGGACGATGCGACGCGCACGCTGGCGCTGCATCACAAGAACACGGTCTTCGACGCCGCAAACCACCGGCTGCCCGAGGAGATGCGTTCGTCGATCATGCTGGTGCCGCCGCTGCTGGCGCGCTTTGGCGTGGCGCGGCTGGAGGACAACGTCAAGGGATGCACGCTGGGAGTGCGTGAGATCGATCCGCACGTGGACATCTTCCGCTCGTTCGGCGGCCAGGTGGAACGCGCCAGCGGGTCGCTGCTGGTGCGCGCGAGCGGTCCGCTCAAGCCCACGCATCATTGGCTGGACTATGCGTCCGTGACCACGACCGAGAACTTTGTGTTGTGCGCGGCTGCGGCCGAAGGGGAGTCGTCGTTGACCAACGCGGCATCCGAGCCGCACGTGCAGGAGTTCTGCCGGTTCATGGCGATGATGGGCGCCGAGATCGACGGCATCGGCACGTCGCGGCTGGTGGTGCGCGGTGGCAAGCGTCTGGGCGGCGGCGAGTTCACGTTTGAAGAAGATTTCCACGAGATCACGACGTTCCTCGCGCTGGGTGCGATCACGGGCGGCGACGTGGTGGTGCGCAATCGCACGCCGGGCAATTTTCCGCTGATCGACCGCACGTTCGCCAAGTTCGGCGTGCGGATCGAGCACAACGACGGCTGGTCGCGCGCGCTGCGCGACGGCCCGCTGAAGGTGCAGACGCCCTTCACCAGCAACGTGCTGACCAAGGTCGAAGCGGCGCCCTGGCCTTACTTTCCGGTGGACCTGCTGCCGATCTTCATTGCGCTGGGCGTGTGCGCCGAGGGCAATGCGATGTTCTGGAACAAGGTCTACGACGGCGCGCTGGGCTGGACGGGCGAGTTGTCCAAATTTGGTGCGCACGTGTTCTCGTCGGACCCGCACCGCGTGGTGACGTTTGGCGGCAATCCGCTGACGCCGGGCGTGGTGGAAAGCCCCTACATCATCCGCGTGGCGATCGCGCTGTTCATGGTGGCCAGCAGCATCAAGGGCCGCTCCGAGATCCGCAACGCCACGCCGATCCGCCGTGCCCACCCGCACTTCGTCGAGAACCTGCGCAGTTTGGGCGTGCAGGTCGAGTGGGCGAACGACGAGTAAAACGAGGACTGATCAGCCGGGGCTGAATCGACCGAAGTTATAGCTACCGAAGTTATAGCGACCGAAGCAGTAGCGACCGAAGTCGAATCAACCGAAGTCGAATCAACCGAAGTCGAATCAACCGAAGTAAGGGCGTCCTGGCGACGCCCTTTTTTGCGCCCTCACCGGCCGACTTCCGATGCCGGCGATGTTGGCAGGAACGCTGCGCCAATCACGCGCGCGGTCAACCTGCCGCCGCCGCAACGGCAGGCGCAGGCGCCGGAGCGATCGGCGTCAGGCCGAACCGCTTCATCGTCTCCATCATCCGGGCCTTGTCCGGCGGACCGCCGCCGTTGATCAGCGCCGCCATCTCGCGAAAATAGTCCGCGCTGATTTCCGGCGTGTTGATCACGAGGGCCTTGGCCATGACCTCGTGCGGGTTGCTGAACGCATGCGCTACGCCGGTGGGCGTGGTCATCGAGTCGCCGGCACGCAGGTCGCGCGTTTCCGCGCCGACGGTAAAGCGCAGCGTGCCTTCAAGCACATAGATCAGTTCCTCGTTGTCGTGGCTATGCGGCGGCGGGACGTTCGAGCCCGGCGGCACACACAATTCAAACGCCCCGATCTGATTCCCGCGTCCACTGGGCTGGAGATAGCGGATTTCCAGCTGTCCCACTCGGATCACTTCGTCTGCATCGAATGCTTCGCCTTCGTTCATGGCATACTCCCGTGTAAAGTTACTTTACGCCTAAGTGTACAAATTTTTTACGCCATGTCCAGTAGAAAAAATAGCGCCGCATCCGAACCGCAAGCCGGCCTGCCGATGATCGGTTCCTTGCTGCGGCTGCCGCGCGAGCACGTGGTCGCGCGCATGCTGTCTACCGTCAATGCGCAGGGATTCGACGTGTCGTTGACCGAACTCGGCGTCTTCATGTATCCCGGTCCGCATGGCCGCCGGCCGATCGAGCTGGCCCGCCAATGCAATATGTCGCGCCAGGCGATGAACTACGTGCTGGCGGAACTGGAGCGGCGGGGCTATCTGCTGCGCCGACCGGGCGCCGCGTCGAATTCCACCGAATTGCAGCTCACTGACCGGGGTCAGCAGATGTACGCGCTGATGCGCAGCTGCGTGGCAGCCGTTGAACTGGAATGGAAGGATCACCTGGGCGAACAGCGCTTCAACGCGCTGCGCGAGACCTTGCAGGATCTGTCTGCGTGGCTGGGCAAGGTGGATTGATGCCATGGAACGATGCGTCACAAAGCGCTGCGGATTTTTGATTTAAGCCGCACTGCTGACACGGAACTGAATGTTATTGTCTTGTCTTTCCGGCACGCTGGCGGCCCGCCGCCGGCATGCTTGAACGCCATTCACAAGGAGCCGCAATGAAGTTGATCCCGTCCCTGCTGCTGGGCGCAAGTGCGCTGTCGATGACCTTTGCCGCGACCGGCGCGCCGGTCACCTATGACCTTGATCCCTCGCACACGTACCCCAGCTTCGAGGCCGATCACTTCGGCGGGTTGTCGACGTGGCGCGGCAAGTTCAATAAGTCCAGCGGCGTGGTCGTGCTGGATCGCGCGGCGCGTACGGGAACCTTGGACGTCACCGTGGACATCAAGTCGGTGGACTTCGGCCACGACGAGATGAACCAGCACGCGGTCGCGCCGGACATCTTCGATGCGGCCAAGTACCCCACTGCGACGTTCAAGGGCAAATTCACCAAGTTCGACGGCGACAAGCCGGAAGAAGCGACCGGCGACTTGACGCTGCGCGGCGTCACGCGTCAGGTGAAGCTCGACATCGACGACTTCAAGTGCATCGATCACCCGATGGTCAAGCGCGAGGTCTGCGGCGCCGATGTCTCCACGGAATTCAGCCGCAAGGATTTCGGGATGAATTTCGGGTTGGACATGGGGTTCAAGCCGGAGGTGAAGCTGAAGATCCAGGTCGAGGCGATCCGTCAGCAGTGATGATTGCTTGGGCGATGCAAGGGACCGGCGCCGGTCCCTTTTTTCATTGGCATGAGCCGTCTTCGCTTCGCTAGGTGTCAGACACCCTTGTGGCGCCTGATCAACTTGACGGGCGTTTCTGACGGGTGTCAGACACCTTGAATCCTGACACGGTGTCAGACACCTGATCAAATCGAGGTGTCTGACACCCGTGGAGCCGCTGTCACATGCTGACGACCCTCTTGCCCGGGTGTCTGACACCGGCCCGGCTGAGCCGCCGGCCCGCGCGGGATTTCTACTCTTCCCCGCCTCGGGTCCGGGCCAGAAAATCCAGCACCGCCCGGTACGATCCCTCATTCCCAGCCGCGTTGGCCGATGGCGTGCCGCCCGCATCCAGCAGCAGCCCCGACATCGCATGCGGTTTGTTGATCAGCGTAGCCGGCAGGCAGGGATAGTGGACATGGTGGCCCGCCCCTGCGCAGACGTAGTGGCGCGTCGGCAGATCAAATGCCTGACGTTGGCGCACCACCATTTCCGAATACGCAGTGCTAGGCCAGAAGCCGTCGTCCGATGCGCTGACCAGCATGACCGGTCCGGGATAGTTTTCGACGGGAATACGCGCGCGTTCGAAGGCCGAGGCATCGCGCGTGGCGCTCAGGAATGCCAGGGTCTGGCGGTACGGCGGCTCGGAGGCGTAGGCGGCGTTCCAGTCGGCCGTGGCGTTGTCTTGCCACAGGTGCGGCAAGGGCTCGCCATGCCGGGTCCAGACCTGCGCATCGCGTCCCGTGCCCGACGCGCCGGCGCTGACCACACCATGCATCACGGGCGACGGCACGTACGCGACGACGGCGCTGACCAGATCGGGGAAATGCGAGGCAACAAGCAATGATGTCTCGCCGCCCCGGCTGATGCCCGATACCGCCACGAAGCCGTCGCGCGGCTGCAGCGTTTTGCGGATCCATTTCAGCGCGGCTTCGAAGTATTCGAGCGGCATGTCGTTCAGGTACTTGGGCCGGCCGTCGTAGTTGAAGATCGCCAGCGCCAGGCATTGATAGCCGCGGGCGGCAAACAGCGCGGCGCGGGGCGCGTTGACGCCACCCGACGAGCCGTTCATGTAGACCACGACAGGATGCGGGCCTGGGCCGGCCGGCACGAACAGTTCGCCAGACACCGTCATGCCGTCCACCTCTTCGCGCACGGAGCGATGCGTGACACCATCGGCCAGGAAGTCCTGGACCAACGTGGCCTCGGCCGACAGCGCGCCATTCGTGGCGTGCAGGTGCACGGTCAGCGCATCGGTGCTGTCCGGCGGAAACACCACGCGATCCATGTCCTGGCACACCATCGACCAGACGATGCCCATGGCCGACGGCTCGGCATACGAGCCGGACACGGGGCTGTCGCGCCGCAGATCCAGGCGTCCGTCGTGGCCGGCCACGAACACGGCCTCCGAGCGCCACGCCGCGCCGCACATGTGCATGCTGGCCGTGACAGTGATGAAGGCGTAGGCCGGGAAGCCTTCGATGTGGATGTCGCGCTCGACGTCGATGAGCGCGCGTTCGGGCGTTACGGTGATACGGGGCTGTGTCACAGTCGTCTCTCCTTGCCGGTCGCGGCCTTATGCCTTCAGGTCGGTCTTGGGCACGCCGTTGGCCTTGATGACCTGCGCCCACATGGCGGATTCGTCGGCGATGACCTTGTCCAGGTCGGCGGAAGACGTGAACTCCACGGCCACGCCCTGCTCCGCGAATTGCTGGATCAGGCTGGGATCGCGCGTGCCTTCGCGCACGGCGTGCTCAAGCGTCTTCACGACGTCGGCAGGCATGGCGGCGGGACCGGAGATCATCATGCGGGTGTAGAGCTCGAAGTCGTCGACGCCCGCTTCCTTCATCGTGGGGACATCGGGCAGGCTGGACAGCCGCTTGTCCGCAGTGACGGCCAACACTTTCAGCTTGCCGGACTTGATGTTGGGCAGCGCCGAGGTCGGGAAGTCGAACGTGCTTTGCACGGTGCCCGCCATCAGGTCCAGCAGCGCCGGACCGCTGCCCTTGTAAGGCACGTCCTGAAACTGCGTGCCGGTCTTGGACTGGAAATGCAGCAGCGCCAGGTGGTTGATGACGCCGCGGCCGGCATGTGCGCAGGTGATGTCGTTGGGCTTTTTCTTGGCCAGGGCGATGAATTCCTGCACGGTGTTCACGCCCAGGTCGGGATGCACGATCAGCAGCATGGGCGATTTGCCCATGGACCCAAGCTGCTTGAAGTCCGACGGCTGGTACGGCAGGTTGTTGTAGAGCAACGGGTTGAGGATCATGCCGTTGGTGCCGGCAAAACCCAGCGTGTAGCCGTCGGGCTCGGCGCGCGCCACCGCGACGGTGGCAATGATGGCCTGCCCCCCCGGGCGGTTTTCAACGACGACGTTCTGCTTGAGCGTTTTGCCCATGCGGTCGGCCAGCGCGCGGGCGGCAATGTCGGTCAGCCCGCCGGGCGCAAAGCCGACCAGCAGGCGCACCGGTCGGGTCGGAAAGGCGTTTTGTTGGGCCCAGGCCGGGCGCGAGATCAACGGCAAGGCGGCAAGCGCGCCCAGGGCATGACGGCGGGTGAATCGCATACGGCTCTCCAGACAAAGGCACAGGCCAACGCGCGGCCAGCGAGGGCCGCGAGGCAAGACAATGAAAAGGGGAAGGACGTACAGGCCGCCGCCGATCGGCGACGGTCACAATGATCGTATGTTGTATGCAATACAACCGACGGGCTATCTAGGGATATCCCGGTAAACGCCTGAATGCGGGACGGGATGCAAGTTCCGATGTGGGACCCGATGTGGACCCCGGTTCGAAACCCAATAACGGCCCGCCGATCAGGCCTTCGTCATCAGCTTCTTCCACCCCTCCAGCCCAAGCTTGTTCATCGTGTCGATGTTCTTCTCGTAGATCTCGGCCGCGTCGGGGAACGACTCTACCGCGCGGTCGATGCTGTCTTCGCGCAGCAGGTGCAGGATGGGATACGGCGAGCGGTTGGTGAAGTTTTCGATGTCGTCCGGCTGCGTGTCGGCGAACTGGAATTGCGGATGGAACGTGGCGACCTGCAGTTCCCCCACCAGGCGCATGCGTTTGAGCAGGCGGTCGGACAGGTCTTCGAAGTCGTTGAACTCCATGAAGTCGTCGAGCGCATCGGGAATGATGAGCAGCGTGGTGTCGATCTTGTCGGGATCGGTTTCGGCCAGCAGCGCGAGTTCGTCCTGCAGGTCGGTCAGCACGCCCTCGGCGTCGGTGGCGTCGCTGACGGCAAAGCGGATCTGGTCCTTGACCTGCACCGCCTTGGCGAAGGGACAGAGGTTCAGGCCGATCACTGCCTGGTTCAGCCAGTGGCGGGTTTCTGCGACCACATTGGCGTAGGCGTCGGAATTGGAAATCATGGAATCAGTCCTGGAAATAGAAAGAGCGCAAGGCCGAAGGCCCCGCGCTCTGCGTGGCACGCGTACAGGTCAGGCGGCCGGCATGGCGGCCATGGTCTGAGCCACGGCAGCAGTCAGCTTCTTGCCGTACGGCACGTGCAGGAATTCGTTGGGGCCGTGGGCGTTGGACTTGGGACCCAGCACGCCGCAGACCATGAACTGCGCCTGCGGGAAGCCCTTTTGCAGGATGCTCATCAGCGGGATGGTGCCGCCTTGGCCGATGTAGCCGCACGGCGCGCCGTAGTATTGCTGCGAAGCGACGTCCAGGGCCTGGGTCAGCCACGGCACGGTGGCGGGCG
The DNA here is from genome assembly GCF_032113835.1 of Achromobacter sp. GTDB lineage: Bacteria > Pseudomonadota > Gammaproteobacteria > Burkholderiales > Burkholderiaceae_B > Achromobacter. The sequence goes on along the minus strand of NZ_DAMCTG010000007.1, from coordinate 68,931 downwards.
CGTTCCAGCCGGTGGCGGCGCCTTCGTTGGCCTTGAAGATGACCTTGGCGTTGTAGGGCGCGTCGGCTTCGAGCAGTTCCTTGATTTCCTGCGAGGCGGCCACGGCGTCCACCAGCGGAGGCAAACGCAGCGACAGCTTGAACGCAGTGCGCGGGCGCAGCACGTTGCCGGCGCTGGACAGCGGCGGCAGGCCTTCGGCGCCGGTCACCGACAGCGTCGGACGCCACGTGCGGTTCAGCAGCGCCTGTTCGGGTTCGGTGGTCATGGGCAGCACGAAGCCGCCATCGGCGCCGCAGCTCCAGGGGAAACGGCGCCACACTTCGTCGCCCAGGATGCGCGCGGTGGCGCTGACCTGTTCGATGCGTTCGGCGGGGATTTCGCAGTGCAGGCTTTGCGGCAGCAGGCGGCCGGTGCCGCTGTCTTCCAGGCGGTCCAGCAGGTGCCGCAGGATGCGGAACGAAGACGGCACGACGCCGCTGGAGTCGCCCGAGTGAACGCCTTCGTCCAGGACCTGGACTTCCAGCGTGCCCGACACCATGCCGCGCAGCGACGTGGTCATCCAGAGCTGGTCGTAGTTGCCGGCGCCGGAGTCCAGGCACACCACGAGTGCCACGTTGCCCAGGCGGTCGCGCAGCGCGTCGACGTACGGCAGCAGATCGTAGCTGCCGGATTCTTCACAGGTCTCGACGATGCCGACGCAGCGCGGACGCGGGATGCCTTGCTTGTCGAGCGCCATGATGGCGGTGAGCGAGGCGTAGACGGCATAGCCATCGTCGGCGCCGCCGCGGCCGTAGAGCTTGCCGTCTTCGTACTTGGGCGTCCACGGACCGAGGCCGGCGCGCCAGCCCGAGAATTCGGGTTGCTTGTCCAGGTGGCCGTAGAGCAGCACGGTGTCGCCGTTGTCGCTGCGGGTGGCGGGCGCGTCAAAGAAGATGACGGGCGTGCGGCCCGGCAGGCGCACGACTTCCAGTTTCAGGCCAGAGACTTTTTGCGCTTCGACCCACTGCGCCGCATCGCGCACCACACGCTCGATGAACGCGTTTTTTTCCCAGTCGGCGTCAAAGGCCGGGCTCTTGGCGGGAATGGCGATGTAATCGGTCAGTGCGGGGATGATCTCGTTGTCCCACTTGTCGTCCACGAAGTCCTGGAGGGCTTTGGGATCAAGGGTGGGCGGCAATGCGTCTTCGGGGATGCGTGCGTTCATGGCGCTGGCTTCCTGTGTGCGGGAGAGGGGCAAACCGCTATTTTATGCCTGGGCGGCGGGGATGTTTTGGTGGGGGTGGCTTTTTTATGACGGTGTCAGACACCCCTCGGACGGGTGGCCGCATATTGGCGGCTGTCTTGTTGGGGTGTCAGACACCTGCACTGGGGGGTGTCAGACACCGGAACTGGTCTGATTTCTTAGGGGGTGTCTGACACCGGAACTGGTCTGATTTTCGGTGCCAAGGAGCGTTATTTCGCGGCGTAGGCCTCGATGCGGCTCCACACCTCGCGAGCCAGGGGCTTGGTGTTGCCGACCGATTGGTACAGGCGGATTTCCATGTGGATGTCGTTGCGGGCGCCGTCGGCGCGGACCAGGGTTCCGTTGCGCAGGTCGGGTTCGACCAGCGTATGCGGCAGCCACGCCAGGCCAAAGCCTTGGCGCGCCATGGCGTGCAGCGCGTCGGCCAGGTCGGACTCGTAGGTGGTCTGCAGCAGCGGCACCTCGCACAGGCCGCGCAGCTTGTCATGCAGGATGCGGCCCAGCGACATGCTGTCTGCGTAGGCCAGAAACGGCACGGGCGGGTCGGACGCCAGCTTGGGCACGGCGTGCCGGGGATGGCGTCCGCCGGGTGCGACGGGCGCGCTGACGGCCACCAGCTTGTCGGCGCCCACGCGCCGGCAGCGGTAGTTGGGATTGTCGATCTTGGCATACAGCGGTTCGTGCGCATGGCACAGCAGGAAATCGACCTCGCCGTCCTCCAGCATGTCCACGCCGTAGTTCAGCGTCGTGGTGATCACCTTCAATTGAAACGCGGGCAGGCTGCGCTGCACGCCGGCCATCAGCCCCGGCAGCACGGAGTGCGCCAGCGTCTTGCCTGACGCGATGGTGATCTTTCGGGCACGTTCCTGCTCGGGCTTTTGCAGCGTCTCGCGCGTCTCGTGCAGGATGTCCAGCACGTCGATGGCGGCGGCCAGCACGCTGCGCCCGGCGGCATTCAGGGTGGACACCTGGTGGCCGCGCTCGACCAGCGGCACGCCCGCCCAGTCCTCAAGCGCCTTGATGCGGCGCCCGAACGCGGGGTGCGTCACGTTGCGCGACTCCGCGGCCTGAAACAGGTTGCGCGACTTCGACAGCGCGACGAAGTCTTCCAGCCATTTGATGTCCATGCGTCTTCTCCTGCCCCGCCCCATGTCTGTCCGGGGCTGGAAGCGTGTTTGCCAGCGGCTCATCGACTGTGCCGCTTCGGCACAACGAGTGCGCATTTTGCACAAGACAGAAACACCTTGCAACTAATATCCCCGCATCCACTCCTGGAAAACCCTATGCCCGACACGACTGTCCAGCTCAAGTCCATCCGCAGCCACTATCTGGGCGGCGACGAAGTCGTGGCCGGCGGCCTGCCGATGCAACAGCAAAAGGTGGTCGGCAACGCGTCGCCCCGGCTGATCGACATGAACGGCGGCTACAGCGCCGGCCAGTTGTATGTGCAGGAGTACCGGCTGGCGCAGCCGACCCGGCCCTACCCTGTGCTGCTCTGGCACGGTGGCGGCATGACGGGTTCGCAGTGGGAAAGCACGCCGGACGGCCGCGACGGCTGGTTGTGGCGTCTGCTGCAGGCCGGCTACGACGTCTTCGTGTCCGACGCGCCGGAACGCGGCCGCGCCTCGTGGGCGATGTTTCCCGAGATCTACGGATCCGCCCCGATCTTTCGCTCCAAGGAAGAAGCGTGGCGGCTGTTCCGCATCGGCCCGGCTGCGGGCTATGCGCGTGCCGGCGAACCGCGCCAACCGTATCCGGGGCAGCAGTTTCCGGTCGATGCGTTCGACACTTTTTCCAAGCAGTTCGTGCCGCGCTGGCTGACGCACGGCGACATGGCGCTGGACGCCTATCGCGCGCTGCTCGACTTCGTGGGCCCCTGCATCCTGATGGGCCACAGTCAGGGCGGCGGCTTTGCCACGCAGCTTGCCCAGGAATATGCCGCGACCGTGCGCGCCGTCGTGGCGGTCGAGCCCACCGGCACCCCCGCCCAGGCCACCTGCGAGTTGCCGCCGCAACTGCTGGTCTGGGGCGATCACTTCACCGCGGACGACACCTGGCAGCGCTATCGCGCCCAGACGGACGCCTATTGGAACGCCCTGCGCGCGGCCGGCCAACGCGCCGACGTGCTGGACCTGCCCGCTGCCGGCATCGCCGGCAACTCGCACTTCTGCATGCTGGATCGCAACAGCGACCACATTGCCGGATTGATCGTCGATTGGCTCGATCGCAGCCTCGACTAACCTTCTCGTGGAGATACAGATGACCCTGAAGAAAACCACCATCGCCCTGGCGTTCCTGACCGGCGCCACGCTGGCGGCCGGCGCTTCGGCCCAGCAGTCCGACTACCCGAGCAAGCCCATCCGCATGATCGTGCCGTTCGCCCCGGGCGGCACCGCCGACATCATCGGCCGCGTCTTCGCCGCGCAACTGGGCACCGAACTCGGCGTCACGGTGGTGGTCGAGAACAAGGCCGGCGCCGGCGGTTCGATCGGCACGCGCTACGTCGCCGACGCCGCGCCCGACGGCTACACCATCCTCTTGGCCTCCTCCAGCACCCACGGCACGAACCCCGCCGTCTACAAGAACCTGACGTACGACGCGTCGCAGGACTTCACGGCCATCACGCAACTGGTCACCGTGCCGGGCGTGCTGAGCGTCACCAAGGACTTCCCCGCCGCCGACCTGAACGCGCTGATCGCGCAATCGAAGGCCAATCCGGACAAGTACACGTACGCGTCGTCCGGCGCGGGCGGCCTGGGCAACCTGGCGATGGAACTGATGAAGTCGATGACGGGTTCGCACCTGATGCACATCGCTTACCGCGGCGCGGGCCCCGCCTTCACCGACGTGATCAGCGGCCAGGTGTCGATGATCTGGGAACCGGTGCCGGCCTCGCTGCCGTACATCAAGAGCGGCCAGATCCGCCCGATCGCCATTGCCGCCGACGTGCGCTCGCCGGAACTGCCCGACACGCCGACCTTCAAGGAAGCCGGCCTGACGCGCTATGAAGCCAATGCGTGGAACGGCCTGCTGGCCCCGAAGAACCTGCCCGAAGCCGTGAAGACCAAGCTGCACGACGCCTCGGTCAAGGCGCTGAACACGCCGGAAGTGAAGGCCAAGATGGCCAGCCTGGGCGGCACCGTGGTGGCCGGCTCGTCGGACGCCTTCCAGCAAGTGATCGCCAGCGACGTGAAGAAGTGGAAGAACGTCGCCAACGACGCCAAGATCCAGCTCGACCAGTAATGCAAAAGGCCCCGGCGCGTTGCGTCGGGGCCTTTCGTGGTTCATGCAAGCCGGCCTTCGAGGCCGGCTTTTTTTGGGGCGTAACCTTGCCGGGCGGAATCAGGCGCCGATGAGCGCCGGTTCACCGCCGCGGTTGTCCAGCGCGGGGGCTTCAGCGTCGATCACCCGTCCGGATTGCAGCTTGAATACCGCAACCGCGTCGCGCAGGCGCTGCGCCTGCGTTTCCAGCGATGCGGCCGAGGCCGCGGCTTCTTCGACCAGCGCCGCGTTCTGCTGCGTCACGCTGTCCATCTGCGACACGGCCTGATTCACCTGCTCGATGCCCTGCGACTGCTCTTCAGAAGCGCTGGATATCTCGTTGATGATGTCCGCCACGCGGCGCACCGAGGTCACGATCTCCTGCATGGTGGCGCCGGCGGCCTCCACCTGGTCCGAACCCACCGACACCTTCTGCACGGAGTCGTCGATCAGACCCTTGATCTCCTTGGCCGCGGCCGCGCTGCGCTGCGCCAGCGCGCGCACTTCGCTGGCCACCACGGCGAAACCCTTGCCCTGCTCGCCGGCGCGCGCGGCTTCGACCGCAGCGTTCAGCGCCAGGATGTTGGTCTGGAAGGCGATGCCGTCGATGACGCCGACGATGTCGGAGATGCGGTGCGAGCTGTCGGCAATGCCGCGCATCGTGCCGACCACGTCGCCCACGGCCTGGCCGCCGCGCGTGGCCACTTCCGATGCCGCCATCGCCAATTGCGCCGCGCTGCGCGAGCTGTCGGCGTTGTTCTTCACGGTGGAGGACAGTTCGTCCATGCTGGCGGCGGTTTCTTCCAGCGACGCGGCCTGCTGCTCGGTGCGCGAGGACAGGTCGATGTTGCCCGCGGCGATTTCGCGCGAACCGGTGTGGATCTCTTCAACGCCCAGACGGACGGCCGACACCGTGCGCGCCAGGCTGTCCTGCATGCGCTTGACGGCGCCGTACAGGATGCCGATCTCGTTGTTGCCGCGCTGCTCAATGCGGTTGGTCAGGTCGCCGCTGGCGATGCGGTCGAACAGGCGTCCAGCTTCATGCAACGGACGGAAGACGGCACGGCCGAAGACCACATACAGGCCCACGACCAGCGCGGCCACCACGACCAGCAGACAGATCAGGAAGACGATCGCGGTATTGATGCGCGCGGACGAATCGCGCGCCACGCGCTGGCCGACTTCGTCGGCAAAGTCCACGTATTGCTGGTTGGCCTGGGTGAACTTGGTGCCCAGCGGGCTGACCTTTTCCTGATTGACGCGGCCGGCTTCCTTGGCGTCGCCGGCGCGAATGGCGGCGATCATAGGGCCGATCGCTTCGCGCACGTAGACGTCGTAGGCTGCCAACGCGGCCTCGAACAGGGGCTTGCCCTGCGGCGACGTTTCCGGCAGCTTGCGCGCGGCTTCGATCTGACTGGTGGCCTTGGTGACGTAGCTGTCCATGCGCTGCATGTTGCTGGCTGTCGTGTCCAGGCTCTTGCCTTCCAGCAGCGCGCTGTGCGCCGCCAGCAGCACCACGCGGGCGCGCAGCAGATCCGACGCGGCGTCGTCCAGTGAATTGGCGCGGACCAGGTTGGTGTCCAGCATCACCTCGATCGAGGTGCGGTTGGATGTCAGTTGCTGATAGACCGCGATGCCGGTCACCAGAAAGAGTGCAAAGAAGACGGCCAGGGCGGTCGTCAGGATTGCGCGGATACTTAAATTCTTGAACATTGAAAGCCACTCCGGGGGTTGCGTAACGCTTCCCCCTTAACGGCGCAATGCAATGAAAAGTTAAATATTTCACCGGGTTACACGCGCTGTGGCATCGCACGCGGTGCGAGGCATGCACACCCGCCACGCCCCCCCGCGACGACCGGCCGCAGCGGGTTCAACGCAAAACCGCCGCGGACGTGCCGCGGCGGTTTCGGTGGCTTTGACTTCCGGGGATCAACCCCGGACGCTTACTTCAGCCAAGCGCGCGCGTTGCGGAAGATGCGCATCCACGGGCTGTAGGCGCCGCCCGAGTCCGCATTGCCCCACTTCTCGGGCGCCCACGACATCATGACGTTGCGGGTCACGCGTTCCGGGTGCGGCATCATCACCGTGAAGCGGCCGTCGGCCGTGGTGACGGACGTGAGGCCGCCCGGGCTGCCGTTCGGGTTGAACGGATAGGTTTCGGTGGCCTGGCCGTAGTTGTCGATGAAGCGCGCGCCGGCCAGCACGCGGCTGGCGTCGCCCTGCTGCGAGAAGTCGGCAAAGCCTTCGCCGTGGGCCACGGCGACCGGCACGCGGGCGCCTTCCATGCCGGCAAAGAAGATCGACGGCGACTTGGCGATTTCCACCATCGACAGACGGGCTTCGTACTTTTCGGACTGGTTGCGCGTGAAGCGCGGCCAGTGCTCGGCGCCCGGGATCATGGGCGCCAGCGCGGCCATCATCTGGCAGCCGTTGCACACGCCCAGCGCGAAGGTGTCGGGACGCGCGAAGTACGCGGCGAACTGGTCCGACAGCTTGCTGTTGAAGCGGATGGTGCGTGCCCAGCCTTCGCCCGCGCCCAGCACGTCGCCGTAGCTGAAGCCGCCGACGGCGACCAGGCCCTGCATCTGAGCCAGATCCAGGCGGCCGGACAGGAGGTCGGTCATGTGGACGTCGATGGCCTCGAAGCCCGAGGTATCGAAGGCCCAGGCCATTTCGACCTGGCTGTTGCAGCCCTGCTCGCGCAGGATGGCCACGCGCGGGCGCTTGCCGGTATTGATGAACGGCGCGGCCACGTCTTCTTGCGGGTCGAAGGCCACGGTCGGGCTCATGCCCGGATCCTTGATGTCGTTCCAGACGTCCAGTTCAGCCTGAGCGCACGCGGGATTGTCGCGGCGCGCCATGATGCGGTGCGAAACTTCGGACCAGGCGCGGCCCAGATCGGCGCGCGGCTGGCCCCAGACCTTGCGGCCGTCGCGGTAGAACTCGACTTCGTCGGCGCCGTTCAGGCCGCCGATGACGTGCGAGTGGGCCGACAGACCCGCGCCGCGCAGCACCTGCATGACGGCGTCGCGCTGCGAAGCCGGCACCTGGATGACGGCGCCCGCTTCTTCCGAGAACAGGGCCTTGAGGGTGAGCTCGTCGCGCTGCACCGCGACCTGTTCCGGACGGATCTTGTAGTCGCCCCAATCCGCCGACTGCGGATCGAAGGTCAGCATGTCCAGGTTGACCGAAATACCGGTGCGGCCGGCGAAGGCCATTTCGACCAGCGTGGCGAACAGGCCGCCATCGGAACGGTCGTGATAGGACAGGATGGTGCCGGCTTCGGCCAGCGTGCGGATGGTGACGAAGAACGCGCGCAGGTCTTGCGGCGCGTCGATGTCCGGCACGGTCTGGCCGACCTGGTTGTAGGTCTGCGCCAGGATCGAGCCGCCCATGCGGTGACGGCCACGGCCCAGGTCGATCAGGATCAGGACGCTGTCGCCGGCGTCGGTGCGCAGTTGCGGCGTCAGGCTGGCGCGCACATCGGCAACGGGCGCGAACGCCGTGATGATCAGCGACACGGGCGCCACGACCTGGCGCTGCTCGCCGTCCTGTTCCCAGGACGTCTTCATGGACAGCGAGTCCTTGCCGACCGGGATGGACAGGCCGGTGGCCTGGCACAGTTCGCTGACGGCGGACACGGTGTCGTACAGCGCGGCATCCTGGCCGGCCACGCCGCAGGCGGCCATCCAGTTGGCCGACAGCTTGATGTCTTCAAGGCGCGCGACGTCGGCGGCGGCCAGGTTGGTCAGGGCTTCGGCAACGGCCATGCGGCCCGAGGCCGGGGCGTCCAGCATGGCGATGGGAGTGCGTTCGCCCATCGACATGGCTTCGCCGCGGAAGCCTTCGTAGTCGGCCAGCGTGACGGCGCAGTCGGCAACCGGCACTTGCCACGGACCAACCATCTGGTCGCGGCTGGACAGGCCACCAACGGTGCGGTCGCCGATGGTGATGAGGAAGGACTTGTTGGCCACGGTGGGGTGGCGCAGCACGCGGTACGCGGCTTCGGTCAGGTCGATGCCGGCCAGGTCCAGGGGCTCGGACACGCCGGGCAGGCGCGTCACGTCGCGCGTCATGCGCGGCGGCTTGCCCAGGATGACGTCGATGGGCACGTCCACGGGACGCACTTCGGCGTCGCCTTGCGGGCGGATCGAGTCCAGGCCGGGCAGGCCCTCGCCGTCCACCACGCGCAGCTGGCGCTCTTCGGTGGCCACGCCCACCACCGCGTACGGGCAGCGTTCGCGGCGGGCGATGGCGTCAAAGCGTTCGAGGTCCTGCGGGAGGATCGACAGGACGTAGCGTTCCTGCGATTCGTTGCTCCAGATTTCGGCGGGCGACAGGCCCGATTCTTCGAGAGGCACGCGCTTCAGGTCGAAGATGGCGCCGCGGCCGGCGTCGTTGACGAGTTCGGGGAATGCGTTGGACAGGCCGCCCGCGCCCACGTCGTGGATGGCGATGATGGGGTTGTTCTCGGCCTGCTGCCAGCAGCGGTCGATGACCTCTTGGGCGCGGCGTTCGATTTCCGGGTTGCCGCGCTGGACGGAGTCGAAGTCCAGTTCAGCCGAGTTGCTGCCCATGCTGATGCTGGAGGCGGCGCCGCCGCCCATGCCGATGCGGAAGCCCGGGCCGCCCAGTTGGATCAGCAGCGCGCCGGGAGGAATCACATCCTTGTGCGTGAGACCGGCGTCGATGCTGCCCAAGCCGCCCGCGATCATGATGGGCTTGTGATAGCCCCAGCGCGTGCCGCCGGCGGTCTGCTCGAACGAGCGGAAGTAGCCCAGCAGGTTGGGACGGCCGAATTCGTTGTTGAACGCGGCGCCGCCGATGGGGCCGTCGATCATGATGGACAGCGGCGAAGCGATGCGATCCGGCAGGCCGTGGTGGTCGGCTTCCCAGGGTTGCAGCGCGTCGTCAAAGCGCAGGTGCGACACGGTGAAACCCGTGAGGCCCGCCTTGGGCTTGGAGCCGCGACCGGTGGCGCCTTCGTCGCGGATTTCGCCGCCGTTGCCGGTGGACGCACCGGGGAACGGGGCAATCGCGGTCGGGTGGTTGTGCGTCTCCACCTTCATGAGCGTATGCACGGTGGTGTCGCGGCGAATGTACTTGGCGCTGTCGGCGCCCTCGCCTGCCAGGCCCGGCACGCCGGCCTGGAAGCGCTGCGCGGGGCCGCCTTCCATGATGGCGGCGTTGTCCGAGTAGGCGACCACGGTGCCTTGCGGCTGCGCCTTGTGCGTGGCGCGGATCATGCCGAACAGCGTGTTGGGCTGCGACTGGCCGTCGATGACCCATTCGGCGTTGAAGATCTTGTGGCGGCAGTGTTCGCTGTTGGCCTGCGCGAACATCATCAGTTCGACGTCGGTGGGATCGCGGCCCAGGTCGGTGAAGGACTTGGCCAGGTATTCGATCTCGTCGTCGGACAGGGCCAGGCCGAGCGTGGTGTTGGCTTCGACCAGGGCATCGGCGCCGCGCGTCTGGACATCGACCGTGCGCATGGGCTTGCCGGCCAGCGGCTGGAACAGGGCCTGGCCGTCGAAGCTGGCGTCGACCACGGTTTCGGTCATGCGGTCGTGCAGGCAGTCGGCCGCGCGCGCCAGCATGGCTTCGTCGAGCGACTTGGCGCCAAGCAGTCCGCGTTCGGGCGTAATGACATAGCGCACGCCGCGTTCGATGCGGTGCACCGACGACAGGCCGCAGTTGTGGGCGATGTCGGTGGCCTTGCTGGCCCAGGGGGAGATCGTGCCGAGGCGCGGAATCACCAGCAGGGACACGCTCTTGGCGGGCGCGTCGCCCGTGGCGGGCGTGCCGTAGTCGAGCAGTTGCGTAAGTTGCTGCTGCTGTTCGGCCGTCAGGGCGGCGTCGGTGCTGACGAAGTGCTCGTAGCGGGCGGATATGTCGGCCACCGGCAGGCCGGCTTCCTTCAATTGCGCCAGGAGGCGGTCACGTCGAAAGGAGGACAGGACGGAGGAACCAGGCAGATGCTGAACTAGGGACACGATGCGGGCGCCGTATAAAGAGGGGTGCAAAGAAGGGATTTTACCCGTTTAAGGGGTTTTCCCGGAGCCGAAGTTCACGCCGGGTGCCCGCAGTCCGATTCGGCCATTGTTACAAAAGAATTCCGCAGGCCGCGCACTGCGATGGTGCACAGCAATATCGGCGGCGACACGGGACGGATGGCAGCGCTTTTGCCCTCCCGGCGGCATTCCTGCCCGGCAGCTTGACGCAGCGCAGCATGTTGCTTCGGCCCCGCATTGCGGGAAAACACGAAGACCTGCCTCGGCAGTGCGACGGTAGGATGCAGCGACCCTTCCAACAAGAAAAGCGCCTCTCCCGCGCCCGCTGGCCGCTGCCTCACATGTCCCGCCCCGAAGCCCCCGCCGAGCCCGTAGAACCGATCATCCCCGTAGAAGCAGACCCCGCCGTGAAGGTGCCGCTGGCCGTCGAGGACTGGCTGGCCGTGATCCTGCTGGCGACCCTGGCCATCATCACCTTCCTGAATGTGCTGGTGCGCTACTTCACCGATCAATCGTTCGCCTGGACGGAAGAGATTTCCGTGTTCCTCCTGATCGTGCTGACGATGGCAGGCGGCAGCGTCGCGTTCGTGCGCAATCATCACATCCGCATCGAGATCCTGGCGGACTCGGGCTCGCCTCGGCGCCAGCGCATCATGGCGCTGATCTCGAACGGCTGCGTACTGGGGTTCTTCGTGCTGCTGACCGTGCTGTCGGTCAAGCTGGTTTATGACGAGTACATCTACGAGGAAACCTCGCCGGCCATCGGCGTGCCGACCTGGTGGTATTCGATCTGGCTGCCGGTCATGGCCGCCGCGATTTCGCTGCGCACACTGGGCACCCTGCGCCGCATTGCGCGCGCCCCGGGCCAGGAAGCGCAACGATGATCGCCGCCATCCTCTTTACCGTCTTCATCGTCCTGATGATCATCGGCGTGCCCGTCGGGGTGGCGCTGGGCATCGGCGGCACGGTGGCGATCGTGCTGACCAACCTGGACACGCCCTGGTATGGCCTGCTGACGGTGCCGCAGAATTTCTACGCCGGGCTGGCCAAGTACCCGCTGCTGGCGATTCCGATGTTCGTGCTGGTTGGCTCCATCTTCGACCGCTCGGGCGTGGCCAAGCGGCTGGTGGACTTTGCGATCGCCATCGTCGGACGCGGTCCGGGCATGCTGCCGCTGGTGTCGATTGCGGTGGCGATGTTTCTGGGCGGCATCTCGGGTTCGGGACCGGCCTGCGCCGCGGCCGTGGGCGCGGTGATGATCACCGCAATGTCGCGCGCCGGCTATCCGGGGTCGTTCTCGGCGTCCGTGGTGGCCGCCGGCGCCGCCACCGACATCCTGATTCCGCCGTCCGTGGCCTTCATCATCTATTCCGTGCTGGTGCCGGGCGCATCGGTGCCCGCGCTGTTTGCCGCCGGCATGATCCCGGGCATTCTGGCCGGCTTTGCGCTGATCATTCCGGCCGTGTGGCTGAGCCGCAAATACAAGATGGGCGCGCTGGAAGCGCACCTGCCCCGCCCGCCCTTCTGGAAAAGCCTGCGCGAGGCGTCGTGGGGGCTGGCGGCGCCAGTGCTGATCCTGGGCGGCATGCGGATGGGTTGGTTCACGCCGACCGAAGCCGCCGTCGTCGCGGTGTTCTATGGCCTATTCGTCGGCGGCTTCATCCACCGCACCATCAAGTTCCGCGACCTGTACAAAATCTTGCGCGAAGCCGCCGAGCTGTCCGCCGTGATCATGCTGGTGGTGACGCTAGCCGGGATCTTTGCGTGGGCGCTGTCCACGCTGAGCGTGATCGACCCGATCACGCACGCCATCGTCAATTCGGGCCTGGGCGAATGGGGCGTGCTGGCGCTGCTGATCCTGCTGCTGATGACCGTGGGCATGTTCCTGGACGGCATCTCGATCTTTCTAATTTTCGTGCCGCTGCTCATGCCGATCGCCAATGCCTATGGCTGGGATCCGGTGTGGTTCGGCGTGATTCTGACCTTGAAGGTGGCGCTGGGCCAGTTCACCCCGCCGCTGGCCGTGAACCTGATGGTGTCGTGCCGCATCGCGCGCGTGCCGATGGAATCGACCGTGCGCTGGGTGGTGTGGCTGCTGGGCGCGATGTTCATGGTGCTGGTGGCGGTGCTGGTTTTTCCCGAACTGGCGCTGTGGCTGCCGCGCAAGCTGGGTTATTGAGAGAGGCTGGACGGGGCCGGCCCGGCAAGGGTTCTCGGCCATGGATGACAACAACAGAAAGACTCGCAGAGAGAGGAGACGCAACATGAAATTCCGCAACCTGATCGGCGCGGCGCTGTGCGCGGCGGCCGTGGTGGGCATGGCGCCCGCGCATGCGCAGAACTACAAGCCCGAGTACAAGCTCTCCATCGTCGTGGGCACCACGTTCCCGTGGGGCCAGGGCGCCGAGATCTGGTCGAACCTGGTGCGCGAGCGCACCGAAGGCCGCATCAACATCAAGGTCTACCCCGGCACCTCGCTGGTCCAGGGCGACCAGACCCGCGAGTTCACGGCGATCCGCCAGGGCGTGATCGACATGGCGGTGGGCTCGACCATCAACTGGTCGCCGCAGGTCAAGCAGCTGAACCTGTTCTCCCTGCCCTTCCTGATGCCCGACTACGCCGCCATCGACGCGCTGGTGCAGGGCGACGTGGGCAAGGACATGTTCAAGCTCATCGAGAAGGCCGGTGTGGTGCCGCTGGCCTGGGGCGAGAACGGCTACCGCCAGGTCAGCAACTCCAAGCGCGAGATCAAGCGGCCCGAGGACATGAAGGGCATGAAGCTGCGCGTGGTGGGCTCGCCACTGTACATCGACACGTTCACCGCGCTGGGCGCCAACCCCACGCAGATGAGCTGGGCGGACGCGCAACCCGCGCTGGCCAGCGGCGCGGTCGACGGGCAGGAAAATCCGCTGTCGATCTATACGGGCTCCAAGCTCTACACCGTGGGCCAGAAGTACCTGACGTTGTGGAATTACGTGGCCGATCCGCTGATCTTCGTGGTCAATCGCGAAGTCTGGAATTCCTGGTCGGAAAAGGACCGCGACATCGTGCGCCAGGCCGCGCTGGACGCCGGCAAGCAGCAGATCGTGATCGCGCGCAAAGGCGTCACGCCGGAAGATCCGTCGCTGCTCAAGGAAATCGCCGGCCACGGCGTGACCGTGACCACGCTGTCGCAGGCTGATCACGACGCGTTCGTGATGGCCACCAAGCCGGTCTATGAAAAGTGGAAGAAGCAGATCGGCGAGGACCTGGTCAACAAGGCCGAAAAGTCGATCGCAGAACGCAAGAAGTAACCCGCAAGAAGCAAACCGCGAAAAGTTCGCAGCAAGCCCCAGGGGAACCGGCGGCGCAAGCCGCCAACCGAGGCAGGGACGCTAGAATCCCGCCCACCAAACGGGCGCCGGCCACAAACCGGCGCCCGTTATCTTTTGGGGCGTCTAACGCCATTGTTCTATTGGGTGTCTGACACCCAACAGGCACTCGTTCAGATTCGAGGCCATCGCTTCAGGGTGTCAGACACCTAGGCCGGACTGATACGGTGTATGCGTAAAACACCCAGGCAGACTGGACGCAGCGTAGGTGTCTGACACCCCTGACGCATTCGCGCCAACTTGAGGCCGTCTCACCCGGGTGTCTGACACCGGGGACGATCGGTGTCTGATACCCGCCCTATTCCGGATAGCTGACTTCCAGAATATCCAGCTCATCGATGCCGGCCGGTGTGCGCAGCACCACCGTGTCGCCCACCCGCGCCTTGATCAGCGCGCGCGCCACCGGCGAGATCCAGCTGATCTTGCCGGCCAGGGGTTCGGCCTCGTCCACGCCGACGATGGTGACGGTGTGCTCCTCGCCGGCCTTGTCCACGTAGACGATCGTGGCGCCAAAGAACGCCTGGTCGCGGTTGGGTTGGGCCTTGGGGTCCACGACTTCGGCGATGTCCAGCCGCTTGGTCAGAAAGCGCATGCGGCGGTCTATCTCGCGCAGGCGCTTCTTGCCGTAGAGATAGTCGCCGTTTTCCGAGCGGTCGCCGTTGGAGGCGGCCCACGACACCACCTGCACGACCGCCGGACGCTCCACGTTCATGAGCTGCGTCAGCTCGCCGCGCAGGCGCTCGTAGCCCTCGGGCGTCATGTAGTTCTTGGTGCCGGCCGGCAGCGCCTGGGCCTGCGGCAGATCGTCGTCGTCCTCGTGGTCGGACTCTTTAACAAAGGCTTTATTCATGGCGGTTGCATCGCGATGGCGCGATCACTGTCGAAGCTTTCGGAATGAGCGGCGCGGGCCGCCCGCGTCAGAACCAGTCGTGCCAGACCGGCTTCAAGTCGGATGGCAGAGGCGGCAGGCGGCCCAGGTCCATCCGGCTTTCCTTGGGACTGTGGAAGTCCGAACCGCGCGAGGCCAGAAAGCCGTAGCGGCGCGCCACCTCGGCGTACTGGCGGGCTTCTTCCACGGTGTGGCTGCCCGTGTTGACCTCGATGCCCACGCCGCCCAGTTGCAGGAATTCGTCGAACAGCGCGGCAAACTGCAGCGGGGTGTATTTGTAGCGGCCGGGGTGGGCGATGACGGCCTGGCCGCCCGCGCCGCGGATCCAGCCCACGGCGTCAGCCAGCGTGGCCCATTGCATGGGCACATGGCCCGGGCAATCGTCGCCCAGATGCTTGTTGAAGACGGTCTGCACGTCGGGGCAGTAACCGGCTTGCACCAGGTATCGCGCAAAATGCGTGCGGCTGATCAGTTCGGGGTTGCCGGCAAACGGCAGCGCGCCTTCGTAGGCACCGGGCATGCCCATGTCCGCCAGGCGGTCGCCGATGCGCTTGGCGCGCTCGGCGCGTCCCGAGCGGGTTTTACGCAGGCCTTCGACCAGCGCGGTGTTCTGCGGATCGAAGCGCAGGCCGACGATATGCACGGTCAGGCCCGCCCACGTGACCGAAACCTCGACGCCGGTGGCAAAGCGCATGCCCAGTTCCTGGGCGGTGGCGGCGGCTTCGGCGATGCCGCCCACTTCATCGTGGTCGGTCAGCGCCCAGACATCGACCCCGTTGGCGAACGCCCGCTGCGCCACGTCCCGGGGCGAGAGCGCGCCGTCGGAAACGGTGGAATGGCAATGCAGGTCGATGTTCAGGGTGGGCGATTTCATGCGGCTATTGTAGAGAAGCCCCGGCGGACCGCCTAGCGCGGTGCCGTCCCCACATAGCCGCCCGTCCGGTCAGGACAGCAGAAAATCCGCCACCGGGTTCACCTGATCGTCCGAGATCAGCGTGGGTGCATGGCCCACGCCCGGCACCTCAAGCGACCGGGCGCGCGGATTGCGTTTGAGCATTTCGTCGACCGTGGCGCGCGTCAGCAGGTCGGACAATTCGCCGCGGACGATCAGGACCGGGCAATCGAGCGCGTCATACGACCGCCACAGGATCTGCTCGCCTGCCGCCAGTTCTTCGGGCGTCTGGGCCGCCAACGCCTGGGCGATGGCCAGGTCGTAATGCTTGACCCATTTGGCGCCCTGCTGCGGGTAAAGGTATTTGGCCAGCTCGGCCCACTGGGCGTCCGTGTGCGGGCCGAAGGTTTCCGAATTGGCGCGCATCGTCGCCACGGCCTCTTCGAAGGTGGCGAACTCACCAGGCGCGCCGACGTATTGGCCGATGCGCGACAAGGCGCCATTTTCCAGGCGCGGCCCCACGTCGTTAAGCACCAGTTTCTCCAGGCGCAGGCCCTGGTCGGGCGGCAGCATCCCGGCATGCGGGCGCATCGCCAGCATGGCCTTGGCGAACGCGGCGGCGCCTGACAACGCCATGCCGATGAGCCCGCCCATCGACGTGCCCACCCACGACAGGCTGCCCGGGTGCAGGCGCGCGATGAGCGTCACCATGTCGGACACGTACTGGGGCACCGTGTAGAACGCCGGATTGACCAGCCAATCCGACCGGCCGCGGCCGGCCACGTCGGGGCAGACCACTCGGTAAGTGCCTGCCAGCCGGCGCGCCAGCGCGTCGAAGTCGCGTCCGCTGCGGGTCAGACCATGCACGCAAAGCAGCACGCGGTCATTGGCGGGACCGCCCCATTCCCAATAGGCCATGCGGTGCAGGCCGGCCGGGCTGGCGCACGTGACGAATTCCAAACGGGGTTCCAGGCTGGCATCCACTTCGATAGGCTCCACGATCGGCGCGCGCCGGCACGGCCGCGCCACTTTGGCCGCTATCTTATCGGTTATGCAACGCCGGTGCGCCCTGCTCTGGACTATCGCGGCCGTCGTGGCTACGATCCTTGCATCCTGTGAGCGCCCCCCGCGTGTTCCGGCGCGCCGGACATTGCCGTTGGCTATGGGCCCGATGCATTCATTAAATTGGAGTTGCACACCTTTCAAGGCGCAAAGTAAAAAGTTTCAGGCATTGCCAGATCAGTCATCCCAAAATTGATATGGAGTCCGTATGCAGCAAAGCAGTCCCATCACCCCGCTGACCGAGCAGCCTGCCGGTCAAACCAGCGTCATTTCCCCTCCCCCCGCCCCCCCAAAAATCCTGCAGGACCTGATGGCGCGCGCCGACGTGCAGATCAACGGCTCGCGGCCCTGGGACATGCAGGTGCATGACAAGCATATGTACGAGCGGGTGTTCGCCAGCTGGTCGTTGGGGCTGGGCGAGTCGTACATGGACGGCGAGTGGGACTGCGACCAACTGGACGAGCTCTTCACCCGCCTGCTGCGTGCCGACATGGGATCGGCGGCGCTGGGCGTGGCGCGCATCAAACTGATCGCCGAGCACCTGCGCCACAAACTGTTCAATCTTCAGTCCAAGCATCGGGCGTTTGAAGTCGGCGAACAGCACTATGACGCGGGCAACGACGTGTTCGAGGCCATGCTGGACAGCCGGATGATCTACTCCTGCGCGTACTGGGAGCACGCCCAGACGCTGGAGGAGGCGCAGGTCGCCAAGCTGGACATGATCTGCCGCAAGCTGCAACTGAAAGAAGGCGAGACGCTGCTGGACATCGGCTGCGGCTGGGGCGGACTGGCCAAGTTCGCGGCCGAGCGCTATGGCGTCAAGGTCACCGGCGTGACCGTGTCCAAGGAGCAACTGGCCCTGGCGCAGGAACGCGTCAAAGGCCTGCCCGTGGAGCTGCTGCTGCAGGACTACCGCGACCTGCAGGGCCGCTTCGACAAGGTGGTGTCGGTCGGCATGTTCGAGCACGTCGGGCCGAAGAACTACGACACCTACTTCACCAACGTGCAGCGGCTGATGGCGCCCGAAGGCATTTTCCTGCTGCACACGATCGGTATCGCGGCCACCAGCCAGAGCACCGATCCGTGGATCGACCGCTACGTGTTTCCCAACGGCAAACTGCCGTCGGCGCGCGAAGTTGCGACGGCCGTCGAAGGCCGCTTCATCGTCGAAGACTGGCACAACTTCGGGGCCGATTACGACCGCACGCTGATGGCGTGGTGGGACCGCTTCGAGCAGGCTTGGCCCACGCTGGAGTCGCGCTACGGCACCCGGTTTTACCGGATGTGGAAGTATTACCTGATGTGCTGCGCGGGCTTCTTCCGGTCGCGCGAAGGGCAGCTTTGGCAGGTGATACTGACGCATCCGCAGCGGCAGGAGACGTATCGGTCGCTGCGCTGAAACCGCAGCAGTTGCGCGAGTTCAGGCAAGCCGCCCCTGACCGGGCGGCTTGTTTCATTGGCGCACGGTTATCGCGCCGCCCCCGCCCCTGCTTCATCCCGGATCATGTCGGCCGCCCGCTCGGCAATCATGATCGTCGGCGAATTGGTGTTGCCCGACGTGATGCGCGGCATGATCGACGCGTCGGCGATGCGCAGGCCCTGCAGTCCATGCACGCGCAGTTGCGCATCCACCACCGCCCCGCTGTCGGCGTCCCGGCCCATCGCGCAGGTGCCCACCGGGTGAAAGATGGTGGTGCCGATCTTGCCGGCCGCCTGGCGCAGCTCTTCTTCGGTCTGGAACGCCGGACCGGGCAGCCATTCATCAGGCCGATAACGCTGCAAGGCCGGCGCGGCGGCGATGCGGCGCACGAGTCGGATCGAATCGGCGGCAACGCGCAGGTCGTCGTCGGTGCTCAGGTAGTTGGGCCGGATGACGGGCGCTTCGCAGCCTTTTTGCCCGGCCGGACCTTGTGCATGAATGCTGCCGCGCGACGAGGGGCGCAGGTTGCAGACGCTGGCGGTGAACGCGTCGAAACCATGCAGGGGTTCGCCGAATGCGCCCAACGACAGCGGCTGTACGTGGAATTCGACGTTGGCGCGGTCCTGGCCGGGATCGGATTTGGCGAACAGGCCCAGTTGCGAGGGCGCCATGCTCATCGGACCGCTGCGGCTCACCAGATATTCCAGCCCGATGCCCGCGCGGCCCAGCCACGTGGACGCGATCCGGTTCAGCGTCTTGACGCCGTTCACCTTGATGATGACGCGCAATTGCAGATGGTCCTGCAGGTTCTCGCCAACACCCGGCAAGGCGTGGCGCAGCGCGATGCCGGCTTCGCGCAGTCGCGCGGGCTCGCCGATGCCGGAGACTTCCAGCAGGTGCGGTGAATTCACGGCGCCGGCCGCCAGCACCACCTCGCGCCGCGCGCGCAGCGACATCGTGCGGCCGTTCTGGTTGACGCGCACGCCGACGCAGCGCTTTTCGTCAATTTCAAGCTGTTCGGCCAGCGCGCCGGTCATCACGTGCAGGTTCGGGCGCTTGCGCACCGGCCGCAGGAATGCCTTGGACGTATTCCAGCGCCAGCCGCTGCGCTGGTTGACCTCGAAGTAGCCGCTGCCGAAGTTGTCGCCGCGGTTGAAGTCCTGCACGCGCGGGATCCCTTCCTGTTCGGCGGCTGAGGCGAACGCTTCCAGAATGTCCCAGCGCAGGCGCTGCGATTCCACGCGCCATTCGCCGCCCGCGCCGTGGAAGTCGTCGGCGCCGCGGTGGTAGTCCTCGCTGCGTTTGAAGACCGGCAGCACCTGATCCCAGCTCCAGGCCGCGTCGCCCGACAGCGCGGCCCAGTCCTCGTAGTCCTGCTTCTGGCCGCGCATGTAGATCATGCCGTTGATCGAAGAACACCCGCCCAGCACGCGGCCGCGCGGATAGATGAGCGAGCGCCCGCCCAGCCCCGGCTCCTCGGCCGTTCGGTACATCCAGTCCGTGCGCGGGTTGCCGATGCAGTGCAAGTAACCGACGGGGATGTGAATCCAGTGATAGTTGTCGCGCCCGCCGGCTTCCAGCAGCAGCACCTGCACGGCGGGATCGCGGCTCAGGCGGTTGGCCAGCACGCAGCCGGCCGAACCCGCGCCCACGATGATGTAGTCGTATGTCTCCATAAGCTCTTCTTATCAAGTCGCGGGCCCGAAACGGACGCCGGCACGGTGAGCCGCCCCAGCTACGACGTTGGACGCGCGCCAGGAATCTGGCAAGACTCTGGCGCAGGTCGGGGCGGCTGTCCAATGAAATGTTGAAAAGGGGATTATTAGCGTCTCTAATATTGCTCGGGTGATTTCTGAGTTGGGTCGAGGTGTCTGACACCCGTGCGAGACAGTCGTCTAGCCGGCACACCGCCGCAGGGGTGTCAGACACCGGCGGCATGCCACGAAAGGCGCCCATGGCTTTGTAGGACTAAATGAGGTGTCTGACACCCTCTAACCCGATTTCCGGAAGCATCCATGGACCTGAAGCACATCCGCACATTTGCCGCCGTCGCGCGGGAAGGCAATTTGACGCGCGCGGCCGAGCATCTGCATTTGACGCAGCCTGCGCTTAGCCTGCAGCTCAAGAACTTTCAGGAGTCGCTGGACCTGACGCTGTTTTCGCGCTCGGCGCAAGGGTTGGCGCCCAACGCGGACGGTCGGGCGTTGTTGCCGGCGGCGCAGCGGGTGCTGGATGCGCTGGATGACTTTCAGCGTGCCATCGGGGCGTTGCGCGATACCGTTCAGGGCGAATTGCGCATCGGGACGATCCTGGACCCGGAATTCCTGCGGCTGGGCGCCACGCTGCAGTATCTGGTCGAGCATTACCCGAAGATCCGCCCCACCCTGCGGCACGGCATGTCGGGATCGGTCGGCCGCCAGGTTCGTGCCGGGGAACTGGACGTGGGGTTCTTTCTGGGGCCGCAAACCCGGGACGGCAGCCAGCCTTCGGGCCTGCACGCCCAACCGCTCGCTTCCTTTTCCTATTACGTCGTCGCCCCAAAAAGCTGGAGCGCGCAGGTCGCCGGCCGGGACTGGGCGGAGATTGCGGCGCTGCCCTGGATCTGGACCCCGCCGGATTCGGTCCATCACCGCCTGCTGTCCGACAAGTTCGACGCGCTGGGCATCACGCCCCACGCGGTCGCCGAGGTGGACCAGGAAGCCTCCATGCTGGATCTGGTCCGCTCCGGCGTGGGCCTGTCTCTCGCACGCGACGCCATCGCGCTGCGCGAATCGCAGTCCAGCGGCCTGCAGCTCGTGAAGGGCCTGTCGATCCAGGCCGAACTGTCGTTCATCACCCAGGCCGCGCGACGCGACCATCCGCTGGTGGCCGCCGCTTTCGCCGCGGTGCGGGCGGCATTCGCCTGAATCCGCTGTCAGCGATCGGCTAGCGGCGATGGGCTCGGCCATCGGCCGCCAGCCCCTGACGTTGTCGCCGCCATCGCGATCGTGGCACCCACCGCATTGCCGTCGCCATTCCGGTCGCCATTGCCATTGCCATCGCCGTCGCCGTCGCCCTCACCATCGCCATCCCCAACCCCCATCGTCATCGCCCACAGCGTCGTCGTCGCCATCCTCGCCGCTATCGCCAACCACGACCACCGCCGCCACCCAACCATGTTGCACTGCGCCAAACAGGTGCAGTCCGCACGCAGATATGCACCGATACGAAGCATGCGCGCGAATCCCCGCGATCCGGCCGCTCCCCCTCATCTCCCCTTCAAACCGCCCTCCTTCCCTATGACTAGCAAGGGAATCCCCCCCGACACATCGCTCCTCGACATACCTGGCATGGACTTTGCTTAATTGCCTATGTGCGGGTGCAGACCCGGCAAGACAACGTGAGCAATACCGGCAATGGCGCCCCGACCGCAAGGTCCAGGGCGCCGTTTGTCTTTTGAAATCCGAAAATCCAAGCCTGGGGAAATCCCATGAATGCAGCGGCCACATCCGATTCCTTGCAGACGCTGGTTGTCATCGGCAACGGCATGGTGGGTCATCATTGCGTCGAGCAATTGATCGCCCGCGGCGCTCTCGAGCGCTATCGCATCACCATCTTCGGCGAGGAAACCCGCCGCGCTTATGACCGCGTCCATCTTTCCGAATACCTGAACGGGCGGGATGCCGAGTCGATGGCGCTGGGCGAGGCCTCGCTTTATGAGCACGACGGCGTGTCGCTGCGACTGGGCGAGCCCGTGCTGGACATCGACAGCCACGCCCGGGAAGTCATCACCGCCAATGGCCGCTACGCCTACGACAAGCTGGTGCTGGCGACCGGCTCCTATCCCTTCGTGCCGCCCATCGCGGGCGCCGAGGGCAATTCGCGCCTGGTGTACCGCAGCATCGACGACCTGGACCTGATCCGCGAAGCCGCCAGCGGCGCGCGGCGCGGGGTGGTCGTGGGCGGCGGCCTGTTGGGACTGGAAGCGGCCAACGCGCTCAAATCCCTGAATCTGGAAGCCCATGTCGTGGAATTCGCGCCACGCCTGATGCCGGTGCAGCTGGACGAGGCTGGCGGCGCGGCGCTGAAGGCGCGCATCGAGTCGCTGGGCGTGGGCGTGCACCTGTCGCGCGCAACGCAGGACATCAAGCCGGGCACGCAATACCGCTACCGCATGCGCTTTGCCGAAGGCGCGCCGCTGGAAACGGACCTGATCGTGTTTTCGGCCGGCATCCGTCCGCAGGTGTTCCTGGCGCGCAAGGCCGGGCTGGCGCTGGCAGAACGCGGCGGCGTCGCCATCGACGACCGCTGCCGCAGCAGCGATGAGAACATCTACGCCATCGGCGAATGCGCGTCGTGGAACGGCACGGTGTTCGGCCTGGTCGCCCCCGGCTACCAAATGGCCCGCATCGTCGCCGCCGAACTCTGCGGCGCACCGGAACAGGCGTTTTCGGGCGCCGACATGTCCACGAAGCTCAAGCTCTTGGGCGTGGACGTGGGATCGATCGGCGACGCGCACGGCGCCACGCCCGGCTCGCGCAGCTACCGGTTCATCGACGAGGCCGGCTCCAGCTACCGCCGACTGGTGATTTCCGAAGACGGCAAGCGCGTGCTGGGAGCGGTTCTGGTGGGCGACAACAGCTACTACGACACGCTGCTGCAATACGCGCAGAATGGCATCGCGCCACCCGCCGATCCGTCCAGCCTGATCCTGCCGCAGGGCCAGGCCGCCCCGCTGCTGGGCGTGGACGCCCTGCCCGCCACCGCCACGATCTGCTCCTGCCACAACGTCAGCAAGGGCGCGGTCTGCGACGCCATCGACGGCGGCTGTACGGACCTGGCCGGCGTCAAGGCCTGCACCAAGGCGGCCTCGGGCTGCGGCGGCTGCGCGGGCCTGCTCAAGCAGGTGGTCGAACACGAACTCGCCAGCCGCGGCGTCGTGGTGGACAAGAGCCTGTGCGAGCACTTTGCCTACACCCGCCAGGAGCTGTACGCGATCGTGCGCGTGAGCGGCGCCGAGACCTTTGAGGAAGTCCTGGCCAGCCACGGCCGGGGCCACGTCGGCTGCGAGATCTGCAAGCCCGCCATCGGCTCGATCCTGGCGTCCTGCTGGAACCGTCCGATTCAGGACCCGCACCTGGTGCCGCTGCAGGACACCAACGACACCTTCATGGCCAACATGCAGAAGAACGGCACCTATTCGGTGGTGCCGCGCATGCCGGCCGGCGAAGTCACGCCGGATGGCCTGATCGCCGTCGGCATGGTCGCCAAGAAATACAACCTGTACGTCAAGGTGACGGGGGGCCAGCGCATCGATCTGTTCGGCGCGCAACTGCACGAGCTGCCCGGCATCTGGTCCGAACTGATCGCCGCCGGCTTCGAGACGGGCCACGCCTACGGCAAGTCCACCCGCACCGTGAAATCCTGCGTGGGCAGCACCTGGTGCCGCTTCGGCGTGCAGGACAGCGTGAAGATGGCGCTGGACATCGAGCACCGCTACAAGGGCCTGCGCGCGCCGCACAAGCTGAAGTTCGCCGTGTCCGGCTGCACCCGCGAATGCGCCGAGGCGCAAAGCAAGGACATCGGCGTGATCGCCACCGAGAACGGCTGGAACCTGTACGTGTGCGGCAACGGCGGCATGCGGCCGCGCCACGCCGAACTCTTCGCCACGGACCTGGACGACGCCACCCTCATCCGCTACATCGACCGCTTGCTGATGTTCTACATCCGCACGGCCGACAAGCTGCAGCGCACGTCGGTGTGGCGCGAATCGCTGGAAGGCGGCCTGGACTACCTGAAGGCGGTCGTGATCGACGACAGCCTGGGTCTGGGCGCCGAGCTTGAAGCGCAGATGCAACTGGTGGTGGACCGCTACGAATGCGAGTGGGCCAACGCCATCAGCGACCCCGAAAAGCTCAAGCGCTTCCGTACGTTCGTGAACGACAGCCAGGGCGATCCCGACATCCAGTTCGTGCAGGAACGCGGCCAGCCCCGCCCGGCCCCGGCGCGCGCCGCTCAGCGCGTCATCCCGATTGCCGAGGAGATCGTCTGATGGCCGCCCTGCCCAACCCGCAACCCACCTGGCGCCACGCGTGCGTCCGCCAGGACCTCGTCGCCAACTCGGGCGTCGTCGCGCTGGTCGACGGCGCGCAGGTCGCGCTGTTCTACCTGCCCGACGCCGCGGACCAGACTTTGTACGCCGTGTCGAACCGCGATCCGAAGTCCGGCGCCAACGTCATCGGCCGGGGCATCGTGGGCCAGCTGGCCGGCGACCTGGTGGTGGCGTCCCCCCTCTACAAGCAGCACTTCCGGCTGGCGGACGGCAGCTGCGTGCAATTTCCCGAACAACGCCTGCAGACCTGGCAGGCGCGCTTCAACGGCGACGCGGTCGAAATCGCCTGACGGCCGCCGCACACGTATTCAACACATCAGCACAGCAACAGGAAACTTCATGTCCTACCTAGCTCCCTCCGAGTTCGTCACCAAGATGGTGGATGCCGGCGAATCGAAGCTCTACATGGCGACCCGCGACGTCCTGATCCGCGCCTTCATGGCCGGCGCCATCCTCGCGATCGCCGCGGTCTTCGCCGTCACCGTCACGGTGCAGACCGGCTCGCCCATCCTCGGCGCCGCGCTCTTTCCGGTCGGCTTCTGCATCCTGTACCTGATGGGCTTCGACCTTCTGACGGGCGTCTTCGTGCTGACCCCGCTGGCGCTCTTCGACAAGCGGCCCGGCGTCACGATGGGCGGCATCCTCAAGCACTGGGGCAAGGTCTTCGTGGGCAACTTCCTGGGCGCGCTGACCGTCGCCGTGCTGATGGCCATCGTCTTCACCTACGGCTTTTCGGTGCCGCCCAACAAGGTCGGCCAGGTCATCTCGCACATCGGCGAAGACCGCACGCTGGGCTACAAGGAATATGGCGCGGGCGGCATGCTGACGATCTTCATCCGCGGCGTGCTGTGCAACTGGATGGTGTCGCTGGGCGTCGTGGGCGCCATGATCTCGACCACCGTCAGCGGCAAGGTCATCGCCATGTGGATGCCCGTCATGCTGTTCTTCGCCATGGGCTTCGAGCACTCCATCGTCAACATGTTCCTGTTCCCGTCGGCCATGATCATGGGCGGCAACTTCTCGATCATGGACTACATGATCTGGAACGAAATCCCGGTGGTGCTGGGCAACCTGATCGGCGGCATTTCGCTGACGGGCCTGACGCTCTACACCACGCACATGAAGACCGCGCCCAAGCGCCGCTTCAACTGATACGCCCCGGCATGGACAGCTTCACACCCGGCGCGCCCGCCGCCTCGCTGAAAGTGGCGGTGGGCCAGCACACGGATCCCGGCGTCAAGTCCGTCAACCAGGACTTTCACGGGCTGTGCGTGCCGGGCGAGCCGTTGCTGGGCGCCAAGGGCATCGCCATCGCGCTGGCCGACGGCATCAGCAGCAGCAACGTCAGCCACATCGCCAGCGAAACGGCGGTGGCCAGCTTTCTGGAAGACTATTACTGCACGCCCGAAACCTGGTCGGTGAAGAAGTCGGCCCAGAAGGTGCTCAGCGCCGCCAACGCGTGGCTGCATTCGCAGAGCCGCCAGCGCCACGGGCAGGATCAGGACAGCGGCTACGTCTGCACGCTGACCGTGATGGTGCTCAAGGGCGCCACCGCGCACATCCTGCATATCGGCGACGCGCGCATCTATCGTCTGCGGGACGGCGTAGTCGAGCAGCTGACCGAGGACCACCGCGTCTGGGTCGCGCACGACAAAAGCTATCTGGGCCGCGCGCTGGGCCTGGCGCCGCACCTGGAAATCGACTATCACACCCAGGCCGTGGAACCAGGCGACGTGTTCCTGCTGGCGACCGATGGCGTCTACGAGCATGTCGCCGACGACGATCTGCGCGAGGCCGTGGCCGCCCACACCGGCGACCTGGACGCCGCCGCGCGCGCATTGGTCGCGCTGGCGCTTGCCCGCGGCAGCGACGACAACCTGACCATGCAGATCGTGCGCGTCGACGCGCTGCCCACGCGCCAGGCGGCCGAAATGGCCCAATACTCCGGCAGCCTGCCCTGTCCGCCGCTGCTGGACGTGGGTCAGACGTTCGAAGGCTTTCGCATCACGGACGAGCTGCGCGCCAGCAGCCGCAGCCACGTCTACCTAGCCGAAGACATCGACAGCGGCGACACCGTCGTCATCAAGATCCCGTCACTGGACCTGCGGCACGACCCCGCGTATCTCGAACGCCTGCTGACCGAGGAATGGCTGGCGCGCCGCATCGACAGCCGCCACGTCGTCCGGGCATGGCCCCGCACGCGCCAGCGCCGCTCGCTCTACACCGTCAGCGAATACATCGAAGGCCGCACGTTGACGCAATGGATGGCCGCCAACCCACGCCCGGCCCTGGAACCGGCGGTCGCCATCATCGAGCAGATCGCGCGTGGCCTGCAGGCGTTTCACCGGCTGGAGATCGTGCATCAGGATCTGCGGCCGGACAACATCCTCATCACGCCGGACGGCACCGCAAAGATCATCGATCTGGGCTCGGCTCGCACCGCCGGCATCCAGGAACTCGGCGCCGATGCCGACGACGCCATGCCGGTGCTAGGCACCGCCCAATACGCGGCGCCCGAATACTTCCTGGGCGAAGCCGGCACGGCGCGGTCCGACATCTATTCGCTGGCCGCGATCCTGTACCAGATGCTGTCCGGCCGCCTGCCCTACGGCGCCGAAGTGGCCCGCTCGCGCAGCCGCGCCGCGCAACTGCGGCTGACCTACGTGTCCGTGCTGGACCGGGAACGCGAAATCCCGGCCTGGATCGACAGCGTGCTCAGCCGCGCCCTGCATCCCGATCCGCAGCACCGCACGACCGAGCTGTCCGAATTCACGCACGCGCTGCGCAATCCGCCCGACGTGCGCGGCGGTGAACGCCTGCCCCTGCTGGAACGCAATCCGGTGGCTTTCTGGAAAGGCCTGTGCCTTGTCCTGGCCATCGTGATCGTGATCCAGGCCCTGAACTCCTGAAACGAGACGACCATGCCCGCCACGAATCCCTCCGTGTCCCTGATCGGCGCCGGCCCCGGCGACCCCGAGCTGCTGACCTTGAAAGCCGTCAAGGCGCTGGCCCGGGCCGACGTGGTCCTGGTCGACGACCTGGTCAACCCCGAGATCCTGGAGCACTGCCCCCAAGCGCGCATCGTGCGCGTGGGCAAGCGTGGGGGCTGCCGCTCCACGCCGCAGGACTTCATTCAGCGCCTGATGCTGCGCTATGCCCGCCAGGGCCTGCGCGTGGCGCGGCTGAAGGGTGGCGACCCCTGCATCTTCGGCCGCGGCGGCGAAGAAGCGCAGTGGCTCAGCGACCACGGTGTGGCCTGCGAGATCGTGAACGGCATCACCGCCGGGCTGGCCGCGGCCACGTCCGCCGGCATCCCGCTGACGCAACGCGGCATGGCCCAGGGCGTTACACTCATCACCGCGCATTCGCAGGACGGCGCAACGCCCGATTGGTCCGGGTTGGCGCGCAGCGGCACGACGCTGGTGGTCTACATGGGCGTGGCAAAGGTGCACGACATGACTCGCCAGTTGCTGGACGCCGGCATGGCCCCGGAGACGCCGGTGGCGATGATCGAGCGCGCGTCGCTTCCCGGCCAGCGGGTTTGTGCGTCGACACTGGCCGGCATGGCGTCCGATGCCCAGGCCTTCCGGTTACGCAGTCCTGCCGTGCTGGTCATTGGCGAAGTTGCCGCCTGCCGGATGTACGGCGTGCTGGACGACGCGGCCGGCACCATTGCGCCGCAAAGACTATTGGCCTGATTTCCGCGAAGACACCGCGCCTTACCCCGCATAGAGATTCCGATGGCCGAACGCCACATGCCGCCGCCGCTGCGCTTTCTGCTCGCCGCCCGCCGCAGCGAGCTCCAGGGACTGGAAGTCCTGGCCGCCACCTGTGACCTGGTGCTGCGCATCAGCGCGCTGGTGCACGCGCTGCAAAAAGAGCGCGGCTATTCCAACCTGACCCTGTGCAGCGCAGCGGACCGGTTGCAGCCGGCGCTGGCCGGCCTGTCGAGCGACGCGCAGGCCGTGGAAACCGATGTGCGCGCGTTCCTGGACGGCCTGGAGGCCGACACGGCGGCCGGCAGCAGCCGCGCGCGTCTGCTCAATTGCATTGCGTACGCCCTCTTCCGTCTGGACGAATTGCCGGCCTTGCGCCGAGAGGTCCGCGACCGCCGCATTCAGGTGGAAGACGCCGATACCCGCTTCACCCAGGTGATCGGCAGCCTGCTGGCGGTCGTCTTCGAAGCCGCCGACTCTTCGCTGGACCCGGACGTGACGCGCCTCTTGGTGGCGCTGCTTAATTTCATGCAAGGCAAGGAGCTGAGCGGCCAGGAGCGCGCCTGCGGCGTCATGGGCTTTACGGCCGGCTGGTTCGACGACGCCCGCAAGGCGCGCATGCTGGGCCTGGCGGCCAACCAGGCGCGCAGCTTCGGCGTCTACACGCAGTACGCGCAGGGCGCGCCGTTGCAGGCGTGGGACCAGGTTCAGCAGCAGGCGCAGCCGGTGCAACGCATGCGCGACATGGCGCAGCACACCTCGGACGCGCAGCGTGTCGACAGCGGTCTGGCTGAGTTGTGGTTCGACCTGTGCACCGCGCGCATCGACGCCATGCGCCACGTCGAAACGCAGTTGGCGCAGGAACTGGCGCAGCAATGCGCCCGGCGCATCGCCGACACCCGCCAGGAACTGGACGACCGCCGCCTCTTGCTCAGCCGCTACACCGATCACGCCAGCGGCCGCGCCCCCAGCATGGTGTTCAGTGTGCAGAGCCGCATTCTGGACGTGCCGCCCGAAGACGGCGTGGGCAGCGAGCTGGAACGGTCGATTCTGGACATGATGCGCGAGCAGACGCTGCGCATGCAGCATGCCGACGATGCGCTGACCAGCGTGCGTGGCGCGCTGGACGACAGAAAACGCATCGACCGCGCCAAGCTGCTGCTGATCAGCCGCTACGGCCTGACCGAGCAGGCGGCGCATGAGCGCCTGCAACGCGCGGCGATGGACGGTGGCCTGTCGCTGGCGGACGTGGCGCGGCAGATCATCGCGCAGCTGGGCGGCAACTGAATCGCCGGGTTAAAGGGTAAATGCCCTAGCGGAATACGCGCTGGACCAAACTGACGGCCGCCGCCGCCAGCGCCACCCCCGCCACGATTTGGAAATGATCCAGGCTGGCCAGCAGCACCGACTGCTGGTTCAGCAGTTGCGCAATCTGCGCCGTGGCAAGCTGCTGCGCCTCTGCCGGCCCCGCCGCTGCAGTGAAATAGGCGGTCAGCTGCGCCATCGCCGCTTCAAACTGCGCATTGCCTGTCGCGATGCTTTCCTGCAGCACCGTGTAGTGCCGCGACGTGAACCACTGCTGGCCGACGGTGGCCAGCATGATGCCCAGCGCCTGGCCGATCTGCGCCAGCATGTTCTTGACCTGCTGCGCATGGGCAAACACGGCCGGATCGCCCGTCAGGCCGGTGAAGGTCTGCATCGCGGTCGTGGGCATGAGGGTCATGATGAACATGCCGTAGCAGGCCAGCGCGGGAAACACGTCGGTCCACATGTTGGCCGTGGGCGTCAGGCGCGACATCAACACCCCGAACCCCGCCAGCGCAAGAAACCCGGTCACGAAAAACTTGCGCGGCGACGGCCAGCGCGGCAGCAATTGCGACATCACCACCCAGGTCAGCACGCCCGCCCCCAGCCCCATCGCGAAGAACTCGCCCGCAGTGATCCACGCCTGCCCCAGCGCACGTTGCAGCATCAGGGGCACCAGGTAGCCGTTGGCGCCAAGCATCACGTAGCAGACCATGAAGAGGCCAAGCCCGCACAGGAACCGCACCTCCTTCATGCCGCCCAGCCTGAGCAGCGGCGCGCCGTTGCGCGTCTCCGACCACACGAAGTAACCCAGCGCGCCCACGCCCGCCGCGGCCGACAGCGCCAGGAAATTGCCCTGGCTGAAGAAGTCGTAATAGGCGCGCTGCAAGGCATGCAGCACCAGAAAACTGCCCGCGCCCAGCGCGGCGATCGGCAGCAGGCGCACGTTGCCGGCCAGCACCGAACCCGCCCCGCGGCCCGGCATGGCCAGCATGACCGGCGCCATCGCCAGCAACGACAGCGCCGCAATCAACCAGAACATCAACGGCCAGCCATCGTGCTCGACCGCCATCGCGGCCAGCCAGGGCGCCAGCGCCGTGCCCACGCACAGGCCGGTGGCCAGCGCCTTGATGCCCAGAAACCGCGCCGGACTGGGCGGAATCAGGTTCACGGTCAGCCGGGACGACGTGAGCATCGCCGCGCAGCCCATCGCCATCAGCACCCGCCCCAGCAGGAACCCGGCCTGGTCCTCTGCCAACGCGCACACGGCCGCGCCCACGCCCGCGGCCGCCAGCGACGCCAGCAGGTAGACCCGCAGACCCAGCCGGTGCGTCAGCCAGCCCTGCAACGCGATCATCATCACCGCCACGCAGGCGTAGATGAGCGCGATGTGCGTGTATTCCTCGGGGCTGGCGCCGATCTCGCCCATGATGGGTGCGGCGCCAAACGTGGCCATGCCGTTCTGCAGGAAGTCGATGAACGTCAGTGCGCCGATGACCAGCAGCAGCGAGACCGGGGGCTTGGGTTGGGACATGATGCGCCGCCGGGTCAGAGGTTGGCGTCGATGATGGCGCGCACCTGGGCGTCGGCCTGGGCCAGTTCGTCGGCATACACCGCCGTCGTGTAGGCCTGCGCCTGCCCTTGCGCCGCGACCAGGCGTTTGCCGTCGCGCGCCTCGGTATCCACCTCAACCCGCATCGACAGGCCAAGCTGCAGCGGCTGCGCGGCGACCTCGGCCGGGTCCAGCGCGATGCGCACCGGCACGCGCTGCACCACCTTGATCCAGTTGCCGGTGGCGTTCTGCGCCGGCAGCAGCGAAAACGCGCTGCCCGTGCCCGCCTCCTGGCCCAGCACGCGGCCGTGATAGACCACGCCGCCGCCGTACAGGTCGGTGGTCAGCTTGACGGGCTGCCCGACGCGCACATGGCGCAACTGCGATTCCTTCAGGTTGGCCGTGACCCACAGCTGATCCAGCGGCACCACCGACATCAGCGGCGCGCCGGCCGCCACGCGCTGCCCGACCTGCACGCCGCGCTTGGTGACCACGCCGCCCACGGGCGCCGGGACCTTGGTCCGCGCAAGCGCCACGCTGGCGTTGCGCAGTTGCACGGCCGCGGCCTGCACGTCCGGGTGCGATTCGACCGTGGTGCCGTCGATCAGTGCGTGGTTGCGCTTGAGCTGTTCGTTCGCAACGTCCAGCGCGGCGCGGGCCGTGCGCACGGCCTGTTGCGCATGGACCAGTTCCTCGCCGGGGATGGCGCCTATCTTCGCCAGCGCAGTCCGCCGCGCCACGTCTTCCCGCGCGCGGGCCAGGTCGACCTTGCGCAGCGCCACGGTGGCGCCATCCTGCCCGGCCATTGCGAACTGACCGCGCACCTGACGCACGCTGCGCGCCAGATTCGCGCGCGCGGCGTCCAGCGCCAGTTGCGCGTCCACGCCGTTCAGTTCGATCAGCACCGCGCCCGCCGCGACCCGGTCGGTGTTGTCCGCGCGGATCGCGGTCACCACGCCGCCGATCTGCGGCGTCACCTGCACGACGTTGCCCTCGACATAGGCGTCTTCCGTCGAAACCCAACGGCCGTCGGAGTATTCGGCATAGGCGCCGGCCAGCACGGCGACGGCCAGAATCGCGGCGCCGCTGACCGCTATTTTGCGTGCCAGGCTGCCGCGCGGGCGGCGTGATGAGGACGGCGGGTTCGGGGTGGTTTCGGGCTTCATGGCTTGCGGGGAATCAGTATGGGAAGGAACGGATGGATGGGGATGGCGGTTCATGTCTCGGGCACATACCCCCCGCCCAGCGCCCGGATCAGTTCCAGATGCAGCGCGCGGTTGCGCGTGTCCAGTTCGATCAGCAACTGCTTCTGCTGCAGCACCTGGCCTTCGGCGGACAGCACCTGCAGATAGCTGCCCACGCCGCTGCGATAGCGCGCGGACGCCATGTCGTAGGCTTCCTGCGTCAGCCGCAGCGCTTCGTGCTGTTGCGTTGACCGCTCGGCCTGCCAGCGCAGCGACACAAGCTGGTCCACCACGTCGTGCAGCGCCGTGACCAGCGTGCCGTTGTATTGCTCGACCGCCACGTCGTACTCGGCCTGCCGCGCGCCCAGGTTGCCGCGCAGACGGCCGCCGTCAAAGACCGGCAGCGAAATCGCCGGGCCGATGCCCAGCACGCGGCTGCCGGCATCGAGCAGGTCCGACAGACCCAGGCTCTGCAGGCCGGCAAACGCCGTCAGGCTGACGTTGGGGTAGAACTGCGCGCGGGCAACCTTGATCTCGGCGCCGGCCGCTTCCACGCGCCAGCGCTGCGCCACCACGTCGGGACGGCGGCCGATCAGTTCGGCAGGCACCGTCGTGGGGATCGCTTCGGCGAAACCGCCGCGCAGTGCCGGCCGGCGCACCTGAATGCCCGCGTCCGGGCCGCGACCCACCAATGCCGCCACCTGATTGCGCGTCAGGGCGATCTGTTCGTTCAACGCGGCGATGCGCTCACGCGTCGCGGGCAGCGCGGCTTCGGCCTGCTTCATGTCCAGACGCGAATCCAGTTGCGCGTCGACGCGGCGCTGGGTCAGTTTCAGCGTGTCCTCGCGCTGGCGCAGGGTCTCTTCGGCCAGATCGCGCAGCAGAAAGGCGGTGTCCAGCTTCAGGTACGCGCGGACCAGCGACGTCGTCAGCATCAGCTCGGCGGCATGGCGGTCCACCTCGGCGGCCTGCGCGCGCTGCAGGGCGGCGTCCAGCGCGGCCCGGTTCTTGCCCCAAAAGTCGATCTCGTAGCCCACGCCTGCCTGCAGGTCAGCGGTCCAATCCCACGAGCCGGCCAAAGGCTGCGGCGTGGTGCTGTTTTCGCTGAACCGCTGGCGCGTCGCGCGGCCGTTCAGATTGCCCTGCGGCGACAGCGGCGCCCCCGCGACGCTGGCCAGCGCATCCGCCTGCCGCACGCGCGCGGCCGCGACCCGCAGGCTGGGCTGCTCGGCCAGCGCGGCCTGCACAAGCTGATTCAACTGCGCGTCGCCGAAGCTCTCCCACCACGCCCCGGTCGGCCATGCAGCGGGGGACACCGGCGTCGCTTGCAGTGTCGTGGCGGCCGCGAGTTCGTTCGCGCTGCCCACGGTCGAATGGGTATGCAAATCGCCCGTGCCGGCGCATCCGGCAAGCAGCACCGCGCACAACGTAAGCCCCAGGACGCGCCCGGCGCGCTGCGGGCTGAGAAGAAATCGGTTGAGGACTTGCATGATGACTCAGGCCTTTCTTTTGCCCAGGCTGTATATGCCTAGGCAGATAAATAGATAAAAAAATCGGCGGACCCGCCGAAAGCTAGTCCGCCCGCGCGTTGATCAAAATGCGCGACAGCAGCTTTTGCAGCAGTTCCGCTTCCGCTTCGGAAAACCCGCCCAGCAATCGGCGAAACGCCACCTCGGTGACCTGCCGCGCCTGCGGGAACGCCGCCTTGCCCTGCTCCGTCAGCTCGATCAGCGAACTGCGGCGGTCGGCTTCGTTTTCCACCCGGCGGATAAATCCCTTGGCGGCGATCCGGTCCAGCAGCCGGGTCATCGCGCCCGAGTCATACGCCAGCACCCTGCAGAAGTCGCTGAGCGTGCGGCCCCACCCTTTGACCAGGCAGTTGAGCACCACGTACTGCTGAACGGTGATCTGCAGCGGTGCGAGCTCGCGGTCCAGGTTTTCGTGAATGCCGTTGCGCACGGATGTCACCAGGAACCCCAGCTCGCCGGTGCACAGTTCGTCCAGAACGGAAGGTTTTGCGTTGCTCATGAGGGGCCTGGCGCGCAGCCGTGGAATCAACGGATGGATATTAGCTGCCTAGGCAGTTACTTAGCAAGAGGAATCTGACGGTGCGTGGCGGATTTCGTACGCCGGTGCTTTCCGCCGCCCGCTAGGCATCACCCGATTCCTATCCGCCGCGCGCCCTCGCGGAACAGGGCCTGCGTGTCCGGTTCCAGCCGGAACGACGCCAGAAAGTCGTCGACGCGGTAGGACGCCTGCGCCTTGCGGATGGCGGGCAAAAAGCCCAGCGCCTCGTCGGTCCTGCCGGCCAGCGACAGACAGCACGCGGCAATCGCCAGGATGTGCACATGCGCGTTGGGTCGCGCGGCCGCCTTGATCGCCCATCCGGCCGCCTCCTCGATCCGGCCCAGCCGCACCAGCGCCAGCGCGCGCACCGCCAGCATGCCAAAGAGCAGCGGGTCGAAGGGGCTCAGATGGCGGGAATGGTCGGATGCGCCGATGGCGGCTTGCGCGTCGCCCATCTGGCAGTCGACAAAGCCCAGCGTGTAATGGCCCAGCGCGAAGTTCGGGCTGAGATCCACGGCGATCTGCAGTTCGCTGACCGACTGGTCCTGGCTGCCGCGCAGCCACAGCGCCCGCCCCATCGCCCAATGCGCCGCCGGATCCCGGTCATCGGCGATGAGACTTTGCCCGGCGGTTTCGAACGCACGGTCGATGGCGTCGCCCTGCTCGTCCCAGCGCTGAAACGCCGTCTGCCAATGCGTGAACGACAAGCCCGCGTAGGCCCGCGAAAACGTCGGATCCAGCCGCACCGCCATCTCGAAGAAATGCCGCGCCTGCTCGTTATCGGTGCGGTTGAACCGGTACATGTGCCACAGGCCGCGGTGATGCGCCTGCCACGCGTCCAGCGAATTGGGCGGCGTCAGGATCGCGCGGTTGCGCTCGGCGGCCTCGATCTCGATATCGACGGACGCCACGATCCGGTTGCCGATCTCGTCCAGCGCCAGCAGCGCGTCGTCGAACGGATGATCGAGGACATCGGCCCAGACGATGCGCGCCGTACGCGAGTCGACCAGTTGCA
The DNA here is from genome assembly GCF_032113835.1 of Achromobacter sp. Classification (GTDB taxonomy): domain Bacteria; phylum Pseudomonadota; class Gammaproteobacteria; order Burkholderiales; family Burkholderiaceae_B; genus Achromobacter. The sequence goes on along the minus strand of NZ_DAMCTG010000007.1, from coordinate 33,852 downwards.
CGTCCACGGCCAGGCGCTGGCCGTGACGCCGCAGCGAGCCGCTGACGACGTAGTCGACGTTGAGCGTGCGGCCCGCTTCCTCCGGTCCCACGCTGCGCTGATCCAGCGCAAACACGGTGCCTTGCGCGATGACGAACAGGCTGCGCAGCTTTGCCAGCCGCGCGATCACGTCAAAGGCCAGGCCGTCCGCCAAGCCGCCCCGCACGCCGGCTTGCGCGGACCGGTCCACAAACGGCATGACCGCGATTGATGCTCGTCCGCGCCGGTCCGGGAGGGGGTCGGATAGGCGGGAAAGCGAATCCGCTTCGGGCGGCGGCTGGAACGGTGGGACGGCCGTGATCTGCGCGGCTGGATTTGCCGTGATCGTCGCCGCCGCCCCTCCAGACCACGGCGCCACCGCAAGAGCCGGATCCGTAGCTTGACCCAAGACCTGCCCAGACGCCTGCACGCCGCCGGCCCGTCGGGCGCGCACGTCGCGCCACGCCTCGCGCAACGGCCGCCCATCCAGCCCCTCGGCCTCAAAAGCCCGCACGGCCGCGGCCAGATGTTCTTCGCCTTCGCGCCATTGCCCGCGCAGTCCCAGCGCGTCCAGCATCAGTTCGTGCGCCTGCGAATCGAACGGGGCCAGTTGCAGCCATTTGTCCAGGCAGGCGAAACGCTCCTGCGCGCCCGCCGGCAGGCTCGCGGCCTGGTGCGCCAGCACGGCCGCATGGCAGGCACGCAGCCGTCGCCGCTGGGCGGTCAGCCAGCTATGAAAGAACGGGCTGCGGCCGATCTCCAGCCCTTCCAGGAAATCGCCCTTGAACAGCGCCGACAGGGCGCGCAGCCCTTCTGGGCTTGCCTTGTCGATGCCCGCCTGCATCGCCGCGCCGATGTCGATGACATCCACGCGGCAATCGGACAGCTCCAGCCGCACGGCGTCCTGCACCGTCTCGACCCGGCGGTGGCCCGGCTCGTCCAGGAGGCCGCGCGCCTTGCTCAGGCACCAGCGCAACTCCCCACGCGGATCGTTCGGAATGTCCCACAGCAATTCGCACAGGTGCGAGCGCATCACGGCGTTGGGGGCCAGCGCCAGGTAGGCGATCAGCCCCCGCAGCTTGCGCGACGGCGGCAACGCCAGCTGCGCGCCGCCGCGGCTGATCGCCATCGGCCCGAGCATTCGCACGTGGATGCCGGCGCCGGTCGAATCCACGGCAGATTCCACGCCCGCTACCACGCTCGCCTCCACGCCCGGTTTTTATCGTTGGTTCCGGGGCGCACGGCACGCGAATTCCTTCGCGGCGCTGGTTGCACTACCCCGGCGCGCTGGCAATGGATGCCGTCGCGCACCCCACGCAATAACGGAGACTCACCATGTCCATTTCCTCCCTTGCCACCAGTGACGTGCGCGAAACCGCACAGCCCGATCTGGCCGCCTTGAAGACCCGCCAGCAGGGCACCTGGTCCTCCGGGGACTACGCCGTCGTCGGCACCACGCTGCAGATTGTGGGAGAACAGCTTTGCGAAGCCCTTGATGTCCGCGCCGGCCAGAAGGTGCTGGACGTTGCCGCCGGCAACGGCAACGCCACGCTGGCCGCCGCCCGCCGCTGGTGCGATGTCACGTCGACCGACTACGTGCCCGCGCTGCTCAGCCGCGGCCGCGAACGCGCCGCCGCGGAACGCCTGAAGATCGAATTCCAGGAGGCCGACGCCGAGGCGCTGCCCTTCCCCGACGCCGCGTTCGACGTCGTCATGTCGACCTTCGGGGTGATGTTCACGGCAGACCAGGACAAAGCCGCGTCCGAACTGATGCGCGTGTGCAAGCACGGCGGCAAGATCGGCCTGGCCAACTGGACGCCCGACGGCTTCATCGGCCAGATCTTCAAGACCATCGGCAAGCACCTGCCCCCGCCCGCCGGCGTCAAGTCCCCCGCGCTGTGGGGCACCAAGGCGCGCATCGAAGAGATGTTCGGATCGCAAGCCGCGTCGATTCAGTGCGAACCGCGCCACTTCGTGTTCCGCTACCGTTCGCCCGAGCACTGGATGCAGGTCTTCAAGACCTACTACGGTCCGCTGCTCAAGGCCTTCGGCGCGCTGGAACCCGCGGCGCAGACGGCGCTGACGGCCGACATCACCGCGCAGATCGAACGCTTCAACCGCTCCGGCGATTCGGCGGTCGTGGTGCCCAGCGAGTACATGGAAATCGTGGTCACCCGCCGGTGATCGCGCGGCAAACCCCGCCACGGAAAAGGCGGGGTTTGCCCGAAGGTCGGCTGTGTGGTCCATGGCGCAACGCCTTCACGGCCGTCCGCCGGCAAGCGCCGAGCAACCGTTGTAGAGGAACCATCCGTTGAAGTAGGCAGCGGCATGCCCCGCCGCTGCCGCACTGGGCGCGAGCCCATAGCCGAAATAATACGCCCGCGATTCGCCGATTGGCGCAAATGCGGGCGCGCTTCAATCCGTCGTGTAGGACTGAATGAGGTGTCAGTCACCGGCCAGAACGTAGGACTAAATGAGGTGTCTGACACCCTGGGGAGACAGTCGTCATGCCAAGGACGTGCCCCAAGGGTGTCAGACACCGGGGCCACAGCCACGCCGCCGCCAGATGAGGTGTCTGACACCCTGCCGAGACAGTCGTCATGCCAAGGACTTGCCTCAAGGGTGCCAGACACCGGGGCCACATGCAGGATGTCAGACACCGGACCCCAGGCAAGCCGCCGCCCCTACGGCAGGTTCTCCCGGAATATCACCTGGCTACGCGCCAATTCCACCCCGTTCATCGCGCTGCGCTTGTCCCGCAGATTGCTGAAAATGCGCACGCAGCTCATCAGCGCTTCCATCGGGCTCTGCGTGATCACGGCATCCATCGTGCCGTCGATCAGCAACGACCGCGTATCGGGCGTCAAGCCATGCCCGATGAAAACAACCCGGTGCTGCTGCCCTGCCTCTTTCAACGCACGAGCCACGCCATCAGACGCACCGCCGATGTTGTAAATCCCGGCCAACTGCGGATATTGCTCCAGCAGTTGCCGCGTCTGCTCGTAATTGCGCTGCGCATCGTCATAGCCTTCGCGCAAGTCCACGACCTGCATCGCCTGAAACTGTTCGGCGTACAACTGCAGGAACCCGCTCTCGCGTTCTTCATGCGCACGGTAATGCCGTGACCCGGCAATCAACGCGACATGCGCCGCCCGCAACCCGATGAAGCGGGCGATCAAATAGCCGGCCGTCCGCCCCGCGGCGCGGTTGTCCAACCCCACGTAAGCCGTGCGCGCGCTGTTGGCGATGTCCGAGATCAGCGTCACCGTCGGCACGCCCTGCTGCGCCAGCGCGTTCACGGCCTCGCGCACCACCGGGTGCTCCAGCGCCATGAACGCAATTCCGTCGGCCCGCTTGCCATGCTTGACCAGCGCCTGAGCCAGCGCGTCGGGATTGAAGCTTTCCACATACTCGACGTGGCACTTGGCATTGAGCGGCGCGAAGTGCTCGTGCGCGAAGCTGACCGTGTCGCCCAGCATACGCAAATAGCGGTTGCTGCCGCGAGGCAGCAGGAACACCAGCCGCATCGGCTCGGGCGCGGGGGCCGCGTACACCTCGTCGTCCGGCAGGTAGTCCAGATCGATGGCGGCCTTGAAGACTTTTTGCGCCGTGGCCGGGCGCACGCCAGGGCGGCGGTTCAGCACGCGATCGGCCGTCGCGGTCGACACGCCAGCACGGGCGGCCACATCCGCCAGCCGGGCAAGTCCACGAGAGGATGCACTTTTATTCACATCAAAAACCATCATGAATAAGATTTGACGATGATAGCGCCTATTCACTATTGTCCACAGTGCCGCACGGCTCAGGCGGTTTTGTGGCACATCAAAAAACATCATAAGCAAGACAACGGAGACAACCATGAAGCTGCTTACTCGCCGCAGTGCCCTGCGCCGCCTTTGCGCGGTTCCCGCCCTCGCCGTCGCCGGCACCGGCTTTCCGCTGATCGCCCGCGCCGCCGATTACTCGCTCAAGTACGGCAACAACCTGCCGGTGACGCATCCGCTGAACATCCGTGCACAGGAAGCGGCAGAACGCATCCTCAAGGAAAGCAACGGCCGCGTCGACATCAAGATCTTCCCGAACAACCAGCTCGGCGGCGACACCGACATGCTGGCCCAGGTGCGTTCGGGCGGCATCGACTTCTTCACGCCGTCCGCCCTGGTGATCGCCACGCTGGTGCCGGTGGCCGCCATCAACGCCGTCGGCTTCGCGTTCAAGGACTACGACCAGGTCTGGAACGCCATGGACGGCGCGCTGGGCGCCCATGTGCGCGCCGCCATCGCGCAGCGCAAGCTCTACGCCTTTGAAAAGATGTGGGACAACGGCTTTCGCCAGACCACCAGCAGCAAGGGCCCGGTCAACACGGCCGCCGACATGGACGGCCTGAAGATCCGCGTGCCGGTGAGCTCGCTGCCGATCTCCATGTTCAAGGGCCTGGGCGCCGCGCCCGCCAGCCTGCAGTTCAGCGAGGTCTACTCGTCGCTGCAGACCAAGGTGGTGGACGCGCAGGAAAACCCCCTGCCCATCATCCAGGTCGCCAAGCTGTACGAAGTGCAGAAATACTGCTCGCTGACCAAGCACATCTGGGACGGCTACTGGTTCATCGCCAACGGCCGCATGTGGGAAGGCCTGCCCGCCGACCTGAAGACGGTTGTGGCACGCGGCATCAATGAAGCCGGCCTGGCCCAGCGCGAAGACATCAAGAAGCTCAACGCCTCGGTGCAGGCAGACCTTGAAGCCAAGGGCCTGGTGTTCAACCAGCCGTCCGCCGACAGCTTCCGCGAACAGCTGCGCACCGCCGGTTTCTACAAGGAATGGCAAGGCCGGTTCGGCAATGAGGCCTGGGGCCTGCTGGAGCAGTCCGTCGGCAAGCTGGCCTGAGGTCGCGCGCCATGTCCTCCCTGTCCGCTCCCCACGCCGCGGCGCCCGCGCTGCCGGCCAATCCCCTGCGCCGGGCGGCCGGCGCGCTCGACAGCGTGCTGGGCACCGTGGTCGAACACGTTGCCGCAGCCATCGTGCTGGTCGAGATCATCGTCCTGTTTGCCGGCGTGGTGGCGCGGTATGCGTTTCACAGCCCGCTGGTCTGGTCCGACGAACTGGCGTCCATCCTATTCCTCTGGCTGTCCATGCTGGGCGCCGTCGTGGCGTTGCGGCGCGGCGAGCACATGCGCATGACCGCGCTGGTGAACAACGTCAGCCCCGCTCGGCGCGCGCAGCTGGAAACCGCGGCGCTGGCGGCCTCGCTGGCCTTCCTGGTGCTGATCCTGGCGCCCGCCATCGAATACGCGCATGAAGAGCACTTCATCATCACGCCCGCGCTGGAACTGAGCAACGCCTGGCGCGCCTCGGCGATTCCGGTGGGCATGGGGCTGATGGGCATCATCGCGCTGCTGCGCCTGCTGCGCACGCAGCCGCTGCCGCAGGTCGCAATGGCGCTGGCTGGCGTGGCGGCGGTCGTCGGGCTCTTCTGGATGGCGCAGCCGCTGTTCGCGGGCCTGGGCAAGCTGAATCTGGTGATCTTCTTCGTGGGCATCGTCGCCGCCACCGTGTTTTCGGGCGTGCCGATTGCCTTCTCGTTCGCGCTGGCCACCTTCTCGTATCTGGCGCTGACCACCAACACGCCGATGGTCGTCATGGTGGGCCGGCTGGACGAAGGCATGTCGCACCTGATGCTGCTCGCGGTGCCGCTCTTCATCTTCCTGGGCTCGCTGATCGAAATGACCGGCATGGCGCGCGCCATGATCCAGTTCCTGGCCAGCCTGCTTGGCCACGTACGCGGCGGGCTGTCGTATGTGCTGATCGGCGCCATGTACCTGGTGTCCGGCATCTCGGGCTCCAAGATCGCCGACATGGCGGCCATCGCGCCCGTCCTGTTCCCCGAAATGAAAAAGCGCGGCGCCAAGCCCGGCGACCTGGTCGCTCTGCTGTCCGCCACCGGCGCGCAGACTGAAACGATTCCGCCGTCCATCGTGCTCATCACCATCGGTTCGGTGACGGGCGTATCGATCGCCGCGCTGTTCACGGGCGGCCTGCTGCCCGCCGTCGTGCTGGGCCTGGCCCTATGCGCCGTGGTCTGGTGGCGCTACCGCAAGGAAGACCTGAGCCTCGTCCAGCGCTTCACCTTCAAGGAGATCGGCCGCTTCTTCATGATCGCGCTGCCCGCCGTGGCCCTGCCGTTCGTGATCCGCGCCGCCGTCGTCGAAGGCGTGGCGACGGCCACCGAGGTCTCCACCATCGGCATCGTGTACTCCGTCGTCGTGGGCCTTGTGATCTACCGCTGCTTCGACTGGGCGCGTGTGAAGCCCATGCTGATCGAGACCGCCTCCCTGTCCGGCGCCATCATGCTGATCGTGGGCTGCGCCACCGCCATGGCGTGGGCGCTGACGCAATCGGGCTTCTCGGGCGATCTGGCCAAGCTGATGGCCGGCATGCCCGGCGGCAGCTACGGCTTCCTGGCCGTCTCCATCGTGGCCTTCATCATCCTGGGCAGCGTGCTGGAAGGCATTCCCGCCATCGTCCTGTTCGGTCCGCTGCTGTTCCCGATCGCGGTGCAGGCCGGCGTGCATGAAGTCCATTACGCGATGGTCGTGATCTTCGCCATGGGCATTGGCCTGTTCGCACCGCCCTTCGGCGTCGGCTACTACGGCGCCTGCGCCATCAGCCGCGTCGATCCCAACGAAGGCATCCGCCCGATCTGGGGCTACATCGGCGCACTGCTGATCGGCCTGATCGTCGTGGCAGCCTTCCCCTGGTTCTCCATCGGTTTCCTGTGACGCGACGCGGCCCCTTGCGGGCCGCGTCCTCCCCGTCTCTCAGCCACCCTTTTATAAAGATCCAACATGAGTCGTTTCCTGGGCGAGATCCGCCAACTCGGTTATGTCGTGCACGACATCGAAGCCGCCATGGACTACTGGAGCACCAAGCTCGGCGTGGGCCCCTGGTACTACAACCCGCGCGTGCCCATCGTCAACTACCAATACGACGGCGTGGGATATGAACCGCACAACTCCGTCGCTCTGGCCAACTCCGGCTATGTGCAGGTCGAACTGATCCAGACCCGCAACGACGTGCCCTCCATGTACCGCGATTTCCTGCAAGCCGGCCGCACCGGCCTGCAGCACGTCGCCTACTGGACCGAAAGCTACGACGCCGACCTGGAACGCCTGCTGGCGCAGGGCTTCAAGCCCAAGATGAGCGGCGAAGTCGGCGAGAAAGGCCGCTTCATCTATTTCGACACCGAATACCACCCCGGCACCGTCATCGAGCTGTCCGAAGTGGCCGGTCCCAAAGGCCGCCTCTTCGACCTGATCCGCGAAAGCTCGGTGAACTGGGACGGCAAAGACCCCGTCCGCGCCTTCCCCGACCTGAGCCGCCTCTGATACACCCTGCTGCACTCCGCCACCATGAATTCCCAATCGTTTACCGCCACCTACCTGATTGAAACCCCCGTCGACCCCGCCAAGGTTGCGGAGGTCATGGCCGGCGAGCAGTCCTGCGGCACCTTCACGCGCGTCCAGGGCGAAACGGACGAGTTGCGCGCACGCGCCCGCGCCCGAATCGAATCCATCGAAACGCTGGAAGCGGTCGACACGCCCAGCCTGCCCAACGCGTACCTGGCGCGCCAGCCCGGCGGCATGCCAGCCAAGTTCCAGCGCGCGCGGATTCGCATCGCGTTTCCCGTCGCCAACGTGGGCGCCAACCTGCCCACGCTCGCGGCCACCGTCGGCGGCAACCTGTACGACCTGGGCGAGGTCACCGGCCTGCGCCTCGAAAGCATGGAGTTGCCCGCCAACTACCGCGCCCAGTTCGACCTGCCGCAGGTCGGCATCGCCGGCACGCGCGCGCTGACCGGCGTGGACAAGGGACCGCTGGTCGGCACCATCATCAAGCCCAACGTCGGCCTCTCGCCCGAGCAGACCGCGCATCTCGTGGCGCAGCTTTGCGCGGCCGGCGTGGACTTCATCAAGGACGACGAAGTGTGCGCCAACCCGGCCCACGCCCCGCTCGCCCAGCGCGTGGCCGCCGTGATGGCAGTGGTGCGCGCGCACCGCGAACGCACCGGCCGCAACGTGATGGTCGCGTTCAACATCACCGACGAAACCGACGCCATGCGCCGCCACGCCGACCTGATCGAACGCGAAGGCGGCGCCTGCGTCATGGCCAGCCTAAACTGGTGCGGCTACTCAGCCATCCAGACCCTGCGGCGCAGCACGCCGCTGGCGTTGCACGGTCATCGCAACGGGTTTGGCGCGCTGTCGCGCCATCCGCTGCTGGGCATGGGGTTTCAGGCTTATCAGACGCTGTGGCGGCTGGCCGGCGTGGATCACATGCACGTGCATGGGTTGCAAGGCAAGTTCTCGCAGGAGGACAGCGAAGTTGTGGACTCCGCGCGCGACTGCCTGGCGTCGCTGACCCCGGGGATTGACGACGCCGTCATGCCGGCATTCTCGTCGGGTCAGTGGGCCGGGACCGTGCCCGCCACGTGGGCTGCCGTGCGCAGCGACGATCTGCTGTTCATGTCCGGCGGGGGCATCCTGGCGCACCCGGATGGTCCGGCCGCCGGCGTGCAAAGCATCCGGCAGGCATGGCACGCCGTGCGAGACAACCAGCGGCTGGAAGACTACGCCCGCAACGCGCCCGAGCTGCAGCGCGCGCTCGACTTCTTCGGCAACCGCGCATGACGATCGACGCGCGCAGCGTGCCCACGCCGCAGGTGTGCTGGTATGGCGACGACTTCACCGGCGCCACCGACACGCTCGCCGAGGTCTCCCGGGCGGGCCTGCGCAGCCTGCTGTTTTTGGGCGTGCCCACGCCCGCACAATTGCGCCGCGCCGGCCCGCTGGACGCCATCGGCATCGCCGGCGCCGCGCGCGGCATGACGCCCGCCGAGATGGAACCCGAACTGGATGCCGTGGGCCGATTCATGGCGAGCACCGGCGCACGCGTGCTGCATTACAAATGCTGTTCCACCTTCGACAGCGCGCCGCATGTTGGCAGCATCGGCGCCGCCGTCCGCACGTTGCGACGCCACCTGCCCAATCCGCTGGTGCCCATCGTCGGCGGACAGCCCAGCATCGGGCGCTATTGCAGCTTTTCACAACTCTTTGCGCGCGCGGGTGCCGCGCCAGAGATCCACCGCATCGACCGCCACCCGGTCATGAGCGTGCATCCCGTCACGCCAATGCACGAGGCCGACCTGCGGCTGCACCTGCACGCGCAGGGGCTCTCCGGCATCCACGCCGTGCCGCACATTGCCTATCCGCCCGCAGCGGATACGCCCGCGCTCGACGCGTGGATCGACCACGTGGTCGATACCACCGACGGCCCCCTGCTGCTGGACCTGGTGGACGAGACACAGCTAACCGTCATCGGCCGCCTGATCCGCCGCGCGGCGGCGCGCGCGCCGCTCCTGGCCGTGGGGCCGAGCAGCGTGCAGCAGGCGCTGGCCCGCGCCGCCACGCTCGCCCCCGGAGACAGCGCGCAGGCAGCGCCCCTGGGCTCCGCCGCCGGACCTGTGCTGGTAGTGGCGGGAAGCCTGTCCCCGGTCACCGCGCGGCAAATCGCCGCCTGCGAGCATTACGTTCGCCAGCCGCTGCAGGTCGACCGGCTGCGCACGGATGCCGCCTACGCGGCCGAGCAGGCGCAATTGGCGGCCGCCACACTGGCCCGGGGCCGCAATGTGCTCGCGCATACGGACAAGCCGTCCGGCCCGGTCAGTGCGCAGGACACCGCCGCCACCGCCCGCGCCACCGGCCGCCTCGTGGCGGACATCGTGCAAGCCAGCGGTCAAGCCGGCAGACGCTTGTCACGCATCGGTATCGCCGGCGGCGACACCTCCAGCCAAGCCACGCTGGCGCTGGGGTTGTGGGGGTTGGCATTCAGATGTGTGCTGGCGCCGGGCGTCACCGTCAGCGTCGCCCGCAGCGACGATCCCCTGACCGACGGCATCGAGCTGATGCTCAAGGGCGGGCAGATGGGCGGGGATCGGTTGTTTGATCAGTTGGCGACAGGCAACCGCTGAGACGCCTGCGGTCGCTAGCGACCCTGCCAATACCGCCCCGCTCGCTGCCGCTGTCCCCACACTTCCAACCCATCCGGTCCCGACTCCGCCATCACCGCGCCGTCCCGGTCGCTGCGCCAGAACCTGCTGCCGGCCCGCATCCACCGCAACTCCACCGCCCGCGCCGGATGCTTGAACCGATTCAGATGTCCCGCCTGCGCGATCACGTGCTTCGCCTGCGAAGCCCCCACCAATTCACGGCTGGACGACGACGACGAACCGTGATGCGGCGCCAGGACGACGTCGGCATCCGCCAGCCCATGCTCGACCAGCGCCCGCTCTTGCGCCAGCCCCACATCTCCCGTCAGCAACACAGAATGGTCTTTACCCTCCACGCGAAGCACACAACTGTCGGCATTGCGGTCATCGGCCTTGGCGCTGCGTTCTGACGGCCCTGGATGCAGGAAAGTGAACACCACCCCGTCCGCTTCCCATCGCAGTCCGCGTTCACACCGCAACATCTCATCTGGCAATACCGGCTGCGCATTGCCCACGTCCGGCCACATGCGGGCGTCCCGCCTTACGTAGGCCGGCAGATCGAAGGACGTATAACTTCGCGCGACCGGCACCGACGCCAGCACAGCGCGCGTGCCGCCGACGTGGTCCATGTCCGCATGCGACAGCACCAACACATCCAGCCGTCCGATCCCCCGCGACTGCAAGAACGGCGCGACCACCCGTTCGCCCGCATCGCTGCCGCCGTAGCTGCGTGGCCCGGCGTCGAACAGCAGCGATTGATTGGCCGTCTCCACCAGGATCGCGCTGCCCTGCCCTACGTCCATCGCGCTCATTCGCCAATAGCCGGATTCCAGCTTGTCCGGCCGCCAGAACAGCAACGGCAACATGCAGGCCCACCCCAGATGACGCCCCGGCCAGCCGCGCGTTTGAAGCGCCCACGCCATGCCCGCCACCGCCAGCAGCAGCCACATCCAACCCGCCGCCGCAACCGGCACGCTGGCCCAGCTTGCGTTGCCCACCCACGCCACCGGCACCATGGTGAGGTCGAAGGAGTCCAGCCCTGCCTGACCCGCCCACGCCGCCAACGTTTCCGCCCCGGGCACGCACGACAGCGCCGCACACAGCAACGCCAGCGGCGTCACGATGAACGTCACGACCGGTATCGCCACAGCGTTGGCCAATGGAGAGCCCAACGACACCTGATGCACCAGAAAGGCGAGCAGCGGCATCAGCCCCACGGTCACCATCAATTGCACGCGCACGGCCTGTCCCAGCCGCGTCGCGCACCGCGCGCGCCAGCCGGCATCGACATCGATCGGCGCGGCAGCAATGCGCAACAGCACCGCCACCGCGCCGAACGACAACCAGAAGCCCGCAGCCACCGGCGCCCACGGATCCAGCGCCACGACGGCGGCCGCTGCGCAGGCCAGCACCCGGCCTCCCGACAGCGGCAGCCGAGACAACGCCGCCGCCAACACCACCAGCAGCATGAAGAACGTACGGCGTGCAGGCACGCCCCACCCGGCAAGCAGGCAATACAGCAGTGCGACCAGCGCCGCCACTGCCCCGCCCGCGATACGCGCAGGCACGCGCTCCGCCAGCCCCACGCCGCGCCATCGCAGGCGTCGCCACAGCGCCGACGCGAGCAGTCCGCCAATGCCTGCAATCGACGTCACATGCATGCCGCTGATCGACACCAGATGCGTGATGCCGCTGCGGTTGAAGATCCGCCAGTCGTCGCGCGACACGCCGGCCTGGTCCCCAATCGCCAACGCAATCATCACAGGCGCATAACGATGCTCGCCCAGCGCGGCGCGCATGCCTTCGCGCACGTGGTGCCTCGCGCGTTCGATGGCGATGCCGGGTGACGCCCAAGGCCGGTCGTCCAGCAGCACGGGTTGTCCGCGCACGGTGCCGGTGGCCCGCACGCCATGCGCGAACATGCGCCCCTCCGTGTCCGGTCCCGCGGGATTTAGCAGGCCATGCGGCCTGCGCAGCACCACGGCCATGCGCCAAATCTGACCCGGCAGCACCTGCGGCACAGTCTGATTGGCGCCGGCCCCCGCCTGCCAGGTGACCTGTATGTGCGACGGAATACCGGAGCGCACAGGCGGCTCAAGCTCCGCTATGAAGCGCAGCCGGTTCGCGTCGCCATCGGGCAATCCCACCACTCGCACCACCAACCGCGAGACCTGATCCTGGTGCTCGTCGGCCAGCGCGTCGTTCAGGCGGTGTTGCGCTTGCAGGGCCGCGTTGACAAGACCGGCGCAAGCGCCCAGCGCCAAGGCCGCCAGCACACGCGACAAAGGATGCCGGGCGCGCGCCCATGCCACGCAGGACGCGACGCCAATGGCGGCAAGCAGCCACAGCACGAGCGCACTGGGCAGGCGCGGCGACATCTGCACCAGCCCCGCGCCAGCCACGAACGCAAGGCAGAAAGATCGGCCCGTGATGGCTTTCTCCTGAAAAGAGAAAGCGTAGGAGGCTCCAGGATCGGCGGACGATTCAATGAACGGATTGATCCACGTCGGCTAACCGCCATTGTCCGGGCGCGCGAAGTACAGTAGCGCCACGTCAGCGCCGAATCAGCGCCAAATCAGCCCCAAACCCAGCACCCAGTTCGCGCCCCGCATGAAAGGCACCCGCAATTCCCTCTCTTCCCTGCGCATCTTCCTGACCGCCGCCGAAACCCTGAATTTCAGCCGCGCAGGCGAGGCGTTGAATCTGACCCAAAGCGCGGTCAGCAAACACGTCGCGGCACTTGAGGACCGTCTGGGCACCGCCCTCTTCAAACGCATGCCCGCCGGCCTGCGGCTGACCTACGCCGGCGCCCTGTATCTGGAACGCATCAGCGCGGCGGTGCGCCTCATCGACGAGGCGGACGCGCTGGTCGCCAATCCCGCCTCACGCGTCGCCCTGAACGTGGCAGTGTCGCCGTCCTTTGCGCAATTTTTCCTGCTGCCCAGGTTGTCGGAATTCTTCGAACTACACCCCGAGATCCGCGTCAACATCCGTCCTCGCCTGCTGCACGCGCGCGACCGCTCTGAACGGTTCGACGCGGAGATCCAGCTTCATACGGGCTATGTGTCCGGCATGAGCGCGCAGTACCTCTGCGGCCGTGAGATGACGCTGGTCGCGGCGCCGTCGCTGCTGGATCGCCATCCCGTGAAGTCGGTGGATGACATCACCCGATTGCCGCTGCTCAAGCGTGCCCAGCGCGGTTACGGCTGGGACGAATGGCGAGCCGACGTCGCTCCGCTGTGGTCCGGTCCTGCCGCCACGGCGCCGGAGTACGAAGGTTTTTCGATCCTGCTGCCTGCCGTGCTGAACGGATTGGGAGCGGGCATCATGCCGTTGTGCATGGTGCTGGACCATCTGGAATCCGGACAGTTGGTCCGGCCGTTCGGAGAGACGGTGGAAGGCCGCTACGGCTATCACCTCATGCAGCCCCGGCCCAACGTCGGCGGGCCGTACTGTCAGGCGTTCTGCGATTGGGTCATCGCCCAAGGCCAGGCGCTCAATGACAAAACGCGACGCTACGCGGGATTGACGTGAAGACCTGAGTCTTCGAGGCTCAAAGCCCTGCGCGCACGCGGTATTCCGGTTTGGAATATCCCATGCGCATACTTCCTTTGCCCGTGGAAAATGCAGCCACCACAATGACGTGAATTATTCATGGACCATAAAAATCATGTTCAAGTGGAAAAAACTGCTGGCTGCCCTCGCCATCCCCACGGCCCTCGCCGCCGCCCAAACGGCATCCGCCGCCTATCCCGATAAACCCGTCAAGATCGTCGTGCCGTATTCGGCGGGCGGCAGCTCGGATGTGGTCGCCCGCGCCATCAGCGATCAATTGAGCGCCCAACTTGGGCAGTCGGTCATCGTCGAGAACCGCGCTGGCGCGGGGTCGATGCTCGGAACCGCCTATGTGGCCACCGAGGCGCCCGACGGCTACACGCTGCTGCTGGCCGATGTGCCCTTCACCATCGTTCCCGCCCTGTACAAGGATCGCGTGAAGTACGACGCGAAAAAGGACTTCGCGCCGATCACCCTGCTGGGCCTGTCGCCCATGTACCTGTTCGTGAATCCCGGGTTCGAGGCGCAGGACGTCCCGACGCTGGTGAAGACCGCCGCCGGCAAGCCGGACACCGTCTCCATCGGCTCGGGCGGCAACGGCTCGCTGACCCATCTGATGGCCGAGCTGTTCATGCAGAACACCAAGATCAAGCTCGCGCACATCCCCTATAAGGGCGCATCCGCATCGGTCAATGACCTGGCTGGCCGTCAAATCGATACCAGCTTCACCACCATGGCCTCGGCCGTGGCCCTCTTCCAGAGCGGCAAGATCAAACCGATCGCGGTGTCCTCGCCCGCACGGCAGGCTGACACGCCGGATGTGCCGACGTTTCAGGAACTCGGCTATCCGGGACTGACCGTGCAAAGCTGGTGGGGACTCGTCGCGCCGGCCGGGACGCCTGAACCTGTGCGCCAGAAGCTGTCGGAAGCCATGGCCAAGGTCATGCAGTCCGACCCCGTCAAGCAACGGCTGGCGAGTGTCGGCATGAACCTTCCGCCGGATACCAGCGCCACCGCGCTGAACGCGTTGCTGGCGCAGGACTTTGCGCGCTGGGCCGACCTCGTGCAACGCGCCAACATCACCTTCGAATAACAACGTTGCAGCGCCGCGCGGCATGCGCGCGGCGCCGGAGACATCAATGACGACACCCTGGCAACAGGCGGCCGCCGACGACGCGGCCTTGATGAGCGATTTCCAGACCATTTGCGGCTTCGGCGGACGCCTGTCCGGCACCGGCCAGGACGAGGCTGCAATGAACTGGGCGCTGGATCGCCTTCGTGAGATCGGGTCCGACGTGCGTCGCGTGCCGGTGCCCTACGACGGGTGGCGCTGCCTCGCCAGCCGTCTGACGCTGCTGGGCGACACGCCCATCGACATGGAATGCGTTCCCCTGCTGCGCTCCGCGTCCACAGATGGACAGGGCCTGGAAGGCGTGGTCCTCGATCTTGGGGCGGGCCGTCCGGAGGACTTTGAACGCGCCGGCGACTCCGTGCGCGGGAAGGTCGTGCTCGTGCGCCATGAGTATCCGTTCTCGCAGACGCATATTCACCGACGCCGCAAATACGACATGGCGGTGGCGCAAGGGGCCGCCGCCTTCCTCATCGCCAACCCGCTGCCCGGCGCCGGCCCCTTGTCCGGTTCCTCTGGCCGTCCTCGTGACGGCGCGGGCATCCCCGCGGCCTACATCGGCCACGAAGCGGCATCGGCGTTGACGGCGGAAGCTGGCGCGCGCATCCGGCTGCATATCCAGGGAGAAGAGCTACGCGATTCGATGGCCTGCGCCGGCGTCCTGGACCTGCCTGGCGGCCGCGAAAGCCGGATCGTCATCAGCGCCCACATGGACGGTCACGATCTGGGCCAAAGTGCGCTGGACAATGCCACGGGCGTCGCCGTCGCGCTGGCTGCGGCGCGGCTGCTCGCAAAGCAATTGGGTCCGGACACGCCCGGGCTGCGCATCTGCTTCTTCACCGCCGAGGAATGGGCGCTGGCCGGTTCAGCCCGCTATCTGGCCGACATGCCCGTTGCGGAGCGTGAACGCCTGAAGTTCGACATCAATCTGGACACCGTGGCAGGCGACGACAGCCTCTGCGCGCTGATCAGCGACTATCCGGCGCTGGCGGGCGTGGTCGAGGACACGGCAACGCGTGCTGGCGTGCCGGTGTCGCACTGGCTGCCCTTCATGCCGAACTCCGACCACGCCAACTTCGCCAAGCACGGCATCCCCGCCCTGCGACTGGTGGCCGGATTCGAAAAGCCCGACTCGCGCGTGCGCCATATCCTGTCGCGCGGCGACGTGCCGGACATCATTCTGGAAGACGAAATGCGCAACGCCCTGGCGGTCACGTGTGCGATGGCGTCGCTGGCGCTGGAGATGACCGACGAGGAACTGGATGCGCTGAAAGCCGGATCCACGTGCCCGCGCGTCTAGCGCGATAAAGACGATCACACAGGCGATCACCCAAACGATTACGCCGGCCACTGCCCACCCAGGCACGCCACTTGCTGAGTCTCCTATTCCCAGGCGGCCCTTACCGCCTGTTCCTTCCAAACCAAGGAGACCAACATGGCCGAACATGTAATCAAGGTGCTGAACAATCTGATCGAAACGTCGAAGAACGGCGAAAAGGGCTTTGCCGCGGCGGCTGAAGACGCGAAGGCGCCCGAGATGCAGGAACTGTTTCGCAACCGTTCGCGCGACTGCGCGGCCGGCGCCACGGAGTTGCAGACCCTGGTGACGCAACTGGGCGGCGAGCCCGAGGACAGCGGCACGGTGGCCGGCGCCATGCATCGTGGCTGGACGAACATCAAGGCGGCGGTATCCAGCCGCACCGACCTGACGCTGCTCGAGGAATGCGAAAAAGGCGAGGACGTGGCCAAGGCGGACTACGAAAAGGCGCTCAAGGAAACGCTGCCTGACAACGTGCGCGCGGTTGTCGAGCGCCAGTATCAAGGCGTGCTGCGCAACCACGACCAGATCCGCGATCTGCGTAACCGCTTCCGCGCAGCGACGTAAACGCTTCAAGCGCACCACGCGTTGTATTGAAGCCGCCCGCCCGACGCACCCTGCGCCGGGCGGGCGTTGTTTTGCATGAATTTTCTTCAATCTGCCCGCAAACCCAATTCACGCTATATCGCCTATAAACCCGGGTCCGCTTTTTACGCCTTTCCCGTCCGGAGTCCGCATGTCCATCCTGTTGCCCACCACGCTCGTCGGCTCGTATGCCCAACCCGATTGGCTGATCGATCGCAAGCGTCTTGGCGATCGCTTCCCGCCGCGGGTGCGCGCCAAGGAACTGTGGCGCGTCGCGCCGGAATGGCTGGAGCAGGCGCAGGATGACGCCACGCTGCTCGCGATCCGCGATCAGGAAAACGCGGGCATCGACATCATCACCGACGGCGAAGTTCGCCGTGAAAGCTATTCCAACCGCTTTGCCACGGCACTCGAAGGCGTGGATCTGGACAACCCCGGCGAGGCCCTGGACCGCAGCGGTCATCCCAACCCCGTGCCGCGCGTCGTGGGCAAGATCCGCCGCAAACACGCCGTGCAGGTGCGCGATGTGCAATTCCTGCGCGTGAACACCGACCGCCAGATCAAGATCACGGTGCCGGGTCCCTTCACCATGGCGCAGCAGGCCCAGAACGATTTCTACAAGTCGGAGGCCGAAATGGCCTACGACTATGCCCAAGCCGTCAACGAAGAAATCCGCGACCTGTTCGCCGCCGGCGCCGACGTGGTGCAGATCGACGAGCCCTACATGCAGGCACGCCCCGAAAAGGCCCGCGAGTACGGCGTCGAGGTGCTGAACCGCGCGCTGGAAGGCGTGACGGGCCGCACCGCGGTGCACATCTGCTTCGGCTACGCCGCCGTGATCCACGCGCGTCCGAATGGCTATTCGTTCCTGCCGGAGCTGTGCGGCTGCTCCGCGCACCAGATCTCGATCGAGACCGCGCAATCGAATCTGGACTGCGCCGTGCTGGACAGCCTGTCCAACAAGGAAATCATGCTGGGCGTGCTGGACCTGTCCACCAACGAGATCGAGCATCCCGAGGTGGTCGCAGCCCGCATCCGCCGCGCGCTGCCGCACGTGTCGCCCGAGCGTTTGATCATCGCGCCCGACTGCGGCCTGAAATATCTGCCGCGCGATGTAGCCTACGGCAAGATGAAGGCCATGGTCGAAGGCGCCGCGATCGTGCGCGCCGAGTTGGCCGAGCGCGCCTGAGCGCCCGCCGCTGCCCCCGGGGACTTCCATGTTGCGCAAACTGATCGCCCTTTCCTTCTCGCTGCTCGCGCCACTGGCCGCCGCGCAGGATTTTCCGACGCACCCGATCACGATCGTGGTGCCGGTGCCGCCCGGCGGCATCGTGGACCTGGCCGCGCGCCTGGCGGGCGAGCCGCTTGCGACGGGCCTGGGCCAACCCACCGTCATCGACAACCGCGCCGGCGCCAGCGGCAACATCGCCTATGGCGTCGTGGCGGGCGCGCGCCCGGACGGCTACACGCTGCTGGCCTCGTACTCGATGTACCACGCCGGCAATCCGTCGATGTTCACCGGCTTGCGCTGGAGCGCCGAGTCCTTCAAGCCGGTCGGCATGATTGCCGTGTCACCGCACGTGGTGACGGTGCATCCGTCGCTGCCCGTGCATAACCTGAAGGAACTGGTCGCCTACGCCAAGGCGCATCCGGGCGAGATCAACTACGCCTCGCAAGGCAGCGGTTCGGTACCGCACGTCGGCACGGAACTCTTCAAGCAGATGACGGGGACCGACATGGTTCACGTGCCGTACAAGGGTTCCGGTCCGGCCATCCAGGACGTGCTGTCCGGCCGCGTGCAGCTCTTCGTGACCACGCCGCCGTCGGTGATCGGCCACGTGCAGATGGGCAAACTGCGGGCGATCGCCATCGCCGGGGCCGCGCGCCACCCGATGATTCCGGACGTGCCGACAGCCGCCGAACAGGGCTTTCCCGGGTTCGAGCTGGACGCTTGGGTCTCGCTGTTTGCACCGGCGGGCACGCCCGACGCGGTGGTGCAGAAGATCAGCGTCGCGCTGGAAGCGGGCCTGAAAAAACCCGAGCTCATCAAGACCGCCAATGAAGCGGGCGTGCGGGCGAATTACCAGAACCCCGAGGAACTGGGCCGCACCGTCGCGCAGGACACGGCGCATTGGTCGCAAGTGATCAAGTCAGCGAACATCACGGTCAATTGAGGGGCCGCCTGGCTCCATTTGCTATCCGGGCGCCGGCGCAGGATCTGGCCGGCGCGCCGCTGCGCCTTTATCGCATCAGCTCGGCATAGATCTGCTTGAACAGGGCAAAGCGCTCCTTCAGACCAACCAGCCCGCCGTTTATCCGCCGCGTGATCCTGGCGAAATCCTCCAGGTCGTCGTCATGCGTGCGGTCATTCGCCAGCTCGTTCAGCCCGCGCGACTGCCAATACCACCCGGCGCTCAGCGCGGCCCATTTCGGGTCGGACAGTAACTCGGGCGCCTCCAGCAAATCGACGCCCATGGCGTCACCGGCCGAATCGTAATTGCTGCGTCCCGTCAGCTGGATGATCCCTCTTCCCCGATACCGGAAACCGTCGTTGCTTTGCGCATCCCCATTGCCCATCCGGTTCGCATAAACCAGATTCGCCAATCCTTGCGGATTGTTCACATACGGCATGGCCGACGCCTCAGTGGGAAATCGCTTTGGCCACACCTTGGACAAGCGGGCGGCAGTTGAGTAATTGAGGTTTTCTTCGATCCGGTTGTATTGGGCGGATTCATAACCCGTCTGCGCCAGAAAGCTTGCGATGCGATCCGGGGTTTCGATTTCGTATTTCTGGAATGTGGGCGCCAACGCATCGGCCCACGCGGCGGGGGCCTTGCAGTTGGGAAATATGCGTTGGAGTTTTTCGGCACTCAGCATGGCGGTTCCCCTGCTTGCTTATGGAGTCATGGCGCCCCGGCGATACCGTCGCGTGACCATTCATCACGGCGATCAACGGCGGGTCAATGATTGTGAACCAGGCGTAACCGCCGCCCATACCTCAAATTGAGTATGCGGAGTGTTCCGGCACCAATTGGTGGCTTGACACCTCCCCGGTTCCGCCGGGAACATACGCCATCCATGACGCATCCCGACCTGCATTCCCTCGCCCACCAGTCCCAAGACCTCCTCGCCGCCGTCCGCCGCGACGCGCCGCTGGTGCAGTGCCTGACCAATTTCGTCTCCATGAACTACGCGGCCAACGCGGTGCTCGCCATCGGCGCATCCCCAGCCATGGTGCATGCCGAAGAAGAGGCTCCCGAGTTCGCACGCTTTGCCGGCGCGGTGGTCATCAACATCGGCACGCTGTCTTCCCCCTGGCTGCGCAGCATGCTCCTGACCGCGCAAGCCGCGGCAGAGGCCGGCACGCCCTGGGTGCTGGATCCCGTGGCGCATCACGCCACCGCCTTTCGCCGCGACGCCATCCAGCGGCTGCTCGACCTTGAACCGGCCATCATCCGGGGCAATGCATCGGAGATCATCGCCTTGGCCGGCGGCCACAGCACCGGCAAGGGCGTGGACGCCCGCGACGCCGTGGCGCAGGCCGAGCAGTCGGCCCACGACATCGCCACACGCCACAAGACCGTGGTGGCGGTTACCGGCGAAGTCGATTACGTCACGGACGGCACGCGCGCGGTACGCATTGCGGGCGGTTCGCCGTTGATGCCGCGCGTGACGGCCACCGGCTGCGCGCTCAGCGCGGTGGTCGGCGCCTTTGCGGCCGTATCGAAAGACGATACGTATGCTGCGGCGGTGGCCGCCCTGTCGTGTTTCGGCATCGCGGGCGAGCGCGCCGCGGTACACGCCGACGGGCCGGGCTCTTTCGCATGGCGGTTCCTCGACGCGCTAGCCGCACTGGACGCGGATTGCCTAACCCGCGAGTCCCCGTTGCGTTGATTTGACCCCGCGCATGTCACGGGTAGGTCACACACCGTCCCCAAAATTATTTCCTTCAACACGGAGGAAAGACGGTGAAGCCAAACCTACGCAAGATCTTTGCAGTGACCGCCAGCTTTGCACTGGTGGCCGGCCTGTCCGCCTGCGGCGGCGATGACGATGACGACGACACCGCCGCGCCCGAGACCCCGCCGCAGGCCAGCGTGCCCCAAGGCACGACGCTGGACCTCGCGATCCTGGGCACGACCGACCTGCACGCCAATGTGCTGGGCTACGACTACTACAAGCTCGCCGAAGACAAGAGCTACGGCATGGACCGCACGGCCACGCTGATCGCCAATGCACGCAAGCAGTATCCGAACTCGCTGCTGCTCGACAACGGCGACACGGTGCAGGGCACGGCGCTGTCGGACTACCAGGCGCTGGTGTCGCCGGTGCAGTGTTCCGACATGATCGCGATCTACAAGCAGATGAAGCTGCTGTCGTACGACGCGGCCACGATGGGCAACCACGAATTCAACTACGGCCTGCCCTATCTATCGCAGATCACCAACGTGGACTTCGGGCTGGCCGGCATCACCAAGGGCACGGCGCAGACCAACCCGGCGGGCGCCAAGGATTGCGCGGCCCCGGCGTTCCCGTTCGTGTCGGCCAACGTCGTGTCGGCGGCCTCCAAGCAGCCGATCTTCAAGCCTTATGTGCTGCTTGAAAAAACCTTCACGGCCACCGACGCCAGCGGAAAATCCATCGACGTGCCGCTCAAGGTGGGCGTGATCGGTTTTGCGCCGCCGCCCATCATGCAGTGGGACAAGGCGAATCTGGAAGGCCATGTGGAAGTCACGGGCTGGAAGGAAACCGCGGCGCGCTACGTGCCGGAGATGAAGGCAGCGGGCGCGGACCTGGTGGTGGCGCTGGCGCACGGCGGCATCGACCTGGCCACGCCCTACAGCCCGGACATGGAAAACGGCGCGGGCTATCTGAGCCAGGTGCCCGGCATCGATGCGCTCATCACGGGCCACCAGCATCTGCTCTTTCCCGACACGAATGCCAAGTCGCAGTTTGCCGGGCAGCCGGGCGTCGAACTGGAGAAGGGCCTGATCAATGGCGTGCCGACCGTGCAGGCCGGCCAATGGGGCAACAACCTTGGCCAGATCACGCTGAAGCTGGCGTATGACCAGGGTTGGAAGGTGCAGAAGGATGCGACGCAGGTGCAGCGCATCTCCACGCGCCTGACGGCACAAAGCGGCTCCACGCCGGCGACCTACGTGGCGCCCGACGCGGCATCGCAGCAACTGGTTCAAGCCGACCACGCCGCGACGATCGACTACGTCAAGACGCCGATCGGGCAGAGCCAGTTCGACATGGCCACGTACTACGCGCTGGCCGGCGACGTGTCCGCGCTGCAGATCGTGAACATGGCGCAGATCGACTACCTGACGGACTACATCGCCAAGA
Source organism: Achromobacter sp. (assembly GCF_032113835.1). Lineage (GTDB taxonomy): Bacteria > Pseudomonadota > Gammaproteobacteria > Burkholderiales > Burkholderiaceae_B > Achromobacter. The sequence goes on along the minus strand of NZ_DAMCTG010000007.1, from coordinate 11,859 downwards.
ACAGCCCGTCGTATGCCGGCCTGCCGATCCTGTCGGCCGCCGCGCCGTTCAAGGGCGGGCGCAACGGTCCCGGCGACTTCACGTATGTGAAGCAAGGCAACGTCGCCATCAACAACGCGGCCGACCTGTACCTGTACCCCAACACGCTGCAAGTCGTGCGGGTCAGCGGCGACATCGTGCGCCAGTGGCTGGAAAAGACGGCCGAGCAGTTCAAGCAGATCGACCCCGCACAGGTCGCGCCGCAGGATCTGATCGACACCGGCTTTCCGACGTTCAACTTCGACGTGCTGTATGCGGCGGGCAATGCGCTGCAGTATGAAATCGACGTGACCAAGCCGAAGGGCTCGCGCATCACGACGCTGACGTACAACGGCACGCCGCTGGATCTGAACGCGCAATTCCTGGTGGTGACCAACAACTACCGCGCCAGCGGTGGCGGCGACTTCCCCGGCCTGGCCGGCGGCAAGGGCGACATCGTGCTGCAGGCCCCGGACGCCAGCCGCGACGTGTTGATCAGCTACATCAAGAAGAATCCCACGCTCGACCTGGCCACGTTCGGCCTGGATCGCAGCTGGCGCTTCGCGCAGGTCAGTTCGCTGGCCGGACCGGTGGTGTTTTCGTCGGTGCCTGGCACGCTGGCGATGGCCTCGGCACATGATGTGACCAACGTCTCGGTGTTTGACGCCACGCCCGATCCCGTGACCCAGCTGTCGCGCTACGCGATCGATCTGACGCAGTAAGCGGATCGATCCGGCGGGCGCCCTGCAATGGGGCGCCCCGCCGTGGGGCGTCTCACCGTGGGACGCCTCGCCTCAGCGGTAATACACGCAGATGCGTTTTCCGCCGATCTCATGCACGTCGATCGGCAGTTCATACAGCTCGCTCAGCACGTCCGGCAGGATCAGTTCGGCCGGCGTGCCGTGCCGGGCGATACGCCCCTGCCGCATCGCGACAATCCGGTCCGAATAGCTGGACGCAAAGTTGATGTCGTGCAGCACCAGCACCACCGTCTTGCCCAGTTCATCCGCCGCGCGCCGCAAGGTGCCCATCATGGCGACGGCATGCTTCATGTCCAGGCTGTTCAACGGCTCGTCCAGCAGCACGTAGCGCGTGTCCTGACACAGCACCATGGCAACGAACGCGCGCTGGCGCTGGCCGCCGGACATCTCGTCCAGATAGCGGTCCGCCAGCGGCTCCAGGTTCAGATAGGCAATGGCCTGATCGATGTGGACCTTGTCATCCATCGTCAGCCGCCCGCCCGTGTGCGGGTAGCGCCCGAACGCCACCAGGTCCTTCACCGTCAGCCGCAGCGGCAAGTGGTTGTCCTGCCGCAGGATGGCCAGGCGACGCGCCAGTTCGCGGCTGTCGGCGCGCGTGACGTCCAGGCCTTCCACCATGACGCGCCCTGCACTCATCGGCAGCAGCCGGCTGACCATGGACAGCAACGTCGACTTGCCCGCCCCGTTCGGCCCGATGATGGCGGTGACGCCGCCGGCCGGCAGGTCCAGGCTGACGTCGTCGATCACGACGGTGTCGCCGTACTGCTTGCTGACGTTCTGGATTTCTATCATCGGCGCCCCCTGCGCAAGATCAGGACGAGGAACATCACGCCGCCCACGAATTCAATCACCACGCTCACCGTGGTGTTCAGCCCCAGCACACGCTCCAGCAGCGTCTGGCCACCCACCAGGAAAATGACGCTGAGCAGCGTCGCGGCCGGCACGGTGTACCGGTGCCTGTCCGAGCCCATCGCTTGATATGCCAGATTGCTGACCAGCAAACCGAAGAACGTCACGGGACCGACCAGCGCCGTCGACACGGACACCAGCACCGCAATCGCCGCCAGTGTCACCAACAACGTGCGGCGATAATCCACGCCCAGATTCAATGCAATATCGCGGCCCAGCGCCAGCACGTCGTAGCGCCGGCGCATGCGCCAGACGAAGAACGACGCGGTGCACACGGCGCCGAAAGCGATCGGCAGCAGTTCGACGCGTACCGAATTGAAGCTGGCGAACATGCGGTCCTGCAGCACCAGGAATTCATTTGGGTCGATCAGCCGCACCACGAAGCTGGACAGGCTGCGAAACAGCAGTCCGAAGATGATGCCCACCAGCATCATCAAATGCAGGCTGCGCACGGCGTCGGAAAACAGCCAGCGGAACAGCAGGCACGCGAACGCCGTCATCGCGCACACTTCCAGCAGGAAGGCCGCGACAGGATGACTGGCGGTGGCCGCCGCCTGCCCGAAGCCGAAGACCACCACCGCCTGGATCAGCAGGTACAGGGCATCGAAGCCCATGATGGCGGGCGTAAGGATCCGGTTGTGCGTGATGGTCTGGAACAGCACGGACGACACCGCCACCGCGTACGCCACCAGCAGCATGGCCAGCAGCTTGCCGCCGCGAAAGGGAATGACGAACGACCACTGGCCATTCGCGCCCAGCGTCATGAAAGCGGCGACGCAGAACAGCGCGCAGGCGCCCAGCGCGGCAAGACGCCACGTCTGCGGCGCGCGCGGGGCCATGCGGGAAATCGAGACGGTTTCAGCCAAGGCGGTTCCTCCGCGTGCGCAGCAGCCACAGGAACAGGATGCTGCCCAGCACGCCGACCACCGTTCCGATGGGAATTTCGTAGGGGTGGATGACCAGCCGGCCGACGATGTCGCAGGCCAGCACGAACACGCCGCCCAGCAACGCGACCCACGGAATGGCGCGGCGCATGTTGTCGCCCAGCACCAGGCTGACGGCATTGGGCACGATGAGGCCCAGGAACGGGATGCTGCCGGCGGTCACGACCACCACGGCCGATATCGCGGAAACGATCAACAGGCCGACCAGCGTCAGCCGTGCATGATTCAACCCCAGGTTGGACGCGAACTCGCGGCCCATGCCCGCCACCGTGTAGCGGTCGGCGGCGGCATAGGCGGCGCAGGCCAGCGCAAAGCCGATCCACAGCAGTTCATAGCGGCCGCGCAGCACGCCGGAGAAGTCGCCGGTGGTCCACGCATGCAGGGACTGCAACAGATCGAAGCGGTACGCCATGAAGGTCGTGACCGCCTGGATCACGCCCCCCAGGATCAGCCCGATCAGCGGCACGATGAACGGCGTGCGCAGCGGCACGCGGCGCAGCAGGGCCAGAAACAGCAAGGTGCCCGCCAGCGCAAAGCCCGTGGCGGTCACCATCTTGCCGATCACGGACGTATCGGGCGCCAGCAAGGTGACGACCAGGATGCCGAGGGTGGCGGATTCGACGGTGCCGGCCGTCGTGGGCTCGACAAAGCGGTTGCGCACCAGCATCTGCATGATGAGGCCGGCAACGGCCAGCGCCGTCCCTGCCAACAGCAGCGCGAGGGTGCGCGGGATGCGGCTGACCAGCAGCAGCCGCCACGCGCGCTCGCCGTCTTCGCCGCCATTCCACAGCGCGGCCCACGGCATCTGGCCCGCGCCCAGGCTGATGCTGGCCACGCACAACAGCAGCAACACCACCACCACGGCCGTCAGGCCGCCCCATCCGCTGATTGCGCGCCGCCAGTTCACCGGCAGCCCTTCCCGTCTTGCATGCTGACTACTTTCCTTGCGACAAGGCCGCCGCGATCTGATCCACGTTCTGCTGCATGGCCGTCAGGCCGGCGCTCCCGAGCAGATACCAGTTGAAGCCGTTCAGGTAGACCACGCGCTGGTTCTTCCACGCCTTGGTCGGACGCACCAGCTCGTTGTCCAGCATGCGCTGCGCCGACACACCTTCGCGGCCGATGGCGGCGTCGCGGTCAATCACGAACAGCCAGTCCGGATCGGTCTGGGCGATGAATTCGAACGAAATCGCCTGGCCGTGGTTGGACACGTTCAGGCCCGTCGCGGCAGGCTTGATGCCGAAGGCGTCGTGGATCACGCCAAAGCGTGAGCCTGGACCGTAGGCGCTCATCTTGCCGCCGGTCGTCAGCACGATCAACGCGTTGCCGGCGTTGGCTGCCTTGCCTTTCAGCGACGCGATGGAAGCGTCCAACGCGGCCAGCTTTTCCTTGGCCTCGCCCTGTTTGCCGTAAAGCGCGGCCAGCGTTTCGGTGTTGCGCCGGACGCTGCCGACCAGGTCCTTTGCATCAACCGTCAGGTCCACGGTGGGCGCAATCTTGGACAGCTCGTCATACTTGGGCGCCGAGCGGCCGGCCACTAAGATGACTTGCGGCGCGGCGGCGTGGATGACCTCGTAGTTGGGCTCGAACATCGTGCCCGCCTTCAGGTAACGCTTGTCGGCAAACTGGCTCAGCTGCGGCGGCAGCTTGGCGGCGCTGGGCACGCCCACGGGGTCCACGCCGAGCGTGTGCAGGGTGTCCAGCACGGCCAGGTCCAGCACGATCGTCTTGGACGGATTGGACGGCACGGCGGTTTCGCCGCGCGCATGCTTGACCGGCGTCGTGGACTGCGCGGCGCACACGGCAGCCGCGGCGCTCAGCGCCAGGGCCACGCCTGCCCGGGTTGCCCAGCGGCGGGCAGCGCCCGCCTGTTTTCCATTGTTCATGCAAACCTCTCTGTAATGGGGCGCCAGGCGCCCCGTCATTCTCAGAACTTCACGCCCACGCCCAGCCAGTAGCGGCGGCCGTCTTCGACGTAGCCGAAGTCGTCGTAGGCGACCTGCTTGTCGAACAGGTTGTAGATGCCCGCGTAGACCGACACGGTCTTGTTGACGGCATACGAACCGCCCAGGTCCACGAACGTGTAGGACGGCGCGACCAGCGCGCTGGTGGACGGGCCCGTCGTCGGCTGGCTTTCGCGGCCGCGGTAGTTGATGCGCGCCCACGCTTGCAACGCGTCGGAGGGCTGCCAATTTACCGTGGTGGTGAACAGGTGCTTGGGCAACTGGTTCAGCGGCTCGCCCTTGTACTGGCCGGACTTCTGCTCCGACTTCGTGAAGGTGTAGCTGCTGGTCATCGACCAGTCGGCGGCCAGCGGCAGCTTCAGGCTGGCTTCCACGCCGCGCGACACGGCCTTGTCCACGTTCATGTACGTGGTGGGATCGGAACCGAACTGGTTGGGGCCGTCCGTGCACTGCGTCAAGGGGCAAGCCACGCGGGTGATCTTGTCCTTGAAGTCGTTGTTGAACAGCGTGACGCCGGCGCTCATGCCTTCGCCGTCGTCATACAGCAGGCCGATTTCCTGGGTCACCGACTTCTCGGGCGTCAGGTCCGGATTGCCGTACATGTTGCCGCCGCGGCTGGTCTGGCCCCAGCCGGCCACGGTCTGGCGCAGGTCGGGCGCACGGAAACCGGTGGACACGCCGCCCTTCAGGGTCCAGCGTTCGGCCATGTGCCAGACGCCGTACAGGCGCGGGCTGAAGTGGTTGCCGAAGTTCTCGTCCTCGTCCATGCGCAGGCCGGTGGTGAGGGCAAAGCTTTCGGTCAGCCGCCATTCGTCTTCGGCGAACAAGGCCCACTGATACCGTTCCACGTTGTTGGGGCCGGCGGGCAGCTGGTTGCCGTTTTTGTCATCCAGACGTTGATTGAGATAGCTGCCACCCAGGGTCAGCATGTGCGAACCCAGCGGCAGCGACCAGCTCGTCTGCAGGTCCAGGTTCTTGATCTTCATCTGGCGCGAGCGGTTGTCGAACTCTTCCTGCTGCACGTAGCTGTCGGACACGCCCCAGCCCCAGCGGCCAGTGTGCGACAACGCCCACTTGCTGCTGCGGTAATCGGTTTCCGACGACGCCGGGCAGCCGGTGCGCGGGCACGCGGTGCCGGGCGGCAGCGGCGCGACGCTCTTGCCCAGCGTGTCCGCGAACTTCTGGCGCATCGTGGTCGCTTCCAGCACGATGTCGTGATCGCGGTTGGGCGTGAGCGCCAGCTTGGCGGTCACGCTTTCGGCGTTGCGCTTGCGGTAGCCGTTGTAGATGTTGTCTTCGTCGCGCTGCGTGGCCTGGCCGTAGATCTGCAGGCCCAGCAGGTCGTTCTTGATCGGGCCGGCCAGGTAGAAGTTGCCCTGGTAGATGTCGCCCGACTTGCTGCTCTCCTGGATCGTCGTATCCATGCGGATTTCGCCGTGCCATTCGTCAGGCACCTTGCGCGTGATGATGTTGATCACCCCGCCCATGGCGTCCGACCCGTACAGCGACGACATCGGGCCGCGCACCACTTCGATGCGCTCGATGGCCGACAGCGGCGGCGTCCAGCCGCCCTCCACGCCCGTCGAGTCCGAATTGGTGCGGGTTTCGCGCGAGTTCTGGCGCTTGCCGTCGATCAGGATCAACGTGTACTTCGGTCCCATGCCGCGCAGGCTGATGTCCTGGCGGTCGCCGCCGCCCGTAACGATGACGCCCGGCACTTCCACCAGCGCGTCGTTCAGGTCACGGTAGAACTTCTTGTCCAGGTCTTCACGCGTGATGACGCTGATCGAGGCGGGCGCATCCTGGATGCGTTGCTCGAAACCGCTGGCCGTGACGACAACCGTATCCATCGTCGTTGTGGCGTCCGCGGCTTGCGCCCAGACGGCTGACGGCCCCAGGCCGAAACCCGCGGCGCACAAGGCGGCGGCCAATTGCGTGCGCGACGCGGCGATGCGCTGGCGTGCGGCCAGATCTTTCCTGCTCATGATTCCAACTTCTCCCGTCCCCGGTTTGCGCCACGCCCCACGCGCGGCACTGCCCGGCTCCCACTTATTAATGAAAACCATTCTCATATTAGAATTGGGGCTTGCAGCACGCCGCAACACGCTTTCCGCAACTTTTATCTTCTTTGCACTTCTTGACACTCCGGCGCGCAGCGTTCGGCCACACTGCCGGATGCTCGACGCCCAACACGCATGCCTTTCACTCATTCAGCGGTGGCCCGCCGCATCCTGCTGATCGACGACGACGTCGAGCTGGCGCAGATGCTGCGCGAATACCTGGAACCCCATCAATGCCAGCTGACGCTGGCGCACACCGGCGCGCAAGGCTTGTCTTTGCTGGCGCAGGACGATTTCGACCTGGTGCTGCTGGACCTGATGCTGCCCGACGGCAACGGGCTGGATCTGCTCAAGCACTATCGGCAGCGCTCGCGCCGCCCGGTCATCATGTTCACCGCGCACGGCGGCGAGACCGACCGTGTACTGGGGCTGGAGTTCGGCGCCGACGATTACCTGGCCAAGCCCTTCAGTCCGCGTGAGCTCAAGGCCCGCGTCACGGCCGTGCTGCGCCGCTTTGAAGAAACGCCCGTCCCCGCCAGTCCGTCGCTCAGCCTGGGCGCCCTGTCGCTCGACCCGGCCACCGGCCGCGCGCGCATGGGCGCGGACGAAGTCATGCTGACCGGCGCGGAGCAGCGCATCCTGGAGATCCTGATGCGCGCCCCCGGCCAGGTGATCGCGCGCGACCAGATCGGTTTGTACGCGCTGGGCCGCGCGCCGGACCGCTACGACCGCAGCATCGACACGCACATCAGCAGCCTGCGCAAGAAGCTGCGCCTGGATCAACACGCCGACACGCTGTCCATCCGCAACCTGCGAGGCCTGGGCTACGTGCTGGCGGGCGCCGCGTGATGACGTTGTTGCCTGCACGTTCGCTCTTCTGGCGCGCGTTCCTGACGTTCTGGGGCGCGATGGCGGTCATCCTGGTCTGCGGCATGGTGCTGACGGCGTCGGTGGCCTGGTACCGCTTCAACTCGCTGGATGGGCTGAATCCCGGCAACCTCACGCGCGACGCCGCGCAGGTCGCGCGCACGCAGGGCCTGGACGGCCTGGAGCGCTGGGTGCGCGCCATGGACGACAACTACTCGGCGCTGAAGATCTATGTCATGGATGCGCAGGACCAGGAGATCCTGGGCCGGCGACTGCCCACGCGCCTGCATGACTGGCTGGTCGCGTACCGCGCCGCGCCCGACCGGTTGCCGCAGTCCGACAATGTGCCGGCCGATCCCGCGGGCGAACGCGTGTCGTGGTGGGAACCCCAGATCCTGATCCTGCCGGACGGCTCGGAACTGCTGATGCTGTTCCTGCCCTTTGATTCGTCGCGCTGGGAGGTCCTGGCGCTGTCGCCCGTCGCGCTGGCGCTGCTGCTGTTCGCGCTGGCGGTGACCGCCCCGTTCTGCTGGGCGTTGACGCGCCACATCACCGCGCCCCTGGCGCAATTGCGCCAGACCACGCACGCGTTGGCGGCCGGGCAACTGGACACGCAGACACCGTCGAAACTCGCCACGCGCCAGGACGAACTTGGCCTGCTGGCGCGCGATTTCGATGCGATGGCCGTGCGCCTGAAAGCGCTGGTCGACACGCGCGAGCAACTGCTGCACAACGTGGCGCATGAACTGAGGTCGCCGCTCGCGCGCCTGCGCCTGGCCTCTGAACTGGCGCGGCGCAACGACGAACGGCGCGATCTGCAGCTGGACCGCATCGAACGTGAATGCGAGCGGCTGGACGCCTTGGTGGGCAACACGCTGCGCCTTGCCCGCGTGGGCGCCCTGCCCGTGCCGACCGATCCGCTGGACCTGTCGGACGTCGTGGCCGGCGTGGTGGACGACGCCCGCTACGAGGCCGAAGGCCGCCACCTGCGCATTGATTGGGATACCCCAGCGCCCGTCCTCATCGCAGGTGATCGCGCCAGCCTGGCCAGCGCCATCGAGAACGTGCTGCGCAACGCCCTGCGTTTTGCGCCCGCGCACAGCGTTATCCGCGTGCGGCTCTTGACCAGCGCCAGCGAAGCCAGCCTGGAGATCGAAGACCGCGGCCCCGGCGTCGCCACGCAGGAGTTGGCATCGCTTTTCGAGCCGTTCTATCGCGCGGGCTCCGCCGGCGCCGCCAGCACGCCGGGCGGCGGCGCGGGGCTGGGACTGTCCATCGCGCAGGCCGCGGTTGCCGCGCACAAAGGGTCGATATCGGCCCGCAACGTCGCCCCGAACGGCTTGAGCGTGCGCATGGACCTGCCGCTGTTGTCCGCCGCCGTGGCGCGTCCCGCTGCGGGATGACGCCACGGACGGCGCGCGGCATCAGAACGTGATGTTCGCCGACATCCACAGGCGGCGGCCTTCAAGCACCTGCCGGTACGAATTGCTCCAGCTGGCGTTGGCCGCAGGCGCCGTGGCGCCCGTCTTGGCCGGACCGTAGTCCACGAAGTTCTTGTCGAACAGATTCAGCACCAAGGCCGACAACGTCACGTTCTTGCTGACCACGTACGAGCCGCCCATGCTGGCCAGCCAGTACGGGCTGTAGAACACCTGCTTTTTCTCCCAGTTCATGTCGTTGAACTGACCCGCGCGGTACTCGCCGCGGACCCAGGTGTTGAACTGATCGTTGATGCGCCAGTTCAGCCCCAGATTCACCGCATGACGCGGCTGGGAACCCAGGGGCTGGCCGCGCCGGGCGCCGGACGTGACCTCGCTGGCGGTCAGCGTGTAATTGCCGGTGAACGACAGCCCCGCGTACAGCGGAATCCGGCCGCCCAGCTCAAAGCCCTGGATGGTGGCCGAATCGATGTTCACGCGTTGCGAGAAATTGGCCACGGGCACGCCGTTGCGTTCCCACACGCCCAGATCCAGGCAGCCCGGCACGGGGCCGCCCGCCGCCAGGCAATTGGGCACGCTCTGGCTGTCGATCTTGTCCTTGAACTTGGTGTGAAAGGCGGTCAGGTTGCCGGACAGCCCTTCTCCATCGTCGAACAGCACGCCCAATTCCGACGAGGTGCTGGTTTCCGGCTTGAGTTGCGCATTGCCCAGCAGCGGCATGGTGCCTTGCGCGCCCAGGCCGATGATGCCGTCCGTCATGAGGTTGATGTCTGGCGTCTTGTAGCCCTTGCTGACGCCGCCTTTGAACGTCCACGTGGGCGTTGCGTTCCAGACCAGGTAGCCGCGCGGACTCCACTTGCCGCCGAACTGCTCGTTGCGGTCGTAACGCGCGCCGGCGGTCAGCGCCACGCTATCCACGATGCGCCATTCGTCTTCGGCAAACAGCGCCCATTGGTACTGCCGCAGGTTCAGCGGCGCCGACACCAGCGTGTCCTTGAACTGCTGTTCGCGCCACTGGCCGCCCAAGGTCAGGTTGTGGCGGTCGTTGAACAGCGGCATCGTCCACTTGGTGTCGAACACCCAGTTGTCGTATTCCAGATCGCGGCTGGCCCCGTCGGTGGGCTGGCGCGGCGTGCTCATCGGATTCGTGCGGCCGATGGTCTCGGTGGTGTCGTAGACCAGGCTGGTGTCCGAGCTGACTGAGGCACCGTATCTACCCAGATGCGTCACCGCGTAGCGCTGCCGGTTGAACTTCATTTCGGGCTCATAGCCGCCGCCCTGGCGATTGGGCGCCACGTTGGCGTTCAACGTGCCAAGCTCGCCGTTGCTGTTGTCGAAGGTCTGCCAGTTGCTGTCCACGTCGAACAGGATGTCGTGGTTGCGGTTAGGCGTCAGCGACAGGCGCAGGCCCACGTTCTGCTGTGTGCTGTCGCCCAGTCCGCTGAAGCTCGCAATGTCGCCGGAGTAGTCGCCGCTGTCGTAGTCGGCTTGAGTGGCGGGATAACTGCCGGTCGCGCTCAGGCGCCGGTAGTGGCCGCCGCGCAGGCTCAGGCCAAGCTTGTCGGTCTTCAGCGGGCCGCTCAGGTAGAAGCCCGCGCCGTAGGTATTGCCGAAGCGATTGTCGCCCTGCAGCGTGCTGTCCAGCGTCAGCTGGCCTGTCCATTCTTGGGCGACCTTGCGCGTGATGATGTTGATGACGCCGCCCATTGCATCCGAGCCGTACAGCGTGGACATCGGGCCTCGCACCACCTCGATGCGCTCGATTGCGGCCATCGGCGGAATGAAGTTGGTGTCGACGTCGCCGAAACCGTTGGCGCGCGCCCCCGAGCTGTTCTGGTTCATGCGCTTGCCGTCCACCAGCACCAGCGTGTAGTCGCTGGGCATACCGCGGATGCTGATGTTCATGCCGCCGGCCTTGCCGCCGCGCTCCACCGACACGCCCTCGACGTCGCGCACCGCGTCGGCCAGGTTATGGAAAGGCCGCGCCTCCAGCTGTTCACGCGTGATGACCGAAATGGACGCGGGCGCGTTGCGGATCTCCTGCTCAAACCCCGACGCCGTGACCACGACGGTGTCCAACTGCGTCACGCCCATCGTGTCTTCCAATCCGGCCGTGCCGGTCTGCGCCTGGACGTTTGCCGCGGCGAGCGCCAGCACGATCGGCAAAAGACGGAATCGCGCGCAGGGAGATGAAGCGGCTCGCGCGGAGCCGTTAAAGCATTTCTGAGTCGACATGGGAATCAAATGAAAAACCGCCCGATCCAGGGTCAAGGCGGCGCGCGCTGTGCGCTGATTGACGTGCTAACGAACGCCAATGATAGGTATTCCCATTACTTCAACTCAATGCCACGAACGCGTTTTCGAAGAATCGTTAGAAGCGTTGAAAGACGTTTCGGACGGGTCCGACGGACGCAGCGATCCCGCACGACAACATCGTCATCGTGCGCACATCATCGACTTCCGAAAGGCTCAGTCCGCGTCGGCCAGAATCGCTGCCGGCAACCTCGGCAACACCCGCATCGCATTCGCGGTGGTGGCGTGCGCCACCTGCGCCGGCGTGATGCCGCGCAATTCCGCCAGCACTTGCGCGATGCGCGCCAATTCGCCGGGACGATTGCGCCGATCGGGTTCGTGCAGCCAGGCGGGCGGAATGTCCGGCGCGTCGGTCTCCAGCACCAGATGCTCCAGGCCGACGTCCACCGCATGGCGGCGAATCTGCAGCGCCCGCTCGAACGTCATCGCGCCACCCATCCCCAGCGCAAAGCCATGCTCGATGAAGGCCTGCGCCTGCTGCGCGCTGCCATTGAACGCGTGCGCGATGCCGCCGATGCGCGGATGGCGGCGCAGGTACTTCAGCAGGATGTCCTGGGATTTGCGCACGTGCAGCAGCACGGGCA
>NZ_DAMCTG010000006.1:0-116242 GCF_032113835.1 Achromobacter sp. | reverse complement strand
CAGCGGCAGCGGGGGCAGCGGGAGCTGCGGGAGCTGCGGCCGGGGCGGCTTGCGGCGCCGCCGGGGCGGGCGGCTGCGGCACCGCGGAAGCCCGGATGGCCTCGTCGCCGCCGGCGCCCAGCATCTGGTGGACCGTGGCGATCAGCGTGATGGCCGGCACGGCGATCATCAACGCGACGGTAAAGATGATGCCTTTGCGACGTTCGATCATGATCACACCAGCGGGCCCGGCGAACGCAGATAGTCCGCCTTGATTTTCTCTACGATCCAGTAGGCGGTGGCGCCCACGGTGCCGGTCGGGTTGTAGCCCGAGTTCTGCGGAAAGAGCGCCGCGCCCGTGACGAACACATTGGGCACGTCCCAAGACTGCCCATAGCGGTTGACGACGCTGGTGTTGGGATCATCGCCCATGGCCGCGCCGCCCGTCAGGTGGGTGGACTGGTAGGCGGTGGCCGAAAACGGCCGCTTGCGCGGGCCGGGCTCGGTGCGCACGATGCCCTTCATGGCGCGCGCGATCTCGTCGCCTTTCCCGGTCAGGAACGCCGACATGCGGATGTCGTTGTCGGGAAAGTCGTAGGTCACGCGCAATAGCGGCAAGCCCCAGGCGTCCTTGTACGTGGGGTCCAGGCTCAGGTAACCGCCACGCCACGGCTGCGCCGAGCCCGTGATGGTGATGTTCGCCGCATGGTTGTAGTGGCGCGCAACGGCCTTCTTCCATTCAGATCCCCAGGACGGCGTGCCTTTGGGCGTCGGATGAAAACCGATGGGCGCGCCGCTGACCACCTGGATCTGCAGATAGCCGCCGCCCACAAAGCCCACCGGTCCGTGGTCGAAGTTGTCGGCGCTGAAGTCGTCCATCGTCACCGCCACCGCGCCGGCCCCCATGAACGGGTTGATGTTGACCGACTCATCGAAAAACAGGTTCACGCCCGACGTGGTCTGGTGCGTGTAGTTGCGGCCCACGACGCCGGTGTTCGTGACCGGATCGAAGGGCTTGCCGATGCCGGACAGCAGCAGCAGGCGCACGTTGTTGATGCCGAATGCGCAGAGGAACACGATGTCGGCAGGCTGGAAGACTTCTTCACCGGCCGCGTCCACGTAGGTCACGCCGCGCGCGCGCTTCTTGTCGGGCGTCAGCTCAACGCGCAGCACGTGCGCGCCGGTGCGGATCTCGAAGTTCTCCATCTTCATGGCCACGGGCAGGATGCAGACCTGCGGCGAAGCCTTGGCAAAGTGCTCGCAACCGAAGTTCGAACAGAACCCGCAGTACACGCACGCGCTCATGTGCAGACCTTCGGAATTCACATAGGGCCGCGTACAGAGCGCCGACGGCTGCACGTAAGGGTGATAGCCCAGCTTGCGCGCGGCCTCGCCGAAGAGCGCGGGCGCGTAAGGCACCTTCATGGGCGGGTTTGGGTAGGGGCGGGAGCGCCACGGCTCGAACGGATTGCCCCCTTCCTGCTTTTCGCCCTTGATGTTGCCGGCCTGGCCGGACGCGCCGATCAGGTAATCGAAGCGGTCGAAGTAGGGCTCGAGTTCGTCGTACGTCACGCCCCAGTCCTGACAGGTCAGCTCCTTGTCGAAGATGTCCGCGCCATAGCGTTCGTTGTAATGGCTGCGCATGACGAAGTCGGTCGGATCGAAGCGGTAATAGGCGCCCGACCAGTGATTGCCCGCCCCGCCCAGGTGCGTGCCGGGGTAGGCGAACTGCCAGCGCCGCATCGGCAGCGCCTTCTGGTCCGTGTTGTTGCGGAACGTGTAGGTTTCGGTTGCGGCGTCCTGATGCAGTTCATGGCGCCGCGTGTACTTGAGTTCGTCGTGGACGTTGGGCCCCTGGAAATCGGGCGAGGGCCAGCGCGCCTCGCCCCGTTCCAGCACCACCACCCGTTGCTTGGCGGCCGCGAGCTCCTTGCCGATGATGGCGCCGGTCCACCCGCCGCCGATGATTGCCACGTCTACCGCAGGCAGCGTTTTAGCCATGCTTGCCTCCCGGCGTCATCTTGTGGCCAAGGGCATTGGCAATCGACACCGGCTGGCCGGCCCAGATCACGCCGTGGCGCTCGATGTCGTTGGAGAACGAGGCAAACGCGCCGGGAAACCCCACGAGTTTCCAGCCCACCATGCCGGCGTTGCCGCCGTACATCGGGTCGGAAAAGAAGCCTTCGATCGTGCCTTCGAGCAGCGCCTGGAAGAACACGCCGGACGGCAGCGGCGAAAAATCGGGCTTGCCCTCCTGCATGTCGCGCAGCCACGCGTCCTGCCGCGCGGCGTCAAGCTCGGCGAAAGGCTTGCCGTCCTGCTTGCGCGTGGCCGCGTCCAGCGCGGCGAGTCCGCGGCGGAACATCTCGGCCGGCGTGAACGACAGCTGGTAGCCCTGTTCGGGCGTGCCTTGTTCGAATGGACCTTGGCGGTAGAGCTGGCTGCCCGCGCCCCACGCGCCGGCAAGCTGGCCGTCCAGGAACAGCGTCACGCCGGCTTCCTTGGCGCCCGGGCCCAGGTCGTCGGCCGGTATCAGCCGCGCGGCGACGGCGTCCATCGTCAAGGCTTCCTGCGCATTGAAAAATTTGAGCGTTCGATTGGCGGCGCCGCCCGTGGCGGCAGCGTCCTGATGGGGAGGGGGGGAGGCAGGGTCCGGGGCGCTGATCGCACGTGGAGCCCACGCTGCGCCGGGGACACCGACGGCCAGGGCTTTGAGCAGGCCCCGCCGGCCGGGTACAGGTTTATCACTCATGGTTCGCTCCCATGGCGGGGCAGGCACGCGACTTGCCCCTGGGTGAATAGAGATCCCGCGTCAGCTCGTTGGGGCTCAGTGTGTCACCGTTGCCGACGAAGGAGCAACCATGAAACATCCGATTCTGTATCTGTGCGCTACGGCCATGAGCGGCTTGCTTGCCACCAGCGTTTCGGCGCAGCGCATTGAAAAAACGCTAGTGGCCCAGGCCCAGACGACCACGCCTGACATTCGTTCGGGTAGCCAGTCCCGTCCGGATCGCAAGGCGGGCACGCCGAAGACCCCAGCCCCGGAGAAGTCCATGCCGCAACAATCCAAGCAAGGAGAAAAGGGCGATCACGGCAAGCGCGATGCACCGCGTGCCGGGTCGAGTCCCCGGCAGGACGACGCCGGCGCCGACACGCGCGGGGCGAAGGGAACGCCGGGCAGCAACACGGGATCTACGGGACACGGCGGCATGCCGGGGTCGGGCGCGTCGTCGGGTTCAGGCGGCACCGCGGATTTGCGCGGTCAATGAAGGTGGTGACATCCCCTAGTCTTGCGGCTTTCCGATTCAGGTAATATTCAGGGTCCTGTAAGAAAGAGAGCGCGGCGGATATTCCGACTTTTGCTGCCCCGGCAGCCTGGAGCCATCCGCCATCTATGAACGAAGACCCTCCTCCTAGCAGGGCGCCGCGGATCTGCCGGCGCCCGATACTTTCTCCCCACACTGCCGCGGCAAGGGCTGTCTCCCTGCGCGCCGCATTCCCCAGCGCCTCCGCGGCCACGCCGCGACTCGGCGGCCGCGCGCCGCCATGCCAGGCCGCACCCGCCCGCGCGCCTGTGCAGCCTCTGCTGCGCGCTGCTAAAAAAACGCCTGCCCGCCGACGCGCATCGATTGCGCGTCCGCTTATGTTTTCCGTGGAAACCTGATGATTTTCGACTGGATGTCCGACCCTACTGCCTGGCTTGGCCTGGCGACGCTGGTCGTGCTTGAAATTGTGCTGGGGAT
Source organism: Achromobacter sp. (assembly GCF_032113835.1). Classification (GTDB taxonomy): domain Bacteria; phylum Pseudomonadota; class Gammaproteobacteria; order Burkholderiales; family Burkholderiaceae_B; genus Achromobacter. The sequence continues at coordinate 112,520 of NZ_DAMCTG010000006.1, read as the reverse complement.
TGACAACCTGGTGTTCATTGCGATCCTGGCCGACAAGCTGCCGCCCGAGCAGCGCAACCGCGCACGCCTGATCGGCCTGACGCTCGCGCTGGTGATGCGCCTGGGCCTGCTGGCCAGCATTGCGTGGGTGGTCACGCTGACCGCGCCGCTGTTCACGGTGATGGGCGCCGAGATTTCCGGACGCGACCTGATATTGATCCTGGGCGGCCTGTTCCTGCTCTTCAAGGGCACGATGGAGCTGCACGAACGCGTCGAAGGCAGCGCCAGCCATGACCAGACGCAGAAGCCGCAGCATGCGGTGTTCTGGCAGGTCATTCTGCAGATCGTGGTGCTGGACGCCGTGTTCTCGCTGGACTCGGTCATCACCGCCGTGGGCATGGTGCAGGATCTGAGCATCATGATGATCGCCGTGGTGGTCGCGATGGCCGTCATGATGCTGGCCAGCCGTCCGTTGATGGCCTTCGTGGGACGCCACCCGACGGTCGTGATCCTGTGTCTGGGCCTGTTGCTGATGATCGGTTTCAGCCTCGTTGCGGAAGGCCTGGGCTTCCATGTTCCCAAGGGCTACCTGTACGCGGCCATCGGCTTCTCGATCCTGATCGAGCTGTGCAACCAGCTGGCGCGCCGCAACCGCGCCCGCGGCACGCACGCGCTGGGCCGCCGTCAACGCACGGCGCAGGCCGTGTTGCGCCTCTTGCGCGGCGGCCGTGCCGGCCAGCCCGTGTCGCAAGCGGACGAAGTGGTGGCGCTGGTTGACGGCGCGGGCGACGAGCCCGCCTTCGCGCCCGAGGAAAGCTCGATGATCGAGCGCGTGCTGTCCATCGGCGCGCGCGACATCCGCTCCATCATGGTTCCGCGCGGCGACATGATCTGGCTGGATGTGGCCGACACGCCGGACGTCATCGTGCGCAAGTTCGCCTCTGGCCACGCGCGCCTGCCGCTATGCGCGGGCGACCCGGCCAACGTGCTGGGCGTGCTGCACTTCAAGGAAGTGCTGCCGATGCTGCAGAACCCCGGTCCGATCGACCTCGTGGAACTGGCGCGCGAGCCGCGCTACGTGATGGAAACCACGCCGGTGCTGAAGGTGCTGGATGAACTGCGCGCCTCGCGCGATCACATGCTGATTGTGGTCGATGAACACGGTGTGTGCGAAGGTCTGGTCACGCCGTTGGACGTGCTGGAAGCGGTAGCGGGCGACCTGCCTGAACACCAGGAAGACCAGCCCGAAGCCATGCAGCTTTCTGATGGCTCATGGCTGCTGGGCGGCCGGTTGTCGGTGGACGAAGCCGCGCGCCTGCTGGATGCGCCGGCGCTGGCGGACGATTACCCCGATGCGACGCTGGCCGGCTGCCTGCTGCGCGCGGGCGGCCGGATCCCCGACGCGGGCGACACCGTGACGCTGCGTGACTGGGGTTTCGAGGTGACGCGCCGCGATGGCCTTCGCATCGACCAGGTGCATGCGCGTCCACACCAGCCGCAGCCCAGCGCGGCCGATTGATCGAAGGGCAGGGCGGACAACCGCCTCAGCTGCAGATGCGGCGCCACGGCGAGCGGTTTACCGGGCAATAGCCCGGACACCGCGTCGCCACCGCCTTGCCGCTGACGCATTGCGCGTTCGGTTCGGTAAAGCCGTACTCCATGCTGCCGTAGCAGCCGCACAGTTCCAGCACGGTTCCCGGCGGGTGCTTCTCCGGCTCGGCGGGCGTCTTGCCCGCCGGCTTGGCGGCGCTGGCGGCCGGTGTCGTGGCCGAGGTTGCCGCGGATTTTGTTGCGGCACTTGCCGCGGATTTCGCTGCGGGTTTTGCCGTGGGTTTGTCGGCGGATACTTCCGCGGACGTCGCGGCAGATCCTGCCGCCAAGGCGCCGGCTTCGGCGCCGGGTGCCGTACGGGGCGCTGCCGCCTCCGCAGGCGCGCGTTTGGCCTTCGCGTCGGCGGCTCCCAGTCTTTCCTTCACGGCCGCCGCGCTCATGCCGCAGCGTTTGGCGATGGTGGCCACGCTGCGTCCCGCGTCGGACATGCCGCGCAAGGTCTTGTCGCTGCATGCGGCCAGCGCGCTGGCCGGCATCAAAACAGCCAGCATCAGCAACGCGCACGCGAATGCTCCAGGTCTGCTTAGCGTCATGACGCGCCTCCCGCACCTTGGTGCGCCAGGGCAGAACCACGCCCGGTTGGACCACGAGTGCGGGGTAGCGTAAAGCGCCTAAATCAGGGGTGTCAATGCGGCCCGATCGGATCGCCCGAAGGCATTGCGCCCTCGGCCGCGGGCGGGGCGGACAGGCGCCATCCGGATACCAACCGGACGGCGCCGCGTGCGTCAGAAGTTCCAGCGCACGTTCAGGAAGCCCGCATTCTCGCGGCTGCCGTTGCCGAACTGGCCCTGGTAGCTCAGGCCAATCGCGGCGTTCTTGGACACGGCCACTTCCGCACCCAGTTCAGCCACGGCGGCATTGCGGGCGATGGGCGTGCCCGCGACTGTGAACGCCGGACCCGAGCCGAAGGCCATCGTGCGGTCGGGGTCCACGTCTCCCATGGCGTGGCGCCAGCCGAGCGTGGCGCGCAGGCGGGCGGGCGCGCCCGCGATCTGCGTGTCAAGGTTCCCGCGCAAGCCGACGGTGGTGGTCGTGATGTCGTTGCTCTGGCTGTCCGCCGACAGGGCCGCGGAGCCGCCGTCTTCCGAGAAGCCGCCCATGCGCTGCTTGATCCACGCCGCGCCGACAAAAGGTTCGACGGTCGCATTCGGTGAGACCGGCATGGAATAGCCCAGCTCGCCGAAGATCTGCGTCGTGTTGCCGCGGTAATCCGCCTTCAGCTCCTGGCTTGCGCCGCCGATGGCCAAGTTTCGCTTGGTCTCGATGTCCTGCCAGCTATACGCCGCGCCGGCCATGACGTTCCACGCGCTTCCGCTGGGCTGCACGAACGACTTGCCGCCGAACAGCGTGACGCTGTAGCTGTCCACGTCCGCCTTGGCATTGCGGCTGTCCTGCCAGATCGTGCTGTCCTGGTAGCCCAGCGCAACGCCCACGCGCCAGCCGTCACCGACCCGGATGTCGCCGCCGGCCAGCACGCCGCCGGTGCGCTGGCGATAGCTGGGCGCGTTGCCGTCGCCGTCCTGGCTCTGCCAATTGCCCAGCACCTCGGTCCATACATTGCGCTGGCACGAGAAGCGCTCCGCGTAGCCGCCCGCGCTGCGGCCCGGTTCACCGCACGCGCCGTCGTGGCCGCGGCCTTCGCTGTGCAGGCTGTCCCGCAGGTGATTCAGCGGCAGCGTCCGCACCGATTCCGAACTGCGCACGATCGCCGACGAGAGCGACGCGTGACTGTCGCCCGACAACTGCTTGAAGGCCCCGGGCGCCTCGTCCCGGCTCAAACCCAGGATCGACGAATACAGTGGCGAGCCCGGGTCGATCTGTCCCAGCGCTTGCGCCACCGCGTTCTGGTTCGCCGATTCCGTGACGCTTTCGAACCCGGTGTCGTTGCGCTGGAAGGTCACCGTGACGTTGTTGGGGTCATAGACCACCGCGCCGTCCAGGAACGCGAGCTGGGGCAGGGAGGTCGAGGCGAAGGTGCCTTGCACGCCCTGGTCCGCCGTCACCACCGTGTAGGCGCTGTTGGCCGTGAGCGGGGCGGTATTGGTGACCCGCAATGCCCCGTCAAGCGTTGCCGTGCCGGCGACGTGAAGGTTGGTGGCCCCGGCCGGCCCCACGTTCACGGCCAACGTCGCGCCGGTGGCGTTGCTGAAGTCATTGCTGACCTTCAGGCCGCCGCCCGCCGCGGGTGCGCTTTGGACCGTGCCGGCGTTGACCAGTCCGGCGATGGTGCCATTGCCGGCCAGCGTCGCGCCGGGATTGACCTGGACGGACGCGGGCAGAGTGGCGGGCGCCTGCGCGCTGCCCAGCACGACCGTGCCGCCCTCGATCGTGGCATTGCCGGTGTACGTGTGGGTGCCGTTGATCGCCAGCGCGCCGCCGCCTTGCTTGACCAGACTGCCTGCGCCCGACAAGGTGCCGCTGAACGCGCCGTCCGCGCCCTGGTTGAAGACCAGCGTCGCGTTGTTGGCGATGGCGCCTTGCAGGCTGGACGTGTCGCCGATCAGCGCGCCGGCGTTGACCTGCGTGCCGCCGCTGTAGCTCGACACGCCGGCCAGCGTCAGCGCGCCGGCGCCTTCCTTCACCAATTGGCCCTGACCGCTGACCGGGCCGGACAAGACGCCGTCGGTTGCCTGGTTCACGCGCAGCGTGGTGCCGGCTGCCGTGTCGACCGCGCCCACGATGCTGGTGCTGCTGCCTTCCAGCGTGCCGCCCGCGATGACCGTGCCGCCGGTGTAGCCGTTGGCGCCGTTCAGCACCAGCGTTCCGTCTCCCTGCTTGGTGAGTGCGCCCGTACCGTTGAGCGCCTGGTTCAGCGTGAAGGTCTGACCCGCCGCGACCACGTCGATGCCGCCGCCCACGCCGTCCAGCGAGATGTTGCGCGCCGTGGTTGCAAAGGCCGAATCCGCGATGCGCAGCGTCCCGCCGTCCAGCGACACGGCGCCGCCGTTGCCAAGCTGGTTGTCGGCGCGGACTTCCAGCACGCCGCTGCGGATGGCGGTGTTGCCGGTGTAGGTGTTGACGCCTTCGAGCACCAGCGTGCCGCCGTTCAACTTATCGATGCCGCCCGCGCCGGTGATGGGCGCGGAGATCGTGGCGGTGGCGCCGTTCTCGACCCGCACCGGCGTCTGTGCCTGCGCGATCGCGATGGCGCCGGCCGTGCCGGCCTGCAGCGTGTAGCCGTCGGTCAGGAACTGCAGGCCCGTCACATTCTGCGCGCCCTCGACGGTGACCGTGCCGGCCGCGCCCGAGAACGCCGCGAACTTGCCGTTCCACGGGTCGGCGCTGGCGCCCGTCGTGTCGGTCCAGTTGGTGGCCGTGGCGTTCCACGTGCCTGCGCCGCCTGCAATGATGCCGTCGGGCGTGGTCTTGGCGCCATTCCAGAACTGAATCTCGCCGGGCTCCATCTGCAGCACGAGGTTGATCTGGTTGGGCTGGTTCTGCAGTTGCAGGTCAGCCGTGGCCAGGCTGGACGGCAGCGTGCCGAATTGCATGCCGTTGTCCGTCAGCGAGCCGCCGTAGGCAAACAGGCGGTACACGCCCGTGCCCAGGTTGCCGCCATCCGTGATGTTCAGCACGCCGTCCAGCCGCAGGTTCTGCGCCACGGTCACGGCCGTCGTCGCCGAGTTCGGCGTGCCGAGCGTGAAGTCGAGCTGCGTGCCGTTGGACAGCGCCAGGCTGCGCGCGAACGAGATCGGGTTGCCGGGGGTGCCGGCCACCAGGCGCGCGTTGTCCTCCAGTTCCACATCCGCCGCAACCGAGCCCGAGCCGCCCAGATTGCCGCCGGGGTTGATCGTGACGGGGCCGCCGGTCAGCGTGCCGTCGACCAGCAACGTGCCGCTGTTGACCGTGGTGCCGCCGCCGACGTTGTTGTTGCCGGTCAGCGTCAACGAAGCGTCGCCGTCTTTGGTCAGCGTGCCCGTGTTGTTGCCGGTGGTGTTGATGTTGCCGCCATAGGTGCCGTTGGCGCCGTTCTGGTTGAACACGATGGCGCTGCCGTCCACCACGGTGATGTTGCCTTGCAGGCTGGTGGCGTTGCCGGCCAGCGTGCCGGCATTGATCACCGTACCGCCCGTGTAGGCATTGGGGCCGGTCAGCGTGACCGTGCCCGCGCCGTCCTTGACCAGTCCGCCGCCGCCCGTGATGGCGCCCGCGTACGTGCCGCTGCCCGGCGCCTGGTTGAAGACGACGGACGTGCCCGTCGAGGTGGCGATGTTGCCGGTGAGGCTGCTGGTGTCGCCGATCAGCGTCCCGCCGGTCAGCGTCGTGCCGCCCGTGTACTGGTTCTGGCCCGTTAGCGTCAGGGTCGAGCCGTCGGTCTTGATGAGGCTGCCGGGCCCGGTGATGTTGCCGGCCAGCGTCAGGTCGTTGGCGCCAGACACCGTCAACGGCGCGCCGAGACCGATGTCGTTGCCCAGCGCAATGCCCGGTGCGCCGGCCTGCAGCGTGCCCGCGCCCGCGACAGTCAGATCGCCGGTCCCCAGCGCGGCGTTGTTGCCCGCAATGATGGTCCCGCCGGCCAGCACCGTGCCGCCGTCGTAGGTGTTGGCGTTGCCCAGCGTCAGTGTCGACGTGCCGTCCTTGGTCAGCGGACCGGTGCCCGACACGACGCCATTCAGCGCCAGGTTGCCCGCGCCGTTCACCGTGACCGGACCCTGGAGGAGCACGTCGTTGGTCAGCGACACGCCCTGGCCCTGCAGAGTGGTGCCGCCCGCTGCGGTCAGCGCACCCGAGCCCAATGCGGTGTCGCTGCCAAGGGCGAGCGTGCCGCCGGAAAGCTGCGTGCCGCCCTGGTAGCTGTTGTCGCCCGAGAGCGTCAGCGTGCCCGTGCCGGTCTTCACCAGACCGCCCGGGCCATCGATGTCGCCGGACAGGCCGAGATCGGCGCCGGTGATCGTCGTCGTGCCGGCCAGCGTGATGGCGTTGGAGGCGTTTACCGGCACGCTGGCGGACAGCGTGGTGCCGTCGGCCGCGGTCAGCCGCCCGACGCCCAGCGCCGTATCGCTGCCCAGCGCCAGCGTGCCGCCGTTGAGCGCCACGCCGCCCTGGAAGCTGTTCGCGCCATTCAACGCCAGCGTGTCCGAACCGTTCTTGATGAGGCCGCCCGTCCCGCCGATGTCGCCGTTCAGGGTCAGCGCGGCGCTGCCCGGCAAGGTCAGCGTGCCATCAAGCTGCACGTCGTTGGTCAGAGCCACGGGCACCGACGCATCCAGCGCCGTGCCGTTGGCCGCCGTCAGCGTGCCGGTTCCCAGCGCGCCAGGTGCGCCCACGGTGATCTGACCGGCATTCAGGCGCGTGCCGCCCTCGTAGGAATTCGCGCCCGTCAGCGTCAGCGTGCCGGGACCGGTCTTGGTGATGCCGCCCGCGCCCGAGACGTCGCCGGACAGCGTCATGGCTGCGCCATTCGCGACCGTCACGCCGCCTTGCAGGGCGACATCGTTCTCCAACGCGACGGCGATATCGTTCGACAAGGTGGTACCGTCGGCCGCCGTGAAGAGGCCGGTGCCCAGTGCCGTGTTCGTCGCGACCTTGATCTCGCCATCCTGCAGCAGCGTGCCGCCCGCATAGGTGTTGGCGCCCGCCAGCACCAGCGTGCCGGCGCCCGTCTTGGTCAGCGTGGCCGCGGGGTCCGTGCCCGATATCGTGCCGGCCGCGGTGTACGCGCCGTCCGTGACGTCGATGGCGCCCGCGCCCTCCAGCGTCAGCGCGCGCGTGGTCGTGCCGGGCGTGGCATTGGCATAGCGCAACGTGCCGCCGTCGAAAACGACGCGATTGCCGGCGTTGCCAAGCTGGTTGTCGGCGCTGATTTCCAGCACGCCGCCTTCCAGCCGCGTGTCGCCGACGTAGGTGTTGGCCTGCGTGAAGACGAGCGTGCCGCCGTCGCGTTTGGCGATGGTCGCCGTGCCTTGCAGGGTCGTGTCCAGCGTCGCCGTCATCGACGGTTCGACACGCAAGGTGGTCACGCCATCGCTGTCGGGCAGCGCGTTCAGCGCGCCGCCGGTCAGGGTGTAGCCGTCGGTGGAGAATTGGAGGCCCTGGAAGCCCTGCGTGCCGGCCAGCGTGACCGTGCCCGCCGTGCCTTCAAACACGCCGAAGCGGCTGCCCCACGTCCCGGCGGTGCCGGTGGCGTCGGCCCAATTCTGCGTGGTGGCGTCCCAGGTGCCTGTACCGCCTTGCCAGAACTGAATCTCGCCAGCCTGGGATTCGTTCAGGACGTTCACTTGGCCGGCTACGTTGGTCTGCAGCGAGATGACGCCCGGCGGCAGGGCGCCCAGCGCCAGGTTCAGGGACGTCGCCGTGCCCGAGTACGCAATGATGCGATACACGCCCACGCCGAAGTCGGGCGTGCCGTCGATGTTCAGCGTGCCGTTCAGGTCGACGTTGCCGTGCACGTTGATGAGGCTGCCCGCGTTGGGCGCACCCAGTTGCGCGTCGATGAAGGACGCGTTGTCCAACGTCAGCGAGCCCAGGATCAGCGCCCCGGGCGCGGCGGAACTCACCGCAATCCGGCCGCCGCTGTTCACGTTCACGTTGCCATTGGCCGTGCCGGCGCCCGTCAGGGTGGCGGCCGGGCCGTTGACGTTGACCGTGCTGCTGGCCAGCGTGCCGCCCAGGTTCACCGTGCCGCCGTTGATGTCGAAGACGCCGGTGTGGCTGCTGGCGCCGTTCAGCGCCAGCGAACCGGTGCCGGTCTTGGCGATATTGCCCGCGCCGGCCAGGTCGCCGCCGAAGACGCTGTCCGTCGCGCCGCCCAGCCCAAGGCTGCCGTCCACCTGCAGCTTGCCCGCGCCGGAAAGCGCGGCGATGAATTCGGCGCCGGTCAGTTGCAGCGTGGCGCTGCCATCGACGCGCACGCCGGAGGCGGACTCCAGGAGATTGTTGCCTTGGGTGACCAGCGTGCCTTGTGCTACGCCAACGGTACCCATCAGCCCGTTGCTGCCGCCGAGCGTCAGCGCGCCCAGGCCCGTCTTTTCCAAGTTGCCCGCGCCGGACAGCGCGCCGGCGTATGTGCCCGTCGTCGCTTGATCGAAGGTAAGGGTGGTGCCCGCGCTCGCGACGACCGGGCCAGTGATGCTGTCCGTGTCGCCCGTAATGGCGCCGGCCTGAAGCTGCGTGCCGCCGGCGTAGCTGTTGCTGCCGGCCAGCGTCAGCGTGCCCGCGCCGGTCTTGACCAGCGCGCCGCTGCCGGTGATGTCGCCGCCGAGCGTCCAGTCGCCCGCGCCGTCCGCCGTCAGCGAGCTGGTCAGCGCCACGGCGTTGGCCAGCGTCACGCCGTCGGCCGCCGACAGCGTTGCGCTGCCGGTGACGTCCAGCGCGCCCGCGCCAAGCGCGGTGTTGCTGCCGGCGATCAGCGTGCCGGCCGACAGTGTCGTGCCGCCGGTGTAGCCGTTGTCGCCCGACAGCGTCAGCGTCGCGCCGCCGTTCTTGATCAATGCGTTGCCGCCGTCGATGTCGCCGGTCAGCGTGAGGTCCTGGCTGCCGTTCACGGTCAGGTCGCCGCCGGCCAGCGCAATCTGGTTGCCCAGCGCCGTGGCCGTTGCCGCGTCAAGCGCGGCATCGCCCGAGACGGTGAGGGCGCCCGTGCCCAACGCCTTGTCCGACCCGACCACGATCAGGCCTTGCCCCAGCGTCGTTCCGCCCTGATAGGTGTTCTCGCCCGTCAGCGTCAGCGTGTTGGCGCCCAGCTTGGTGAGGCCGCCCGCGCCGGACACGTCGCCCGTCAGCGTCACGTTCTGCGCGCCCGACACTTCGAGCGGTCCGCCGTTCAGCGTGACGGCGTTGGCCAAGGTCACCGCCGTGGTCAGACCCTGCAGGACGGCCGGACCGCCGACGGTGAGCGCGCCGCTGCCCAGCGACGTATCGCCGCCAACCTGCAGCGTGCCGCCGTCGATCTGCGTGCCGCCCGCGTAGGTGTTGGCGCCCGCGAGCGTCAGTGTGCCCGCGCCGGTGGCGGCCAGGCCGCCGGCTCCGGAAATCTCGCCGTCAAAGCGCAGTCCGTTCGTCGTGTCCAGGTTCAGCGCCTGACCCAGGATGACGTTGTTGGACAGCGTGACGGCCTGCGTCGAACCCAGCGTCGCCGCGCCGTTCACCGTGAGATCGCCGGCGCCCAGCGCCGAGTTGTCGCCAAGGCGCAAGGCGCCCGCCGACAGCGTGGTGCCGCCGGTGTAGGTGTTTGCGCCCGCCAGCGTCAGCGTCGATGCGCCGCTCTTGGTCAGCGAACCTGCGCCATCGACCACGCCGTTCAGCGTGACGTCGCGGTCGCCGGTCACGTTCAGTGCCGCGTTCAGCGTCGCGTCGTTGACCAAGGTCAGCGCCGGGCCGCCCGTCACACCCGACAGGCTGGCGTCGGCATTGACGAGGAGGGCGCCCGTGCCAAGCGAACCGTTCTGCCCCAACTGCAGGTTGCCGCCGTTCAGTTGCGTGCCGCCCGTGTACGTATTGGCGCCGGCAAGCGTGAGCGTCGTGCCCGCCCCGCCGGCAATCAGGCCGCCGTCGCCGCTGACGGTGCCCAGCAGCGTCGCGTCCTGCGATTGCGCCAGCGTCAGATCGGCGCCGGTTCCCACGTTGATGGCATTGCCCAGCGTCAGGCCGGAGGCGCTGTCCACCGCGGCGTCAGCCGTGACGGTCAACGGACCCGCGCCTATCGCGCCGTCGTTGCCCAGCACCAGACGGCCGCCGTCCAGCCGGGTCGCGGCGTAGGTGTTCACGCCGTTCAGCGTAAGCGTGCCCGCGCCCGACTTGATGAGCGTGCCGCCGCCGGTGATCGTGTTGTTCAGCGTCAGGTCGCCGGCCCCGCCGGTGGTCAGCGCTGCGCCCAGCGCGATGCTGTTGTTCAGCGCGTGCGTGCCGTCGGTCAGCAGGCTGGACGCTCCGGCAACATTCAGCGCGCCGGTGCCCAGCGCGGTGTCGCTGCCGACGCGGATGGCGCCGCCGATCAACGCCGTGCCGCCGCCGTAGGTGTTGTTGCCGGCAAGCGTCAATGTGCCGGTTCCCGCCTTCGCCAGCGAGCCGGTCGCGCCCGACACTGCGCCATTCAGCGTCAGGTCGTTCGTGCCGGCGTTGGTCAACGTCGCGCCCGCGCCGATGGCAACGTCGTTGGACAGCGTCACGGCGGTTGTCGCGTTCAGTCCGCCACCGCCCGTGACGTTCAGCACGCCCGAACCCAGCGCCGTGTTGCTGCCGACGGCAATCGTGCCGTCCGCCAGCGTCACGCCGCCGATGCCGGCGTTGTTGCCGCCAAGCGCCAGCGTGCCGGCGCCCGACTTGGTGATGCGGCCCGCGCCGGACAGCGACTGGTTCAGGGTGAAGACGTTGCCGGCATCGGCAATGTCGAAGCCCGCGCCCGCGCCGATGTCGATGGCGCGCGAGGTGCCGGTGTAGCCGGTGCCGGTCACGCGCAGCGTGCCGCCGCCAAAGGTCAGGCCCGTGCCGGCCGCACCCAGGTTGTTGTCGGCGCTGACCTGCAGCACGCCTTCGCTGATCTGCGTGCCGCCCGTGTATTCGTTCGCACCGCCCAGCACCAGCGTGCCTTGGTCACGCTTGTTCAGCGCGCCAGTGCCGCGGATGACGCTGTTCACCGTGCCGGTCAGCGTCGGATCCACGCGGAAATTGTTCGGTCCCGCCGCCAGACGGATCGCGCCACCTTGCAGCGTGTACCCGTTGGTGAAGAACTGCATGCCGGTCACGGCCTGTTCGCCGGCCACGGTGACCGCACCGCCCGATGCGCCGCCGAACACCGCAAAGTTGCCGCCCCAGCCTTGGGTCAGCGCGCCCGCCTGATTGGTCCAGTTGGTCGAACCGGCCTGCCAGGTGCCCGCGCCGCCGGCCAGCGTGCCGTCGGCAAGCTGCTTGGCGCCGTTCCAGAACTGCACGCTGCTGCCGGTGGTCTGCACCACCAGGTTCACCTGCTGGTTCACCGCGGTCTGGATCTGCAGATTCGACGGCACGGTTCCCGGAGGCAGGGAGCCCAGCGCCAGCCCGTTGTCCGTGAGCTGGCCGGTGTAGGTGATCAGCCGGTACACGCCTTCGCCAAAGCCGCCCTTGTCGGTGACGTTCAGGTCACCATCCAGCGTCAGGTTGCCGTTGACCTGCACCAGCGTCTGCGGCGAGGCCTGCGGCGCGCCCAGCGCCACGTTGAACTGCGAGCCCTGGTTCAGCGTCAAGCCGCCCAGCGTCAAAGTCTGGCCCGACGTGGCCGACAGCGCACCGCCCGAGGCAATCGTCGTCAGGCCGGTCAGGACGCCAGATCCCGCAAGCGATGCGCCCGCGCCCACGTTGACCTGCGCGCTGGCCAGGCTGCCGTTGACGTTCAGACCGCCCGATGCCACGTCGAACGAGCCGCTTTGCGTGCTGTTGCCCGAGAGCGTCAGCGTGCCGGTGCCGTTCTTGACGACATTGCCCGCACCCGTCAACGCACCCCCGAAAAGCGAGCTGGCGTTGTCCTGCCCCATCTGCACCGTCGCCCCGGCGCCCAGGTCCAGCCGACCGGCGCCGGCAAGCGAGCCGAACGTCTCGCTGTCCGCCAGCCGCAGCACCGTGCCGGCGCCCAGGTTCACGGCCACGCTGTCAGCCAGCGCCTGTCCGCCGCGCGTTTCGACCGTGCCGGACAGCAGGTTCAAGCCGCCGGTGAACGTGTTGTTGCCGCTAAGCACCAGCGTTTGCGCATTGGCCGCCACGTCTACGCTGCCCGTACCGCTGATCGCGCCCGCGTAGGTCGCATCCACGTTCTGGCCGATCACGAGCTTCGAGTTGTTCAGCACGCTTGCGCCCAGGCTGCCCGCGCCGGCCACCACGGTGCCGCTGCTGATGGTCGTGCCGCCATGCGTGTTGGCGCCCGACAGTGTCAGCGTGCCCGCGCCGTTCATCACCACACGCCCGGATCCGGCAATCGCGCCGCCCAATCCGATATCGTTCGCGCCGGCCACCGTCAGGTTGCCGGTCAGTGCGACGTTGTTGACGAAGTTGCGCGCCGCCGTGCTCTGCAACGTGGCGTCCGCGCCGACGGCCAGCGTGCCGCTGCCCAACGCGGTGTCGCTCGCGGCGATCAGCGTGCCCGCGTTCAACGCGACACCGCCGCCATGTGTGTTGTTGCCCGACAGCGTCAACGTGCCGGCGTCGTTCAAGGCGATGGCGCCGCCGCCGGACAGGTTGCCCGACAGGTTCAACGCCTGTCCGCCGGTGGCGATGCCCAGCGTGTTGCCGAGGCGGACGTTGTTGCTCACGGTCAGATTGCCTGCGGCCAGCGTCGCCGGGCCTTGGACGTCGAGCAGGCCGCTGCCCAGGCCTTGCGCATTCGCCAACGTCAATTGCCCCGCGTTGAGCAGCACGCCGCCGGTGTGCGTGTTGACGGCAGACAAGGTCAGGTTGGCATTGCCGTTCTTGACCAGCGTGCCGCCGCCCGACAGCGCGCCGGCCAGCGTCAGCGCTTGGCTGCCGCCGATCGTGAGCCGGTCGCCCAGCGCGAACTGGTTGCCCAGGCTGACGGGCGCGGCGCTGTCCACCGTGGCCGCGCCGGTCACGTTGATCACGCCGGTTCCGAGCGCGTTGTTCGCGCCCGCGACGATTGTTCCCGCCGCAAGCGTGCCGCCGCCGAAACTGTTGGTGCCGTTCAGCGTCAAGGCCCCGGTGCCGGTCTTCACCAGCGTGCCGCCGGCGCCCGACAACGTGCCGTTGAGCGTCAGGTTGTTGGCGCCGGCCACGGTCAGCGCGTTGCCGAGCGTAAAGTTGTTGCCCAACGCCACGCCCGAACCGGCGAGGGTGGTCGCGCCACTGGCGGTGACCGTGCCGGTGCCGAGGGCGCCGGACGCGCCCACGTTGACCGTACCGCCTGCCAGCGTCGTGCCGCCGGCATAGGTGTTGGCGCCGTTCAGGTTCAATACGCCCGAACCCGTCTTGACCAGCGATCCGCCGGCACTGATCGGCCCGTTCAGCGTCAGCGTTTCGGCGCCATTCAGCGTCAGCGCATTGTTCAACACGATCGCGTTCTGCAGCGCGACGCTGGCGGACGAGGCCAGTGTCGCCGCGCCGTTGACGGTGAGCGGTCCCGCGCCCAGCGCGGCGTCGTTGCCGACGACCAGTCCGCCGGCGCTGATGCGTGTCGCGCCATGCGAATTCGCACCCGTCAGCGTCAAGACGCCGGCGCCGCTTTTGACCAGTGCCGAGCCGCCCGACAGCGCGCCCGAAAGGGTGAGGGCAGAGGTGTTGGCCAGCGCCAGATCGGCGCCCAGGACGATCTTGTTGGACAGGCTGGTGGCGCTGCCGGGCTGCAGCGACGACGCGCCGTACACGACGAGGTCGCCCAGTCCCAGGGCGCTGTTGCCGCCAAGCGCCAGTGCGCCGCCGCCCAGCCGCACGCCGCCAATGTGCGTGTTCGTGCCGTTGAGCGTGAGCGTGCCCGTGCCGGACTTGTCCAACGCGCCGGGACCGGAAATGGCGCCGGCCAGCGTCAGGTTGTTCGAACCCTGGACGCCCAGACCGCCCGCATTGAGCTGGATCGCGTTCGCCAGCGAAAGCCCCGACGTGGCGGGCGCAATGGCGCCGCCGTTGCCGACAAGCGTGCCGGCGCCGAACGCGGTGTTGCTGTCGAAGTTGACCAGGCCGCCGTTCAACGTGGCCTGGCCGCTGACGAGCGGTCCGTTGATGGTCCACGTGCCGCCATTCACGCGCAGGTTATTGAAATTGCGGTACACCGCCGAACTTGCCGTGCCGGTGCCGGCGGTGCCGGTTGCGCCGGGGTTCTGCAGCACCAGCGTGTTGTTGCCGTTCGCGCCGCCGTCCACCGTGCCACCCTGGGCGAAGCCCAGCGCGATGCTGACGTCCAGGCCGGCCACGGCCAGGTCGACACCCACGTCCGGCCCGCCCGCCGAGATGGTCGACCCGGTCACGGCGGTGAACGTGTTGGTGCTGTTCTGCCCCATGCTCACGCTGCCGTTGATCGTGCCCGCGTTGACGAAGCTGTTGCCGGCGGCCGATCGGCCCAGGCCCACACGGCCGTTGATGACGCCGCCCGCCGCGTTGTTGACGGTGACCGGCGCGCCGCCATAGGCGGCAATGACGGGGCTGAGGTTGAGCAACGACAGGGAAAGCAGCCCCGGCTTCAAGCCGATCGTGCCCGAGTTGTCGATGTTGATGCTGCCCGCAGCGTTGCTACGCAAGGAGAGGGCGGCGCCGTCCAGCGTGGTGAGCACCTGCAGACCCAGCACCGACAGGCCCGCGCCGTAGAGGGTGCCGCTGTTGTTCACCCGAATCGCGCCAGCATTGCCCGTATTGCCCATGATCGCGCCTGAGGTGCCAAGCGCCACCAGCGACAGCGTGGGATCAATCAGCCCCTGGTTGGTGAGTGTGGTGTTACGGCCCGTCAGTTTGACGGCGGCCGAACCCGGCAATGTGATCAAAGGCCCCGAGGACTGCCCCGTCGGCGTCACCAGCACCGAAACGTCGTTGGCGCTGCTGGTGACCGTATTCGGGTTCACCAGCGTCACCACGTCATTGCACAGGATGTTGGTGCCGGTCGTCGTGCACGCCAGCGCGGCCGGCATGGGCAACAGCAGCATCGCAAGGACGCGCCAGACATAGTTCAGATGAAGGGGGACGGGGGAATAGCCATGCCGGTGGCCAGATGTCATTGTCAGCTCCAGGGACGGAAGGAGCCTTACCCGTTTCGCACGCGTACATCCGCAAACGGACAAGGCGATGCTGCAACTTCAGGTATCCAATCGGCGGTTGCTGTTGTTGTCCCGTCCGCTGAATAGGGGTCAGTGTTGGGGTGAAGTTGCGTCGCGGCTGTAAACAATCCACGTTAAACGTAACTAGACAATTCGACATAATTGCCGATTATCTCTGTATGAAACCTACATACAGTTACTGATATTTCAATATGAATTAATAGATATTATTAATGTTGCGCCGCGGTGGCTTTCAATTATTCTTGAAATCGCGGGCAATTTAAAAATTTGGATACTTGGGCGGGAAGGGATTTGGCGGTGAATGCAACGCATTGAAATTACAGGGTTATTTTTGTTCTTCAGAGAAAGTCGTTGCCTGGGCAGTTTCAGCCAGTTTTCGATTTTTAAATGGGCTTGGGAATGCGAATTGCTGCTGCAGCATGCG
Organism: Achromobacter sp.; assembly: GCF_032113835.1. Lineage (GTDB taxonomy): Bacteria > Pseudomonadota > Gammaproteobacteria > Burkholderiales > Burkholderiaceae_B > Achromobacter. The sequence goes on along the minus strand of NZ_DAMCTG010000006.1, from coordinate 96,824 downwards.
ATGCGGCGTAAGTTAACGAATTATCGTGTCGAGATTCACGGAAAAATCCCGAAAGAAAAAGCCCCGAATCCAGCTGGACTTCGGGGCTTCTTGGCAAGCCACCCGCATCAAAACGCAAGCAAGCGTAAACGCCCTCAGGCGGCCAGTTCCTGAGCCGTCCCGGTGTGGCAAATGCCGTCAAGCGCCGCCTCCGCGCGCGCCCGGGCAAGCGCCAGCCATTCCGGCCCGCGGGCGGTTCCCTCCACCGCGACGAAGGTCACCTGCTTCAATCCGATCGTCGCCAGCACGTGGCGCAGGTACGGCGTCAGGAAGTCCGGTTGACGGGCCTCCTCACCGCTGAACGCGCCGCCCGACGAAATCGCGACATACACCGGCCGGTCCGCGAGCACGCCGACCTTGCCCTGAGGGGTGATGTGAAACGTGTGGCGCACCCGAACCACGTGGTCCAGCCACGCTTTCAGCGCAGAGGGCACGGTGAAGTTGTGCATCGGGGTCGCCAGCACGATGTGGCTGGCGTCGTCCAGCATCCGGATCAGGCCGCCCGAAGCGAGCAGCGATCCGTTTTCCAGGACATCAACCGCGGGCTCCTCTCGCGCCGCCAAGACGGCCGCATAGTCGCCATCTGCATGGGTGAGGGTGGTGGCGTCGAACTCCACGACGTCCAGCCCATCGGCTGGACCCGTCTGCGTCAGCCGGTCGATGATCTGCTGCGACAGGCGATAGCTTTCCGAGTCGAGCCCCCGCGGGCTGCAGCGAATTCGAAGGATGCTCATTGCGTGGTTCCTTTCAAGGGTTTGCTGAACCGGATGGCGCTGGTCAACAGGCCCTGCCGGAAATAGAAGCGCTGCGCCAGCGCGTTGCCCAGCCCGGTGTCGAGCACAAACTCGTCGCAGTCCGCACCGCGTGCGAGTTGGTCCAGCTCGGCAATCAGCCGGGCGCCCCAGCGGCTGCCGCGCGCCGACGGATGCACCACCAGGTCGTCCACGTACATGAAGCGGCCGTAGATCAGGTTTTCTTGATAACGGTATCCCGCCAGCGCCACCGCCAGGCCGTCGCGCATGACGGCGAGCAGCCGGTAGTTTTCCTGATGCATCCGGGTCAGGCGTTGTACAAAGTTGTCCGCATGGGCCAGATGGGGACGCAGTTCGCGCATCAGCGGCAGGCAGGCCCGCCATTCTTCCGGGGTCTCCAGATGGCGCAATGCCGGCGCGGCGGAGGATGTATGCATGGATCAGTGCCTCAGGGGTCGGGGCGCTGAACGTGCGCCCACCGTGAGTACGAATCTTAAAAAGCGCATGCCATAATTTGAAGGGCCATAAATGGGCTTACGGACTATGCCATGATTCCTGCAACTCCCGACGATCTGCAAACCGTCGCCGACGCCGGCGGCAACCGGCTGTACCGCCAGGTCTACGAGCGCTTCCGAAGCGCCATCGCCGAAGGCACCTTGAAACCCGGCGACCGCATTCCATCGGCGCGCGCACTCGCCAAGGAAATCGGCGTGGCGCGCGGCACCATTGAAGTCGCTTACTCGCTGCTGGCCTCGGAAGGGTACATCCAGGCGCGCGGCCAGGCCGGCACCGTGGTCGCGCCCAACCTGCAACCTGTCGCGCACACTGCGCCCGCGGCGCGAGCGCGTCCCGCCGAGGTGCAGGAAGAAGATCGCTGGCCACGGCCGGCGGCGCCGCTGCCATTCCAGATGGGGCTGCCCGCGCTCGACGCCTTTCCGCGCAAGATCTGGGCGCGGCTGGGCGCGCGGCATCTGCGCAGCACGCAGCCGGCGGACCTCGGCTACCCAGATCCCGCCGGGTTGCTTGGACTGCGGACCGCCACAGCGGCATACCTGCAGGTCGCGCGCGGCATCCAATGCACGCCGCGCCAGGTGTTCATCACGTCGGGCTACAACCACACCATGCAGCTCATCATGCAGGCGCTGTTCAAGCCCGGCGATTCCGTGTGGGTGGAAGACCCGGGCTATCCGCCCACGCGTGTGCTGCTGGCGCAGGCCGGCATGCAGGCCGTGCCGGTGCGCGTGGACGCGGAAGGTCTTGTGGTGGAGGCGGGCATCGCGCAGGAGCCGAGGGCCAGGGCGGCCGTCGTGACGCCCGCGCATCAGAGTCCGCTGAGCCTGTCGCTGTCGCTGCCCCGGCGCCAGGCCTTGCTGGACTGGGCCGAACGCAGCAGCGCGTGGATCGTGGAAGACGACTACGACGGCGAATACCGCTACGTCGGCCGCCCGCTGCCCGCGCTGAAGAGCCTGGATCGGCAGGGCCGCGTGCTGTATTCAGGCACCTTCAGCAAGGTGCTGTTCCCCGGCATGCGGCTTGCCTATCTGGTCGTGCCCGAAGAGCAGGCGCCGCGCTTCGAGCGCCTGTGCATGCTGCTGGCGGGCGGGGCGCCGGCGTTGACGCAGGCCGTGCTGACGTCGTTCATCAACGAAGGCCATTTCGCGCGCCACATCCAGCGCATGCGCCGCCTGTACAGCGAACGGCGCAACACCACGGCGGCAGCGTTATCCGATGTGCTGGGCTCCCGCTTGCACATCGATTTGCAGCCGGGCGGCATGCACCTGCTGGCGCGCCTGGAAGGCCACCAGACCGACCGCGAGCTGGCGTCGCGCATGCTGCAGCATGGCCTGTATGCGCAGGCCTTGTCGCACTGGTCGGCGGCGCCCGATGCGCGCTCCGGCCTGCTCATGAGCTTCACCAACATCGTGTCGGCCGAGCAGGCGGAGCAACTGGCCCGCCGGATCCTGCAACTGATGTGACACGCGGCAGGAAAGCGCCGGTCAGTTCAGCCCGGCCTTGTCCAGGCCATAGGCTTTGTCGGCGGATCCCGGCACCGTGCGGAAGGCGACGTTCAGCCGGTTCCAGCCATTGATTCCGACCACCAGGAACGTCAGGTCCGACAGCTCGCTTTCCGTGAACTGCGCGCGCACGGATTCGTAGATCGCGTCCGGCACGCCATGGGGCGGCAGGGTGGTCAGCGCCTCGGTCCATTCCAGCGCAGCGCGTTCACGCGGAGAGAAAAGCGGCGATTCACGCCAGATGGCGACGTGATGCAGGCGCAGCGCGCGCTCGCCCTTGATCGTGGCTTCCTTCACGTGCATGTCCAGGCAGAATCCGCAGCCGTTGATCTGCGAGGCGCGGATGTCGACCAGGTATCCCAGCTCCTGAACCACGGCGGTTTTCTTCTGCGCCATGCTGAACTCCAGATACTTCTGGGACAGGACTTCGGACATCTGGAAGTAATTCAAACGCTGGCTCATGTGCTTACCTTTCTGAAGCGAGGGGGGGAAAGTGACGGAAGCATGATGCGGCCTATTGGCCTAACACTGAAGTGCCATGAATCCACTTTTGATATGGGCCATGATTTGCCGCCGTCGGAGCCCGGCAAGCGCCAATTCCTGACATTTATCCGATTGAATCCCGGCCGTTGCCCGGCTATAAGCTTGGAACTGGGGCCCGAAAAACATCGCCGCCCCGACTCCCAAGAAGCCCGAGCCGATGCCGCACCCATCCCCCCATGACGAGCACGTCGACAGCAAACCGGCCACCGGCGCGCGCGCCCAGACGGGCCGCGGATCCTGCCTTGAAGTGTTTCTGGTGTTCCTGCGGCTGGGCTTGACGTCCTTTGGCGGACCGATGGCGCACCTGGGCTATTTCCGCGCTGAATTCGTCGACCGGCGGCGCTGGCTCGATGACTACGCGTTTTCCGATCTGGTGGCGTTGTGCCAATTTTTGCCGGGTCCCGCCAGCAGCCAGGTCGGCATGGCGATCGGACTGCGCCGGGCCGGCTGGGCCGGCATGCTGGCCGCGTGGGTTGCGTTCACGCTGCCGTCTGCGCTCGCGCTGATCGGGTTTGCGATGGGGCTTGCCCACTATGGCTGGCTGTCGGAATCGGCCGCAATCCATGGCCTGAAGGTGGCCGCGGTGGCCATCGTGGCGCAGGCGGTTTGGGGCATGGGCAGATCGCTCTGTCCGGACCGGCCGCGCGCCGCAATGGCGGTGGCCGCCGCATTGCTCACCGTGGTGCTGCCCACCGCACTGGCGCAGATCTCGGCCGTCGTGTTGGGCGCGGTGATCGGCGCCGCCTTCCTGCAGCTGCCGCCCCGGCCCGTCCTGTCCAACGCTTCCTCGGGCGTGCCGCGCGCGGCGGGTTTGGTGTCGCTGGCGCTGTTCGCCGCCCTGATGGCGGGACTGCCGCTGTGGGCGCTGCTGTCGGACGGCGCACTGGCCAGCCAGATCGCCGGCTTCTACCGCGCCGGCGCGCTGGTCTTTGGCGGCGGGCATGTGGTGCTGCCGCTGCTGGAAACCGCGTCCGTTTCGTCCGGGATGGTGTCCAACGCGGATTTCCTGGCCGGCTACGGCGCGGCGCAGGCGATGCCCGGCCCGTTGTTCACCTTCGCGGCCTTCCTGGGCGCCATGTCGTCCGGCCCCTTGTCCGGCTGGGCGGGCGGGCTGATGTTGCTGTGCGTCATCTTCGTACCCGGCGCCTTGCTGCTCGCCGCGGCGCTGCCATTCTGGGACTCGCTGCGCCGCCGGCCGGGCGTGCGCAACATGGTGGCCGGCGTCAATGCCAGCGTCGTCGGCATCCTGCTCGGCGCGCTGTACGACCCGGTCTGGACCAGCGCCATTCTTGGCAAGGCGGACTTCGGCCTGGCATTGCTGCTGTTCGCGCTGCTGGTCTATGCGCGCTGGTCGCCGGTGTGGGTGGTGCTGCTGGCGGCCGTCAGCGGCTGGTCGCTGGGCTGGCTGGTCTAGCTATTGAGCGCGCCCGACGTGATGCGAGGTGTCTGACACCCGCTGAGAGGCTGCTACGCGCTGGCGGTCGTCTCCCCAGGGTGTCAGACACCGGCCCTGGTGAGACACCGGCCCGCATGCACATACGCTCAGGAACCCGGCCCAAGGCGCCGGCCTAAAGCCGGCGACAACAGCAGCAACGGCGCGACAATCACCGCCCCAATCAACGCCATGGCGGCCTGCGGCGCCATCCCGCTATCGAGCAAGACGGTTGCGATCACGGCCGATCCGCTCATCTGGAACAATCCATACACGGCCGCCGCAGTGCCCGCCCGGTCCGCGAACGGCTCAAGCGCCAGACTCAACCCGGATCCCAGCGCCAACGAAAACCCCACGGTCAGCACCGCCACGGGCAGCATGAAAATCCATGCCGACAGCGGCGCCCACAGCCACGCGCCCAGATGCAGGGCCGACGCCAGCAGCAGTGCCGCCATGCCGACCCGCACCATGGTGTAGCGGCCGTACCGCGCGATGAACGCAGGCGCCAGGAAGAACGCGGCGATGTTGATCGCCGCATTGCCGCCGAACCAGGCCGAAAAGCCCAACTCCGAATACCCGAGCTGCTGCACCAGCACGACGGGCGCAGCCGACACAAACACCAGGATCATGGCCATGCCCGCCATGCCGAAGCACGCAAAGTACAGGAACCGGCCGCTGGCAACGATGGGCGCATAGCGGGGCAGGCTGTATAGCGCGCCAGCTCGGTTCGCCGGCTTGGCCCGGGTTTCCTCGAAGCGCAGCGCAAGCAACGACGCCAGGGCCAATGCAAACACCGCCATGAACACGAACGTGCTGCGCCAGCCCGCATGCAATGCCAATACGCCGCCCACCATCGGGGCCAGCGCCGGCACCGTGCACAGCGCGCCATTCAAGTAGCTGTAGACCCGCGCGCCGACGGCCGGACTGAAGCAATCACGCACGGCGGCAAACGCCACCAGCGACGCCGAACACGCACCCAATCCCTGCACGATGCGCGCGGCGTAAAACACCTCGAGCGACGTCGCCGCCGCGCCCAGCGCGGAGCCCGCCAGATACGCCAGCGCTCCGCACAGCGCCACGGGCCGCCGGCCATAGCGGTCGGCAAGCGGCCCAATCAGCACTTGGCCCAGACCGACCGCAAAGATGAACAGGGTGATGCTGGCCTGCAGCGCGCCAATGGGCTCGCCAAACGCGTGCGCCATGGCGGGCAGGGAGGGCAGGTAGATGTCGATGGCCATCGGCGTGAGCGTGACCAGTCCCATCAAAAGACCGATCAGCCAGCGCTGGCCTCGGGGTGTCAAGGCAGACTTCATTGCAGACTCTGGGCCCATTGCAGACCCGGGAAAACCCGACATTATCCAGCATCGCGCGCCGCAGCGCCGGAGTAGAATCCCTCACCTATGAACCCGCCCGCCTTGCGTCCTCGTATCGTCATTCTTTACTGCACGCAGTGCCAGTGGCTGCTGCGCGCCGGCTGGATGGCGCAGGAGCTGCTCTCCACCTTTTCGACCGATCTGGGCGAAGTGGCGCTGCAGCCCGGCACCGGCGGCATCTTCCAGATCACCTACAACGGCGATCTGATCTGGGACCGCAAGCGCGACGGTGGCTTTCCCGAAGCCAAGATCCTGAAGCAGCGTGTGCGCGACCGCCTGGATCCGGGCCGCCCGCTCGGACATATCGACGGGCACACCGGCGGCGGCGCCTCCGCACCCGAAGGCTGAAGCCGCCCCGGGGGAAAAGGGCGTTGCGTCGGCCTGGACGTCGACGCCGCCATCATGGACCAGTCAATACTCCAATTCTTGGACCTTTCACGCCGGCATCGGCAAGCGTAATGTTGCGGTCATCAACCACAGCAGCAAGGAATTGGAATGACCCGCCTGAACTGGCAAGAAACCGCACCCGATGGCGCGAAAGCACTCTTTGGCATCCACCACTACGTCACACAGCGCACGGCGCTTCCGGCGGAACTCGTGCATCTCGTGTTCCTGCGCGTTTCGCAGATCAATGGCTGCGCGCACTGCATCGACCTGCACACGCGTGACCTGCGCAAAACCATGTCGGTCGACAAGATCACGCTGGTCCCCGTGTGGGACGAGGTGCACCACCTGTTCTCCGACCAGGAACGCGCCGCGTTGGCATGGGCAGAGGAAGTGACCCGCGTGAGCGAAACCCACGCGTCGGACGAAGCCTACGCTGCCGCCTCGGCCGCGTTCGCGCCCAAGGACCTGGTCGACCTCACGATCGCGATCGCTGCCATGAACGCGTTCAATCGGCTGGGCGTTCCCTTCCGGGTTCCCGTCGCCGCCAAGGCGTGACGGTTCGCGGAACGCCAATGCGGCGTTCCCGGTCAGCCAGCGATACGCAAAAAAAAGGCCGGTCCTTGCGAGACCGGCCAAAGCAGCACTACCCCGAAACTTGCCTTGCAGTTACGCAGCGGACTCCGCGTGCTTGAGCGCTTCGCGCGCCTTGCGTGCGCGCAGGGCCGACACCGCGAGCAACGCGATCAGTCCGACGCACGCCAGGATGAAGCCCAGGCTGATGGGCCGCGTCACGAAGATCGACAGCTCACCACGCGACAGCAGCAGGGCGCGGCGGAAGTTCTCTTCCACCATGGGCCCGAGCACAAAGCCCAGCAGCAGCGGCGCCGGTTCAAACCGCAACCGGATCAACGCGTAACCCGCGGCGCCGAACAACGTCACCATCCCCACGTCGAACAGGTTGTTGTTCGTGCTGTAGACCCCCACGCAGACAAAGAACAGCGCGGCAGGGAACAGATAGCGGAAGGGAACGGTCAACAGGCGCACCCACATGCCGATCAGCGGCAGGTTCAAGAGCAGCAGCAGCACGTTGCCGACCCAGAAGCTGGCGATCAGCCCCCAGAACATGTCGGCGTGCTCGATCATCATCTGCGGACCCGGCTGGATGCCGTGGATGATGAGCGCGCCCAGCATCAGCGCCATGACCGGGTCGCCAGGGATGCCCAGGCTCATGGTCGGAATGAAGCTGGTCTGCGTCGAGGCGCTGGTGGCCGCTTCCGGACCGGCGATGCCTTCGATGGCGCCGCGGCCGAAACGGCGCGGTTCCTTTGCAACCTTCTTTTCCGTTGCATACGAGATGAACGACGCGATGGTCGGACCCGTGCCCGGCAGGATCCCGAACGCCGCGCCGATGGCCGTGCCGCGCACCAGCGCGCCGCGCGATTGCTTGATGTCGCCGGCTTCCGGACGCATGGACTTCAGGCTCACCTTCGCCGACGTGACCTTGCTGTCGCCGCCGATGCGATTGATGTTCTTCAGGAAGTCCGCCACGCCGAACAGGCCCATGGCCAGCGCCACGATCTGCAGGCCGTCGGACAATTCCAGGATGCCGAAGTGAAAGCGCATCGTGCCCGTGTTGACGTCCGTGCCCACCACGCCCAGCAGCAAGCCGACCACGACCATCGCCACGCCCTTGATCGCCGATCCCTTGGCCAGCGTGGCGCCGGCCAGCAGACCCAGCATCATCATCGAGAAGTATTCGGCCGGACCGAACTTGAACGCGACATCGACCAGCAACGGCGAGAACAGGATCATCGCCAGGATGCCGACGGACGCGCCGCAGAACGACGAGAACATCAGCATGAAGAGCGCCGAGCCGGCCTTGCCGTTGCGCGCCAGCGGATTGCCGTCCAGACATGCCACCGCATGCGACGCGGTGCCAGGCAGGTTCAGCATGATCGACGTGATGCCGCCGCCGTATTGCGAGCCGTAGTAGATGCCGGACAGCATCACCAGCGCCGCAGTGGGCGTCATCGTGTAGGTCAGCGGCAGCAGGATCGAGATGGCGGCCAGCACGCCCATGCCCGGCAGCACGCCGATCAGGTTGCCCATGAACACGCCGAAAATGGCCCACATCAGGTTGTCCAGCGCGAACGCGACAGAGAACCCGTGCATCAGGTTATTGAAGATTTCCATGGATCAACCCCAGCGGAACAACGGAAACTGGAGCTGCAGGGCCCAGGAGAAAACCGCCACGCCAAGCACCGTGACGCCGGCGGCAAGGATGGCTGCGCTGCGCCAGGTGTGCTGGCGATCGCCCATGGCGGAGATGAAGACCAGCACGAAGGTCGCGGGCACCAGGCCGCCGAACTTGCCGATCAGGATGAAGGACAGCAACCCGCCGATGATGCAGCCCCAGCCGCGCCACTCGGGCGGCGCCACTTCTTCGGCATCTTCCTCGACGACAACGGGCGAGGTCGCCGTCTTGGCAATGGCCAGTCCCAGAAGGACCAGCAGCACGCCCAGGATCGCGGGGAACATGCCCGGACCCATGCGATCAAGGCTTCCCAATGTGTAGGTTGACGCCTGCGCGATGGCGCCCAGGCCCAGCACGATCATCGTGCCCGCGGCCCACGCCTCGCGCCGTACGGCGCTGCGTTTTGATTGCATGGTCTTTTCCTCCCGTTGTTGTGCTTATGTCTGACTGCGGTCTGAACAAAAGCTGACACTGCAATGAATGCGGGAGTCTAAAAATCCAAACTTCCGTTCACCTTTCAAGGCTCGCGAAAGTTGCGCAGGGATGTGCGTATTGCAACGAAACCGGGGGAAATCCCTAGGCCTTTTTCAAACGCAAGGCGGGCGTTGCGCGCATGTGGATCACATGCGCGCATGGGGGCCGAAGCGCACTACAGGCCCAGTTCCGACAACCCCGGATGATCGTCCGGACGCCGACCGAGCGGCCAGTGGTACTTGCGGTCCGCTTCCTTGATCGGCATGTCATTGATGCATGCATAGCGGTTGATCATCAGGCCGTCTTCGCCGAACTCCCAGTTCTCGTTGCCATACGAACGGAACCAGTTGCCCGAATCGTCATGCCATTCGTAGGCATAGCGCACCGCGATGCGATTGCCGTTGTAGGCCCACAGTTCCTTGATCAGGCGGTAGTCCAGCTCGCGCGCCCACTTGCGCGCCAGGAACGCACGCGCTTCCTCGCGGTTCGTTGCGAACTCGGCGCGGTTTCGCCAGTGGGTGTCAAGGCTGTAGGCCAGTGAAACTTTGTCGGGATCGCGGCTGTTCCAGCCGTCTTCGGCCAGGCGGACCTTCTGGATGGCGCTCTCGCGCGTGAAGGGAGGAAGGGGCGGGCGGACTTCGGACGTTGTCGTCATGGCAAGGGCCTCATGGACAGGGGGTGGAAAAAAGCAAGAGGAGGGCGTGGACTCAGTGGTCCGCGTCAAGCAACGCCTGGGCGGCACGTTCGGCGCTGTCGGTGATCGACGCATCGCCTGTGACCATGGCCACGGCAATCGCGCCGTCGATAAGCACCAGCAACTGGCGGGCGCGCTCATCGGCGTTCGGCAGGCCCGCGGCCTGCACCAGCGACAGCACGTGGGCAAGCAGGCGTTCCTTGTGGCGCCGGGCAACCGCGCGGATCGGGCTGTCCGCGTCGCCGATTTCGCCGGCGGCGTTGATGAACGCGCAACCGTGAAACCCATCCGACGCGAACCAATCGCGCAGCGCATCGAAGATGGACAAGAGGCGGGCGGGCGGCGAGGGCGCGCGCGTCGTGGCGTCGATGAACCACTGCATCCAGCGCTCGTCGCGGGCGGTCAGCGCCGCGGCCACCAGCACTTCCTTCGTGCCGTAGTGCTTGTAGATGCTCTTGCGCGATACGCCGGAGGTCTTGACGATGAGGTCCATGCCGGTGGCATTGATGCCGCCGGCATAGATCAAATGTTCGGTGGCGCGCAGCAGCTTTTCCTGCGCGTCGGAAGCGGGGGTAAGGGCGGTGTCGGAAGTGAGGGTGGAATCAGACATATGGAGAATGATCGTTCTATCTGGAATGAACAGATGGTAGAACGATCATTCTCCGAAGTCAATCACCAGTTGTATCGCAGCGTCGCCAGCACCACGCGGCCCGGGCCGTAGAAGCACAGATTGACGTTGTTGCACGAGGCGACGTAGGCCTTGTCGAACAGGTTCGACGCGTTCAGGCTCAGCGTGGCGCCCTTCATGGCCGGGCTGGCGCGGCCCAGGTCATAGCGGATCGCGGCGTCGGCCAGCGTCACCGACGGCACCTTCACGGCATTGTCCTGATCGCTGTAAGTGGTGCCCAGATAACGGGCGCCCGCGCCAAAACCCAGCCCGGCCAGCGGCCCCGTATCGATCGTGTAGTCCACCCACAGCGACGCCATGTGCGCGGGCACGCCGGCAAACGGCACCTTGCCGATCTGCTCCGGATAATTGCTCGAGATCGTCTTGATGTCGGTGTAGGTGTAGGACGCGACGACGTCCACGTTGCGGGCCAGCGAGGCCTTGCCCTGCAGTTCGAAGCCTTCCGAACGCACCTTGCCGGTCTGCACCTGCGAATTCGCGTGGTCCGGATCGCGCGTCAGCACGTTGCGCTGCTCGATCTGGAACACCGAAGCCGTGATGAAGCTGTCGAAACCCTTGGGCTGGAATTTCACGCCCGCTTCGTACTGTTCGCCCTTGGTCGGACGGAAGGGCGTGCCGGCGAACGTGGTCCCCGCTTGCGGCCGGAACGACGTGGAATAGCTGACGTACGGCGCCAGGCCGGTGTCGGACAGGTACACCATACCGATGCGGCCCGTGAACGCGTTGTCGTTCTGCTGCGTGCGCGTGCCGGTCAGGTTGTTGCGCGTGCTGGCTTCCGACCAGTCCATGCGGCCGCCAGCCGTGACGACGACCTTGTCCATGATCTTGACCTGATCCTGCGCGTACAGGCCAAGCTGGCGCATGCGCTGGAACGTGTCGTTGTAGATGGGCGGCGCGTCGATCTGGTAGCCGTAAACCGGGTTGAACGGATTGATCGGCGGCACGCCGTCCATGCCGAAGCCCAGTTGGGTGTCAAAGCTGGATTGCTGGTAGTCCAGGCCCATCAACACCGTGTGCGCGAATGCGCCCGTGCGGCGCTGGTACTGAAGCTGCGTGTCCACGGCAAACGTGCGCGCCTTTTCGTCCGAACTGAAGGCGTAGCGTTGCAGGGACTGATAGTCCGGTTCGCCATCGGGCAAGGTGCCCCAGCCCAGCTCCGAGATCAACGCGCGGTAGTGTGTGCGGTTCTGGTTGTAGCGGGCGTTCTGGCGCACGGTCCAGCTGTCGTTGAACTTGTGCTCGAACAGATAACCCAGCATCGCCTGGTCCTTGTCGTAGCGGTCGAAGTCCGGCTCGCCCGAGAAGAAACTGCGCGAGATCCGGCCGTAGGGCGTGGGCGTCAGTGTGCCCACCGACGGCAGCCACTGGTCGGTGGAGCCGGCGCGGATGCGCTGGAAGTTCGTCAGTACGGTGAAGTGCGTGGCGGCGCTGGGCTGCCACGTGAACGACGGCGCGATGAACGCGCGCTTGTCGCGCACCGTGTCCACCTCGGTATCGGCGTTGCGGCCCTGGCCGGTCAGACGGTACAGCCATTGGCCGTCTTCGGTCACCGGGCCGCTGAAATCAAAGCCCAGCTGCGCGCGGCCCGGGTCGCCCGTCGTGAACTCCACTTCGTGCAGCGGGGTCTCGGTGGGCCGCTTGCTCACCTGGTTCACGATCCCGCCCGGCTGGTTCTGGCCGTAAAGCAGGGATGCCGGTCCACGCAGCACTTCCACGCGCTCCAGCGCGTACGGATTCACGTCGTACGAGCCGTAATAGCGGGTCGCGAGCGCCAGGCCGTCCAGGTAGATGCCCTGGTTGGACGCGGCCACGCTGAAGCCTCGCACCGTGATGTTCTGATGACGCAGGTCGTCCGCCAGTTCGGCGCGCACGCCGGCCTCGTAGCGCAGCGCCTGTTCGGTCTTCTGAATGGCCTGCCACGTCATCTGGTCGCGCGTCACGACGGAAATCGATTGGGGCGTCTCGATCAGCGGCGTATCGGTCTTCGTGCCCGTCATGCTGTACCGCGCCACGAATCCATCGACGGGCCCCCACGCGCGGCTCGACAAGGGATTGGCCGCCACCTCGATCGGCGCCAAGGTGGACACTGGGGCCTGCGCCGCTGGCCGCAACGAGTAGCTGCCATTCGCCAGGCGCTGGGCTGCCAGGCCGGTGCCCGACAGCAGCACGGCCAGCGCCTCGGCCGGCCGGTAGACGCCATTGACGCCCGGGCTTTGCCGGCCTTCGACATCCGCAGCGGAATAGGACAGCATCAGGCCCGAATCACGGCCGAACTGCAGCAGCGCGCCGGCGAGCGGTCCCGCGGGGATGCGGAAGTTCGTGGTGGCGGTCTGCGCTTGGGCCGCCACCGGAAACGTCAGGATGGCGGGCAGGGCGCTTGCGATGCCCAGCGCCAGGACCAAGGCGCGCAAGGCGGGCCGCGGTTGGCGCGGGCTCTTGAAGGCGGGAAGACTCATTGGGTTCTCGATGTCGTTGGGAGTGAAGACAGGACTTCAGCTCCTATGCCACGCGAGATCGGAAAACCCATCACGGAATCTGAGAATAATTTGCGAACACGGAAGGCGGCTTCATGCTGTCGCTCGGCACGGGCCGGATTTCTGCGGTCGTCCCGTGGGGCGTGGGTCAAATGGTTGTCCCGCGCGGGCCGACTGACATCCAATAACGCGTCATCGAGCGGATCGACACCGGAAGCGTCAGCGCCAGCGTCTCCAGCACCTTGTCGGTGTCGCCCAACGGATACACGCCCGAGACGCGCAGGTCGGCCACCGCCGGATCGCAGCGGATCATCCCGGGGCGGTATCGCGACAGTTGCGCCAGGAAGGCGTCAAGCCGCATGTCGTGCGCCGCCAGCACGCCGTCGGCCCAGCTCAGATCGCTTGCGCGCGACGGGTCCGGCGTCTGGACCGCGAGGGCGGTGAACGCGGCCTGCTGGCCGGCCGCCAATTCGCGGCGATGCGCCGGCGCCTCGGCCGGCGTCACCATAAGCGGACCCGTCACGGCATGGACGATGCTGCGCGCCGCCTCCAGCCGCAACCCAAGCCGCGACCCGGTCGTCTCGACCTTGCCGTGGCGGGTCTGGACGACGAACGGCGATGCCAGGGCGTCGCCCAAGCGCACCGCGTCCACCAGGATTTCGCCGCGCGTCAGGCGAATGCGGCGTCCACCACCGGCGCCGATGTCGATGGCGCTATCCGTGTTTAGCAACACCGTGGAACCGTCGGGCAACGTTAGCCGCCGCTGTTCGCCTACGCGCGTGCTGGCGTCGGCCAGCAGCGGCCGCCAAGGCTCGGTGCGTACGGCCCACCATGACGCGCCCGCACCAGCCGCAAGCAGCGCAGCGGATTTCATGAACCGGCGACGGCCGTTGGCGGACGGGCGCGTCAGCGTCGCGTGCGCCAACAATGACGGCAGTCCGGCCACGTCGCCCGCGCAGTGTTGCAGATGACTCCACGCGCGGGCGTGCTCGGGGTCGGCCGCCATCCAGGCGCTCCATGCGTGCTGCAGGTCGGGTTTGACCACGTCCGCGCGCAGCCGCACGAACCAGTCGACAGCTTGCCGCGCCACGGTGTCGGCAATCGGCGCCGCGGGCGCAAAACGCGAAGAATCCGAAATGCTCACGTCGTGATCTCCCGGTTCCTGTCAAAAAAAGCACTGCAGCAAGGCGCGGGCGACATAGCGCTGCACCGTCGGCAGGGATACGCCGAGCGTCGCGGCGATCTCGGACTGCTTCATGCCGTCCACCTGCGATAGCAGGAACGCCCGCCTGACCGGGGCCGGAAGGCCGCTGAGCCGCTGGTCGATCTCGATCAGCGTCTCCAGCACGATCGCGCGGGACTCGGGCGAGGGCGCGTACGTCTCGGGCAGGTCTGCCAGACTGCGCAGATACGCCTGCTCGATATCACGGCGCCGGTAGAAGTTGGCCAGGATGCCGCCGGCAATCGTCGACAGAAAAGCGCGCGGTTCGCGGATGTCGGCGCGCGCATTTCCAAGTACCCGCAAAAAGGTGTCGTGGGCCAGGTCGGCCGCGTCTGCCGCGCTGCCCAGCCGCTTGCGCAACCACCCCAGCAGCCACCCGTGATGGCTGGTGTACATCGTGGTGATCGAATCCGCTGGTTGGGGAGGAGGGGATTCGATCATGGTTGGCCCGGCGCGTTGGGTATGGTCGAGAATGAGAATGGATAGCGATTATAGGGGCGGTGTTTGCCAATTGGCAGCTTTCGCGGCAATCGTTTTCGGCGCACGCGCGAATCGGGTTCATGGCGCCGCGATGACGCCTGCGGTACTCCTGCTTGCTATTTCTGTCAAATCCGTGCTAAATTCTTTTATCTATCGGCAAAAATAACAATAAAACCTTGCCGATGACTCTTCCCGGCGCCGCCTGCTTTCTGAATGCTCCCCCGCAACTGCGGCATTCATGGCTCGCCAGAATCTGTGCATGGTGCTCGGCGGGGGAAGCCATGTGCCTGTCCAGGAGCATGCTTATGACTCATCAATTGACTGCCAAGAAGGGAAGCTTCGAGATCCCCCCGCTGAATTGGAAAGCGCCCGAATCCAACAAGCAGTCCGACCGTCACGATGCGCCCACCCGCAGCGCCGAGACCTCCAAGCAGGCCGACGTCTCACGCGTCAAGTCGTAAATCGGTACGCGGGTAGTCCGACAGGCCCAGAAGCCGATCCGCCCTTCAGCCGGAACACTTCTGGGCCGCCAGCCAGACCGGGATCATCCCAGGGTGCGCTGCTGGACCTGATTGCGCCCGTTCAATTTCGCCAGATACAAGAGTTCGTCAGCGGCCCTGAACAGGCCGCTGGCGGATTCCGCATGGCTCCACGAAATGCACGCCACGCCGAAACTGGCCGTCAGGCCAAACGTGACACCGGTTTCCGACGTGACGGTGCTCGCGCCAATAGCCGCGCGCATTCTTTCAGCCATCTCCATCGCCTGCTGCGCGCCGCGCGTGCGGCACAGCACGGCAAATTCCTCTCCGCCCACGCGCGCGACTACGTCTGACTGACGCCAGGTTGCGCGGCACAGATCGGCCACGGCCTTGAGCGCCAGGTCGCCGCTGGCATGCCCGTGCGTGTCGTTGATGGTCTTGAAGTGATCGATGTCGAACAGGATAAAGGCCAGCATCGGCTTGCCTTCGTCCCAATGGAGGCGTGCCGCCTCAAACCGCTTCTCGAAAGCGCGGCGATTCAGCAATCCCGTCAGGTAGTCCGTCTCGGCGGTATGCGCCAGGTCTGCAATCAGGCGGTCGCGCTCCGCCTCCACGCGCTTGCGCGCCGCGGAGTTCTCTTTCAACACGCGCAGCGCATTGAACACCTCTTGGACTTCGCCATGGTATTTGCCCGGCGGAATCCTGGCCGGCGTCGACCCGTTGGCGATTGACCCGATGATGCGCGTGGCCAGCGCAAAAGGCTGGATCACACGCTTGCGGAACTGCACCAGCGCCACTGCCAGCGCGGCCACAAGCAGGGCGGTCGCCGCCAGCGTGACGACGAGCAGCCGGGCCGCGGCCACGCGATGCGCGTCGATGTGGCGTTCCATCTCGTCCAGCAGCACGTCGCGAAACTCGGTGATGGCGCCCATCATCGGCACATACGCCGCGGCCAGCACGCCGGTGGAGATTGGTGCCTCATCCCACTGCTGCGAAGCCTGCTCGCGTACCCGATCCAGGTAGGCCAGGCCTTCTCCAAAGTAACGCCGTTCCATCTGCGCATAGACCTCCGACGCCCGCACATCCGGGTGCGTCGCCATCCGCGCCCGGATCAGCGCATGCAACTCGTCGATTCTGCCCAGCACGCGTTCGATGCGGAACTGTTCTTCAGCGGTCAGCTTCCGATGTCGGCTCAGCGCGGGGGTGAAGGTGGATCCCAGCAGGCCGGCCTGCTCGCGCAGCTCGCTGGCCAGCAGCGCAAGCGTCAACAGACTGGGCGCATTGGCTTCGCTGCGCATGACGAGCCCTGCGTTGGCGGCCAGACTTGTCTGCCATTGCGGGATGATGCGCACCATGGCGCTGACTGTGTCCCACAGCATCTGCCCGGATCGCTGATGGCGCGGGGTGGCGATCAGTTGGTCAACGTCCTGGCGCGCCTGAGCTAGCGCCTGGCGTATGCGTAAGATCTCGCCGCGCTTGGCCCGGCCGTCCGCGGCGCCGGCATGCAGCGCCAGCAGGGCTTCGATCACGCTATCCGTGCGTGCCCGAGCCGCAGTCAGGGATGTCATGACATCCGCCGGCACGGGCAGGGCGGATCCCAACGCCGCGTTCATGGGACCGCGCTCGGCGGAGGCGCGCTCCATGACGCTGATCGTCGCCCGGACCGAGCCGAATGCCTGCCGCGCTTCCGACGCCGCACCGTACGACTGCCAATTCTGGTAGAGCAGGATGCCGGCTAGCACCGACACCAGCAACAACACGCCTACAGCCAGCGCGATGAAATGAAGTTCCAGGGATTTTGGCGCGACGGCAGGGCGCAACATCTCGGCGTGCAGGTCCAGGCAAAGTCGAAGCTGCGCAGGATACTGTAAATGCCCTTGCCGTTAACGCGGTTTTGGCAGATTCCGAGCTATTTCAATTTATGCCGGCAAGATTATTTCGCTACAACGCGTTTGATTGCGCTTTTCTGCGAAAACTTGCGCCGGACCATCGCGTTGTGTCTCGATGCCGGAATGGCGGATCCTCACTCCGGGGGGGGCGTCACGCCTCGTGCATCACCACGCGGTTGCGCCCTTGCTGCTTGGCCACGTACAACGCCGCGTCAGCCGCCCGGAACGTCTCATCCACGTCGGGGCTTGCCGACGGCCATTGCGCCACGCCTGCCGACACCGTCACGCGGTTGGCGCCGTGCAATGGCCGTTCTGCAATGTTCGCCCGCAGCCGTTCGGCAACATGCACCGCCTCCCGCGCTGCCACGCCCGGCAACAGGATCAGGAATTCCTCGCCGCCGTTGCGGCACAGCACGTCCGATGGCCGCGAACACTCGCGCATGATCTGCGCCATGTCGCGAATCACCTCGTCACCGACGTTGTGGCCGTACGTATCGTTGATGCGCTTGAAGTGGTCGATATCCAGCGCCACCACCGAAAACGGCGTGCTGCCAGCCTGCATCTGGTCCACCGCGTCCTGCGTGCCGCGACGGTTGCGCAGTCCGGTCAGCGGGTCCGTGATGCTGGCCAGGTTCAGCTTGCCGATCTTGTCCTGCAGGCTCGTGAAGCTGGCCATCACGGCGCGCTTGAGGCGCTCGGCCTCGAAGTACCACGCCTTCACTGACTGCACGCGCTGCATCGCCACGGACACGTCCTGATGCTCCACGTTCGTGGCCAATTGCGAAAGCGGCAGGGAAATCATGCGGGCGCACCACCAGATGGCCAGCAGGAACGCCACCGCCAGCGGCGCGGCATAGCCCAGCAATGCCCAGATCAGGTCGTGGATCGGTTCCAGCGTGATCTGGGCGGGGCGCTGCGCCACCACGCCCCAGCCGCTGATGGGCACCGGCGCGTACCCGGCCAGCATGTCCACGCCCTTGGTATTGACGACGCGCATCGCGCCGGTATGGCCTTTGATCACCGATGTGACCACCGGGTTCGTCAGCACCGTTTCGCCGACGCGCGCGGGATCGGTGTGATAGAGAAGCTGTCCGTCGCCATCGACCACGTACAGATACGAGCCGTCATGGTAGTGGTGCTTGCCCAGCAGTTCATTCAACGCGCTTTCATTGCGCAGGTAGATCGTGCCCCCGACGTACCCCATGTAGGCGCCGTCGTTCGAAAAGATCGGGTGCGTGACATTGATCAGCAGGTTGCCCGCGATGGACACGTAAGGCTTGCTGATCATGGGCTGGCGCTTGCTCAGGGCGGCGCGGCTGCCCGGGCTGTCGACCTGTACGCCCAGAAAGTTGCGAAAGGACGCCGTGGTGGCCAGGATGGTGCCGTCCACGCTCACCACGCCCACCGAGTTGAAGCTGTCCGTCTGCTGTTGCACGCGCATCACTTCGGCGGCAAGGCGTTCGGGCGATTCCATCATGTCGGGCATGTGCCGGGCGCTGTATCCCAACTGCTGCTGCGCCGACCGCAGAAAGCCGGCCGCGCCTTCCGCCAGCTTCGTCGCGTAGACGCGGTTCGATTCGAGCGTGTTCTCGATCAGTTGCTCACGCTGCACGCGATAGCTTGCATACAAGGCATTGGCGGTGGCGGTGATGGCGCTGAAGACGGTGAGCGCAAGCACAAGCCCGCGGAGATTGATTTGCATGGGATCGGAACGGGCAGGGGACGAGCGGGGGCCTGGGCGCTGACTCGGATCCGAATGACATCGGTCGGAATGGGGGCCGCAGCGCGGTGATTGTAAAGTCGCTCCCACCATTACGGCAGGTCGTGCGGATCCTGTAGGTCTGGCGCCTGCGGGTCGTCCAGCAAGCGCGCGGCGGGCGACTGCGCGGCCGCGCCGGCCCGGAAATACCCCATCACCGTCGCCACGCTGGCGTGGCCGGTCATCGCCATGGTGTCGCCCAGCGGCACGTTGCGCCGGCCGGCTTCCGTGACAAAACCCGAACGCAGACTGTGCGCCGAGTACGCGCCGTCCAGCCCCGCCAGCCGGCTGCGTTCCAGCACGATGTCGCGCACGGCCGCAGCCGCCAGCGGCTCACCTACGACATCGCCGCGCCGGACCCGGCGGAAGATCGGCCCTTGCTGGATGCCGCTGGCTGCCAGCCAGTCGGCCAGCGCCACTGCGGCCTTGCCCAGGATCGGCTTCTGGTCCTGCGCCCGGACGGCGCCCGTCTGGTTGGTCTTGGAATGCGTCATCGTATAAAGATAGCCATCGCCCGTGCGCCGGGTGTTTTCCAGCGTGGCGCGCACCACCTCCGACCGTCGGCGGCCTCCGCTGGCCCAGGCGAACAGCAGCAGCGCGCGGTCTCGCTTGCCGCGCAGCGTGTCGTCGCAGGTGTCCAGCATCGCCTCGAGCGGTTCGCGCGTCAGCGCCTGCTTGCGGGCCGGCGCCGCGCCGCGGCGGGCATAGGCCCGGCGGGTCTTGGACACCAGTTCTCGCACAGTGGCCGTGCGGCAGGGATTCGCGTGCCCCAGCAGTTCATGCGCCTTCGACAGCACCGACAGACGCTGCAGCAGCGTGTTCAGGCTGGGCGCGCCCAGGCGGCCCTTTGCTTTCAATCGCACCAGCTCCCGGTCCAGCTCCAGCGGCAACTCCCACTCCAGGCCGGTCCCGGAAGACCGCTGCGCGTGGTCCACGACAAACTGAATGACTGCGGCCTCGGACACGGGCAAGGCGAAGGCCCGGCCATACCGCAACCCAAACCAGGCCGTCCAGTACCGGATCGCAGCGCGGTAACTCGCAGCCGTGTTGGCCGAGCTGCCTTCTCGCAGCAGGTCGCGCACGGCGGCGTCCGCGTGGCTGTCGAGCGTATCCGGATCCAGCCGCGCCAAGGCGCCTGTCAGCGCCGGCGGGGTGCCAGGTAAATCATTCATGCTTGCACGACCACGGCAGTTGGCTCTTCGTCAGGTAATAAAACAGTCAAACAATCCCGTCATGTTAGCCGGTGGGTGCGGCGCCCCCGGCTTGTGGCCGTTGGGCTTGGCGCTAGACGCGGTGCTACGATTTCCGCACGCAAGTCAACTACCGGCGCTGAGGCGCAGACCATAGCGGTAAGTGTCCCGGCGGCGTTCCTTCAAGGAGCATTCCATGGCCGCAACCGTCGCAGATTATCTTGTCAAAGTGCTTGCAGAAGTTGGCGTCCGCCGCATCTGGGGAGTGACCGGCGACAGCCTCAATGGCCTGAACGACAGCCTTCGCAGGATGGACCAGATCGAGTGGATGCACACCCGCCACGAAGAGACCGCTGCTTTCGCCGCCGGCGCCGAGGCAGCCATTACCGGCACGCTGGCGGTATGCGCCGGCAGTTGCGGCCCCGGCAACCTGCATCTGATCAATGGGCTGTTCGACTGCCAACGCAGCCGCGTCCCCGTGCTGGCCATCGCCGCCCACATTCCATCCTCTGAAATCGGGCTGGGATATTTCCAGGAAACCCATCCCCAGGACCTGTTCAAGGAATGCTCGGAATTCGTCGAGCTCGTTTCCAATCCTGCGCAACTTCCGGGAATACTGGCCCGCGCCATCAACACGGCTGTCGGCAGGCAAGGCGTGGCGGTCCTGGTGATACCCGGCGACGTGGCGCTCGCTGCCGCACCCGCTGACGTGCCGCCGTCGTGGCCGTTGCCGCCCGCGCGCCCGCACATCCGCCCGGACGCCGCGGCTGTGCGGGAATTGGCCCAGTTGCTGAAGGGGGCAGGGAAGGTGTCGATTTTGGCCGGCAGCGGCTGCGCTGGCAGTCACGATGCGGTGGTCGCGCTGGCCCAGCGGCTCAAGGCGCCGGTCATCCATGCATTGCGCGGCAAAGAGCACGTCGAGTGGGATAACCCCTTCGATGTCGGCATGACCGGCTTCATCGGCTTTTCATCCGGCTATCACGCGATGGAAAATGCCGATCTGCTGCTGATGCTGGGCACCGATTTTCCGTATCGCCCGTTCTATCCCAAACACGCAAAGATCGTGCAGGTCGATCGCGACCCAGCCGCCCTCGGTCGGCGCGCGCCGCTGACGCTGGGCATTGCCGCCGACGTCGGCGAGACCATCGCCGCGCTGCTCGGCGAGCTTGAAGAGCGCCAGGACAGCGCCTTCCTCGACGCGGCGCTTCGCCATTACCGGGATTCCCGCAAAGAACTCGACAGCTTGGCCGCCCCGGCGCCCGCAGGCCGGCCCCTGCATCCCCAATATCTGGCCCGCCGAATCAATGAACTGGCCGATGACGACGCCATCTTCGCGGCGGACGTCGGCTCGCCCACCGTGTGGGCCGCGCGATACCTCACGATGAACGGCAAGCGCCGCTTGCTGGGCTCCTTCAACCACGGCTCGATGGCCAACGCGATGCTCCAGGCGATCGGCGCGCAGGCGGCAGCGCCGGGCCGGCAGGTGATATCCATGTCCGGCGACGGCGGGTTCACCATGATGATGGGCGACTTTCTGTCCCTGTCCCAGTTGCAGTTGCCGGTGAAGATCGTCGTCTTCAACAACGGATCGCTCGGCTTTGTCTCCATGGAAATGAAAGCCGCCGGGTTTCTGGATACGGGCACCGACCTGCAAAACCCCAATTTCGCGGCCATGGCCGAAGCGGTCGGCGTACGGGGCATCCGCGTCGAATCGTCGGAATTTCTGGATGCCGCGCTGCAGGAAGCGCTTGCCCATACCGGCCCGGTGCTGGTCGATGTGCTGACCTCATCGCAAGAGCTGATTGTCCCGCCCAAGATCAAGCTCGAACAGGCCAAGGGATTCGGCCTGTACATGCTGAAGGCCATCATTAACGGCAGAGGCGACGAGGTGATTGAATTGGCGAGGACGAATCTGGGGCGCTGAGGAGGGCTGAGGAGGGGGGGCGATGAGGGGCAAGCACGGCGTCCGGCATTTTGTGTGGCGCGTGAAGGCGGGGGCGGCAGTCATTTGCCAGCGTCCTCCCTCGCGCCTTTCTCAGCGCCTTTCCGTGTTCCGCCGAGACTTTTCAGGCGGTGGCGTACTGAATGCGTCGGTTCTACGCAAATTTGCGCGCCCACGATCGATACGTGCACCTTTAACGTTGTTGTATGAAAACATACGTACGGTGTAAGATATATGACGTATATCGAACATAACTCGCGATAAAGTTCCATTATCGTGACTAATTCGACACCTTAATCGCCCAAAACTCCGCCATGGCCACTGGAATCACCGAATCAGACGTCTGGACCGCCGCAGATACGCTTTTGCTGGAAGGCGCCCGGCCGACCATCGAGCGGGTCAGGCAGAAGATCGGTCGTGGCTCTCCCAATACGGTCAGCCCGCACCTGGAAACCTGGTTCCGCGCTCTCGGCGCGCGCATTCAGGATCCCCGCGCCTTCGCCGCACCGCCCGCCGTCCCGGATCCCATCGCCCAAGCCGCCACGCATTTCTGGGAAGCGGCACTGGCCGCGGCCAGGGCGGAACAGGCCCAGGCCTATCAGGAACGGTGGGAAGAACTGGCGAGGGAAGGGGAACGGTTTGCAGCGCAGGCTGAACAACTGGAACAGCGCGAGGCGCAGTTGCTCGAGCGCGAGCGCGACCTGCAGGAAGCCTTGAAGGTCGCCACGGCCCAACTGGCAACCACGGAGGCCCGTCTGCAAGCGGCAGAAGCGCAATTACGCCAGCGCGATAAGGCGCTGGCCACCACGCAGGACAGCCTGGAGGACGCTCGGGGCGCCAACAAGGCGCTGCTGGCCGACGCCGAACAGGACCGCGATCGCCATGCGCAAGCAATCGGCGCCCTGGAAGCACGCCACGCCGCCCACGAGCGGCGATGGCTCAACGAGCTGGACGCAGAGCGCGGGACCGTAAAACGCCTGCAAACCCGCCTGGACGCGTCTATGACCGCCGCCCAGCAACTGACCGATCAATTGCGCGACGCGCTCAGCGCCTCGCAAGAACAACTTCGCGCGTCGGAACAGCAGGCGTCCGCTTTGCAGGCGCAGGCCCTGGCGGAACAGCGCCAGCAACAAACCGAATCCGTCGCCGCCGCCAATGCGCTCCAGGCCAGTCAAGCGCGCGAATCTGACTTGGCGCAACGCCTGGCAGCGGCATCGGCGCAGGTTAACGATCTGTTGGCGCAACTGAAGTCGCGCGACGCCCAGTTCGGCGAGCTGGCGAACCGCCTGCTGGCAATCCAGGAAACACCCAGGCCCGCGCCGCCGTCGCTCCAACAGGATTCGTGACGTCAGGAAAAACCTTGCTCGTCCGCGTACCGAAGCAGTTCGGCGTTGGTCTCGATGTTCAGCTTGCGCATGGCCGACTGCTTTTGCGTGCCGATCGTCGCCACCGACCGATGCAAGCGCCGCGCGATCTCGGTGACCGAAAGGCCCTGCGCAAACATCCGCACCACCTCAAGCTCTTTCGGCGACAAGCCCTTTCCCTTGCCGGCGCGGCCCATGGTCACATCGTTCTGGCTGAGCCGCTGGCTGATGCTGTTCGACAGGATCGGCCCGCTTTCGCTCAGCGCCCGCACGCAGATGGAGACCAGCTCATCGATCGGCTCTTCCTTGCTGACGATGCCCGCCACGCCCACCTGACGAAGCTGGTTCAGGATGCCGCTGTTGGACAGCATCGTGAAAACCACGATGGGAATTTCGGGGAACAGGCGCTGCAACCGCTCAATCAGCCGCAACCCGTCCTCGTCCGCGGACCGGGCGGCCATTGAAAAGTCGGTGACGATGAGATGGCAGGGATGATCCTGTACGGCGGTAACGAGTTCGAGGCCCGAGCGCGCTGTGGCCACGACCGTGAACCCGGGTACATCGTTCAGGGAATCCGCAAGCGCGAGGGAAATGATGGGATGGTCGTCCGCGACGATGATCCGCACATCCTGATCGGCCGAAAGCTTCATCATGGTTGCGCCATCGCGTTGATGGTCGAATGAGCCTGGTGTTCCCGGGTGTCCGGACTGCGACACGACGCGGGGAAGTCGGTCCATGGCTGGCCCCGCCAGGCTGAGAGCGCCAGGATTTTCGGTACTTCCGTCGGTGACCATTTTATGTTCAAACTCCACTGAAAAGGCGAGGAGAAACGGTTGGGCTGCAGGCAGAGAACGCGCGAAGCAGGCGGCCAGGGCTACTGAGAAAGCCGCTGAATCTACCGCCGGATACCCGACCAATACATAGACAAGCTTCGAAAGCCAGTCGCCTTCGACTCAACAATCGGACCGTTTGATGCCTGAGTTGATGCCTAATACGACGCCAGGATTTGAAAGCTAGACCTGGGCCAGCGTGTCGCGCAGCAGTTGCACCACCGCCTGGCCCTCGGCCTGGGCTGCCGCGTCCAGCCCGGCGCTGCGCAACCGATCTTCCAATGCCTCCAGACGCTCTGTAATTGCCGTCATCTGCATGACGCTCAACGCGCCACGCATCCGGTGCAATGTGCGGCCAAGAAGCCGCTGGTCGTTCATTTCGAGCGCCCGCACCATTTGCGCAACGTCGGCTTCCATCGTGCTGACGAACAAAGCGCGGTATTTTTCCGGCACGGCCGGTGCGGGTTCGGGTTGGCGCGATGGCCGCGGCTGGGCGACGGCTTCTGCAGTGTCGGCCGATGGCGTGCCGCTTCCCTGCAGATGGCGGCGCAACGTGGACAGGCTGATCGGCTTGACCAGCCAGGACGTCATGCCCGCGGCCAGACAGCGTTCTTCTTCTTCGCGCATGGCGTTGGCGGTGACGCCGATGACGGGAATGGTGGCGCCCTGGGCCCGCAACGCCTTCACGAGTTCATAGCCGTTCATGCGTGGCATGTTCACGTCCGTCAACACCACGTCGTAACGCGTCAGTCCCCACAGCATCAGCGCTTCCGCTCCGTCGGACGCCAGGGTGACCTCGCAGCCGAGTTGTTCGAGCTGATGCTGCAACGTCGCCTGATTGATCGGATTGTCTTCGGCGACGAGAATCGACAGGCCCAGCGGGGCAAAAGCGCCGGTGTCGGCGTCGGCGTCGGCGTCGGGAGACACGGTATGTTCTCCGCGAACCGCGGCCAGGATGCCGGCGGCAATGTGCTCGACACTGGCGATGACCCGGACGGTGCGGGCGGTGGGCGGCTTGGCGCTTGCGCTGGCCAGCACATGGCGGCCCGGCCAGTCGTGCAGGCTGCCGCTACCGTGGTGGAGGACATCCACCAGAATATCGTCCGGCGTACCCGCGGACAGGGGAGTGGACGCCGGAATTGCCTTGGCGCCCCAGCGCTTGAGCCACTGACAGATGTGGTCCGACAGTTCGTGATGCGAACTTCGGACAAAGACGCTCAGGCCGCTCAGGTCTGGCGGGCTGATAGGCTGGCCGGCCGCCACTTCCAGCGGCAGGTCCAACGCGAAGCTGCTGCCCAGCCCGAGCTCGCTGGTGACACTGATGCTAGTGCCCATCAGTCCGGCCAGGCGCGCGCAGATGGATAGGCCGATACCGGCGCCACGCACCGTATGCGATCCGCTGTCGATCTGATAGAAGGGCACAAAAAGCTGCGCCTGTCCTTCCTTGGGGATGCCGATGCCCGTGTCGACCACCTGCAGCCTCAGATGCGTCTTGTCGGGCAGCACTTGCCCTAGCGTCAACCGAACGATCACGTGTCCGGAATCGCTGAACTTGATTGCGTTGCTGAGCAGGTTGCTCAGGATCTGGCGGATGCGCACGGCGTCGCCCGTCATCCATTCCGGTACGGCGACATCCACGCAGCAAAAGAGCAGCAGCCCCTTCTGCTCGGCCATCGCCGCATAAGCGTTCGTGCATTCTTCGACCAGTTCGCGCGGATTGAACTCCGAAAACTCCAGCGCGAGCTGTCCGGCTTCGATTTTGGTGATGTCCAGGACGTCGCTGATTAGTTGCAGAAGGATCGCCGACGAGCTTTGCATGCGCTCGAGGTGCTGACGCTGCTCCGCGTCCAGCGTGGTGAGGCTCATGAGCTGCAGCGTGCCCAGCACGCCGTAGAGCGGCGTCCGGATCTCGTGGCTCATTGTGGCCAGGAAGGTCGACTTGGCTTCGCTGGCCTTGTCCGCCTCGCGTTTGGCGTCGGTCAGGGCCTGCTCGATGACGGCGCGGGCGCTGATGTCCGAGAAGGCGCACAGCACTACGTCCTGGTGGTTGTAGCGGGTGGGCGCATAGGCCACATACAACGGGCGTCCATCCGTGGCTTGAAAGCTTGCGATCGTGCCCGGGCCGGCCGCCCCGAGCACCTGCCGCAGGAACAGGTTGGTCTGCGGCGAGTTGTCCAGTTCGCGGCCCGCCTCGGCGCCCAGCCATTGGAGCGCCAGGCTATTGCCGAAAACGACTTCGCCCCCGGGACGCGCCAGCACGCAAAGCGCCACGGGCGCGGTCTCGATCAATGTCCGGCTGAACTCTTCCTTTTCGACAATGTCGCGTTGCGCGTTTGACGCCGGTGCAATGACGTGGCGGCTGTACCAACGCGAAGACGCGATGCCGGTCCCCAGGCTCAGCAGAAGCAGCAGCCCTGCAATGGCAGGCAGCCAGAGGTTGTCCTGGAAGAAGGCGCCGTAACTGACGCGATAGGTGCCCGTCCACACGCCCGACGGGTCCGTGATGCGCAGCACGATCCCTTCGGCCGTGTATTCCAGGCCATCCTTGGACGCGGAGGGCCCCGGCGGCTCGCCCAGCAGCAGCCCTTCGCTGCGGTGGGTCAGCCAGAACCCGCCATGCAGCGGCTTGCGCATGGTTTTTTCAAAGATGTTGATTCGCTGGTGATTGAATTGCGTCGTCGCGTAGACGGCAGATCTTCTGTTCTGATCCGTGGACCAGACCGACTGCGGCATGTCGGCGTAAAGCAGGCCCAGCATGCTGCCGGAAAGCGCTTCCGACCTGAACCAATGCACGCGCCCGGACCGAGCCGCCTCGCGACTGCCAGGAAGGTCCTGCTCGATAAGGCGCTGGCGCACTGTCTGCAGACGGCGCAGTTCCGTTCTGACCGCGTCCGTGACCGTCAGGAAGGCGGCAGGGCTAAGACGCTCATAGCCCGATACAGCGCCCACGGCAGGCACGCTCATGCTGATGCTGTCCTCCTCGTTGACCAGGAAAATCGTCGAGGCGGGATAGTAGGACGCTGCCCAGAAGCTGGAATAGAAGTCGGCGACGAAGCCGCCCAAATTTGCCAGCCGGCGTCCTGCGGTAGGGCAGTCGGACGCCTGCTCGCACGCCAGCGTGAACGCCATCTCGGCATAGGTGTGCTGGCCTTCGAAAAGCTGCATGCCGAAGCGCTCAGGCACTTCGGCCGCATGCAGGGTGATCGTGGTGGAGAGGCTTTCGGCGGGCAGGGAGGAGCTGTGGGCGCGGAGCTTGCCCAGGAACTGCTCCTGCGCCTGGATGTATCCGACAAGGATGGAGAAGTCGAGCTTCAGGCGGTCACGCTCCTGATCGACGATGCGATTCAGTCCCCAATAAAGGGCGCCAACCAGGACGAGGGCAAAGGGCAGGATGCCGAAGAGGGCGAAATTCAGCCAGCGAGACGTGCGGGTGATCCGGGCAAACGGGGTATCGGGCTTTCGCATGGCCGGCTCTTACCGTTGCAAAGGGTTCGTGGCCAGCCGCTCGCTGGCGAGCAGCTGGCTGAATCGGTCGGGAGCCACGGCGGGCGAAATGAAATACCCCTGGGCGCAGTCGCAACCGATGCGGCGAAGGAAGGCGAGATCGTGGGCGGTTTCGACGCCCTCGGCGGTTACCTGCAAGCCCAATTGCCGGCCCAACTGCACGGACGACACGAGCGCAGCCGCCTGGCTTTCGTCGTTGACCGCGCCGCTGACAAAGGCGCGATCGATCTTCAGTTCGGTGAATGGCGTCGAAATCAGGCTGTACATGGAGCTGTAACCTCGGCCAAAGTCGTCCTGCGCCAACCCGAAACCCTTCAATCGCAACCGGCTGGCGCCCATATAGTATTGGCCTTGTACGGTCGGCGTCTCGTCCTCGAGCAGCTCGAAAGTGATTTCAGAGGCTGGCACGCCTTTGGTCACCGCGATTTCCTCGAGTTCGTCGGGCAGATCCGGGTCATCCAAAAACTGCGTGGGCAGGTTGACGGACACGGGCACCCGAAAGCCCATCTGGCGCCAGTGCAAGTGCGCGTTCAGAGCGTCTTTCAGGATTCGTTGCAGCAGAGCCTTATTCAGCCCGTGTTCCCGCACCGCGGCGAGAAACGTGCCCGGCGGCAGACAACCGAGAGCCGGATGGAGCCACCGCGCCAGCGCCTCGGCGCCGACGATCCGCCCGGTGACCAGCGATTGCTTGGGTTGGAACCATGCTTGCAGGTGGCCCCGGTCCAGCGCGCTTTCGATCGAGGCACGGTCCAACGCGGGGCCTGTCTGGAGACGGACGAGCGGCGGTTTCTGTGGATTGCGACTGAGCAGGCTGGCGAGCTGGGCGGCGTGATGCGAGGTGAACGGCTTGGAGAACGCGCCCAGCACGGCGAGCCCCTTTTCCTTGGCCATCATGGCGACGCTGTCGATGATGCGCTTGAGGCAGGCCGACACGATTGCCAGCTTGGGAGGGCGTGGCTGCCGGGCAAGGCGGTCTATGAATTGCACGCCATCCATGCCAGCCATGTTCAAGTCGATCAGCACCAGGTCGTATGCCTGCCGTGCGGTCTTCGCAAGCGCCGTTTCGGCGGACGACGCCACGTCCACCTGCGCAAAGCCGATGGCCACGAGCTGGTCGGCCAGGTGTACGCATTGAAACGGATGATCGTCGACGATCAGAACCCTGTACTCCGACAGCATTCTCGTCATGCGGCTTCCTTGAAAGGCATCAGCGCCTGGCATAACGCCGCAATCGGCAACGGCTTGAGCAACACCGTTGTCATGCCGGCTTCCGCGCTGCGCAATACGTCTTCCGTAAAGGCGCTGGCGGTGATGCCCACGATCGGGCGAGTGTAACCCTGACTGCGCAGTGCGCGGGTAAGGGCGTAGCCGTCCAACTCGGGCATGCGCAGGTCGGTCAGGATGGCGTCGAATTCAGGAAGATCGGGTAGCGCCAACGCGTCGTTGCCGTCCGCCGCCACGACAACCGTGCAACCCAGGTGTTCAAGCTGTTCTCGCAGGATCTGCCGGCTGACCGGGTTGTCGTCTACGACAAGCAGGTGCATGTCGAGTGCATCGCGCGACGCCTCCGGCGCGGGAGGGGAGATGGTGGCGACGCTGTCCTGCGCGAGGCGGACCGCCGCGGCAATGCTGGCAAGGCTATGGCTGTCGGCCGTCCAGGTGTTGCGCGTCGGCCGCGGCGTCCCCCCCGGCGGTTGTGCAAAGACCCGGGCGCCGCTCCAGACGGCCGGCGTCAAATCGCGCGACCAGGTTTCCACCAGAATGCCGCCCTCGCGCCGGCCATGCAGAGCGGACTTGTAGGGCATTGCCAGGGCGCCGCAGTGACGCAACCATTGGCACAGATTGGCGACCACCTCGTTGTTGGCGCCTCGCACGAAGACCGGCCTGGGATCCAGCCGGACGCCCAGGTCTGTATGCGCGCTGCTGACGCGGGGCAAGGTCAGGACGAGCGACATGCTGGTGCCCAATCCGGGTTCGCTGACGGCGCTCAGCGTTCCGCTCATCATCTCGGACAGCCGCCGGCATATGGCAAGCCCGAGGCCCGTGCCGTGGACATTCTGATTGGCTCCGGATTCAGCACGGTAATAGGGTTCGAAAAGCCGCGCGTGGTGTGCCGCCGAGATACCCATGCCGGTATCGGCCACCTGGAATTTCAAGGTGGCGAAATGCGCGTCCTGGCTGAGTGTCTGCAACCGCAATACCACCTGGCCCGAACCGGTGTACTTGATGGCGTTGTTGACGAGGTTGTTGAGGATCTGGCGGACGCGGGTTGCGTCGCCCAGAACCTGCGCCGGCGTGGCCACGTCGGCCAGGGCATAGAGGTGCAGTCCCTTGGCCTCTGCGCGCGCCGCGTAGGTGCCGATCACGCTGTCCAGCATCTGTACCGGCGAAAACTCCGAGGTTTCGAGCTTCAGGTAGCCGGCCTCGATGCGCGACAGGTCCAGCGTGTCGTTGATGGAGCTGAGCAAGGTCGCCGAAGACTGCTGCATCGTCTGCAGATATTGCTGCTGCTGGCTGTCCATTGCAGTCAGGCCCAACAATTCAAGCGTTCCGAGAATGCCGAACAGCGGGGTCCGGATCTCGTGGCTCATCGTGGTCAGGAACACCGTCTTTGCGTGGTTCGCGGCGTCTGCGTGCAGCTTGGCCTGCGTGATGGAGTGCTCGACCCGCTTGAACGCGGTAATGTCGTTGATGCCACAGAGGATGACTTCCTCCGCGCGATAGATGATCGGCGCGAACGTCAGGTAGAGGCACCGGCCGTCGTCCAGCGTGTATTCGCGCTGGGCGCCATGGCCGTCCTCGGCAAGCAGCCGGGCCAGCAGCGCCGGATCGTCCAGCAGCCATCCCCTGGCCAGCTCGTTGGAGAGCAGCGGCATGCCGTCTGCGCGGCGCAACAGACACAAGCCCACGGGCGCGACTTCGACCAGTCTTCGATTGAGCGATACGCTCTCGGCCAGGGCTTCGTACTGGCGCAAGGCGGGGGCGACGAGTTTCCTGCGGATGTGCCGTATGCCGAAAATGACCGCTGCACAAAGGAGCAGCGCACCGCCCAATGTGGCCTGGATGGCGAAGGCGGCGTCGCCCAGGATCCGGCTGATCGGCGTGTAGTAGACCAAACGCCAGCCGCCTTCGCCGACGGACTTGCTGAGCACGACGTAGCGCGGAAGCAGACCTGGGCCCCACCAGCCAAACGAGTCCTCGCGTCCGGCGTAGCGGCTTAGCCCCGCAAGGATTTGGGCGTCGTCCGGACTGTGCAGAACGGGCGTGCCATGCTGGTCATGCAGGATGTAGCTGCCGCCGTGCAGGGAGGACAAGTCGATGGCCGCGTTGATGTCGCCGAGTTCCAGGCCGATCCATCCCACGCGGGGCGTCGACGCGTCGACGGGCGTATACAGGTACAGCGGATTGGCGTTGTGCAGAGGGGGGGTGAGCCAGGTGATGGCGCTTTGCCGGCCGTGCGCCGCGCGTGGATTGGCGACGGCGAGCTCGCGCGCGATCCAGGATTGCGCGGCGTCGTCCGGGCCGGCGGGTTGGCCGGGGCGCGGCGCGACGTACGTGGTTCGGCCATTCCGGACGGAACTGAAGAGCAGTTGCGTCTGCGCGAACGCAACGTCGTTCAGGTCTCGGGGGGTGAGAATCAGCGCCCAGTCGTAGGCGTTGGGTTCTTCGTGCAGGAGAAAGACGTTGATCTGCCCGGTGTTGCCGAAATGTCGCGGCGTTTCGGAGGCGGGCGCGGAATCGGTATTGCGGACCAGGCTGGACGCCAGCGAGCGAAGCAGCGATTCGCGCTGGTCGAAGAAGAGCTGCGCGTTGTACGCGGCGGCGTTCATTTGCCGCCGGTAGGTGGAAACCGAACTGGTGAAGGACCAGTAGAGCAAAAATGCAGCGGCCGCCGCGATGCAGGCGAGCAATGCGGCGGCGAATAGGTGCAAGAGCAGCGTGGGGGCTCGTGGGACTGGCTGGACGTCTGGCGCGAGGGTGTTGGATTCCTTGACAGGCATGCGCACATCGTAGGTATGGCCCAACCCGGCGGATATAAGAATATTTTGAAAATGCGTCAATGCCGGGGGCGAATGGCCGCGCAAATCGTACTTTTACGATTGGTTTGTGAAACGGCGATCCATAAAGTTGCCGCTTATGAACGCTATCAACCAGGCCGAATCCGCCTCGCTCGTCAGCGAGCCATTACGAATCCAACCCGTGCTGGACGCCAAAGGAATCGTCCGCGAAATGGCGCTGGTCGGCGGTCACAGCCGTCTTATCCCCACGTTGCTTGCCAATGCCGCCTCGGCAGACGCCCTACGCCGCGCCGGGCGGATCTTCCGGGCGGCGGGCTGCATGGCAACGCTGTCGATGGACCATCCGCTCAATGTCAACTCCGACAATCTGCTTCCCCTGCAGCTCTGCCAGGACCTGCGTATTGGCGCCGTGGCCGGCGACCAATTGCGCGAAACGCAGCAAGAAGCGCATCCCAGCCAGCTTATCTATCCCTGCGCCAAAGTCACTTACAACGTTCCCCTCAGCGACCGCCTCGCGCCGGGCGCAACGCTTTTTCATAGTTACCAGGAACTGCGGCCCGCGTTGCGCGTGCGGCTGCTCCCCTCTGCACAAGTTCCATTTGGCACGCTGCGCGCCACGGGCCTGCGGGTGGGCATTCCGGAAGGCATCTGTACCCGGCGCCCGTTGCAAGAGCGGTTCTTCAGCCTGCTGGGACAGGCGTCCCGTCAAGGGCTGAAGGTGCTGGCACAAGACATCCGCCGCATCGACGATTTCAACTGGCTTCGCGCGCAACCCAACGTGCTGTTCCAGGGCGAAGCCCTGTCAATCGCCTTGAGCCTGCAGTACGTGCAGGAATGGCTGACCAGTGCAGGGACCAACTGGCGTGCCTTTCAGATGGGGGCATAGGCCAAGGCAACGCAGCGGATCCGATTAAAATCCGCGCATGCTTCCTACTCAAGTCATTCTGGCGCTGCTGGTGCTACAGCTCGCGCTCCTTATTCCCCTTGTCGCCGTGGGCATCCAGCTCGCGCGTTGGTTACATTGGCGTTTTATATCGAACCCCCAGTCGCGGGGAGAGCGGCCCCGGTTCACCGGTCCGGTACTGGCCCTGATTTTCAGCACGCTGGCGGCCACTGACTTCATCGGTTTCGAACCCTTCCTGACTTTGTCGCAAATGAATCCCGTGCCGGAGGGCGCACGCGCCTACTTCACCGTGGCGATGCTGGCCCTCGCGGTCTGGTCCTGGGCGTATTCCGGTGCGATCCGCAACCGGATTCGCACGATGTTGGGCGTCTCGTAACCCCTGCGCCCGGTTCTCGCGACGTTCCGCCCCTTAGCGGGCTAGTGGCCCGGATAGACGCCCTGGAACGGTTCATTGTCGGGCTCGCCAAAATCGGATCGATGGTAATTGGCGGGGTCTGAATGGGTCGCGCGCGTGGCGTGCGACCCGTCGGAGCGGTGGGAATCCATGTAACTGCAGCCGCTCAACACGATTGCCAGCAAAACGCCGGCGAAAGCCATGTTTTTCATGGCACACCTCCACAGTTTTTGCCTGCGCCCCGGACCGGCGATCCCGGCCGGTCGCAGCGGACCCCGAGCAAATAATGTTCCCATTCAGGTTCGTCCTGATTTCGGATACATTCCACTGAGCGCGATGGCTGGCAGGGCGGCGCCGCCGGCCCGCATCCATCCGCAACGCGGGGCGGCAGCTCCGCCAGGAGCAGCGGGTGATTCCACGCCAGTCCGTCGACATAGCCCGGGTTCTGCTTGTGATCGTCATGCTGTTGGCCTTGATGATCGGCAGCCTGTACGTCCTCCGTCCGTTTCTGCCCGGGCTCATCTGGGCCACGACCATCGTGGTCGCCACCTGGCCGGTGCTGCTCTCGATTCAGCGGCATTGCGGCGGTCGGCGTTGGTTGGCCACCGTGGCAATGCTCTTCATTCTGCTGTTCGTGATCGTGCTGCCGTTGTATCAGGCGATCTCGACGCTGGCCCTCCACGGCGGCGCCATCATGGCGGCGGTCAAGAGCCTGCCCGACTACGCATTGCTGGCGCCGCCGGCGTGGATCGCCAGCATTCCGCTGGCCGGCCCGCGCATCGCCCAGGAGTGGCAGACGCTGTCGGACGCCGGCGCCGGAGGGCTGCTGGCGCGCATCGAACCGTACCTGACCACCGCCGCACACTGGCTGCTCGGTCACGCCGCCATCGTCGGCGTGTTCGTGATGCATATGCTGATTACTGTCATCATTGCCGGCATCCTGTACAGCAAGGGCGACACTGCGGCGGATTTTGCGCGGCGGTTTGCCAACCGGCTGGCGGGTCAGCGGGGCGTGGCCGCGATCAAGCTGGCCGCGTCGGCAATTCGAGCGGTGGCGCTAGGCATCGTTGTGACTGCCGTGGTGCAGTCGGCGCTGGGCGGTATCGGGTTGTGGATTGCGGGTGTGCCGGCGGCGGGGATTCTGACGGCGCTGATGGTGATGCTGTGCCTGGCGCAGCTTGGACCGATTCTGCCGATGCTGGGTGGGGTCGCCTGGCTTTTCCAGAACGACATGAAGCTGGCCGCCGCCGTGCTGCTGGTGTGGGCCATCGTGGTCGGGACGCTGGACAACCTGCTGCGGCCGCTGCTGATCAAGCGGGGCGTAAACCTGTCGATGCTGCTGATCCTGTCCGGCGTGTTGGGCGGCATGTTCGCCTTCGGCATCGTCGGATTGTTCATCGGTCCGGTGATCCTGGCGGTGACGTCGACGCTGCTGAAGGCCTGGATCGATGAGGTGCCGCCGCCCGCTGACGTCTATCCGGACGAAGCCGTCCTGAACGTAGACCCGCCCGACGGACCGCAGCAGAAAAGGGCGTAACATCCGTCTCAAGGCGCGGGCCATGTGGCCCGCTTTTCGCAATACCCGGCAACACCGATGACAATGCTTTTTATCCCGGCGCCCGCAGGCGCGCCTGATCTTTTCCTTCAACGCTTCAATCCGCTGCACCGGGAGGGGGGACGATGAGCAACACGATGCGGCCCACCAAGCCCGGCACGCTCAGCCTGACTTCCCGTCCTGCCAAACGCACCACGGCGAACCGCAGCGCCCGTCCGGCAAGCGCCGACGGGACCTCCGCGTCGAGCAAACCGTACCAACGCGATGCCGCCGCCGATCGGCCCAAGCGAAGTGCGGCTTCCGGACGTCCGGAGCGAACGGCAACTTCTGGACGTGCGGAGCGAAGCGCACCGTCCGGGCGCCCCGAGCGAAGTGCTACGCCCGGACGCCCCGCAGGCCCGGGCCGTCCCGCCAGAGGGCCCGGCGCCGACCGCGCCAATCAACCGGCCAAGCCCGGCCTGAAAGCCCGCGCCGCGAAGCCTGGCAACGGCAATATGGCCGAGAAGGCCAACCGCCCGGCACGCCCCCAGTCCACAGCCAATACCGACCGCCTGGCCAAGCGGCTGGCGGCCGAGCTGCCGTGTTCCCGGGGCGATGCCGAGCGCTACATCGAAGGCGGTTGGGTGACTGTCGACGGCAAGTTGCAGGAAGAGCCGGGTTTGCGGGTGGCGCCTTCGCAGGTGGTCAGCCTGATGCCCGGCGCGCGGCTCGAGGAAGGCCGTCCGGTCACGGTGCTGGTTCACAAGCCGGCCGGCATGTACGCCGACGACCAGCCCGGCTCGGCGCTTGATCTCATCCTGCCCGAGAACCTGATGCCGGGCGACCGGTCCGGACAACGCTATCTGAAGCGCATGTTCAACGGCCTCAAGCTGGTGACTCCGCTGGAGCGCGCTGCGAGCGGCCTGGTGGTCTATACCCAGGAGTACGCGGTGGCTCGCAAACTGGTAGAGGAGGGCCGCCACGTGGAGCAGGAATATATCGCGCATGTCGAAGGCAAGCTAAGCGAGGCCGACCTGGCCCGCATGCAGCGCGGCATGGCGTTTGAAGGCCGCGCCGCCTCACCGATGAAGGTGAGCTGGCAGAACGAAGACCACCTGCGCTTTGCGCTGAAATCACCCATGCCGGGGTTCATTGAAGCCGTGTGCGAAGCGGCAGGTCTGCGCTTGCTGGCATTGCGACGTCTGCGGATCGGGCGTTTGCCGATGGCCGGCCTTGCCGCCGGACAATGGCGCTACCGGCTGGAGTACGAGCGATTCTGATGCGCGGACCGACCAGCTCCCAGATTGCCGATCCTGTGTCCGGGCCGAATCCGGAAGCCGGGTCGCGCGGTGTTTCCGGGCATGCGGACGCCGGTCGCCGGCGGATGTTGCTGAATGCCGGCGCGTTGTGCCTGGCCGGCTTGGGCCTTGCCGGGTGCGCACCGGGGCGGCAAGCTCCTGCGAAGACCGGGACGAACACCTCGGCACGACGCGACACGGCGCTGCCGCCGTCACACGCGAAACCCGCGGCCGCGCCCGTGCCTGCACTGCGGCCCGGCGCGAAGGTCGCCATCGTGGCGCCCGCGTCGGCAGCGCCAAACGCCAGTGACCTTGCCGCGGAATGGCTGGAAGACCGGGGCTTCTTTCCGGTGGTCATGCCCGCATCGCGCACCCGGCTCGACGCCCCCTACGACTATTTGGCCGGGACCGACGCGCAGCGTCTGGACGACCTGCACGCCGCGTTTGCATCGCCGGACATCGGCGCGGTGTGGTGCCTGCAGGGCGGCTTTGGATCCTGGCGGTTGCTCGACAAGCTGGATTTTGAACTGCTGCGCCAGCATCCCAAGCCCTTTATTGGCTACAGCGACATCACGGCCTTGCATCTGGCCATGCAGCGCCACGCCGGATTTGTGACGTTTCACGGGCCGATGCTGGCGCAGGACCTGGTCGCGGGCAAGCGCGAGCCCACGGAATCCCATCTTCTGGCCATGCTGAGCGGTCAGATCGGGGAGGGGTCCTGGATTCAACCGCCGCTGGACACCCGGGCGGTGGAACTGGTTGCGGGCACGGCCAGCGGGCGGCTGGTCGGGGGCAATCTGGCGCTCATCGCGGCTTTGATCGGATCCCGGCACGAGATCGACACCCGCGACGCCATCCTGTTCTTCGAAGACGTCAACGAGGCGCTGCCTCGCGTGGACCGGCTATTGAGCCAGTTGGCGGCCGCAGGCAAGTTCGACGGCGTCAAGGGCGTGGTCGTGGGCAATTTCATCCGCATCGTCGGGACCAATCTGGACGACGCGCAGGCGCAAAGCCTGCTGTACCCGCTGGTGATGGAGCAGTTTGGCTCACGCGGCATCCCTGTCTTGGCCGGGTGGCCCAGCGGACACGGGGAACCGAATCTGACTTTGCCGCTCGGCGCCCGCGTGACACTCGACACCGGGCGCGCGGCACTGCGCCTGGATCAGGCCGTAATCCGGTAACTCGCACCTCATTACAGCGCAGGTTTGCCTCATTAATGGCGCATAAATCATATTTATGCGCCATTAATGTATCCATACAAATAAGTAACTTGACTCATTAATGATGCATTAGCGGAATTGCAGCGCTATTATTGCGTCATGAAAAAGAAGATCGAACCTAGTTTCGAGGCGGCCGAAGCCTTGGCTCGCCTGGGCGCGCACATCCGCACCGCGCGTCTGCGCCGCAACGAAACCGAAGCCACGCTGGCCAGCCGCATGGGGGTTTCGCGGGCGACCATCAATCGGCTCGAGCGCGGCGATGGCGGCGTATCCCTGGCTCTCGCGCTCGAAGCCCTGCTGCAATACGGCTTTGGCGATCAGGTGTTCGCGTTGGGCAACCCCGACCTCGATGGCGTCGGCAAGCGCCTGGATGCCATGCGTCGGCCGGCCCGAGGCAGCGGCAAGGCGCGGAATTCGCATCGCGCCGATCCTTCCAGCCTGTAGCGGCGGACGACATCGTGCCAGCCAAGAAGCACAAAACCGTCGAAAGTGAGCTTTTCGTCTACGTGGATATCCGGGGCGAAGCCGTTCTGGCCGGGATCCTGACCCTGGACGACGCCGACGAGAACCATTTTTTTGCCGAATTCACGTATGTGCAGTCGTACGTGAACGATCCGCGGGCGTTTTCGCTGGATCCGCTCAATCTGCCGCTTACCGACTCGACGACCACATTCCGCACCGAAAGCCGCTACCAGACGTTGGGCGCCATCTTTGACGCCGCACCGGATGCGTGGGGCCGCAACGTGATGCGTGTGGACAATGCGGGCGCCCGCGTGACCGAAAACGAGGTTCTGCTCAAGGGCCGGGGCATGGGCGTGGGGGCGTTGTTTTTCAGCGCCCGCCTGTTGACGGCCAACATGCGCAAAACCTACCGGCTGCCCGAAGTCAGCCAGCTCGAGTCGCTGGCGGACCTACTGACGGATATCGATCAGGGCATCAAGCCGAAGGGGCTATATCGCGACATCCTAGGTAGCTCGTGGGATATCGGCGGCGCACGCCCCAAGACGATCGTGCGGGACGCGGAAGGGGAGATGTGGATCGCGAAGTTTCCCCGCAAGGGCGAGTCCTACGATCGCCAACGCGTGGAATACGCCAATCTGCAGATGGCCCGCGCCATCGGCCTGAACGTGCCGGAGGTTCGACTGGCGCAGACGCATCTGGGCGCCGTGTTGCTGACGCACCGGTTCGACCGCGAGCTGTTGCCAGCTCAACGCGGCGTGGACCCGGTCATCGCCCGTCGGCATTTCCTGAGCGGCGCGTCCCTAATCAGTCCTTCCGTGGACATCGGCAAGCGCGAGCTGGACGGGCCGCGCGGCAAGGCCACGTATTCCTATGCCCGGCTGGCCGACGTGGCGCGCCGCATCTCGTCGAATCCAGTGCGGGATCTGCTGGAACTGTATGCGCGGATGGTCTTGAACGTTGCCGTTCACAACACGGACGATCACCTGAAGAACGTCGGCTTCCTGAAGGAGGAGGGGGCGCACACCTACCGGCTTTCGCCGCTGTTTGATGTCGTGACCCAGGAAGGGTCAGCGCGGCATTACCTGCACATCGGCGCCGACGGCCGCGACAGTACCTTTGCCAATTGCCTGACCGAGTACCGGCGTTTTGGACTCCGGTCGGAAGCCGCTGCCCGAACCATCATTGACCGCGTCCTGAATGTGGTGCGGGAACGCCAGCGGTTCTACGAAGAGGCCGGCATGTCGCAGGCAGAAATCGCCCACGTCGAAGCCTCATTGATGGCGTGGCGCCAGCCGTGGGAGTAGGGGGCGGTCACGCCTCGTGGACGGCCTGCGGATCGAACGCTTGCCCGCGTTCCACCATGCGCGCATGAAAGTCTCGGCTCAGCGCGGCCAGCGTGACCTTGCCGAGCCGGTCCAGAAGCAGCCGCTGGGCCTCTTCAAACGCGTCGTCCAACGACGCATTCACCGCCTCTTCGACCAGGCATCCGGGCGACTCACTGCGGTTGCCCATGGCAAAGATCTCCGGTGCGCCCAGGGCGTCGTAGATGTCGCGCAGCGTCACCGCGTTGAAATCACAGGAAATCGTCCATCCGCCGCCATGGCCTTTTTCGGAGCGGACCAGGCCCTGCTCGCGTAGGCCGGCCATGATGCGGCGGATCACCACGGGGTTGGTCTGCATCACGCGGCCCAGGTCGTCGGAGGTCATGGGACCGAGGTGTTCGGCCATATGCAGCAGAACGTGCAGGACGCCGGAAAGCTTGCTGTCTCTTCTCATGCAACAGATGCTATTGCATGATGCCCGGCACAGTCAACGCGACGCGGCCATGCTTAGCCGCGCCGCGCAATTCGCCATCAGCAGGGATCAGCTCCGCTTGGCGTTCCATTCCCCTTTGCCCGCAGCGCTGCCGCTCATCGTGCGTCCGTTCACGACGCCCGCATAGCGCACGCCGTTGGCCGTGAAGGT
Source organism: Achromobacter sp. (assembly GCF_032113835.1). Classification (GTDB taxonomy): domain Bacteria; phylum Pseudomonadota; class Gammaproteobacteria; order Burkholderiales; family Burkholderiaceae_B; genus Achromobacter. The sequence goes on along the minus strand of NZ_DAMCTG010000006.1, from coordinate 57,244 downwards.
GATCGACGTGCCGTCCAGCCGGGCGTCCGAGATCGGCACCGATCCCAGCTTGCCGGACAGCACCTGATAGTGCTGATCAAGCTGCAACGTCTGTCCGCCCAGATCCCATTTGCCCTGAACCTTGGCCGGCACGATCCACAACAGCGCCGTGCAATAGGTCTGGCAGTTCTCGGTGACGGTTTCGGAGGCATCCGGTTCCCAATCGCCCATGCGGAAGGTATTGGACACGACGCGCGTGCCGGCCGGCAGTTCCAGCAGCTTCGGCCGCAGCTTCTCGTTGATGGTGGACAGCAGGAACATCGTGATCACGTCCGCCTTGGACAGATCGGTGGTGAAGAGATCCTGCGCCACGAAGGTGGCCCGGTCTGCCACGCCGGCGCGCTTGGCGTTCTGGCGCGACAGCTCGACCAGATCGGGGTTGTACTCGATGCCTTGCGCGGTCAGGCCGCGCTGCGCGGCCGTGATGACTGTGCGGCCGTCGCCGGAGCCCAGGTCCATCAGCCGGTCCTTGGGCGTGACCTTGGCCATGTCGAGCATTTTGTCCACGAGGCTTTGCGGCGTCGGGACCCAGATGACGTCTTTGCCTTCCTGGCCGACGTCCGGCACATAGGCCTTTTGTTCGCCGGCCTTGGCGGGCGCCGCGGTTGTCTGCGCCATGGCGGCGGTCGCGCCCAGCAGGGTGAACGCCATCGCCGAGGCCAGCATCGCCAGACGCAGGCGCGGGGTGAACGCCTGAACCGCGGACTTGGGAGAGTCGTAAAAACGTACGTTGGAGCGTTGCATGGTGAGGGTTCCTTGGACGAAGAGGACAGGGATCAATCAGTTAACCGGCGGCCTGGGCGGGCTTGAGCAGGCGTATCAGAGGCACGCCGGCGGCCAGCACGGCCAGACCGATCAGGGCTCCCGCGCCGGCATACATGGCGCTGGAGACGACAAGCCCGGCGCAGGTCAGCGCCAGCAGCAGGGGCGGTAGCGGAAAGAGTGGCACGCGAAAGGGCCGGGGGCGATTCGGATCCAGGCGGCGCAACCGCCAGACGGACGCTGCCACCAGCATCATGAAAAGCCAGAACACCGGCGCGGTGTACGCCACCATTGTCTGCACGCTGTTCTGGCTGAAAGCGCCCAGCGCCACCAGCGCCAGCGTGATCACGCCTTGGGCCACCAGCGCGCTGACCGGCGTTTCGTTGCGGTCGCTCCATCCGGCCAGCGCCTGCAGCCGCGGCACATCCCGGCCCAACGCGTAATACACCCGCGCGCCGGTGATGATGGTGCCGTTGATGGTGCTGAGCGCCGTGGCGCAGATGGTCAGGCTGAGCAACGCCGCCGCGTACGGACCGGCCGCAAGCTGCATGACCTCGGCGCCCAGCGCGGGCGTGTCCCGCAGCCCCTGCAGGCCAAAGATTTCCAGCAAGGCGATATTGGTCAGCACATAGGCGCCGGTGACGACTACCGTGCCGATCAGCAGCACGCGGCTCATGTTGCGCCCGGGGTCGCGGAGTTCACCGCTGAGATACGCGGCTTCGTTCCAACCGCCATAAGTCAGCAGGACGAAGACCATGCCCATGCCCAGGAGGCCCGCAGTGTTGCCCGATAGCGGTGTGGGGTCCGGGGTCTTGAGCGCTTCGCCGCCCGAGGCCGTCAGGCAGGCGATCAGCACGGCGGCCAGGGCGATCACCGTGAGCACGGTAAAGACCCATTGCAGGCGCTTGGAGTAACGCGTGCCGATCAGGTTCAGCCCAGTCAGCACGACTACCGAGATGGCCGCATGCACGGCGGGTCCCTGTGATCCGAGGGGCAGCAGCTGGTTCGCGTAGTCGCCATAAATGAAGGCCACGACCGCGATTGCGCCGGTCTGGATGACGGAGCAGCGGGCCCAGGCAAACATCAGCCCGACGCGTGCGCCCCATGCCCGGGTCAGATACAGGTATTCGCCGCCGGCGCCCGGATACGCCGAGCCGAGTTCCGCATAGCAAAGCGCGCCCACGAGCATGACAAGCCCGCCCGCGCACCACAGGCCGATATACATGGCCTCCGTATGGGCATGCTGGGCGACAAGGGGAGGGAAACCGAAGATGCCGATGCCGATGACGACACCCACCAGCACCATGGTTGCGTCCATGACCGACAGGCCAGTGGGCGCTCGATTGTTCACGGCGTCAGGAACGGCGCTCATGGTTGCGCGCGCCATGGACATGGTTCGGCGCGCAGGAAACGTCCGTGGGGGGGAGGGTGGTCAGGCGGGCGCGCGGTAGAGGCGGGGGGCAGATTCGCGAGGAAACGCGAGCGGAGCAATGACATGCAATTCTCCCGGGGATGGACGCGCGGAGTCGGGTTCAAGGTGTATGTCGGCATATGCTGACAATTGCCTGAACATAAAGCGACCGTTACGGAGCGGGGAAAGTTCCGCAGGGTTTTCCTGGGGAAAAACGGGATGTGTGATGGATCTGGCGCTTATTTTCAACTTCATGTGATATTTCATGTGTAAGCTTCAAGTATTTGATTAATTGGAATTATCCGAAGTCACTTAACCGCAAACTTAAAGTAATTTCTTAAAAGTGAAACCTGAAGATCCTCCCGACATTTCATCGCCTTCCGCACGCCAAATAAATTCACCTCCGACGCAAGAACCCGCTGCTATCCTGTTTTTTCCGGCGCTCACGCCTGCGTTTCCGCGCGGGCGGACAGCGTGCCATCGCACTTCAGGAGCATCGACATGAAGCGTTCCCAACTGAAGCTTTCCCAATGCGCGATGATCGCCGCATTGGCGCTGTCCGCCTTCGGCGGTGTCATCCCGACAGCCATGGCGCATCACGGCTGGTCGTGGGCCGAATCCGAACAGATGACGTTGCAGGGCACAATCGAGCAGGTGCAGATTGCGCCGCCGCATCCGACCCTGAAGGTGCGGGCCAAGGATGGCGTTTGGACCGTCGAGTTGGGCAACCCCAGCCAAACAAAGGAAGCCGGGTTCGTGGAAGGATCCGCCAAGCCCGGCGATGCGATCACCGCCGTCGGCAACCGCGACCAGGACGCCGCTGCCAAACGCATGAAGGCCGTGCAGGTGTCGGTGGGCGGCAAAACCTACGACATCTACCCAAGCCGCATCAAGAAACCCTGAGCGCCCGCGCCGGATGCCTGAACTCCTGCGGCTCGCCCTCGAACAGCTTCAAAGCATGCCGCCGGCGCTGTGGCTGCGCCGGTCTGGCGTTCTCTACCTGCTGGTCAACGCCGCGCATATCGGCGCCATCGGTTTGCTGATCGGGTCCATCGTGCCGCTGGATCTGCGTTTGCTCGGCATCCTGAAGCCGACCTCGCTGGCCGTCCTGGCGCCGGTGCTGGCGCGCACCGCCGCAACGGGGTTGGCACTGGCGATCGTCACCGGCGCCTTGCTGTTTTCAGTGCGCCCGCAGGAATATCTGGAGAATCCCGCGTTCCTCGCGAAGATGGCGCTGCTGGCTGCGGGCGCACTCAATGCCTGGCTGGTGCACCGCGGCCGCGGGTGGGGCGGCATCGAAAACGGCAGCCCGCCGACCGGCACGCTTCGCGCGCAGGCAGGTGCGTCGCTCGCGCTTTGGCTCGGATGCCTGGTGGCAGGACGCTGGATCGGCTTTCTGTAGCGGCCTGTTCAGCAGTACGCGACGCCCTGCGCGTTCACATACAGCGCGAACAGGCATTGACCGGTCACCATGAACAGCCGGTTGCGGCGCGCGCCGCCAAAGCACAGGTTGGCGCACCGGTCGGGCAGGGCGATACGGCCGATGGCGGTGGCATCGGGTGCAAAGACCATCACGCCGCTTAGATCCGGTCCAGGTCCCCAGCCGGCCCAGAGATTGCCGTCGGTGTCGCAGCGGATGCCGTCCGGGATCGCGCCGACGCTTGCCTCGACAAACGTGCGCCCTTCATCCAACATGCCGTCATCCCCAACGCCGTAAACCAGGATGCGGTTTGGCGTAGATCCGTTATCGACGACATACAACAACCGTTCATCCGGCGAAAAACACAAGCCATTGGGATTGTGGATGCCCCGAACCACGACCTGCAGCTGCCCGGTGCCGGGGTCCAGCCGATAGACGTTGGTCGGCAGTTCCGGGTCGGCCTTGAAGCCTTCGTAGTTGCTCAGAATGCCGAACACCGGGTCGGAGAACCAGACCGATCCATCCCGCCGCACCACCACGTCATTCGGCGCATTCAGGCGTTTGCCCTCGAACCGGTCGGCCAGCAGCGTCAGCGTGCCATCGTACTCGGTCCGCACCACGCGCCTTTCGCCGTGTTCGCAACTGATGAGCCGGCCCTGGCGGTCCCGCGTGTTGCCGTTCGTGTAGCCGGACGGCTGGCGGTGCACCGATACCGCACCCGTTTCCTCGTCCCATCGCAAAAGGCGATTGTTGGGAATGTCGCTCCAGATGAGGCACCTGCCGTCTCCGAACCAGACCGGTCCTTCGCCGTACCGCACGCCCGTGGCCAGCCGTTCGATGCCGGCGTTGGTGAGCCGGATTTTGAAAAATCGGGGATCCAACACTTCGATGGCCGGATCGGGATAGCGTTCGCTGGGCTCCCACATGGGACCTCCTGAGGGCAGGCGGCAAGCTTGCCGGGATGGCATTGCCGCGTCCATCCGTCTGTTGCAGCAAGCCGCCTGCCTGGACGTGTCCCGCCTCCGCGCGGTTCACCTGAATCAGGCGAACCGCGGCGTGCCGGCGTCAGTTCCCGGTGGGCAATGAAAGCTTGAAGCCGTCCTTCGCCAGACTTTCGCGGATGTACTGGAACCGCTCGTAGCCGGACAGGGTCAGCGGTCCGTCATAGCCTTCGCTTTGCATCTTGCGGGGCGGGTAGTCGATATATGTCTTCATCAGCGGCGCGACGGCGTCGTTGATCATGACCATCGTCCAGGTCCGCTCCGTGACGTTGCTCATGAAGATGTCGTAACGCTCCTGCGGATCGGCCCACAGATCGAACACCTGGGGCACCGTCGCAACGTAGGACTCCGCGCCTTTCCAGCCCAGGTTTGTGTCCACGGCAAGCCCACCGGTGTGCGCGCCATCGTCGCCGCGCAGGTTGAACACCGCCTTGTAGTTGGCGACGCGCACCGCGCCCGGCGACAGCTCGTTCTCGGTGAAGTAGAACCACGACTTGCGGTCGCACTTGCCGGTGCCGAAGAAAACCGGCGACATGTCATAGCTGTCGAAGATGATCGGTTTGTTCTCGCGGTCGTTCGTGGGCAGCTTCACGCCCGCGATAGCGGCAAACGTCGCCATCAGATCCAGTCCGCCCACCAGGCTGTGATCCTTGGCGCCCGCCGCGATCTTGCCGGGCATCCACGCGATCGCGGGAACCCGGTTGCCGCCTTCGCGCACTGTCCCCTTTGTGCCGCGCAGCGGGGTGTAGCCCGCATCGGGATAGACGTCCTGCCAGGCGCCGTTGTCCGTCGTGTAGAACACCAGCGTGTTCTTGTCCAGGCCCAGTTCGCGGATCTTGTCCATGATGCGGCCGATGCGCGCGTCCAGTTCCACGACCGAGTCGGCGTACTTGCTCTTGGACATCGACTTGTGGATGTAGTCGGGATCCGGCATGTTGGGCTGGTGCACCTTCATGAAGTTGATGCTCATGAAGAACGGCTGCTCGGACTTGGCGTTGCGGTCCAGATAGTCCAGCGAGGCCTTTTCGACGTAGCGGTCAAAGAACGGAATCCCGACGACGCCTTCACGGCCGTTGACCATGGGCGTGTCGACGTATTGACCGTTGATCTTGAATTCCTCGCGCGGCTTTTCGCCGGCATTGCCGGACAACGCGCCCTTGGTGACGCGCTGGAACATCTCGCGCACGTCGGCGGGCATGTCCGGGAACCACGTGGGATCCGCGTACGTGTAGGCATTCAGGTGATAGAGGCCCGCGTACTTCATCTCGTCGTAGCCCTGGGCATTGGGCAGGGCGTAGTCGGCTTCGCCCAAGTGCCATTTGCCCGTGAAGAACGTCTTGTAGCCGGCGGTCTTCAGGACCGAACCGAGCGTCCATTCGGCCGCCGGCAAGCCCCCGCCCTGGCCTTGAAAGGCCACGGTGGTCATGCCGCTGCGATTGGGGATGCGGCCGGTCTGCATGGCGGCGCGGCCGGGTGTGCAACTGGGTTGCGCGTAGAACGAAAAGAAAGTCATGCCTTCGGAAGAGAGCCGGTCGATGTTGGGCGTTGGCATGCCGCGGCCGATGCCGCCGCCATACGCACCGATATCGCCGAGACCGGTGTCATCGGAGACGAGCAGGATGATGTTGGGTTTGCGCTGGTCTTGCGCGGAAGCGGGGGCACAGATTGCCGCTCCCGCGAGGAAAAGTGCTGCGGCACCGCAAGTGAGCGTTCGTTTGGTCGCCATTTTCAACTCCGTTGTGTGAGAGTGAAATCAACCGCACGAAGCTGCACACCGTGCGGTTCACATTGGCCTACGTACTTGGGGGTGTTCAATCCGGGACGCGGAGTCCGGGACGCGGAGTCCGGGACGCGGAGTCCGGGACGCGGAGTCCGATGTGCATCGTCCGCGGGGTTTGAACTGCAATAATTTTCATCTTCCTTTCCCGCCTGTCAACGGGATTCTGCGGTGCGCGCGCATTCATCCGCCGCGCTGGTCAACACGGACCGGCGCGGCGGCATCACGCGTTGTGACCGCGTCTGTCCATGACCGTACCCGCATGCCCGGTGCAGTCGCACTAGCGCAGTTGCGTTTTGCCGGCACGGGACTTCCGTGCTTATATTTCCAAAGCCCGTCGCGGGCCGGCCCTTTGGGAGATCGCCATGGCGCTGAGCGATGTGCGGGGCAATCCCGTTTCCACTGATGAACCGGTGTCAATGGCCGCCTACGAGCAGGCGCAAAGCCTGTTCCACGGCTATTACGGCGCCCCCCTTGGCGTCATCGACAAGGCGTTGGCCGAGGATCCCGTCTTCGTCATGGGCCACCTGCTGCGCGCGGGCATGATGATCACCGCCAGCGACAAGTGCGTCGAGCCGCTGCTGCGCGAAAGCGTGGAGGCCGCCGAAGAACTTTTCGATATCGCCAATGATCGCGAACGCCGCCACACCGCCGCGGCGCGCGCCTGGCTCGACGGCAATTTCTCTACCGCACTACGGCGCTACGCCGACATCCTGGCCGATTACCCGCACGACACGCTGGCGCTGCAGGTGGGTCACATCGGCGACTTCCTGCTGGGCCGTTCGGCCATGCTGCGCGACCGCGTGGCCGGCATCCTGCCCGCCTGGAACTGCAAGATGCCCGACTACGGTTACGTGCTCGGCATGCATGCCTTCGGGCTGGAAGAGACCAATCTCTACAGCGCAGCCGAAACACAGGGCCGCCGCGCACTGGATCTGAACCCGCGCGACCCGTGGGCCGTGCACGCGGTGGCCCACGTCCTGGAAATGCAGGGCAGGGTGGACGAGGGCATCGCCTGGCTGACTGGCCGCCGCGACGACTGGTCCAGCGATAACATGCTGTCCATCCACAACTGGTGGCACCTGGCCCTGTTTCACCTGGACCGCGAGGACATGGCCGAAGTGCTCGCCATGTACGACGACCGCCTGCGCGAAACGTCCACCGGGCAGGTGCTTGATCTTATCGATGCGTCGGCCATGCTGTGGCGTCTGTTGCTGCGTGGCGTCGACGTCGAGTGGCGGTGGAGGCAGCTTGCCGAAGTCTGGCAGGCGCGCGGCGGCACGGGCTATTACGCCTTCAACGACGTGCATGCCCTGATGGCCTACCTGGGCGCCGGCGACAGCGCCGCGGCACAGACGCTGATCGAATCCATGGAAGCCGCCGCGCAGGGCGCGGGGACCAACGCGATGATGACGCGCGACGTGGGGCTGCCGGTGGCGCACGCGCTGGTGGCCTTCGCCCGCAAAGACTACGGGCTGACCGTGGATCTGCTGCGGGACGTGCGCCTCATCGCGCACCGGTTCGGGGGCAGCCACGCCCAGCGTGACGTGTTGGCGCTGACGCTGGTCGAGGCGGCGCTGCGTAACGGCGCGCGTTCGATCGCAAAGGTGCTGACCGCCGAACGCATGGGTCTCAAACCCAATAGCGAGGGCAACCGCAAGCTGGCCTCGCGGGCCGCGGCGCTATAACGGATTCAAAAGCTACGCCTGCATTGCGAAAGGATTCTCTTCAAGGAGAACGCGCATGAAAAAGCACGCGAAGATTGGTTTGGCGGTGGTGGTGGTACTGGGCGCGATCGGCGCCTATGTTGCGGTTTCTGCGCCGCCGGCGGGTCAGCCCGTCATCACGCTGGGCGACGGCAAGCAGGGTCCAGCGGCGATGGCCTGGATTCCCGGCCATGAATTCCTCATGGGCAACGACCACCAGATGTCGCAGCCCAACGAGCGCCCGGCGCACAAGGTGCGCGTCAGCGGGTTCTGGATGGACGTGCACGACGTCACCAACGCGCAATTCCGCCACTTCGTCGAGGCGACCGGTTATGTGACGACCGCCGAGCAAAAGCCACGCTGGGAAGACCTGCGCGTCCAGCTTCCGGCAGGCACGCCCCGTCCTGACGACAGCGCCTTGCAGGCGGGCGCCATGGTGTTTGTGGGCACCGAGACCGAGGTTTCGTTGCGTGACTATTCCCGATGGTGGCGCTTTGTTCCCGGTGCGGACTGGCGGCATCCCGAGGGGCCCGGCAGCAATATCGACGGCAAGGACGATCACCCGGTCGTGCAGGTGTCTTACGAAGACGCGCAAGCCTACGCTAGATGGGCGGGCAAGCGGCTCCCCACCGAGGCCGAATGGGAATTCGCTGCGCGCGGCGGACTGGAGCAGGCCACCTATACCTGGGGAAACGAACTGCTGCCGCAGGGCAAGGCCATGGCCAACATCTGGGACACCCAACAGCCGCAGCCGTTTCCCGTCGTCAAGGATGAAAAGGTGCAGGTCGGCACCACGCCCGTCGGCAGCTTTGCGCCCAACGGTTATGGCCTGTACGACATGGCGGGAAACGTCTGGCAATGGACGTCCGACTGGTATCGCGCGGACGCCTTCACGTTTCAGGCGCAATACCGCCAGCCGCCGCAGGACCCGGTCGGCCCGGCCGACAGTTTCGATCCCGATGACGGCGCCACCCCCGTGTCTGCGCCCAAGCGCGTCACCCGTGGCGGATCCTTTCTGTGCAGCGACACGTACTGCATCAGCTACCGCAACAGCGCCCGGCGCGGCACGGATCCGCTCAATCCCATGTCGCATATCGGCTTTCGCACCGTCATGACGCCGCAGCAGTGGAAGGCGGCGCAAGCGTCCCAAGGCAGCATCGCCAGCCGTTGATGCATGACGGCGTCCAAATGGTGTCACCACCGCGCCATGCGTGCGCACGGGAGATCGTCATGCAGCCTTCGACTCAACAACCCTCCATGCGGCGGCTGGCCTGGATGTGGCTCTGCATCCTGTGCCTGCTGGCCGGGTGCGCTGCGTCAGACCGCCAGAAGCAGGCGGAGCTGGCGTCCTGGACCGACGGGCCATCCCGCGTGGCCATCGTCGCGTTCGTGAAGGCGGTCACTGAACCGGGCAGCCCGGATTTCGTGGCCGAGGAGGATCGCATTGCGGTCTTCGACAACGACGGCACGCTGTGGAGCGAGAAGCCGATCTACTTCCAGGTGATGTTCTCGATGGACGAGGTGCACGCGCTGGCGCCATCGCATCCGGACTGGGCCACGCGCCAGCCTTTCATGGCCGTGCTGCAGAACGATCATGAGGCGGTGGCCAAATCCGGCGAACGCGGCATGATGGAAATTGTGATGGCGACCAACACCGGCATGCCCGTCGCGCAGTTCACCCCACGCGTCGACCACTGGCTGCAAACCGCGCGCCATCCGCGCACCAAGCTGCCGTACGACAGCATGACGTACGTGCCGATGCGGGAGTTACTGGATTACCTGCGCGCGCGCGGCTTCAAGACCTACGTCGTGTCGGGCGGCGAAACCGAGTTCATGCGGGCCTGGACGCAGAAGGCCTATGGCATCCCGCCGGAACAGGTCATCGGCACTGCGTTCGGCAGCGAGTTCGTGGCAAGCGGCAGCGGCTACGAGCTGATGCGGTTGCCGAAACTGGATTTCAACGACGACGGCCCCGGCAAACCCGTGGCCATCCAGCGCCATATCGGCAAGCGCCCCATCATGGCCTTCGGTAACTCGGACGGCGACCTGCAGATGCTGCAATGGACCACCGCCGGGCCGGGCAAGCGCTTCGGCGGCATCGTTCACCACACCGACGCCAAACGCGAATGGGCCTATGACCGCGATTCGAGCGTCGGCCGGCTGGACAAGGCCCTGGACGCGGCGCCGGCCAACGGATGGACGGTGGTCGACATGGAGAAGGAGTGGAAGCGGATTTATGCGCAAGACTGGCAGTGACTGAGGGGTGACGCCACGCCGCAATACATGTTGCGAACAATTCTTGGTATCATTTGGCGGTTCTCGCCGCCTGAGCCCACTCCGGCCAGGCGGCTTTTCTGTGTCATCGCGCTGCCTGCCGGGGCGTTTGAGCATGTCCAAACCCCTCCAGCCGCTCCAGCTTCTCTGCGAAACCCATTACGAATGGCTCTGCCAATGGTGGCGGCGTCAGCTCGGCCACGCCGACGAGGCCTCGGATTTCGCCCACGACACGTTTCTGCGCGTCCTGCGCAATCCCGAAGAAGTCCGCACGCTGCGGCAGCCCCGCGCTTACCTGACCACCATCGCCCGCGGACTGCTGAACGACCATTGGCGCCGCCGGTCGCTCGAGCGCGCCTGGCTGCAGGCCGTAGCCGAGATTCCGCCCGAGATGGAGGCGTCGCCAGAGATGCTGTTGGGCGTGCAGCAGGCGCTGCAACAGCTGGACCGCATGCTGGCCAACCTGGCGCCGCAGGCGCGCGAAGTGTTCGTGCTGTCGCAACTGGAAGGCCTGACCTACGCCGAAATCGCGGCGCGCACCGGCCTTAGCGACCGCACGGTGAAGCGGTACATGGCGCAGGGCTTCGAGGTCTGCCTGACCTTGCTGGAGCATTGATTCCATGGCCGCCACCGACTCCAAGCCCCTGGACGCCGCGATCATCCGCGAGGCCGCACGCTGGCTGGTGCGGCTGCACTCGGGCGAGGCGGGGCCTGCGGATCATGCCGCCTTCGAACGCTGGCGCGCGGGCAGTCCGGATCGCGAGCTCGCCTGGCAACGGGCGCAGCGCCTGACCCAACAGTTCAACGCCGTGCCGGCCGCGCTGGGTGTGCCGCTGCTGACGCGCGAGCCGCGAGTCAGCCGGCGCACGGTGTTGCGTACGCTGGCGGCCGTGGGTTTCGCGGCGCCGGCCGCGGCATGGCTGGGCTACCACGTCGACAACCGGCAGGCGGGCGCGTATCGCACGGCAGTGGGCGAAAACCATGACCTGATGTTGGCCGACGGCAGCCAGGTGCTGCTCAATACCGATACCGGGATGGACGTGCGCTATTCCGACACGACCCGCGTGGTGCAGTTGCGGGCCGGCGAAGTCTATGTGCGTACGGCGTCGGACAGGGCGGCCCGGCCGTTTTACGTCGAGACGCCGCAGGGACGTCTGCAAGCCCTGGGCACGCGATTTGTCGTCCGGCAACTCGACGGCCGCGACGCCATGACCGAATTGACGGTGCTCGAGCATCGGGTCGCTGTGACGCTTGCGGCCGGCGGTTCCTCGCGGGTTTTCAACGCGGGCGAATCCGTCCGCTTCACGGCGCAGGCATTTCTTCCTGCTGTCTCCCGGGCTGACAGCCCGTCGCCGTCCGGCGCCGCGCCGGGGTGGACGCGCGGTGTGATCGAAGCCGACAACATGCGGCTGGACGCATTGCTCGCTGAAGTGTCCCGCTATCGGCGGGGTGTCGTCCGATGCGATCCGGCGGTGGCGAGCCTGCGCGTGTCCGGGGTGTTCCGCCTGCAGGACACGGATGCGCTGCTGGCTGTCGTGGCGAATACCCTTGATCTGCGCGTGGTGACGCGGACTTCGTACTGGGTGACGCTGGCCAGATAATCCGGCTGGTTTCACTTAATTACAATTACGTCGATTCCCGCGTGTCCCTTTTGTCCCAGCTCATCCGGCATACCGCGCATTGATGACCTGAACGGGATGTGAACACGTGGCACTTCAAAACCCATCGCCCGCGCGCGCCGCAACGCGCGTCCTGCGCCTCGCCGCACTGAGCCTGAGCCTGACCGCCGCCTTTGGCGCGTCGTCGTCCGCAGTTGCCCAACCGGTGCAGCAAGCCGGGGCGCAGGACTACCGCATTCCCGCCGGTCCGATGGATCAGGCGCTTTCCGCCTTCGCCAAGGCGGGGGGCATTACGGTGTCGTTCCGTCCGGAAGACACCGGCGGCCTGACGACGCAGGGGCTGTACGGCAACTACGGCGTGGACGCCGGTCTGACAAAGCTGCTGGCTGGCACCGGCCTTGTCGTCGAGGCGCAGGGCGGGCAGGGCTATGTCGTGCGCGCGGCGGCGTCCGCTGCAAAGCCTTCGGCGCAGGCCGCCGTGCCCGCCGCCAGCGCCAGCACGCTGGAATCCATCCAGGTCAGCGGCGACTGGCTGGGCACCGGCCTTGAAAACAGCGTGCAGACCTTCGGCGGCGCACGCACGCTTCTGCGGCGCGACGAAATCCAGAACAGCGGCGCCACCAGCGTGGCGGATGCGTTGCGCCGCGTGCCCGGCGTGCAGATCAGCGGCAGCACCAGCGCCACGGGCAGTTCGGTGGGGTTGCATGTCGGCATCCGGGGCCTGAACCCCCGCAACTCGTTCCGCACGACGATGCTGCTGGACGGCATCCCGATGGCGATGGCGCCTTACGGGCAACCGAACCTGGTGATGTCGCCGACCAGCCTGGGCAACATCGAGGCGATCGATGTGGTGCGCGGTGGCGGGGCGGTGCGTTATGGTCCGCAGAACGTGGGCGGCGTCATCAACTTCAAGACCCGCGCGATTCCCAACACGTCGGGCCTGACCGCGGAAGCCTCGGCCCGCTACAACATCTTCAGCCACGGCGGCGCCAATACCCAATACACCGGCTTTCTGGGCACGCAGTTCGACAACGGCCTGGGCGTGGCGCTGATGTATTCCGGCATGGACGGCGAACAATGGCGCGACGGCAGCGACGACCGCTACAACGACGTGGCATTGAAATGGCGCTTTGCGCTGACGCCGACATCCGAGATCTACGGCAAGTTCGCGCATTACGACGTCAAATCCATGACGCCCGGCGGCCTGACGGTCGCGCAGTATCGGGACGATCCCTTTCAGAACACGCACCCGACCGATTACTGGAAAGGGCAGCGGGATCAGGTCGATATCGGCTATCTGAACTCGATATCCGACACGCAGGAGTTCGAGGCGCGCGTCTATCACTACGACAGCTCGCGCCAGAGTTCGCTGATCAATCCGGCCGCGAACCGCAACGACTACCAGCCGCGCAACAACCAGGTCCTGGGCATCGAACCGCGTTACACGCAGCGCATCGAATGGGGGCCGACGGCGCACGACGTGACGATCGGCTACCGGTACATCCACGAAACCGGCCAGGACCGGCGCTATTCCGAGTCGCTGACGACCGGGCAGCGTGTGGGCGTGCGGCAGGTCTTCGACAACGAGACCGAGGCGCACTCCGTGTACCTGGACGATCGCATTGCCTACGGCAACTGGCGCATCACGCCGGGCGTTCGCTACGAGCGCATCGACACGCACCGCCAGCCGAGCGGCACCGCCAACGACACGCCGTTCGACATGCGCAACAGCCGCGGGCTGCCGTCGCTGAACGTCGCGTACCTGGTCAGTGACGCACTGACGCTCTACACCAACTACAACACCTCGTTCGGCGCGGTCCAGTACACGCAGCTGAACTCGATGTCGGCGACCAATCCGCTGAACCCCGAGATTGCGAAGACGGTCGAGGCGGGCCTGCGCTACACCGGCGAGCAACTGCACACGGAGTTCACCGTGTTCGACCTGCGTTTCGACAACCAGATCCTGTCGATTCCCGGCACGAACCCAGCCGTCTTCCGCAACCTGGGCGCCACGACGCACAACGGCGTCGAGTTCGCCATCGACTACGACTTTGACCGCTCCGGCCCGCTTGCCGGCCTGAATGTCTACGCCAACTACACGTACGTGCGCGCCATTCAGAAGTCGGGGGAGTTCGAGGGCAACGACGTGCCGTTCTATTCGCGCCAGACCGGCACGGTGGGCGGCCGGTACACGCGCAACAACTGGACGTTCAACCTGTTCACGACGGCGCAGAGCGGTCAGTACTCGGATACCGCCAACTCGGGGCCTGAGAATGCGGATGCGACCGACGGCCGTGTGCCGGGCTTCAGCGTCTGGAACACGCAACTGGCGTACAAGATCCCGCAATGGCGCGGCAGCGAGTTGGCGGTGGGGGTGAACAACCTATTTGATCGCCGCTATTACACGCGCAACGTCGACACCAACGGCGGCCGCATGGTGGGCGCGCCGCGCATGGTCTACCTGCAAGCGCGACTGGCGTATTGATGCCTCGGCGCGTCTGGCTGGCCTGCCATCGCTGGGTCGCGCTCATCCTGGGCGGGATCCTGATCCTGTCCGGACTGACGGGCGGCTTGCTCGTGGCGGCGCGGCCGCTGGACCGGCTGTTGCATCCGGAATATTTCGTTGTGGAAAGCGGGGCTGGTGACACTGCTGTACCGCTGGAAAGCGTGCGGCGCAGTTTGGCGGAGGCGTTCGGCCCGGATGCGTCGTTGACGTTCGATCCGCCCGATAAGGCGGGTGACACGTTGCAGGTACGAGTGCGCGGCGGCTGGCGCGGCACTGTCTATCTGGATCCGTCGACTGGCCGGGAGCAAGGGAGGCGGGCGGAGAACGAAGGCGTTGCCGCCGTCCTCTATCAGTTGCACAGCGCGTTGATGCTGGGACAGATGGGCAAGGCGGTGCTGGCGTGGGTCGCGTTGGCTTATTTGGTGTTGATGGTGTCTGGGCTGGTGATCTGGTGGCCGCGCAAATGGCCGCCTTCGCTGCGCATGGTGTTCGATAAGGGAACGTTGCGGGCGTTATTTGATGTGCATCGCCAGGGCGGGGCGATTCTGGCGGTTTTCTTGGCGGTGTCGGTGGCGACGGGGGCTTATCTCGCGTGGCGTCCGATTGGTGGCTGGATCACGGCGGCCAGCGGGCAGGCTCGGGTGGTGGCGCCGAAGCTGCCGGGGCTCGTGGCTGGAATGGCGGCGTTGCAGACTGGAATGCCGCGGCCGCCAGCGGGAATGCCGCTTATGCAGGCTGGAATGCTTCAGCTGCCAACCCTGGACGCGCTTGCCGCCGCAGCGCGAGCGACGTTTCCGGACGGCGAGGTTGGTTTCATTCTCTACACCCCGCGCCTTGATCGGCCCCTGGCCATCCGCATGCGCGTCCCCGACGATCCGCATCCCAACGGCCGGTCCACCGTGTGGGTAGACCCACGTGACGGCCGTGTCCTGGCTGCACATCGCTGGAACGAATTGGATCCCGGCACGCGGATCAACTCGGTGATCTATCCGTTGCATACCGGGGAACTTGGCGGGCCCGCAGGTGAGGCTATCGTGGCGGTGCTGGGGCTGGGGTTGGGCGCGCTGGGGGTTAGCGGGTTGTGGCTGTGGTGGCGGAGGAGGTCATTGCGGCGGCAGCGGACGCCTGCGGGCCTTGGTGTCTGACACTGGCCTCGTGGGGGTAGTCTCCGTAGGTCGCCCGACGCCGCGGTCACCGTGGGCACGATCGCCCACGATTGCGGTCCGGAGCCTTCGCTCCGGACTGGCCTAGGCGGCCCCCCCCGTTGTCATCCTCGTCCGCCTTCGGCTCCCTACGGATTCCCTCGGGCGCATCGACGGCGCTCGCGCCCACGGCGACCGCGACGCCGTGCTGCTAGGGTCTTTGGTTCGTGGCGCTGTAAGACCTGTGGTCACGGGAGGGGATTTGCGGGGCCGCCGATTGCTGCCGCCCGGGCGGCGGCAATCGGCATCGGGCCGTTGGGACGTCGTCGACCTTGGTGTCTGACACCTGAATCAGTCTTACGGATCGGTCGTCGACCTCGGTGTCTGACACCCTCTGAGACGTCGCTGCGAGTTGGCGTTCATCTCCCCAGGGTGTCAGACACCCGCCGCTAGTTTGCAAAGCCGCCTACCCCCGGCCTCCAGGACGTCGGACGCCTTCAACTAAACACCGTGGACTCGATTGCCATTCACATCAATCACCGGCTCGCCATCTTCCTTGTTGAAGGCGCCTTGTTGCGCTGAGGGCAGAATTTCCAGGACCGCTTCCGACGGCCGGCAAAGGCGGGTGCCCAGCGGCGTTACCACGATGGGGCGGTTGATGAGGATCGGGTGTTGGAGCATGAAACCGATCAGTTGCTCATCCGTCCATGTTGGATCCGACAATCCCAGTTCGTCGTAAGGCGTGCCCTTTTGCCGAAGCACGTCGCGCACCGGCATCCTCATGGCGGCGATCAACGACTTCAGTGTCGCAGCGTCGGGAGGCGTCTTCAGGTATTCGACGATGATGGGTTCTTCGCCGCTGTTGCGGATGAGCGCAAGGACATTGCGGGAAGTCCCGCAAGCAGGGTTGTGATAGATCGTGATTGAACTCATGGCATGCCCCAGTGGGCGCTGTAAAAAATCCATGTCGCCGGCAACCGCGAATGCGCTTTGCCGACGCAGCGTCAGTGGCGCGCGGCGCCGGCTTCGTACCAGCCCTTGCTTTGATTCACGATCCGCACGACAAGCAGCATGACGGGCACCTCGATCAGCACGCCGACCACGGTGGCCAGCGCCGCGCCGGACTGGAAGCCGAACAGGCTGATGGCGGCCGCGACGGCGAGTTCGAAGAAGTTGGATGCGCCGATCAGCGCCGACGGGCAGGCAATGCTGTGCTTTTCCCCGACGCGGCGATTGAGCCAATAGGCCAGGCCGGAATTGAAGAAGACCTGGATGAGAATGGGCACGGCCAGCATTGCGATCACCAGGGGCTGGCCGATGATGGCTTCGCCCTGAAACGCGAACAGCAGCACCAGCGTCAGCAGCAGGGCGGCCATCGAGAACGGACCGATCCGTGCCAACGCGGCATCGAACGCCGCCTGACCGCGCCGCAGCAATGCGCGGCGCCACACCTGCGCCAGGATGACCGGCACCACGATGTACAGCCCCACGGAAACTAGCAACGTGTCCCACGGCACGCTGATGGCCGACAGGCCGAGCAGCAGCCCGACCACCGGCGCGAAGGCAAACACCATGATCGTGTCGTTCAACGCCACCTGAGACAGGGTGAAAACCGGATCCCCGCCCGTCAGCCGGCTCCAGACGAACACCATTGCCGTGCACGGGGCGGCGGCAAGCAAGATCAGGCCGGCGATGTAGCTGTCGAGCTGGTCCGGCGGCAGCCATGCGGCGAAAACGTGCCGGATGAACAGCCAGCCCAGAAAAGCCATCGAGAAGGGCTTGACCGCCCAATTGATGAACAGCGTCACGCCGATGCCGCGCCAGTGCTGTTTCACCTGACCCAGCGCGCCAAAATCTACCTTCAGCAGCATCGGGATGATCATCACCCAGATGAGAATGCCGACCGGCAGATTGACCTGCGCGACTTCCATGCGACCGATGGCCTGGAATACGCCCGGGGCCGCCTGGCCCAAGGCCACGCCCAGCACGATGCAGAGAACGACCCACAGGGTGAGATAGCGCTCGAAGACGTTCATCGGCGGGCGCTGGGGCGGCGCGAGTGCGGTGGGTGCGGTGGAGGGCATCGGCGTTTTTTCAGGGAAGGCGGGGGGTTGGTCTGCCGGCGTGACGTCGCCCGATCAGGAGAGACGCAAAGCCGGAAGCGGTCGGTGGGTCAGCAGGATGTGCAGCCCTCACTGTCAGTGACTGCGCACGGCGCACCTGCGCAGCAGTGTTCGGTCAGATACCCGAGCAGACCGTTCATGCGGGAAAAGTCGGCGCGGTAGATGAGGTTGCGGCCTTGCTGTTCGATCGTGACCAGCCCGGCATGCGCCAACTCTTTCAGATGGAATGACAACGTATTGCGCGCAACGGCGAGCTGGTCGGCAAGCACGCTGGGAGTCAGGCCTTCGGGACCGGCAGCGACCAGGGCGCGGAACACGCGCAGGCGTTGAGCATGGGCCAAGGCGGCAAGGGCGAGGACGGCATGATCTTCGTTCATGCGGCGAATAATACAACGATTGTTGAATTATTGAATGGTGGCTGGGGAAGATGGCGATTTTGGGAGGGCGCGGGCTAGACGTCTGCGTTGACGGATCGGTCGCGGAACCCGGTGTCTGACACCCTTTTACGGATTGGTCGCCGAACTAGGTGTCTGACACCCTCTGAGAGGTCGCTGCAAGTTGGCGTTCATCTCCCCAGGGTGTCAGACACCTGCCCACACCTGCCGCATCTTCCCAGGGTGTCAGACACCTGCCGCAAGCCACCAATCACAGATCAACGCTGGGATTCACCCGCCGCGCTTTCGTCCAGCAGCCAGTCCCGGAATGCCGCAACGGCGGGAATGGCCAGCTTATCGGGCGACGCCAGGAAAAAGTATCCCGCGCCGGTACTGAACTCCTCATCTAGCGCCGGCGCCAGCACGCCTTGCCGCAGCTCATCCTCCACCAGAAAGGTCGGCAACAGCCCAACGCCCAAGCCCGAAGCGACCGCCTGGATCAGGTGCGTGGTCAGTTCGAACTGAGCGCCCCAGCGCATCGAGCGCACGGGCAGACCGTGGGCTTCGAACCAGCGTTGCCACACGGCCGGACGGGCCGCGACCTGCAGCAGCACGTGCTGGACCAGGTCGGCCGGTTTGCGGATGTTCTGGCGCGCGGCGATCTCGGGGCTGATGACGGGGATGACCTGTTCATTCATCAGCCGATGCGGGACCAATCCCGGCCAGTCGCCGTCGCCGACGGCGATCACGGCGTCGATGCCGGCCAGATCCAGGTCGAAACGCGTCACGCGGGAATGCAGGTGAACCAGAATGCCGGGATGGCGGGCATAGAAGCGGTGCAGCCTGGGCATCAACCACTTCGCCGTAAACGTGGGCAAGGCGGCCAAATGGAAGGCGCCACGGCCGGTGCGGTGTGAAATGGCCTGAAGCGACGCGCTGCGGATGCGCTGCAGGGCGGCAGCCAGTTCCTTCTGGTAGCCCCGGCCCGCCTCGGTCAGTACGATCCGACGCTTCTCACGGCGAAACAGCGCCACTTCCAGAAGCTCTTCCAGCGCCTGCACCTGCCGGCTGACCGCGCTTTGCGTCAGCGCCAATTCGGCCGCAGCGCGCGTAAAGCTCAGATGGCGGGCGCTGGCTTCGAAGGCCAGCAGCAGGGACATGGAGGGGGTCAGGCGGCGCGGGTTCATTCAATTCGTGCATGAAATGCGTGACCCGAAATATAGCGGACTTGGCCAGGACCGCACAGTTCGCGCCATAGAGCGCAAGCCCAAGGCGGGACAGTTCATTCATAAAGCGAATGATCTATCCAACAATTTTCCGTTTTTCCGAAATGGGCATTCGCAAGAGAATGATCTCTACAGCGCGCACCTTGCGATCCATCAGGCGCGGGGCGGCGCGACGCGGTCAACATTGGGCGGCCGGAATCCGGTTTTGGCCGATCAAGCTTTTTTCGTACGGAGGTAAAGATGGATTTGGGTATCAAGAACAAGACGGCGCTGGTGTTGGGCGGCGGCGGTGGTCTGGGCAGCGCCATTGCACAGTCGCTGGCGCGCGAAGGCGCCAAGGTGGTCGTCGCCGATCTGAACCTGGACGCCGCGACGGCCACCGCCGACGGCATCAAGGCCCAGGGCCTGTCCGCCTTTGCCCTGCAATGGGATCTGCGTGCATTGGACGCCTTTGACAGCCAGGTGGCGTGGATCGAGGCCAACGTCGGTCCTGTCGATATCCTGGTCAACAACACCGGCGGTCCGCCGCCCACGCCGTCATTCGGGCAGCAGGCCGATCTTTGGCGCGAGCATTTCGAAGGCATGGTGCTGTCGGTCATCAAGCTGACCGATCGCATCCTGCCCGGCATGCGCGAACGGCAGTGGGGCCGCATCATCACCAGCACCTCGTCGGGCGTGATTGCGCCGATTCCGAATCTGGGCATCTCCAACGCGCTGCGCATGTCCCTGGTGGGGTGGTCGAAGACGCTGGCGCGCGAAGTGGGCAAGGACGGCATCACGTCGAACATCGTGCTGCCGGGCCGCATCGCGACGGCGCGCATTACGTTCTTGGACGAAGCGCGGGCAAAGCGCGAAGGGCGCAGCGTTGAAGACGTCAGCCGCGAGAGCACCGGCGCAATTCCCGTGGGCCGCTATGGTGATCCGCAAGAATACGGCGACGCGGTTGCGTTCCTGGCCAGCGCACGGGCCAGCTACATCACCGGATCGACGATCCGCGTGGACGGCGGCCTGATCGCCAGCATCTAAGGCCTGACGCCTGCCTCAACCAAATCATTGGAACAACTGACCATGAAACTGACTGCTGACGCGAAAGGCGTATTCCCCATCGCCCCGACGCCGTTCTTCGACGATGGTTCCGTCGACCACGCCTCGATTGACCGGATGATGGATTTCTACCTGGCGTGCGGCTCGACCGGCCTGACCGTATTGGGTCAACTGGGCGAAGCGCCCAAACTCGACTTCACGGAATCCCTGGAGATCGCCTCGCAGGTGATCGGCAAATCGCAAGGCATTCCCATCGTGGTGGGCGTGTCGGCGCCCGGGTTCGCTTCCATGCGTTCGCTTACGCGCGAAGTGATGGACCGCGGCGCTGCCGGCGTGATGATTGCGCCGCCCAACACCCTGCGCACCGACGATCAGATCGTCAACTACTACCACCAGGCGGTGGAGGCCATTGGCGACGACGTGCCGTTCGTGCTGCAGGACTATCCGCTGACCTTTTCCGTGCAGATGGCTCCCTCGGTCATCCGGCGGATCGTGACCGATCTGGCTTCGTGCGTCATGCTCAAGCACGAAGATTGGCCGGGCCTGGAGAAGATCTCGGCGCTGCGCCGCTTCGAAGCCGAAGGCGCCATGCGGCATATCTCGATTCTGTGCGGCAACAACGGCCTGTTCCTGGACTACGAAATGGCGCGCGGCGCTGACGGCGCCAACACCGGGTACTGCTTTCCGGACATGCTGTGCGACTTCGTCAAATGGGTAGGCGAGGGCAGGACCGAAGAGGCCCATGACCTGTTCGATGCGCACCTGCCGCTGCTGCGCTACGAGCAGCAGCCGGGTGTCGGGCTGGCCGTGCGCAAGTACGTGATGATGCGCCGGGGCATCCTGACCAGCGCAGCGCAACGCCGGCCGGGCAGTGCGCTGACCCCGCAGGCGCGGACCGAGGTCGACCATCTCTTGTCGCGCCTGGGCAAGCGCGACGCGCGGGCGCGGGATCTGGTCTAGGGCGTTGGCCGCAGACGTTCCGCCGCCTCCGCGATCCGTTGAGCGAGGAGGGCGGCGATCGGCTGCCGGCTGTCGGACGGGCGCTCGACCAGACCGATTTCCCGGTAGAACGTGGCGTCGCCCAGGTCTTTGGCGACGACGCCTCTGGGCAGCGTCAGCGCCTTGCTGAGCGGCAGCAGCGCAACGCCCACGCCCCGGCGCACCAGCTGGGCGATGGCTTGCAGCTCGTCCAGCTCGATGGACTCTTTGACCGACTCCCGCGAGCCGCTGGCGCAAGCGTGCAAGCGTCTTCGCGACGTCTGCGGGACACGTGAGCAAGGATCGCAGCCGCGGGGGCCATTTTTCGCAAGCGAACCCGCGGCCTACATTACGGGTGCGACGTTCCGTGTGGACGGCGGCCTGATTTCGGTGCTTAACGCGCCAGTTCTGATTTCACCAGGGAGAAACCCATGACCGTTTCCGACGAGGTTCAATTCAAGGCGCTGTCTGGCGTCACAACGGCAACACTGACCACGATTCTGCTCAAGAAAGGGCTGCGCAACGTCTGGATCCGCGGCGCGTTCCCGTTGGCGCAAGGCTTCGAACGCATCGTCGGCCGCGCGTTCACCGTGCGCTTCGTGCCCGCCCGCGAGGACCTGGCCACGCCGGAATCCTGGTCTTCGCCCAAGTCCAGCCGCGGCGCCATCGAGCAGATGCCCTCGGGCTGCATCGCGGTGGTCGACGCCATGGGCGTCAAGGACGCCGGCATCTGGGGCGACATCCTGTGCGCCCGCATGGCAAAGCGCGGCGTGGCGGGCCTCGTGACCGACGGCGTCGTGCGCGACCTGGCCGGTGTACTGGGAACCAAGCTGCCCGTCTGGGCGAGCGGTGCGGCCGCGCCGCCTTCGGTGGCCGGCCTGACCTTCGTGGATTGGCAGCAGCCCGTCGCCTGCGGCGGCGTGGCCATTTTTCCGGATGACGTGATCGTCGCCGATCAGGATGGCGCGGTCGTCATTCCGGCCGCGCTGCTGGCCGACGTGGTGGATGCCGCCGTCGAGCAGGAACGCTTTGAAGGCTGGATCATGGACGAGGTCAACAATGGCGCCGTCCTGCCGGGCCTGTACCCGCCGAACGAAGCCAACAAGGCGAAGTACGAGGCGTCCAAGAAGCGCTGACGCGTTGGGGATGTAATAAAGGCGATGCCGGCAAACCTGGCATCGCCTTTTTTGTTCTGGTTTTACGAGCGTTCAGGCCCGTGCGGGCTTGCCAATAGTGGCCACGAAGGCTCGTGCGATCCGGGCGCCGGCCTCGTCCGCGTCGGCCGCAAAGCGGGCCCGGTCCTCGGACGCCTGCGTTTCCAGCCATCCCGGCGCAATGCGATTGACCCGCTCGAGATTGCCGCGCGTCCAGTCGTGAACGACGTCGGCGCTGGCTTCGAAGTGGAATTGCATGCCGTATGTCGCCCGTCCCACGCGGAAACACTGATTCTGGACAGTTTCGGATTGGGCCAGAAGGAGGGCGGTCTCGGGCAGCGTGTACGTGTCGACGTGCCACTGAAAACTGGTGAAGCCGTCCTGCAACTCGGCAAACAGCGGATCCGCGCGCCCATCGTTGGTCACGGACAGCGGCGTCCAGGAGAACTCCCGCGCCACGCCCAGCAGGTTGTCGGCGCCATAGGCACGGGCCAGCACCTGCGCACCCAGGCATATGCCCAGCACGGACTTGCCGGCGTCGCCGAATTCGCGCATCAGCGCGGCAAGCTTGGGCAGGTAGGGATAAAGATCATCGTCGCGCGCGCTGGGCCAGCCGCCGGGGACGATCAGGGCGTCGAAGTCGTCCAGCGCAATGTCGCCGAGGCCGTCGCGATAGACGCGGAACCAGGTGATGTCGGCCTGGGCTTCGTTCAGCGCGCTCAGCAGAAGGCCAAGCTGCGTGTTCTCCATGGTTTCGATGATTGCGACGCGCGGGGTCATTGGGGTACTGGATTGGATGAGTCGGGGAGCCTTTGGCGGGCATCTTATCTGATGGCGGCCGGAGGACGGGGCGGAAACGGCTATTTCGAACTTTACATAATACACATTATGCGTATTTAAGGCATGTTTGGGGGTGGTGCCTACACAGTGACGCAACAACAAAAAATTGGTAGTTGAAGGATGTGAAATCCACGTTGAACGACCATCGCTGCCGACCGGTTCGCCCGTTGACGGGTGTGCCGACCCTCAGTTGCGCGCTTGTCACGGCCATTTCTCCTTTGGAGCAAGTGGCTTGGCAGCGGATCCGACAGCTCATCAAAAAATTTTTGGTTCGAATCGCCTTCGAATAAACAATCGCCCCTATACGGGTTGTGTCCTTTGGATCCCCAAAGGGCGGCTCATAACCTGGAATGTCCATGACGACCAACCATCTCCGACTTGCTCACCCCTTTACTCCCCCCTTTTCGGCGGGAATTGTTGCTGTAGCAGCTCTTCTGTTTGCTGTGTTCCTCCGGGGGGCCGAGGGCCATCCTTTTCGAGAGGTTCTGACCCAATTTTTAGGCTACGAAGTTCGTGCGACGTTAGAGCACTTGGCATCGGCGATTGCGTGTCCTATCTTGATTGCACTTCCGTTCTGGCCCTTCACGGGGACGACAGATTCATACTCAAACGCTCATCCATCAAGTGCTGGTTTCCGGGATGCTGCGCGCGCTTGGTTTGACCACGGGCAGCATCTGGTCGCGCTCGGAGCGGTCGGATACCTCGCCTGCTGCTTTGTTTGGGAATGGACTCAGGCCTACGTCGGCACTCTCGAAATGGCGCCTCGAGGCTTCCTACAATGGGAGCAGGTTGCTGCAGACATCTTCGGTGCTGTCGTCGGCGTGATGCTTGTTCGAAGGTTCTGCCGCAACTGCCGCTAGGAGACGCCGGCGGGCGTTTGCTCCCTGGCCGCTCCAGGCTCAAGCCCCATCCTGAACCGCCTGGAATACGTAATTCTCCGTAGCGATTCAGGGCTTCCTCTTGACGATTCCCAATTGAACGAATCCTGCCGCCCTGCAAGTCCGACGTGCTTCCGAACCACTCGCGGGGCGGCCGGCGGCCCGACTTGCACGCCGCATGAACGACGTGCAGCGGTCCGGTTTTACTAAACCCTTCCGCCATTCCCGGTTCATCGATTTCACTATTAAGATCACCAACTTATCCTGCGATCCGATTGCATCCACGCTCAACTCCCACTGCGCATTGCAATGTCCGGAGTACGAATCCACGTTCGGTGCGCCCCTCGCTGAGGCTCCGTATATGACCACAACCTACTTTGGTTTGCCCATCGTGAAAGACCGTCTGGTTCGATTGGAAGACATTCGTCGTCTTCCATTCTTCTCGTTCTGGGAGGAAAGCAGTCGCGGATCGGCGTTATGCGAAGGTGATGACGGAGAGCTCTTCGTGTACCTGCACGACTGGGAAAGTTTCTCGGACATGTTTATCAAGACAGGCAAGCATCGTCACAGCGGTTAACCCCCTTCTTACACGCTTCGAACCCTCTCCGACTCCGACCATTTGAGAATTGAAAGTTACGTTATAACATTCGATTTCATAACAAGACGGCCATGTCCCTTCGTTGGAATTCGGCCGTCAGATGCGCCCGGCCAGGCATCCAGGGGGATCGCCGCAAACGCCCGCGCATTCATTCGGAGAAGTTCATGCGTTCTGACCTGTCGGGCGCCACTGCCCGCAGCAACCGCCGGCAGCGGACCTGCCTTGCCCTGATTTCGCTTGCCATCGCCCCACTGCCGGCCTTCTCGGCCGAAACGGTGGAAGCGGCGGAGTCGGTGGAAGATTCGACTCAGAAGCTCGAAACCATCACCGTCATCGGCACGCGCGAACGCCCTTACCGCGCCATTGTGGCGCCCACTGCCAACAAGAGCGACACGCTGGTCAAGGAGACGCCTTTTTCCATCCAGACCGTTACACGGGAATTGATCGAGGACCGCGGCGTCACCACCTTGGGCGGCGCGGTCAGCACGGTGCCGGGCGTGACCAGCCAGGTCGGCTGGGGCGGCAGCAACGACCGCTTTCGCCTGCGGGGCTTTGCGACATCCGCGAATCTGAAGAACGGGTTTAGGCGCAGTGTCTTCGCACCGGTCGACGAACTGGTGAACATCGAACAGATCGAGGTGCTGAAAGGCCCCGCATCGGCGCTGTATGGCCGCTTCGAACCCGGTGGCGTCGTCAACATCGTGACCAAGAAGCCGCTGGACAAGGCGCAGACGGACATCGACTTCACGGCGGGCCGGTACGACTTCTACCGCGCCACCATCGACAGCACCGGCCCGTTGGGCGAGACACTGGGCTACCGCCTGACCGGCTCACTGCAAAGCAATCACAGCTTCCGCGATTTCGTGGACAACCAGACGCAGTTCGTGTCGCCTGTGTTCCAGTGGACGCCCTCTTCCCGCACCACGGTCACGGCGGAATTCGAGTTCGGGCACAAGGAGGCGGCATTCGACCGGGGCTTCGGCAACAGCCCGTTGTTCCTGGACGTGCCGATTCACTACAACTACGGCGAACGGAATGCGAAGCTGAAGAACGACAGCGCGCTGGCCAGCCTGGTGCTCGATCACAAGTTCGAGAGCGGATGGGACCTGCGCGCGGGTGTGCAGGGGTCCTGGGCGCGCTCCGATGCGCATTGGTATGCCTATGGATTTCCGCCGGTCAGCGGGGCCGGCACCAGCGATCCCATCGTCAATCGGCGGTTCCAGCGCAGCATCGACACGCAGAAGGACACGTCGGTGCTGGCCGAGGCGTCACGGCGGTTCACCACCGGGCCGGTCGGCCATCGCGTCCTGATCGGCGCGGACTACAACTACGACGACTGGGACTTCACGGCCGATGCCTACATGAACCGCCTGGGATTTCCCGTCAACCTGCCGATCAGCCTGTGGAATCCGGTGCATGGCGTGCAGACCGGACCGCTGCAGCATTACGATTCGTCGCGCTACACGAGCCACAACGTCGGCTTGTACGCGCAGGACGAAATGTCGTTCGGCAAGCAGTGGCGCTTGCTCCTGGGCTTGCGCCATGACCGTGCGCGCACGACCGGCGAAGCCGAGTATCTGGCAACGGACGGCGCGCTCAAGCGCTCGGACGATGCGTGGTCCCCGCGGATGGGCCTGACCTGGACGCCACGCGAGGAAGTGTCCTTGTACGGAAGCTGGTCCAGGTCCTTCCTGACCGAGCCCGGCGGCGGAATGCTGCGCAGTGGCAGCCTGCCCGAGCCATCGCGCGGCGAGCAGTTTGAAGTGGGCGCCAAGTTCAGCCTGCTGGACGGCCGCCTGGAGCCCACGATCGCGCTTTTCGACATCCGCCGCACCAATGGCGTGGTGAGCGACCCGGAGGATTTCAACTACGTGATCCAGGTGGGCGAGCAGCGCAGCCGCGGCTGGGAGCTCGACGTGCCTTACACCATCACGCCGCAGTGGCGTCTGTTGGCAAGCTATACGCATCTGACGGCGGAGATCACCGAGGACAGCGACCCTGCCATCCAGGGCAATCTGGTCGCCAACGCGCCGCGCCGTTCGGCCAGCCTTTGGACGACCTACGACCTCGAGGGCTGGGCCCGCGGACTGCGGCTCGGCCTGGGCGCCACCTATGTGGGCGCGCGCCAGGCCAACACCGCCAACAGCTTTGAACTGCCCTCCTACACCCGCTGGGATGCCAACGCGATCTACCGCTTTGGGCCGGCCGATCGCTACCGGCTGCAATTGACGGTCCAGAATTTGACCAACAAGCGTTACTACGAATCGGGCGGCGCCTTCGTGCCCACCTATCCCGGCGCGCCGCGCACGGTCATGGTGTCGTTCGGGGTCCGGCTCTGATGGCATTGCTTGCACAAGGCCTGGTGGCCGGCTACGACGGCCGGCCGCTGCTGGGTCCTTACGCGTTGAATGCGCCGCGCGGAGACTTCGTGTGTCTGATCGGGGCCAACGGCGCGGGAAAGTCGACGCTGATCCGCACGCTATGCGGCATGCAGCCCGCGCTGGCGGGAGACATCCTGCTGGACGGCCAGCCGCTGGCGGCGCAGTCGAGCCGCGAACGCGCGCGCCTTTTGGCGGTGGTGCTGACCGATCGCGTCGACACGATGCTGATGACGGGCTACGAGCTGGCGTGCCTGGGCCGTTATCCGCACATCGGCTGGGGCGGCAGGCTGCGCCACGCGGACCACGACATCGTGCAGACCGCCCTGTTGCAGGCGGGCGCGATGCCGCTGGCGGCCAGGCTGGTGTCGCACCTGTCCGACGGCGAGCGCCAGCGGATCATGATCGCGCGCGCGCTGGCGCAGCAGCCCAGGCTGCTGGTGCTGGACGAGGCCACCGCCTTTCTGGACCTGCCGCGCCGGATCGAACTGATGCAGTTGCTCCAGGACCTGGCGCATCAGCAGCAGTTGAGCATCGTGCTTTCCACGCATGACCTGGAACTTGCGTTGCGGTATGCCGATGCGTTGTGGGTCATCGACGGCAAGCGCCGCCTGCACACCGGCGCGCCCGAAGACCTGGCGCTGAACGGCGCGCTGTCGGCAGCATTTTCCGCCGATGGCCTGGCGTTCGATCTGGACCGGGGCGAATTGCGCGTGGGCCGTGGCGGCGGGAATCCGATACGCGTGAACGGCAGCGGCGTGCGGCGCGTGTGGGCGCAACGCGCCCTGCAGCGCCTGGGGTATTGCGTGCAGGACGATGCCACTACGGCCATCGATGTGCTGGACGATGGCTATACGTTGTCGCTGGCGCCGGGCGGCGTCTCGCGGCACGGCACCTTGGCGGAAGTGGCCTCGGCGTTGCGCATGGCGGCTGAAGCGCGAGGACAGGCATGACGGCCCCGAGGGACGCCATTCAGGCCTGCATCGCGGGCGCGTTTCTGACGACGCTGCTTGCCGGGTGCATGCAGGTTTCCGCGCCGCCCGTGCAGGCGCTGCCCCGTCAGACGGTCGGGCCGGAAGGCCCTGCGCACAACCTGCAGGCCGCCTGCGTGGACGGCTATGAACCCGGCGTGGACTACTTTCCGGACAAGGTGGCGTTCAGGCATTCGTCGCAGTTGCAGGTCGAGTACGGGCCGAACTTCAAGCGCGTGCGCTTCACGCCCAGCGTGGCCACGGGCGAGGTGCTGGACTTTCTGTTCGTCCAGTGCGGCACCCCGGCGCCGCCGCATGGCCCGCACGAGCCGGTGATCCAGGTGCCCATCCAGCGGCTCGTGACCGGCAACTCGGCGATCCTGGGCGCGCTGGACGAGCTGGGCATGGTGGACGTCCTGGTGGGCTCGGAAAATGTGCGCAACGCCACGGTGCCCGCCGTCCGTGAGCGGATCCAGGCCGGACGGGTCCACGACATGTGGGGCTATGGGCACGCGAGCATCGAACAGGTCATGGCCGTGAGGCCCGACGTGTACTTGAGCTTTTATTCCGCATATCCGGCGGCCAACATGCATCCGCGCCTGTGGGAATTGGGCGTGCGCGCCCTGCCGCAGGCGGACCACCACGAGACCCATCCGTTGGGCCGGGCGGAATGGCTCAAGCTGCTTGCGCTGCTGGGCAACCGGGAAGCGCGGGCGAACGACCGCTTCGACCGCATCGAGGCGGAGTACCAGCGGCTGGCCGCGCTGATCGCCCTGCTGTTCGTCGCGGAACTGACGCTGGGCAGCGTCGCGATCCCGTTGAAGGCGGTGTTGCAGTCGCTGCTGTCGGACGCCACGCCGGACAATCCGGCCTGGCGCGACATCGTGCTGGGCTTTCGCGCGCCACGCGCGGTGAACGCGATGATGTCCGGCGCGGCGCTGGGCGTGGCCGGACTGATGCTGCAGACGCTGTTTCGCAATCCGCTCGCCGATCCGTTCGTGCTGGGCATCGTGCACGGCGCGCGCCTGGGCTGCGCGGTGCTTGTCACGTTCGCCGGCGTGGCGGGCAACGCTTTCCTGTTGCGCTACGGCCTGGTCGGCGACGTGGGCATGGCGGTGGCGTCGATCACGGGGTCCACCCTGGTTCTGCTGCTGTTGGCACGGCTTTCGCGCAACATCGGTCTTGTGACGCTGCTGATCGTGGGGTTGATGCTGGGCTATCTGGCGGTAGGCCTGATCAGCGTGCTGATGCACTTCATCGACGAAACACAGGCGCGCGCCTTCAAGGTCTGGGACGACGCCAGTTTCGCGGGCGCCACGCGCCAGCAGTTGCAGATCCTGGTGCCTGGCCTGCTAGCCGGCATGGCGGCGTGCGCGCTGCTGGTCAAGCCGCTCAATGGACTGTTGCTGGGCGAGCGCTATGCGCAGTCGATGGGGCTGCGCGTCGTGGCGGTCAAGCGCGGCGCGTTGTTCGCGGCGGCCTGGCTGTGCGGGCTGGTGTCCGCGTTTTGCGGGCCGGTGGCCTTTCTGGGTCTGGTCGCGGCGCAGGTCGCGCGCGCGATCATGCGCACGGCCGACCACCGCGTGCTGCTGCCGGCCGCCGGGCTGACCGGCGCGGCTTTGGGTCTTGCCGCGGATCTGGTGGTGCATCTGCCCTGGAGCCGCCACGTCTTCCACCTGAACGCGGTCATCGGCCTGGTGGGCGCGCCGGTGGCGTTGTACATGCTGTACCGCACCCGCGCGCTGCAATCCCGGCTTTGAACCAAAGAAAAAGGCGCTCCGAAGAGCGCCTTGATCCTTCGCTTACCGCACCGTTCAGATCTTGCCCGGCAGTGCGTAGGCGATCACGTAGTCGCCGCGGTCGGGCGAGTTGCGGGCGCCGCCGGCCGAGATGACGATGTACTGCTTGCCATCGGCGGTCGACTTGTAGCTGATGGGCGTGCCCTGGCTGCCGACCGGCAGACGGACCTTCCACACTTCCTTGCCCGTGCCGGCATCGTACGCACGCAGGTAGTAGTCCTGCGTCGCGGCGATGAACACCAGGCCGCCCTGCGTGGCGAGCGTGCCGCCGATGGTGGGCATGCCAATCGGAATCGGCAGGCCCAGCTTGACGCCGAACGGGCCGGTGTCCTGCACGGTGCCGACCGGCACCTGCCAGACCATCTTCTGCGTCTTCAGGTCCACAGCGGTCAGCGTGCCGAACGGCGGCGCCTGGCACGGGATCTCCAGCGGCGACATGAAGCGCACCTTGGCGTTGATCGCGTAGGGCGTGCCGGACAGCGCCACGGGGCCCTGGATCGCGGCGGCTTCATTGCCGTCGCTCTTCTTGGCGTTGGCGCCGGCTTCGACCAGTTGCACTTCCAGGCCGACGCGCATGTCGTTGATGAAGAGGTAGCCGTTGACCGGGTCGTTCGAGATGCCGCCCCAGTTCATGCCGCCCAGCGAGCCGGGCAGGTTCAGCGACGGATCCGTGCCGGGCGGCGTGAAGAGGCCCGTGTAGCGCTTGGACTTGAAGTGAATGCGGCACAGCAGTTGATCGAACGGCGTGGCGCCCCACATGTCCGATTCCTTCATGTCGTTCGCGCCGATCGAAGGCATGCCGACGGAGAAAGGCTGGGTCGGCGAGTAGGTTTCGCCGGGGATGTTGCCGGCCGGCACCTTGCGTTCTTCGACGCGGGTCAGCGGCTTGCCGGTCTGGCGGTCCAGCACGAAGATCTGGCCGGCCTTGGTGCCGAACACCAGCGCAGGCACGGTCTTGCCGTCGACGGGGAAGTCGGCAAAAGACGGCTGCATCGGGACGTCGAAGTCCCACAGGTCGTCGTGCACGGTCTGGTAGACCCACTTCTCGCGGCCGGTGCTGGCGTCGACGGCCAGCACGGACGCGCCGTACTTGCGGTCGAGCGCCGTGTGCTTCACGCCCCACAAGTCCACCGCGGCGCTGCCTACCGGCATGAACACGGTGTTCGACTGCGCGTCATAGGACATCGGCGCCCACACGTTCGGGGTCGAGCGTGCGTAGGTCTGGCCGTCGGCGGGCGCGGCCTGGTCTTCCGGATTGCCCGGATCGAAGGCCCAGCGCAGCTCGCCGGTAATCACGTCGAAACCGCGCACCACGCCGCCGGGCATGTCGGTGCTGACGTTGTCCGCCACGCGGCCGCCGATCACGATGGTGGTGCCGGCCAGCGTCGGGGCCGAGGTCGGGTAGTACTCGCCCTTGTCGGCGCCCTTGCCCATGCCGGCGCGCAGATCCACGCGGCCTTCCTTGCCGAAGTCGGCGCAGAAGGCGCCGGTGTCGGCGTCCAGCGCGATCAGCTCGGGCGTCACGCTGTTCATCAGAATGCGGCGGCGGCAGGCGGCGCCGGCGTCCAGGCTCACGGCCTTGACCGGCGTCGCGCCTTCGACGGTGGGCTGCTCAAGCGGCGCATCGATATCGAAATAGGCCAGGCCGCGGCAACGCATCCACTTCTTCTGCTTGGCGTTGATCTCGACCTTCCACAGTTCCTTGCCCGTGGTGGCGTCCAGCGCGATCACGTTGTTGTGCGGGGTGCACAGGAACACGCGGTTGCCGATCTGCAGCGGGGTCTGCTGGTCTTCGGCGCCGCCGCCACCGGGGCTGACCGGGGTGTCGCCAGTGCGGTAGGTCCACGCGACCTCAAGGTCCTTCACGTTGTCGCGCGTGATCTGGTCCAGCGCCGCAAAGCGCGTGCCGCCGGCAGTGTTGCCGTAGTGCGCCCAGTCCTTCTGCTCCTGGCCGGGTGCGACGGGCTTGAGCGCCAAGGTCTCGCCTTGCGACACGGGCGCGTGCGGCACGAACATGCCGGCCACGGTCGCGATGAAGGCAAGCGCCAGCACGGCCGCCGCGATGCGGGACGGCGCCGGATTGGCCGGCAGCTTCTGCGCGCGGCGCAGCAACGGCTGCGACAGCGCGACCAGGATGCCGAAGCCCACAAACACGAGGACGCGGGAGACGAGCGGCCAGAACTGCAGGCCGGCGTCGATGACCGCCCAGATGGCGGTGCCGACCAGCGCCAGCGCGAAAAGCAGACCGCCATTGGCACGGCGGCGGGCGATCTGGATGCCGGAGATGGCAAGCACCACGCCGCACACCACGAAATACCAGCTTCCGTTCAGCGCCACCAGGCGTGCGCCGTGGTAACCGAAAAAGAGCCCGGCGGCCAGAATGCACGCGCCCAGCACAAACAGCCACGCTTTTGCGAGCGCGGACAGGTCTTTATGTTGTTGATTCATGAGGGATTCCAAAACGAGACGGCCACTCAGTCAGCAATGCGTCTCAATGACCGGCCCAGAGTATAAGGGTTTGTCCTAGGTCAAGGAATCCCGAAATCACAGCTTGATCTGGTTCGGGTTCAACTGCATTCCGTACGCGGCGCCCCATCGGTCGTACGAACGGATCCATAGCGTCCCGCAGGCCGAGCACGAAAAGTGCGCGTGGTGGCGGCCTGCATGTTCCGGCCCAGTGGCGTCCACCTGCTGGACGCCCCGGTACATCAGGCGCGGGTGCGCCTCGACCCGGCCGCCGTTCGCCAGCGCATGGCAATGCGGGCATAGCCCATTCATCGCATCACCATCTTGGACGCATGAGCAGGCCCACGAAGACGGCGATCAAGGCGGCCAGGGCCAGCGGCCAGTGATGAGAAGCGGCGGGATCCGGCGCGTCGGCGGCCTGGCGCGCTTGCAGCGCATAGCCTTCGACGACGGTGTTCCCGGTCGCCTGATTGGCGGTCTCGTTGCCCGTCTGGTTCGCGGTCTGGTTCGCCGCCTGGTTCGCGGTCTGGCCACCCGGCGCGCGCGTCGGCGCCTGTTGCGTCCCCGGCGATGCGCCGCAGTCCGCGGCGGCGCATGCGTTTTGCGCGGCTTGCCGGCTGTCCGCCAGCGCCGCGGCCAATTCGTTGCGCTGCTGCGCGTCGGCCTTCCATGCGCCGCGGTCGATGGCCGCCAGCAGCGTCTCGATGAGTTTTTCCCGAGCCGCCGGGTTGCTGGTCTCGAAGTACGTCTTCAGGCCCAGGTCATGCTTGTCGTCGACATACACCTCCTTGACATGCGCCCAGTCCGCGTCGCTGACGAGGTCGGGTGTGGTCGTGTCCCACAGCAGCAGATTGGCCGGCAGCTCGGCCATGTAGCGGGCGCCGTTGTAGCCGCTGCCCTGCATGGCCTGGATCCACGCGGGATTGAAGTAACGCGTGGCGAGCTCCCGATTGAACGTTCGCGACAGCGATTCCATCCGTACTTCGCCCCGCCGCATGTTCCGCGTATCGGCCACGTAGTTGCTGATCTGGCGTCCGGTCTGCTGGCGCACCGCCATGCCGATTCCGCCCAGATAGGCAGCCGGCATGCTGGTATCCAGCAGGCCATAGGCGTTCGAGCTGCGGCTGAAGACTGCGGCATCCACGCCCGAGAGCTGGGCGGCGAAAGCCTCGGCGTCGGCAGCGCCCGAGTCGGTTTCCCCGTAGGCATGGCCGAGCCGGTCCGTATACAGGCGGGTCAACCGTTCGTCGGTCCATTCGGCGCCCGCCTGAATGGCAAATTGGGTCGATGGCGAATAGGCGCCGGGCGCGGTCGAGTAGATGCGCCGCCCGGCGCGGGTGGCGGCTTCAGCCGGCGCGACGCCCGCCGCGATCAGGATGCGGCGCGTATTCTGCTCGCTTTGGCGCACCGGGTTGTCGGCCTCGGGCGCCGACGCCGCCAGCCGCGCGGCCTTGGCAAGCATGGCGATCTTGTCGCGGAAATGATCGCGGTAGGTGCCGGACGTGGTGACCAGCACGTCGACGCGCGCCCGCCCCAACGCCGCGCGGTCTTCCAGCGCCACATCGACCACTTCTCCCCGCGGATTCCAGACGGGCCGGGTGCCGAGCAGCCGCATGATCTGCGCTTCGATCATCCCTTCGTTCTGGGCGGATTCGCCCGACCACAGCACGAAGGCGACCTTGCCCGGCACGCCGCCATGCTCGCGCTGGTAGTTGGCGACCAGTTCGTCGGCCAGCTTCGCCCCCTGCTCCCAGGCCTGCTTGGTCGGCAGGCGGCGGGTTTCCGACGTGTAGGGATTGCGGCCTGGCGGCAGCGCGTCCGGGTTGCGGATAGCGTCCGCCATCGGTCCCGGCGAGACATAGCGGCCGGCCAGCGCGCCGATCACGGCGTCCATTTCCCGCGGCGCAGCCAGGATGCGCTCGGCGTACGTTTGAATCCGGGTGGTGGTTTCCGCAGGCAGCGCGGACGGCTCCCCGTCCAGCACGGCGCGCACGGCGTCGATCGCAGGCGCGTCGGCCGAGTCGCCCGCCAGCATCGCCTGCACCATGCTCGCCACCGTGTCCGGCCCAGGCGCCTGTCCCAGCACGTGGCCGCCAATTGGCGTGACCGCGCTGTCCAGTTCCTGCAGGTAGGCCTGCAGGGCCGCCGCGAGCGCTGGCCATTCGGCCGTCTGCGGGTCCAGATCGAGCGCCGCGGCAAACGGCTGCGCCGCCGTGCGCACCGCGTCCTGCGTGGCAGGCGCGGCCGCACTGGCCGCCTCAATCGCCTGTCGCAGCGCCTGCACTTGCGGCGCGGGCGGGAGACGTCCGATGGGCGGCATGAAGCCGATCGTCACGGCCTGCGTGCGGCGTTTGTTGCCCACGCCGCCGTTGGCCTGCAGGGGCGTGGGCTGGATGTGCGGCACGTTGCCGATCAGCGCGCCCACCCAGTCGTCGCGGCTGGGTCCTTGCTGTTTGCCGGGCATCAGCGACAGTTGCGTGAAGATCGGCAGATAGGCGTCGGCGTGCCAAGCCTGCTGCATCCAAAGATAGAACGCGATGTATTGATGGTGCGGCGCCAGCGCGCCGGTCGAACGCAGCGCCCCGGCATCCTGCAGGTAACCCCACACCGGATGCGGCATCAGCGCGACCTTGCCGAATCGCAGGATGGGCAGCACGATCGCGCGTTTTCTGTCGGGACCGGTATGCACCATGAGCCGGCCGGGCGGCGGGCCCCACTGGGCTTCGGTCTGCGTGCGCAACGCCTGCGGCAGGCGTGCATAGGCGCGCAGGTAATCGGCTTCGGGCAGCAGCACCGCGTTGCCATCGCGTACGCGCCGCGCCATTTCTTGTTGTGCCGCCTGTGTCTGCGCAGGATCGCGCGCCGGCTGGGTCGGATCCCACAGGCCGCCATCGATGTTGGACGCGTCGCGCGCCATCATTCGGGCAAGTTGGGCGGCGTCGGGCAGTTCGGCATCGCCCACGTCGTAGCCTTCGTTACGCAGCCGCTTGAGCAACGCAGCCAGACTGGCCTGCGCATCCAGATACGTATCCGGATCGCTGCCGACGTCGGCTTGGTCCGCGGCTTCACTGTGGAAGGCGACGACGATCCGCTTGTCGTGGTTGGCCATGCGATGCAGCCGGGCCCAGGCCAGCGCCCGGGCCACGCGCCATTCGACCTGTTCGAGGATCGGCATATGGCGCACCGCGCCGTCGGGCTGCACGACGCGCGCGCCGACCATCATGGGCTCGACGATGCCGCTGACTTCGGACAACGCCAACTGACCGCTGCGATCCGGGGCGAACCCGCCGATGTCACGCCGCCACTCGTCCGGGGTGCGCGTGTAATCGGTGGTGCAGCCCAGCACCGTAACGCCCAGCGCCCTTGCCTGCTCCACGCCGGCGCGATGATCGCGGTAATCGATCTGGCTGGCGCACAGGATCAGCACATCGACGGCCGCCCGCCCGTCCTTTCCCATGAACGATTGCAGGGAGTCGCGGCTGTCGCTGCGCCAGATCGGCACGGGCATTCCGCCCTGGCGTTCGACTTGCGTGATGAGCGCATCGATCACGCCGGTGTTCTCGCCCAGGGCAAGGCTGCGATAGAACAGGATGCCGACCCGCGGCCTGGCCGACGCGTCCGGCAGCCGCTGGCCCATCCATGCCAGGTAGTCCTCGCGCGATTCAAATGCTTGGGCATGCGCGGGGTGGTAATAGGCATGATCGGCGTATCGGACCGGGGGCTCAACATCGCCCGGCATTCCCAGCAGGCGCACCCCCAGATAGCCAAAGAGCCGGACGTAATTGCTAACGGTGGCGTTGCGCCAGTAGACGATGGCGTCCGGCGCGCTGTCCGCCGCCACGTTGCCGCGCAGCCATTCCGACCCGTTGATCACCAGCACGCGCGTGCGCGCGCCCGCCGCGTCGAACTGGCTGCGGTACTGGGCGAGCTTCGGCCCCACGCCCTCGACCAGGACGAGGTCATACGCACCGAGGTCCACGCCGTCGATACCCGGCAGCTGTCCCGTTCCGAGCCCGAACAGATCGATCTGGAACTTGCCGGCCAGACGCTGCACGGCCGCGCGCAGCGTGGTCGGCTGCTGGGCAATTTCGATCGACACCACGGCGATCCGCGGCGGCGCGGCCGGGATGGCGGGGTTGGCGGGGTTCGCCAACCCAGTCTTCATGCCGGGCAACGATAGCAGCCAGGCCATCAAGGCAAGCCGTGCGAAGGCCAGGCATCGCTGCAAGGCTGGGTAGTTGTTCAACGTGGATGTCATGGCTTATCTGGGCGCGTCCGCGCCTTGTTCGGGAACGTAGACGACCTGGCCGTCGGGAAGCCGGTAGGCGGTGCCCAGCCGATGGCCCTGCCCCGACAGCTTCTGGTCGGTCACGCGTTCGACCTTGATCTGCTGCTTCTCCTTGCTCACCACCTCAAGCGTTCCATCGGCGGTGGTGCGCGTGAGCGTCCAGCTGGCGTCGTCGCTCAGCAGGTCGGTGGACCCCAGCACCGAGAACAGCGCCAGCGCCATGGCGACGATGAACGCAAGGCTCGCGTCGAAAAGGTTGGCCACGCCGGCCAGCGGATCGTCATGGACGGCGCTGTCGCCGTGCCGCCGCGCGAACCGCATACGCGGCTTCACGACGCGGCTCCGTCAGCGGCCGCTTCATGGCGGCGCAGCACCCGCTCGGCATGCAGCCGGATCGCGTCCAGGTCCTGCCGCTGCCACCCTTCGCGCACCATGACGATGACGTGCGCCACCACCCCGACGGCGATGCCCACGATGGTGGACGAGAACGCCACCACCATATGGTTCGCCAGCGCGGGCAGGTCGCCCTGCGCCAGCCCGCTGAGGGCGGCGGCCATCGGGATCAGCGTGCCGATCAGCCCAAGCGACGGCCCGCACCGGACGGCAAAGCGCACTGCGTTCAGCGACCGGAGGCTGGCATGGTCGGCGTCGGCCAGCACCTGTTCGATCCGGATGTCCACCGGATCGGCGGCGGCCTGCGCCGCATCGTCGATGCGCGCGGTGTAGTGCGCCACCGCCGGCCGCCGCCCGCGCAGCCGTTGAAGCGCGCTGCGCGCGAACATGCCCAGCGCGATGAGCGTCCATGCCACCAGGATGATGAGCAAGGCAATGACGGGTTGGAACAGCAGTTGCGCAATGCCTTCCAGCAGGGACTTGATTTCCATGGCTTACAGCATCCGCGTGTAGCGCAGGTAATAGGCGCGGCCCGGCATCACGTAGTCGGCCTTTTCGTAATAGTCGCGATCGAACACGTTCGCCACATCAAAGCGCAGCGAATCCTTGGGCGTGACGTTCCAGCGCGCGGTGAGGTCGACCACGGTGAAGGGTTCGTTGCCGAACACGCCGCCGCGCCCGCCGGTGTAGATGCTGCCCTGGCTGTTGTCGTTGTCATAACGCGTACCGACGTGACGCGCGGTCACGGTGGCCGACAATGCCCGGCCGTTGCTGACCGTTAGCGACATGTTTGCCTTCCACTTGGCGACGTTGCGGATGGGCACCGGCCCGCTGGCGTCGAAGTCTTCGGCCTGGATCAGGCGCGTGAAGCTGCCCGACAGGCCGACGCGATTGGCCGGCAGACCGAACCACTGCCCGGCATCCACCGCCAGCCGCGCTTCGATGCCACGCATGCGCGAGTCGTTGGCGTTTTCGTAGCTGCTGATCCGTTCCTGCGGGGTATTGCTGACGATCACCGAGCGGATGCGATCGCGGATTCGGGAATCGAAATAGGTCAGATCGGCGTCGACGCGGTCGTCGGCATAACCGAGGCCCAGGTCCCAGCTGCGGTTGCGCTCGGGCTTGAGGTTTGCGTTGCCGATGCTGACGCGCCGCTGCTTGCCCGCGTACTCGACGTTTTCGCCGGCCAGTTCGCTGCCCTGCGGCGGCGCGAACGCGGTGCCGGCCGACCCATGCACGCGCCAGAATTCGTTGAGCTTGTACACGGCGCCGCCACGCGGGTTGAAACTGGTAAAGCGCGACGAACCCGGCGAGAACGTGGTCTTGTACGGCGTGGACAGGGTGCTCGATTCGATCCAGTCCATGCGTCCGCCCAGCGTCAGGATCAGGCGGTCCTCCAGCCAGCGGCTGCCCCACTCCGCAAAGATGCCGTTGCTGTCGCGCCGTTCATTCGGGCTGTAGGGCGCAAGCCGGCCGCCGCTCGCGTTGTAGCTGTAGCGATTGGCTTCCACGCGCTGCCAGTCGGTGCCGTAGGTCAAGGTGTGTCGCGGCGTCAGCGTCCAGACATCCTGCAGCTGCATGCCGACATAACGCGATTCGGTGCGGCTGGAGCGATAGCGCGACGCAGCGGGCGGCACCGTGATGTAGTTGTAGTTTTCGCGCGAGGCATACACCACCGCCGTGATGAGGTGGTCGTCCGGCGAGACCTGCAGGCGCACGTCGCCGCCTAGCCGGTCCGTCTGGTTGGCGGACGCGTTGGGCGGATCGAAACTGACCGGGCCCGGCGCGTTGTTATTGAGGTCTGCCCAGTCGAGCGTTGCGTCGATGCGCACGCGGTCGGTCAGATCGCTGCCGATGCGGGCCTTGCCCGAGGTGCGCCGGAAGTCGCTGTTCGGCCGCTTGTCCCCGGCGCCGGTTCGAAAATCGCCGTGCTGGTTCACGTAGCCGAGCGCCAGGTCGAAGTCGGTGCGGTCGTCGATGGAGCCGCCTAACGCCAGATCCGTCTGCCGGGTGTCGAACGACCCGTAGCCCACGCTAACCGAGCCGCCGATCGGCCCGCTGGAGCGGCGCGTGATGATGTTGACCACCCCGCCCATGGCCGAGGCGCCATACAGCGACGACGCCGGGCCTTTCAGGACTTCCACGCGCTCGATGCTCTCGGGCGACAAGGTCGTGAAACTGGTCGACCCGGACGGACGGCCATCGACCAACACCAATGTGCGCGGATTGATGGTGAACTCGAAGTTCGGCCGCAAGCCGCGCAAGCCGATACCCGCCAAACCATTCGGATACTGGATCACGTCCACGCTGGCGTTCTTTTTCAGGCGGTCCAGGAACGTATTGCCCACCGTCTCATCCAGCGTGACGCCGTCCACCACTTCCATCGACGAGGCGACATCGTCCCGGCGCTGTTCGTTCCGGGTGGCAGTGACGACCACCGGGTTCAGTTCCACCGGCTGGGGGCTGTTGGCAACGCGTTGCGGGGACGACGGGTTTGGCGGCGACACGTCGGCGCCTTGTGCGGCGCAGACGGTGCCCAGGGTGATCGCGGCCATTGCGGCGCGCGCGCCTCGGCGTTGCCGGCGGTCTTGAGACGCCGGGTGGTGATGCTTCTTCATTGACTTCTCGAATGGGATGAAATTTCTGCGTATCCCCGGGCGGCCGATTGGCGCGCATTTGGCGCGTTGTGTTCCGTCCCCCCGGCGAAACCGTCGTAATGTTATAACATCACATTCAATTTGCATATAGTTACGCGCCCGATGGGCGCGCATGAATGCTTTGCAAGGAAGCGAGAATTCCGCTTGGCGAGCGGAGTTGGATTCGGGAACCGCGCGCAGAACGCGCGCGGCGAGCCGCCGGCTAGGCGGCCGGCGACACCGTCATTCCTCGGTCTGGCCGAGTTCGATCCGGTGCTGTGTGCGCAGCGCCTTGGCCAGCAGATAGCCCTTATTGTGCTCGTTCGGATAGACACCGGTCAGGCGGCAGCCGCTGACCCGGATGCCCATGCGTTCCAACTGCGTACGCTTGTCGGGATTGTTCGTGAGCAGTTCAAGATCATCGACGCCCAGCGCCCGCAGCATTTGCGCCGCCGGCGTGTAGTCGCGATCGTCCAGCCCGTGGCCGAGTTCCAGATTGGCGGTGTAGGTGTCGTAGCCCAATTCCTGCAACCGATACGCGTCGATCTTGGAATACAGGCCGATGCCGCGGCCTTCCTGCCGCAGATACAGCAGGTAGCCGCCCTCCTGGCTCATGAGGCGCAGCGCTTCGTGCAATTGCGGGCCGCAGTCGCAGCGCAGCGAACCGAAGACGTCGCCGGTCATGCATTCGGAATGCAGCCGGACCAGCGGCTGCGGGCCGGGCTGCCCGAATTTGAGGGCGAGATGGTCGCGGGCGTCGGCCAGGCCGTGAAAGCTGTACGCCAGCGCCTGTGCCTCGGAGCCGTCGGCAAGACGGATGGGCAACCGGACGGTGGCGCGGATG
Organism: Achromobacter sp.; assembly: GCF_032113835.1. Taxonomy (GTDB): domain Bacteria; phylum Pseudomonadota; class Gammaproteobacteria; order Burkholderiales; family Burkholderiaceae_B; genus Achromobacter. The sequence continues at coordinate 16,597 of NZ_DAMCTG010000006.1, read as the reverse complement.
GTGGCTTCGGGCAGTTGGACCGCGGCGGGGGGCGTTACGGGGTTCACGACAAACAGGTACGGGTATCGACTTGAGGCCGACAGAATACCGTATGCGCCCGCCGCACGCTCTTTACATCACGCGGACGCTGTCCACATCGAACTCGACGTTGTTGCGATCGCGGTCCAGTTCGCCGCGCAGTTCGACCTGGGTCTTGTCGTCGATCTTCTGGCCGGCGGGGAAGTCGTCGTTGTCGATTTCGACGCGGATCTGGCCCGTACCGTCGTCGAAAGTGTAGTGATCGTCGCCGTCGTGCGAGACGATGCGGCCACGCAAGATGGCGTTCTGGTCATCGCGGCCGTTGGCCAGCAATTCCTTGACCGTGGTGACGGCCACCGTGCTGGGGCCGCTGTAGCCCTGGGCCGCCGGTTTGCCGGTGCTGGGTCCCGTGTAGCCCTGGGCGTGCGCCACGCCCGTTACCGTGGCGCCGGCCAGCACGGCGCTGGCCAGGAAGGTGCGGATGAAGGTGGAACGACGAGTGGACTGGGTCATGGTGCGGCTCCTTGCGCGGATTGCGCTTCGTTGTTGAACATGGCGTCATTTGACGCCCCGAAGATGAAGCAGACCTTAGCGTTGGGCGCGGATGCAGATTTGTCGTCGTCAGGCCTTGATCTGGACTGGCACGAGCAGCGTGACGCCCAGTCCCCGTCCGTCCAACCCCGGCCCGAACCGCAATTCTCCGCCGTGCATTCCGGTCACGCGCGCGACGATGGATAGCCCCAGGCCATTTCCTGGGACGTTGGTGCCCAGTACCCGGTAGAAACGCTGCGTCAGCCGCTCGAGATCGGCCGGCGCCACGCCCGGCCCGTCGTCCTTCACACTGAGCGCAACGTATTGGCCCTCGCGGTCGGCCGCGACCTGCACCCGCCCGCCCGGGCGGCCGTACGACACGGCGTTATGGATCAGGTTGCGCAAGGCGGTAAAAAGCGCATCCCGGTTGCCGACCAGTGCCGCTTCGCGCGCCGCAATCGATATCGTCGTGCCCTGCGCCGCCGCCGTGGGCCCGCAGGCTTCGGCGGCATCCTGCAGCAGGCTCGGCACATCAACGCGCTCACGCGGCATGGCATCGGCCGATTGCGGGTCCAGCCGCGCCAGCTGCAGCAGATTCTCGACCAGGCTGGTCGTGCGCATCATGTCGGCGCGCAGGCGTTGCAATTGGGCCGCCAGCGCCGGGGCCTGTTCGGGCGGATGGCTGCGTTGCAGCACCTGGATCCGCGACGCCAGCGCCGCGAGCGGCGTGCGCAGTTCGTGCGCAGCATCCGCGGTGAAGCGCCGCTCCGCTTCCAGCGCATGATCCAGGCGCCCCAGCAGCCGGTTCAGCGCCGCCGTGATCGACTGGACTTCATGCGCCCTGCTCTCCTCGGCCACCGGCGACAGGTCCGTCGGCGACTTGGCCTCGATGCCGCGCGTCATGCGCGCAAGCGGCTTGAGCAGCCGCCAGATCAGAAACCAGTTGATCAACCCCAGCAGCACCCACAACCCGACCAACGGCCAGGCCAGCGATTCGAGCATGTCCCAGATGAGGTCGGTGCGCTCGTCCATCTCTTGGCCGACCTGCGCCGAAAACCCCAGGGTGTCGTGATGGCGGACGTAGACGCGCCAGTCCTCGCCGTCGGCGCGCACGTCGTAATAGCGGTCGCCGCGGCGCTCGGGATCCACGAACGGGCGCTTGGGCGCGTCTTCGCCCCGCAGCAGCACCTCGCCCGTGCGCGACACCAACTGGTAGTCCAGCCGCAGCGCGGGTTGCGCGTCGGCCGGGGACCGCTCGCCCGCCACGCGGCCGATGCTGCCTTCGCCCAGCGCCAGGACCAGCCGCGCGCCCTCTTCCAGCCAGTCGTCGTAGGCGTCGTTGACCTCCTTGCGCGCGATGGCCAACACGATGAGGGTGCTGACGAGTCCGACGAGGATGCTGGAGCCGAGGGTGGTGCCGATCAGCCGCCGCCGCAGCGAATAACCGCGCGGGGTGTTCGACGCGGTTTTGGAAGTCGTCTTGCGCCAGCGCATGTCAGTCGGCCAGGCGGTAGCCCTGGCGCCGCACCGTCTTGATGAGATCCGCCGCCAGCTTGCGCCGCAAGTTGTAGATGTGCACTTCGATCGTGTTGCTTTCGACTTCGTCGCCCCAGCCGTACAGGGCTTCTTCGAGTTGCGCGCGGGACACGATGTGGCCGGGATGGCGGATGAGCGCGTGCAGGATGGCGAACTCACGCGCCGTCAGCTCGACCGGCGCGCCCTGGTAACGGACCTGCTTGGCGGCCACATCGAGCGAGACGCCGCCGTATTCCAGCGCAGGGGTGGCGTTGCCGTCACGGCGGCGCAAGGCGGCGCGGATGCGCGCCGACAGTTCTTCCAGGTCGAACGGCTTGACGAGGTAGTCGTCCGCACCCAGGTCCAGGCCTTCGATGCGGTCGGGCACCGCGTCGCGCGCGGTGATCATGATGGCCGGCACGTTGTCGCGCCGCGCGCGCAACCGCCGCAGCAGGTCATCACCCGTCATGCCGGGCAGCCCGCGGTCGATCAGGACGCAGTGATAGTCGTGCGTGGCAAGCGCGGTCTCGGCAAGATCGCCGCGCGTCACGCGGTCGACGACGTAGCCGTCGAGCTCCAGCCAGGATTCGATCGACTCGCCCAGGGATACATCGTCTTCGGCCAGTAGGATACGCATGCGCCGACTATACGCGACAGGATGAAGCGAATCTTAAGGCCGGGCGCCCGCTGCCTTTACCGCCGCGTCAAATTCCGCCCACGCGGCTGACGCCGCCCTGCGTCACGATCTGGACGCGCTGGCCCGTGGAGATTGGCACATCCGCTTCCTGCGTGATGACGCGCACGTCGCCCGAGTCCAGGCGCACGGTGATCTCCAGCCCTGCCCGGCGCGCGCTGGCGTTTTCGATGGCGTTGCCAGCCATGGCGCCGCCGACCGCACCGCCGACGGTGGTGATGCGGCGTCCCGAGCCGCCGCCCACGGCGCTGCCTGTGACCGCGCCCAGCGCGCCGCCGGCGATGACGCCGAGGCCCGAGGTCTGGGCGGCCTGGATGGTGACGGGCCGCACGCCGATGACATAGCCAAGCGTGACGGTCTGCGCGCGCTGCGCCTGGTCGAAGGTGTAGACGCGCGACGAAGCGGACGGATTGGCGCAACCGGCAAGGATGGCGGCAAGGCCAAGGATGCCGCCTGCGGCGAGTAGGGTCAGGGGGCGACGCGGGGCGGCCTGTTGAGGCTTTTGCATGATGGGTTCTCCGGAACGGTGCAATGGGGGATGCCGGGGCCTAGCGCGGCTGCGCCGGCGGGGCTGCGGGCGCGGGCGCAACCGCCGCCGGTGGCTGGGCGCTGGTGCGCATGAACTTCCCATTCGCATCGAAGCCGCCTATCGCGCGGCCATTGAAGAACACGACACGCCGCGCGGTCCACTGCGGCTGGTCGGGGCCAGGCTGGTCGTAGCCGGCGACCTCAAAGTCGTACTGCCAGGCGGACACCGGTTTGCCATCTTCCGCTATCACCGTGGTCTTCTTCACGGATTCCGCATACCCCTTGTCGCGATAGCTGACATACCGGGTCGGCGGCATGGTGTCGCGCAGCGACGACATGTACTGGTACAGGTCGTCGTCGCTGGGCGGGGTGCCGTACTTCGCCAGATCGTTCTTCGTCGCGACCGTGCCGGCGCAGCCGGCCAGCACGCACGTGGACAGGACAAGGAATAGCCTTTTCATCGGGATTGCTCCTAAGTACGCGTTCGCGCCCTGACTGCGGACGCACGGCGGCTAGCCGGGTGGCGCTTGGGGAATCTTTCAGGGGGTGGGACCGGCGGGACGGCCGGTGGCCCCACGGAAGGCGGAACGCAGCAGGCTGAGCAGAAAGCCGCCTGTGAGCATGCCCAGGATGTAGACGCCGATGACGAGAACCGACGCCGGCAAAGTGAAGGTGGAGGTCCAGAGCGTCAGGGTGACGGATTCGAAGTTCTGGATCTTGAACGACAAAACCATCGCCGTGAGCAACACGATCAATACGATGTACAGGTATCGCATGGGGCACCTTTCGTATTCGTTGTCGAACCGCCCCGAAGCCGCCTTGGGGCCCGTCGTGCGGAAAACTATGCCACTCATCCGGCACGAAAACAAGAAAAACAGGGCCACGCGCCGGCCATTGTTCACCGCCGCAAACAGGAACAGAATGTCTCTCGCCGCAAAAACGGCATGTGTGGCCGGCCCATCATCGAATAGCCGCGTCCCGCGGTCTATCGTTGTGGGCTGCTTATAGGGGACACCTCATGGAAGCGATCAAGGATTGTTGCATGGCTGGGCACCCTCTGGACCTGGGGCGGCGGGGCTGGTTGAAGGCCGGCGTTGGCGCGGGAGCGGCAGCGATGGCCGGCGTGGCGTTTGCGCCTGGCGACGCGCAGGCCGCATCGCTCACGCAGGCGCAGCGCGACGCGATGACGCCGGACCAGGTGATTGACATGATGAAGCGGGGCAATGCGCGCTTTCGCGCGGGCAAGCCTCAGAAGCATGACTATCTTGCGCAGAAGCGTTCCAGCGCCCTCGGTCAGTTTCCGGCGGCGGTGATTCTGAGCTGCATCGACTCGCGCGCGCCGGCCGAAATCATCCTGAACACGGGCATCGGCGAGACCTTCAACGGCCGCATCGCGGGCAACATTTCCAACAACGATCTGCTGGGCAGCATGGAGTTCGCCTGCGCGGCGGCGGGCGCCAAGGTGATTCTGGTAATGGGACACACGGCCTGCGGCGCTGTGGCCGGCGCGATCGACAATGTCCAGCTCGGCCATCTGACCGGCCTCCTGGACGTCATCAAGCCGGCGGTCGAGGCAACGAAGTACACAGGAGACCGAAGCGGCAAGAATGGCCAGTTCGTGGACGCCGTGGCGCGCACGAATGTGCTGCACACCGTGGAGGCCATCCGCAAGAACAGCCCGATCCTTGCCGGGCTGGAAAAGGAAGGCAAGATTAAGATCGTCGGGTCGATGTACGACCTGAGCAACGGCATGCTGACCTTCCTGGCGTAGCAGCCCGCACCACGGGCCGTCGGGCGCGCGAGCCGATCTTGCATCGCTGCGCGCCTGCCCTGCCCTCAGGGCATTCGGCTCAAGCTGTAGACCGAGGCCGGCGGCAGGTTCATCGGCACAAAGCGCACCCGCCGCGCGTAAAGACCACAGTCCTCAAGCACGCGCGCCGAGATCGGGCATTTCACGCCATAGGTGAAAAAGTGCATCGACCCGCCCGGCGGCATCGCCTCGAACACGGCAGTCAGCAGCTTGTGGTGATGCGCGCCGCTCATGTTCCGCAGCGGCAGACCACAGATGGCCGCGCCGATTCCGTGCAGCTCCGGATGGCTGTCGCGCGACAGATCCTGCGCCTGCACCTGCAGCACGGCTGCCTCGGGAAACTGGTTGCGCAGGCTGGAACTCATTTCGGAGTCCTGCTCCACCAGGACCAGGCTGGACGGCGCGATGCCCTTGCGCAGCATTTCCCGGGTGAACACGCCCGTCCCGCAGCCCAGCTCAAGGACTTTACCGGCGCGGGGCTGGATCGATTCCGTGATGGCGGCGGCCAGCGCCGCGCTGGAAGGCGCCACCGCGCCGACCGCCGCCGGGTTGGACAGCAGCGCCTTGACGAACTGCTTGCGTTCCTTCAGCCAGTTCATGGCCGGGCCAGCGTGGGACTTGTGCCGGGCAAGGGTCTTGAGGGGCGGCATGGAAAACATCGAAACGTCTATCTCCGGTGCGACTTGGTCAGGGAGACCTTACCTGTGGGCAGCGGGCGCGACCGGCAACGGTGCGTAAGCGACCCTGTCAAATGGAGAACGGCGAGAGACATCCAAAGGATGGCCGCCGAAACGAAATCCGGCTCAAAACACGAATCAACGGCACAAATGAAAAGGCCGTAACCGGTTGTGTTCCGGATACGGCCTGTTTCTAGTCAGGCTAGGCCTGACGCGGACTTAGACGCCCACGACCGAGACGGCCTTGGTGACCAGGTACGCCTCGAGCGCTTCGGGACCGCCCTCGGAACCGTAGCCGGAATCCTTCACGCCGCCGAACGGCAGTTCAGCCGAAGGCGTCGCGGGCTGGTTGACCCAGAGCATGCCCACTTCAAGGCGGCGCGACAGCTCGTGCACCGTCTTGATCGAGCGGGTGAAGCCATAAGCGGCCAGGCCGAACGGCAGGCGATTGGCTTCGCGGATGGCTTCGTCCAGGGTTTCGAAGCTGCGGATCGCCGCGATGGGACCAAACGGCTCTTCGTTGAAAATATCGGCCTCGAGCGGCACGTCGGTCAGGATGGTCGGGGCAAAGAAATTGCCCGCGGTGCCCACGCGCTGACCACCGGTGGCCACTCGCGCGCCCTTCTCGGCCGCATTCTTGACGATCTTGTCCATGGCGGCCAGGCGGCGGTCGTTGGCCAGCGGACCAAGCGTGGTGCCTTCGGTCAGGCCGTCGCCCAGCTTCAGCTTTTCGGCATGGGCCACGAAAGCCTGCTCGAAAGCGGCCTTGACGTTCTTGTGCACCAGGAAGCGGGTCGGCGAAATGCAGACCTGACCGGCGTTGCGGAACTTCGCGCCGCCCGCGGCCTTGACGGCCAGTTCGACGTCGGCGTCTTCAGCGACGATCACCGGTGCGTGACCGCCCAGTTCCATCGTGACGCGCTTCATGTGGCGGCCGGCCAGGGCTGCCAATTCCTTGCCAACCGGCGTGGAACCCGTGAAGGTGACCTTGCGGATGATCGGGTGCGGAATCAGGTAGCTGGAAATCTCGGCCGGCGAACCGAACACCAGGCCCAGCACGCCCTTCGGGATGCCGGCGTCGACAAAGCAGTTCAGCAGCGCGGCGGGCGAGGCCGGGGTTTCTTCGGGCGCCTTCACCAGGAAGGAGCAGCCCGTCGCCAGCGCGGCGCCCAGCTTGCGAACGATCTGGTTGACGGGGAAGTTCCACGGCGTGAAGGCGGCGACGGGACCGACCGGTTCCTTGATGACCAATTGCTGGGCCAAGGGATTGCGCGACGGCACGATACGGCCGTAGACGCGCAGCGCCTCGTTGGCGAACCAGTCGATGATGTCCGCACCGGCCAGCACTTCGCCGCGCGCTTCGGCGAACGGCTTGCCCTGCTCCTGCGTCAACAGGCGCGCCACGTCCTCCGCGCGCTCGCGCAGCAGGACGGCTGCCTTGCGCATGACCGCGCAACGCTCGTGGGCGGAGGTGTCGCGCCACGTCTCGAAGCCGCGTTGCGCTGCCGCCAGCGCGGCGTCCAGGTCCTCGCGGGAGGCGCTGGCCACTTGGCCGATCTTCTGGCCGGTGGCGGGGTTGACGACGTCGATGCGCGCGCCGCCGCGGGCCTCGCGCCATTCGTTGTCGATCAGGAGAAGAGTATCTGGGTAACCGTTCATGAATGCTCCGTGGTTGAAATGCGGCCGTCACGTGTCAGTCGATTCGGGCAAGCGCGGCGAGAAACGCCCGGCGCCTGCCGTATCGTAAGTGTTTGGGCAGGAGACGGGAAGTGGGCGAGGTGCGGACCGTCCGGCTGACGGGCCGGTTGATGCCGGGGCTGCCCCTAGGCTGACGTCCGGCTGACGGCATGGATTGGGCACGCTGCTTGCTGTAGGCGTTTCGCCTTTCGTCACCCAACCCTTTGATTGCGGAGGCTTTCCATGAGCTCACCGGAACCCGTTCTATCGCCGACTCGCGCCGGCGCCCCCCTCGTTTCCCTCGGCATTGCGCCCGTGGCCTGCCACTCGGACACCGTGGTCAGCCAGCGCCTCCGCCCCAAAGCCGCCAACGAAGAAATCCTGCCCTCGGCGCAGTCGGCCCGGCTGTCCGCAGACGTTGACGCGCCGGCGCGCGTGCCGCTGAGCGCCTGGCTGTCGCTGGCGTTCTACGCGATCGGCACGGTGCTGCTTTTCAGCCTGGGCGTGGCCTACCGGCTGTTCGCGTGACCGGCTCCGGTCAGGCAACCTGCGTCAGCGCCTCGCGCGTCACCTGTACCAGCTTGCGGTCGGATAGCCGATAGGCGGTCAGCGGACCGCCCGTGACGCAGCCCGTGTCCAGGCAGACGACGTCCGTGCGCACCAGCAGGCCCAGCGTCGCCCAGTGTCCGAACACAATGGTCTTGTCGGCGCCCGCCCGCCGCGGCAGGTCGTACCAAGGCAGGGTTTCGCGAGGCCAGCGCCCAGGGGTGGACTTCGCGCCGGGCGCCAGCCCCGCGTTGCGGGTGCACAGCCGCATGCGGGTGAACGCGCTGACGATGAAGCGCAGGCGTTGCTGCGTATCCAGCTTGGCATTCCAGGCTAGCGGCGCCGCGCCCGAGAGCGTTCGCATGTGCCGACGCCAGTCGCTGTCCCGAAGCATGGCCTCGACCTCCCCCGCGTGCGCCATGGCCTGGAGTACATCCCAGCCGGGATACAGGCCCGCATGCGCCAGGATGTGACGGTCCTGCACGTGGATCAGGGGCTGCGCGCGCAGCCAATCCAACAGCACGCCCGCATCGGGCGCATCGAAAAGATCCTGCAGGGTATCCCGGGAGTCCGGCCGCAGACATCCCGCGGCGAGGCCCAGGGCGCGCAGATCGTGGTTGCCGAGCACCACCGTGGCGCGATCGCCCAGCGACATGACCCGCCGCAACGTCTCGGCATTGGCTGGGCCGCGGTTGACCAGGTCGCCGACGAACCAGAATCTGCAGGTGGGATCGCCCGCGATCTCCGGACTGGCCAGCAAGGCGTCCAGCGACTGGCAGCAGCCATGTACGTCGCCAATTGCCCAGATCGCGGGCCGCTGTGTGTCCGGCGCGCTGTCCGCCAGCGGCGGATCGCCGGCACTGGTCGTTGGCTGTCTTACCCGTCTGCGTAGCATGTTTGTCCTTCTGGCCGGCCAGTTCCTGGCACGAATCAATGGTTTTCGTGCCGGCAGGCCAGCAAGCCCCATGCCCATGTAAACGTTTGCATCCGGGGCGCTAGCCGTCCTTCTTGCGGCGCCCCCACACGGATTCCTGCCGATAGGAATCCGCCTGGCATAGCGTGCGGTAAAACATGGCGCCGGCGCCAATTAAGTTGCCCAGCTCCTTTTCGGACAGCTTGGGCGCAACGCCTTCCAGGTATCCCGCGTAAAGGGAGAGCACCCGGTCCCATTCATCCAGCCGGGGTGCGGGTGCGGAGACTGAGATCATCAGTGCCAAGAGCTCATCGCGCTGCATGATTCCCTCCACTGACAGCCGCCGCGCCGGCCGTCATCCCTTCGTCATGTGGGTCAATACGCGCCGTCCGTCCGCCCTGCGGTGCAGGAAGGCCATCGTGATGTGGCCGGCGGCCAGCGCCAGCAGCGTCCAGCCCAGCAGTCCGTGCCAGGCGTTGCCGAGTTCCACCAGGTCTTCGATCTCCTGGTCGCGGGGGCTGAAGATTTGGATGCCGAAGGCGGAATATCCCCTGCCCCGCCCATAGGCCCGCAACAGCGCCAGCGTGGGAATGGCGATCATCATCAGGTACAGGACAAGATGGCCGAAGCCCGCCAGCAGGCCGCTGTCGGGCCGTTTGCCCCAGTTGGCAATGGCCCAGGCGCCGCGCACCAGCACCAGAATCAGCAGCAACAGGCCCAACGACGTATGCGAGGCCCAGAAGAAATCTTCGATCGGAGTGTCCGGAAAAAATTGCCGCGACGCCGCGCTGGTGAACTGCCAGGCCAGCAACACGGCCATGAGCCAGTGCAGCACGCGGCTGACAATTCCATACCCGTCCGGGTGGTCCATCACGCTTGAGGCGGAGACGCGGGGTGACATAGGAAGCCTCCTTCGGAGATCCATGCGGCGCAAGGCAAGACCTCATCCGAGCATTGTGCCAACGCCCTTGCGGGCGCGTGCAACGATTTGCAATAGCAATTGGCCGGCAGGACGGCTGCGGACGCGTGCTCATCATGGTTCGAACTCCATCGCCGACATGGCGGCCGTCAGCGATTGCGGCGCGCAGTCGTCCCAAGGCGTGTTGCCCGCATCTAGCCGGGAATGAACATTCTGAATCGTCCAGTGCGCACCGCCAGTCAGCTTGTCCAATTCGTCCCACGCGACCGGAACCGAAATGCCCAGGCCAGGCCGAGCCCGCGCGGACCAGGCACACACCGTCGTCGCCCCGAAGCCATTGCGCAGGTAATCTGCGAAGATCTTGCCGACGCGGTTCTTCGGGCCGCTCTTGGCCACGAACAATTGCGGCAGCGTCCGCGCCAGATGCTGCACGATCACCTGCGAAAACCGCTTCACGGTGTCCCAGCCGTATTGCTTGCGCAGCGGCACGACGACGTGCAGCCCCTTGCCGCCGCTGGTCTTCAGCCAGGCTTGCAGGCCGATTTCCTGCAGCAGCACGCGCACCAGATTGGCGGCCTGCTGCATGGCGGGCCATTGCACGCCCTCGCCCGGGTCCAGGTCGAACATCATGCGATCCGGCTTGCCGATGGACGTCTTGACGGCGTTCCAGGTGTGGAATTCGACGACATTCATCTGCACGGCGGACATGATGGCCTCTGCCGTCGGCACTTCGAGCAGCGGCGGATGATCTGGATCGAGCTTCGCGGGCAAGGGTTTCACGCCGGGCATCGCGGCTTCGAGGTGCTTCTGAAAGAAGAATTCACCCTGGATGCCGGCGGGCGCACGCAGGAAGGACACCGGCCTTCCCTTCAGATGCTCCAGCATCAGCGGCGCGATCAGCCCGTAGTAGCGCGCGAGATCCAGCTTGGTGAGCTTGGTGGACGGGTCGATGACCCGATCCGGATTGGTGAGCTTGCCGCCCTTGGCGCGGCCGGTTTTGCTGGCGGGCGTGGATTTGGCGGCGTCAATGTCCTCGACCGGCACCGCCTTCTCCCTGGAGATCGCTTTCACTGGCTTGTCCTCCCGCAAACCCCGGAACACGGAATGACGGATGTGGCCGCCACTTGTCCATTCGCCGAACGACACTTCGGCGATCAGTTCCGGTTTGACCCAGCGCACCCCGCCGGCCGCGGGCACATTGGTCACCGGCTTCCTGTCCGTCTCGATGGCCGCCAGGCGCTTCTGCAGGGACACGAGACTCGCGTCGTCGAACCCCGTGCCCACCTTGCCGGCATAGCGCAAGCTCCCGTCCTGCTCGGTGACCGCCAGCAGCAGCGCGCCCAATCCGGCGCGGCTGCCCTTGGGCGCCGTGTACCCGACGATGGCAAACTCCTGGCGCCGGGCGCACTTGACCTTGACCCAGGTATCGCTGCGGCGGGACACGTAGGGCGAAGACAGGCGCTTGGCCATGATGCCCTCCAGCCCCATCCTGCACGCGGTTGCCACCAAGTCTGAGGGCGCGGCCTCAAGGGCCTCGCTGAATCGCAATTGGTCGTCTTCGGCGGTGTCCATCAGTTGCTGCAGCAGCGCCCGCCGCACGCCCAGCGGTTCCTGGCGCAAGTCCCGCATCCCGATGAACGGCAGGTCGAAGGCGTAGAACACGATGTCCTGCGTCCGATCGTTGTCGAAGGCGTTCTGCAGCGACTGGAAGTTCGGAATGCCTTCGCGGTCGAGCATCACGATCTCCCCGTCGATCCACGCCCATTTGGCGGGCAATGCGCGCATTGCTTCGACCAGATGCGGCATCTTGGCGCTCCAGTCGTGGCCGTTGCGGGTGAACAGCCGCACATCCTCGCCTTCGATCCGGGCGACGAGCCGGTAGCCGTCGAATTTCATCTCGTACAGCCAGTCCGGCGCATGCTGCGGCACGCCGTCCACCAGCGTGGCGAGCTGGGGTTTCAGCTGCGCGGGCAAGTCGGCGGCCACGCCGGGCAAGGCGGGCTGATCGTCTACGGAGGTATCAACGGCGTTGTCGGCCAGATTCTCGGATTGGTCCTCAGCCGCCTCATCCGCCGGGGAACTGGATTTGGGGCGCGCTTTGGCCTTCCCCGCGCCCTTTCCGGTTTTGCGCAGCGGCACCACGCTATCCGGCATTTCATCCACCACGCTGAATTCCCGCTCGGGCCGCGCAAAATCGTCGCGGTCCTTGATGAGCAGCCAGGGCGGCTGCTTTTCGGACTCCTTGCCCTTCAGACGGATCAGCGCCCACCGGCCCTGCATCTTGACGCCTTGCAGGTCGAATTTCAGATGACCGTCGCGATAGCCCTTGCGCGGATCGCCCACAGGCATCCACTTGCCTTCGTCCCAGATGATGACCTTGCCCGCACCGTACTGGCCTTCGGGAATCTGCCCCTCGAACTGGTTGTAGGCGATGGGATGATCCTCGACCTGGACCGCCATGCGCTTGACGGCCGGGTCGTAGCACGGCCCCTTGGGCACCGCCCAGCTCTTCATGGCCCCGTCCAGCTCCAGGCGAAAGTCATAGTGCAGCCGGCTTGCCCAGTGTTTCTGAATGACGAAGGCGCGGGCATCCTCATTGGCCTCGCCACCCTCGGCGGGCTCCGACGTGACCTCGAAGTTGCGCTTTTCGCGGTACTTCTTCAGCGTGTCAGCCATGGTCAGGCCGCCTTGCGCGCTTTACTCGCCGTCTTGCCGCTGGCCTTGTCGCTCGTCTTACCGCTCGCCTTGCTGACGGTTTTAGCCGTCGCCTTGGTTGCCGCCTTGCTTGCCGCCTTGGTTGCGGACTTGCTGGCCGTCTTGCTTGCGCTCTTGGCCGACTTGGTTGCCGACTTGCTGGCCGGCGCCTTCGACCCGCCCTTGCCCCCCTTCAGGCTGCGTTGCAGCAGCTCCGTCAGATCAATGACATTATCTGCATAGGCGGGCGATTCTTCCTGCGGCTCGATAACGGTCTCAGTCTCGCCCGCGCGCGCCTTCTGCTCGACCAGCTCCATCACGGCGGCCTTGAATTCGTCCTTGTACTGCTCGGGATCCCATTCACCGGACATGTCATCGACCAGCATCTTGGCCATCTTCAATTCGCTGGCGCTGGGCGTCATGTTCTTGGCGCCGGCCTTGGGCAGATCGAGCCCTTCCACCGATTTGACCTCGTCGCCCCAGCGCATCAGGTTCAGGACCAGCGCATCGCCCGACGGAATCAATGCCGCCAGATGCTGCTTGGTCTGGATCACGACCTTGGCGATGCCGATCTTTCCGGTCTTGACGAGCGTGTCCCGCAGCAAGGCGTACACCTTATGCCCCTTGTTGATCGGCGCGACGTAGTAAGGACGCTCGAGATAGACGAAAGACACGCCCCCGGCGTCGACGAACTGCTGGATTTCGATGGTCTGGGTGGTCCGGGGATAGGCCTCGGATATCTCCTCGGGCGACACGATGACGTACTTGCCGTCCTCGTACGCGACGCCCTTCACGATGTTGTCCTTGTCGATCTCCTTGCCGGTGCGCTTGTTGATGCGCTTGTAGCCGACCGGGTCCATCGAGCGCTTGTCCAGCCAGTCGAAGTCCACGCCGGACTCCGTCGTGGCCGTGTGCAGGCCCACGGGGATGTGAACCAGCCCGAAGGAAATCGCCCCTTTCCATATGGTTCTTGCTGCCATGACACTCTCCCTGCGCAGTGATCAGCCCAGGCGCTTGACGATCCGGGCGACGCGGGCAATGCCGCCCGTCCCGCTTGCCGCGCGGCCGATCAAGGCGGTCCCGGCGGCGGTCACCAGGGTGCGCCGCAACAGCGTGCGGCTGCGCATGCCGGACAGCATCAGCAGCACGCCCACGCCAAACACGATGAGGTGTTCGCCGGGAAAATCCGGCCTGCGGGCGTCGATGTTCTTGATCTGCGCAACCAATGAACGCGAGCGCGATTCGTAACGGCGGGGTTCGTCGACGGGTTCGATCTGCATGTGGCCTCCTGCGGGCGTGGATCAGGCATGCGGTGCGGAGCGGGCTGCCCCGCGCCAGTTCACTTGGCGTACTTGAATTCGGGCAGCGCCTTCAGCGTATCCTTGGTGGCGTCCGGCAGCTGGAACTGGTCGCCGGCGACCTGCATCTTCGACAGCGGCACCGTCACAAGATGATTGCCGACGCCAAGCAGCCCGCCCACCGACAACACCGCATACGGCGCCCAATCGGGCGGGCCGAGGATCAGGTCATCCACGGTGCCGATCTTTTCCTTCTTGCCGTTGTAGACGGTCGCTCCGATGATCTTCGAGGCGCGGTAGCCGGCCTCGACCTTGGCGACATCGACACGGACCTCGGTCACGGACTGCGGCGCGCCCTGCGCCCAGCTTGTGGAAACGACACCAGTGGCGCCCAGCATGACGGCCACGCCCAGCATTGCGGTCTTTACGATCATGATCGGATCTCCTCGGGGGTCATTTGGTGGTCAGGACGAGCGCTGCGAGTCGGCGGGATCGGGATTGGATTCGGAGGCGTCCGACGGCTCCATGTCCTCATTGCTGACTTCGTTGCCCTGCGTGTTGTCGCTGGCGTCAGACGGCTTGACCGGCGGCGCGCCGCCCGTGTCCTCCGGGCCTCCACCAGGCCGCACCGGCAGATCGTCCGGCGTCGAGGTCGCCTCTACGGCGTTGTCCTGGGACGATGCCTGCCCAACGGAATGAACTGGTTCCATTTTCGTCACCTCCGGTTTACTGGGGCCAGCGGAAACGTGGCCATGGACCTGGACAGCAAATAGCGTTCCCGAATCGCGCGACGGCTTCCCACCGCCCAATAGCCTGGCCGGCTGCGGCACCATAATTCCATTGGTAACGCGGTCCCAAACTGCCTTGAATCGGCAATATATTCAGATCACAGGTGGCGCCGACAGGCGCCGTTCATTCGTGGCAGGAATACTTCCGGAGCGCGACGATGGGCGACAAGAAAAAGCAAAAGGACACCTCCGAGGCCGCCGACGAGGCCAGGCTTTCCAATAAGCAGTACGAGAAGGAACTGGCCCAGTTGCATGTCGAACTGGTCAAGCTGCAGCAATGGGTCATCGAAACGGGCGCCAAGGTCTGCATCGTGTTCGAGGGGCGCGACGGCGCCGGCAAGGGCGGCACCATCAAGGCGCTGACCGAGCGCGTCAGTCCCCGCGTGTTTCGCGTGGTGGCCCTGCCCGCGCCCACGGAGCGCGAAAAATCCCAGATGTACATGCAGCGTTACCTGCCGCACCTGCCTGCCGCGGGCGAAGTCGTGATCTTCGACCGCAGCTGGTACAACCGGGCGGGCGTTGAGCGCGTAATGGGGTTTTGCAGCCAGGCGCAGGTCGACGCCTTTTTGAAAGCCGCGCCGCTGGTGGAACGCGTGATGATCGACTCCGGCATCCTGCTCTTCAAATACTGGCTGGAAGTCACCGAAGCGGAACAGACGCGCCGTCTGCAGTCGCGCATCAACGATGCGCGCAAGACCTGGAAGCTGACGAAGATGGACCTGGATTCGTACAGCCGCTGGTACGACTACTCCCGTGCCCGGGACGAGATGTTCCGGGCGTCGGATACGGCGATCTCGCCCTGGTACGTGGGACGCTCCGACGACAAGAAGCGTATCCGACTGAACATCATCACCCACCTGCTCGAACACATTCCCTACACCGTCGGCGCCAGGGAAAAAATCACCCTGCCCAAACGGCAGAAGGCCAAGGGTTACACGCAGCCGGAACATCCATTCCGGTATGTGCCCGAGAAATTTTGACCTCCGGAGGCTCCGTCATGGCAGCGCTGCTCATCAATCAGGTCGAAGACACCACCAGCGACGAAGACATCCGGGCTTTCCTGATGAAGTACGGCTTTCCCGCCCCGGACGGCGTGCAGCGCGTGCCCAGTGAAGGCGATCGTCCGGCGGTGCTGGTCACATTTGACGGCGTGACGGAACCGGAGCTGCAGGCCCTGCTGCCCCGGATCCATCAGATGTTCTGGAAGAACCACACCATCTCGGCGCTGGTGATGCGGGCGCCGATCGAGTGACAGGCGCCGTCATTCCGCGGCGCCCGCCCTCTCGCCTCACCACGCCGTACGCGGCCGGTAGGTATCTTTTACATATTTGGCCAATTCAGCCTCGACCGTAGACATCAGAACGGCCGGCGGACGCTCCGGGTGCAACAGTTGCTGCGCGGCAGCAAGCGTTCGCAACGCGCAACGTTCGCCATTTGTCATCGGCTGGGGGGTGGACAAGGTGGGCGTGTACTTGAACTCTTCCATGATGCTTCTCCATAAGACAAGGAATGACCCTCACCCTCCTTTCAGCAAGTAGCGTGCCCAACCCCGTTTCGGTCAGTATCGGACGCTGACCCGGGCCCAGACGCTGCGGCCGGGTTCGTTGACCGCCGTCCCCGCCGGATAGCCAAATCCGGCGTTCCCCGCCAGGTTCAGGTGCTCGCTGTAGGTCTTGTCGAACACGTTGTCCACGCCCAGCGACAGCCGTACCTGCTTGTTCACGACGTAACCGGCATTGAGGGAAAAAACGCCAAAACCGGCGCTGGGACCGAAATCCTTGCCCACGACGTTGCCTTCGTTCAGCGCATAGCGCTTCTGCGGCGCGACGAGGCGCCACAAGGCGCCCGCCGACCACGTGCCGTCGTCATAAGCGGCGGTGAGCTTGGCTTCCAGCGGCGGGATCTGCGGCAGCGCCCGGCCGTCGCTGCGGTTCTGGCCCCAGGCGTAGGCCAGCGTGGCGCCCAGCTTCCAGGTAGGCGACATGGCAT
>NZ_DAMCTG010000005.1:47299-169398 GCF_032113835.1 Achromobacter sp. | reverse complement strand
TCCCTCGGGCGCATCGACGGCGCTCGCCTCCCCGGTGACCACGACGCCGTGCTGCCAGGGTCTTTGGTTTGCGCGCTGCTGGACCTGTGGTCAGGGAAGGGGATTTGCGGGGCCGCCGGGTTGCTGCCGCCCGGGCGGCGGCAACCCAGCTTCGGGCGGTGGGGCGTCGTGACGGTGAGCGCTGCGCGCCGGCGGGGAGTTGTGCAGTGGCGGGGTGTTGCAGCGCGCCTACGCTACTATTTCGCACTGTCCCCGGGAGCGGCTGGCGTGCTGCCGACGCATTCGTGACGTGTCCCGTGCCATCTACTTCGTGAGAATTCTTGATGTCGTCCGTCGAATCCCAAGATGTCTTCGTTCCCGCCGCCGGCGGCCAGCTTTTTGTGCGGCGCTGGATGCCTGCTGCGTCCGGTACGTCTGCCGATAACGGCGTGCCGATCGTGCTGATGCACGATTCGCTTGGATGCGTGGAGTTGTGGCGCGACTTTCCTGAGCGGCTGGCCGGCGCGACGGGCCGCGAGGTCATTGCCTACGACCGGCTGGGATTCGGGCGTTCCGATCCGTACAAGGGCACGCTGGGCGTGGACTTCGTGGTGCTGGAGGCGATTGAGGGATTTCGCGCCGTACGCGAGGCGCTGGAGCTGGATCAGTTCGCGGCGTTTGGACACAGCGTGGGCGGGGGGATGGCCATTGCCAGCGCGGCGGCGTATCCGCAGTCGTGCCGCGCGCTGATTACCGAGTCGGCGCAGGTGTATGCCGAGGAACGCACGTTGGAAGGAATTCGCCAGGCGCGCGAGTCTTTCGCGCAGCCGGGGCAGCTGGACCGCCTGAAGAAGTATCACGGCGACAAGGCGGCCTGGGTGCTTAGCGCCTGGATCGACACGTGGCTGTCGCCGGACTTCGCGGACTGGACGCTGGACCCGCAGTTGGCGCAGGTGAAATGCCCGGCGCTGGCGCTGCACGGCGACAACGATGAGTACGGTTCCACGGTGCACGCCGAGCGCATCGCGCAGTTGGCGGGCGCGCGGCCGGTGATCTTCGAGAACTGCGGCCACGTGCCGCACCGCGAGATGCCCGAGCAGGTTCTTGCGACCGTCTCGGATTGGCTGCCGCGCGCCGGCTGAGCGGCGCGTGTGTCGTGGTGTGACGCGGTGTGATGCGTTTCTGCGTTACAAGCGCGTGACGCGTAGCACCGCGTCGGCAAACGCCTTGGGCGCCTCTTGCGGCAGGTTGTGGCCGATGCCGGCGCCCACGTCGATGTGCTGGTATTTGCCGGTGAACTGGCCGGCGTAGGCGGCGGGTGGCGGATGCGGGGCGCCGTTGGCGTCGCCTTCCATGGTGATCGACGGAATGCCGATCTTGGGCAGTTGCGCCAGGCGCGTTTCCAGCGCGTCGTACTGCGCCTCGCCCTGCGCCAGGCCCAAGCGCCAGCGGTAGTTGTGCACGACGATCTCGACGTGGTCGGGGTTGTCGAAGGCGCGTGCCGAGCGCGCGAACGTTGCGTCGTCAAAGCGCCATTGCGGCGAGGCCAGTTGCCAGATCAGTTTGTTGAAGCTGTCGACGTTGGCGGCGTAGCCGGCGGCGCCGCGCTCGGTGGCGAAGTAGAACTGATACCACCATTGCAGCTCGGCCTGCGGCGGCAGCGGCTTGCGGTTGCCTTCCTGGCTGCCGATCAGGTAGCCGCTGACCGACACCAGCGCCTCGCAGCGCTCGGGCCACAACGCCGCCATGATGCACGCGGTGCGCGCACCCCAGTCGAAGCCGGCGACGACCGCCTTGCGGATCTTCAGCGCATCCATCAGCGCAATCATGTCCACGGCCACGACGGCCTGTTCGCCGTTGCGCGGGGTGTCGGGCGATACGATGCGCGTGGTTCCGTAGCCGCGCAGGTGGGGCACGATGACGCGGTAACCGGCGGCGGTCAGGCGCGGCACGACATCGATAAAGCTGTGGATGTCATAGGGCCAGCCGTGCAGCAGAATGGCGACGGGGCCGTCGGCCGGGCCGGCGTCGACGTAGCCGACGTCCAACGTGCCGGCGCGGATCTGCCGGATGTTGTTGAACGTGGGGACGAGGCCTTGCGGGGCCTGCGCCACGGACTTGGCGAGCGCGTTGCCGCCGAGCGTGAGACCCAGCAGGCTGGCGCCCGCCAGCGAAGAAGTGGTACCCAGCAGGCGGCGCCGCTGGACGTTTACCGGTTCCGACATGGTGATGCTCCAGAAAGTCTTGTTGAAGGGGACATGACTGCTGGACGTCACTGTGGCGCAGGGCGCCGGGCCTTGGGTGTCGGCATGTACGCGCCGCGCGGGCGGATACACAACGACATAAAAAACCTGCGAAACGCACGCGGCAAGGGCTGGAGGCGGCCCGGCGCCGCCATTACTATCGTTGCTAGCCGGCACGCCCGCCTGCCGGGGGATGAACCCGCATGAGCACTCAATCCGCTGCAACGCCGTCCGCCCCCCGCTCGCGTCGCGTGCTGCCATGGTCGGTGGTGATCCTGGTCGCGCTGGGCCTGGCGCTCTACGGGCCGATTCCGCAACTCGAGCACTATCACGACTTTGCCGACAAGCGCACGTGGCTGGGCATCCCCAACGCGGGCGATGTGCTGTCCAACCTGGGCTTTGCGGTGGTCGGCTGGTATGGCTTGGCGCTGGTCCTGCACTCGCGCCGCCACCCTGCGCTGGACGCGATCCGGCCTGGCTACACGGTGTTCTTCCTTGCCCTCTTGCTGACCGCCTTCGGGTCCGGCTGGTATCACCTGGTGCCGGACAATGCGCGCCTGATCTGGGACCGCCTGCCCATTGCGCTGCTGTGCGCCGGCATTCTGTCCGCCGTGTGGCGCGAGACCGTGGGCGACGGCCGCTGGGTCGACGTGCTGTGGACGGCGTTGGCGGTGGGCAGCGTGGCGTGGTGGTGGTACACGGATAACACGTCGACGGGCGATCTGCGTCCGTATCTTTTCGTGCAGTTCATGCCGCTGGTGCTGGTGCCGCTGCTGCAATGGCGCAACGGCACGCCCATGCGCGAACGACTGTATTTTGGCGCGGCGATCGGGTTCTACGTGCTGGCCAAGGCCGCCGAGCTGCTCGATCATCAGATCTTTGATGCCTTCGCGTTCCTCAGCGGACACACGCTCAAGCATCTGTTTTCGATGGTGGCGGGGCTGATGGTGACGCTGAACTTCGCGCATCGCAAGCGCGAGGCGGATGCAACCGTGCGCCCGTACCCCCCGGCCTGAACCGATAGCGCTTGCGGCGCGATCCACGCTGTCGGCTGATACGCCCCCATGATCCGGCTGACGATGTGGCTGGACCGGTATACGAGCTGAAGCAAAAAAGGTAGGCCACGCACCGTCACGGTGGCCTACCAAGGCCGACATCGTTGCAGCCTGCGCATTGCAGGCCGCCCATTGCAGACCTCTCGTTGCAGCCCAATTACTTCGGCATCAGCACCGTGTCGATGACGTGAATCACGCCGTTGTCCGCCACCACATCGGTCTTCACGACCTTGGCGTTATCCACCATGACCGTTCCGCCATTGACCGTCACGGTCAGCGGGCTGCCTTGAACGGTTTTCACCTGGCCGGCCTTCACATCCTTGGCCATGACCTTGCCCGGCACGACGTGATAGGTCAGGACCTTGGTCAGCGCGGCCTTGTCCTTCAACAGCGCATCGAGCTTGTCCTTCGGCACCTTGGCGAAGGCTTCATCGGTCGGCGCGAACACCGTGAACGGACCCGGTCCCTTCAGCGTGTCCACCAAGCCGGCGGCCTGCACGGCGGTCACCAAGGTGTTGAATGACCCCGCGGATTTGGCGGTGTCCACGATGTCGGCGGCCTGCGCGGTGCCCAGCGCCAGGGTGAGCGAAATTCCTGCCAGAAGACGTTTCATGACTGACTCCTTGTCCCGTGAAAATCCGCCAGAAGCGGGGTTTGCACAAAGCGGCGTTGACCTAGAAATTGAACCGCTTGAGGAGAAAATTTACGCGCCAGATGTCTTCTCGTCCACGGTTTGACCCGTTATTATCCAAACATATCGGTTCAATATCGGGTCACCTAAACCATGGATTCCAAGCAATCGGACGACGGCCGCATCACTTACCGCAGCGGCGTGGCGGCGCGTCTGGCGGGGCTGTCGCCCGAGACCCTGCGCGTCTGGGAGCGCCGCTACAACCTGTCGGACGCGGAACGCTCCGCGCGCGGCCAGCGCCTGTACTCCGCCGAGCAGGTCCGCAGGCTGAGCCTGCTCAAGCAACTGGTCGACCAGGGCCACGCCATCGGCGTGCTCGCGCCCATGGCCGTGGATCAGCTGCAGGAATTGGCCGGCGGCGCCGTGCGCCAGCCCGAGACGCAGGGGCCGCTGAGACTGGGCGTGGTCGGCGCCAATCTGGCGCGGCGCATCGCCGGCAGCGGGCGCGACGGCCTGGACGTGATCGTCCAGCACAGCTGGCCCCACCTCGAACAGGTCGGGCTGTCGACGCAAGACACCGGCGTCGAGGTGCTGGTGATTGAACAGTCCGAACTGCACCAGAGCGCCTTGCCGCTGATCGTGTCCGCCGCGCAGGCATGCGGCGAGGCCGCCGTCGTGGTGCTTTACCGGTTCTGCGCCAGCGCCACGATCCGCGCGTTGCGCGCGCATGGATGCCTGGCGGCACGCGTTCCTGCGGACATCGGCGAGCTACTGCAGTTGTGCCGCTCGGCGCTGGCCGGCGAGCGGCTGCCGACCGCGCCCCAGCATCCGTCGCTGGAGCTGCGCTTTGACGAACATGCGCTCTTCACCATCATGGCGTCCGGCAGCGGCCTCGCCTGCGAATGCCCGAAACACCTGGCCGACCTGTTGCTGATGGTCGGGAGCTTTGAACGCTACAGCGTCCAATGCGCGTCCCGCAATGAAGACGACGCGCAACTGCACAGCGACCTGGGCCGCGCGGCAGGACAGGCCCGCGCCATTCTGGAAGTCGCGATGGAGCGGCTGGCAAGGGCGGAAGGGCTGCCGCTGCCGGCCGGGATGCCGAAAACGGAAGCCCAAAAGAAAACGCGCTGACGGCAGGGTCGCAAGACCCTGCCGTCAGCGCGTGGCGCGTGGCGTGTGCAAAGGGACGAGCCCGGATTCAAACCCGTTGCCGTTCAGGCATCGGCATCGAACCGGCCCCGCCGCATGCGGCTCAGAAGCGCGTCATCAGCTTGAACATGCCCGACTGCTGACGGTTGCCGCCGCCGAACTGCGCGTCGTAAGCCACGCCAGCCGTCGTGTTGCGCGTGATCGCCACCTCGGCGCCCAGGCCCAGCACGGCCGCGTTCTGCGCGATGGGAACGCCCGACACCGTGAAGGTGCTGCCGCCCTCGAAGGCCAGCTTCTGCGTGGGCTTCACATCGCCCATCGCATGACGCCAGCCCACCGTGGCCGTCAGGCGGCCCGGCGCGTCATCCGTGCCGATCAGCATGGCGCCCCGCAGGCCCAGCGTGGTGCTCGTCACATCGTCCTTGCTGCCCTCGCCGCGCAGGGCGGCGCTGCCGCCCGTTTCCTGGAAGTCGCGCGTGCGGACCTGGTTCCATGCCACGCCGGCAAACGGTTCGATGGCGTAGGCGTCGCCCAGCGGCAGCTTGTAGCCCAGTTCCGTGAACACTTGCGTCGACGACGCGTTATAGGACGACTCGAGACGCTGGTTCAGGCTGCCGGCAGCGATGTTGCGCTTGGAATCGATCTCGTGCCAGGTGTAGGCCGTGCCCACCATGAAGCGCACGAGTCCGGGACCCGCTTCGAAGTTCTTGCCGCCGAAGACCGTGGCCGTGTAGCTGTCCACGCTCATGCGCGACGACACGTCGGAGATCGAGTTGTGGCTGCCGGTGTAGCCGACCGCGCCGCCCAGGCGCCAACCGCCGCCCACGTCGCCGTCACCGCCGACAAAGAGTCCGCCCGCGGACTGATGCACGGTGGACGCATTGCCGTTGCCACCGAACGTGCTCCAGTTGCCGAAGGCCTGCGCCCAGATCGGCGATGCGCCGCTTTGCGGCAGGGCGTCGGACGACGACGCGCCCAGTTGCGCAGTCGGCCGGCCCGCGCGCATCGGCGCGTCGAGGTTGCCGCGCAGATGCGACAGCGGCAACGTGGTCACCGCGTCGCCCTGGCCTTGCAACACGCTGCCGGTGCTGGCGTACGCTTCGCCGGACAGTTGCTTCAGGGCCGCGCGCGCCTGCTCGGGCGACATGGACAGCACGGCCGCCGTCACCTGGCTCGCGCCCGTCGTCTTGCCCGCGCCATTGCCGCTGGCGATCAGCGACGAGTCGGCGCCGGGCGTGACCGGCGTGGTGACGACCGGGGCGGACTCATTGCCGGTGCCGGTTGCCGTCGAGCCATTGCCCGTCGTGGTGGAACCGTTGCCGGTCGAGGCCGAACCGTTGCCCGTCGATGCGGAGCCGTTGCCCGCCGACGCGGAGCCGTTGCCCGCCGATGCGGAGCCGTTGCCCGCCGATGCCGAGCCGTTGCCCGTCGATGCCGAGCCGTCGCCCGCCGATGCGGAACCATTGCCCGTGGATCCCGAGCCATTGCCGCTAGAAGGCGGCGCTTCCTGATCCAGCGCACCACCGACGTTCGTTTCGTTCTCCGAACCGCCGACGCTGCCGATCGGCACGTCGTTTCGCGAGAGCGTCATGAACGCGTTCTTCGCGTCATAGGTGAGCGACGGCGTCAGGAACGCGTAGTTGCTCGACACGCCCGTGAACCGGCCTTGAATGCCGCCGTCCGCCGTCAGGATGTTGTACGTCGTGCGCGGCGCGTAGTTGCCATTGGGGCCCACGTGCGCAACCGTGCCGTCCAGCGTGGCGACGCCGGTCACGTGAATGCGGTCGCTCAGCGTGCTGGTCGGATCGGCATGCACGCGATAGATCGTGTCCTGGCCGAAATTGAGGTTGCCGTTGACCGTCAGCGTGCCCATCGGCGTGCCGTCGTTACCCGGCGAAATCACCGCCGTGGGATACAGGGTCGTGCTGCCCACTTGGCCGACACCCGCCAGCACCACTTCGCGGCCGATGTCCATCGGACCGTTCAGCTTGCCGTTGATCTCCAGCGCGCCGTCGGCGATGAAGATCGGACCGGTCAGGTTGCTGCTGTCGCCGTTCAGGATGATGGAGCCGACGCCCGTCTTCACAAAGCCTTCCGTGCCTTGCAGCGGATTGTCGATGATGTCGACGAACTGGCCGGCCGCATACGTGCCGTCGCCGACGACGATCACGGGCGGGTTGCCGCCCGTGCCCGCCAGCGTGATCGGCGCGCCCTGCAGACGATACCGGTCCGTGGCGAACTGCAGGCCCGACGCGCGCACCGGACCGGCGCTGCCGTCCACGGTGACCGTGCCCGCCGCGCCCGTGAAGATCGCATAGCCGCCGCCGGGCAGGGCGCCCGTGGCGTTGGTCGGGCTGCTCCAGTTGCCGCTCGCCGCGGTCCACGTGCCGCTGCCGCCGCCCGCGGTTGCCGAAGAGGCCGCGCCGTTGCCGTTCCACAGATTGGTGGTGCTGGGGCCCAGGACCAGGTTGATGTGCTTGTCGCCCGTCAGCGTCTGGATCGTCGCGGCAGGCGCCGAATCGCCGGAGACCGTGCCCAGCGTCAGGCCGCCACTCAACGTGCCGCCGTACGACATGATGCGATAAAAGCCCGCGTTGACCCCGTGCGTGCTGACCTTCACGTTCAGCGTCGCGTTGTTCAGGGCAACGTTGCCGCCCACCTTGATGTTGTCGCCCGTGCCGGGTTGCGTGATGGGCAGTCCGGCATAGCCAGTCTCGAAATCAAAGACGCCGTTGTTGATCGACAGATTGCCGTTCACCACGAGATTGCCGTTGGAGACGCCTGTGGGCGTGTCCACCCAGTACCCGGGCGCGACGCGGGAATTTCCCGTCACGTTCAGGTCACCACCGATCGACCCGAACCCCGCCACCGTGCCGTTCGACATGGCATTGACGTTGCCGCCGACCGCCACGCCCGCACCGCCGCCATTACCGCCGAAAACCGCCGTGCCGCCGTTGACATCAATGCCGCCGGGAAAGTTGGCCGACCCGTCAAACACCTGCGTATTGCCCGACCCAATGGTCAGGTCCGCAGCGGTGACGTTCCCCACGTAGGACGCGCTCAAGGCGAGCGTCGCCGTCAGCCACTTCTTTGTGCCGTATGCCAAAACTTCAATCCTCCGGATTAATCGAGCTTCCTTTCACACATTACCGATATGTTTAAAAAGTATCGGTAAGTAATAATGCAGCCGGCGTGAATTTAGGGTCAGCTCTCGAAAAAAGGAGGCACTGTATAACGGTTTTTTTTGCGTCCCCGTTAATAAACGGGGTTATATCCCGTTAATTATCAAAATAGGTCTACGGCATACGACTGATATTAGTAGACGGAAAGCCAGACGACTTATCCGTAATGCTTATATTGGGAATTTGGATACCATCCATTCGGCGTTTACCGCATGTTTTGGATACCAACTCTCGGCAAACATTGCCTATTAGCGGCCAAGCAAAAAACAGCGTCCAGCGTCACAAATTGACACGCCGGGCGCGTCAAGACTATCTCTGAGAATTAATCCGGCGCCGCTGCATCGAAAATCAATATTCAAATTCGTGTGAGCAATTGCAATGCGGCGCGCTCGGACATCACCAGCACCAGTTTCATTGCCGCGCGCGTCGCACCGACGAACAGACGCCGCGCCTCTTCCTCGCCAATCGTTTCGAAATCGATTTCCGCCAACACCACCGCCGGCGCCGATTGCCCCTTGAACCGGTGCACGGTATCCGCCAAGAATTCCCCTTGCGAATACCCCGGCCGACCCTCGCCGTCATACGTGCCCTGGAATTTCTTCAGGACGTGGGAACCCAGCTGATCGTAAGAAAGGATGCGCGAGCTGTCTCTTCCCCGGTAGCTCAGCAACGCGATATCCGCGGCGGCAAACCCTGCGTCCAGACACGCCTGCAGGCCTTCCTTCACCTTGTCGGTCAGCTCGGCGCCGTTCGCGTAAATCAGCACCTCCATCTCATGGCCGGCGACGGGCGATGCGGACACCACGCTCACATCATCCGGCACGAGCGCCTGCAACAGCCGGACCACCGATCGCGGACTGCGGAAGTTCCGGTCCGCGCGCAGGCGCGTCCAGCCCGTCAACGACACGGCGTCGTGGCGATACAGCTTCTGCATCGGGTCTTCCAGCCACAGAAGGCGAGCGCCTTCGCGTGCATGCCGCTGAATCAGTTCATACCATTCGGCACGGATGTCCTGACCTTCGTCGACGATGACCGTATCGAACAGGAACTCCTCCGGCACCGTCAACCCTGCGCAGGCCGCGACAAGGCGGTCGAAGGCGGTCGCCGACGTGAAATCCGGCACGGCGCCGGTGTGCCGCATCATGCGTTCACACAGCATGTGGAACGTGCACACCATGCCGCCCGGCGGCGCAATCATGGAGATGTGATCGGCCAGCGGTCTGTTGAAGCACAGATATAGCGGTCTGCGCCCGCCTTCCAGCGTTGCGCGGTATTCGGCCAACGCCAGTTGCGTCTTGCCAGATCCCGCCGTTCCCGTCACATGCAGGCGAAACGGTGTCATGTCGAGCTGCCGCGCCCAATACGCCAGGCCGCTCGATACGCGGGTGACAAGCGCTTTCGCCTGCCCCACCAACGCGCTCGCATCGGTTTCCAGCTGGATCACGTCGCACAGAAAGCGGTCCACCTTCTGACGCAGCGGTGCCGGATCGGCCGCGGGCAGGATCTGCCGGATCACTGAACAAAGATCGTCGCGCTTGCGCGCGTCCACGATACGCTCCGGCACCACGCCCGCTGTCTGGGGAGATCTGCAGAGATAGTCCGGGCAGAAAAGCAAGTGCTCGATCCCGACAAACTCGCCCGGAAGTGTGCGCGTCAGCCGGGTCCGGAAGCTGTTCACCGTGCGCGCCATCTGCACCGGCACCGACTTCAGCTTGCCACCATAGTTCTTGGCCAGCCCGTCAGACGTTTCCTCGAGATCGCCGCACTTCTGCTCGATCAACATCATGTGGCCGGCGCGGTTCACAACGACAAAATCGATTTCGCCGTGAATCGCGTGCACGCATTCGATGTTCGTCCAGTGCACGGCGTGATAGACCGTGTAGTCGTCCGGCAACCCTTGCGCCAGCACGCCAAGCGTCTCAAGCTCCCGGCGCATGCCGCCCACGGCGTCCATGTGCTGCCAACCGTCCGGCACGATCTGCGCCATGTCGCTGTTTCCTTGTTGTGCTCGTGGCGCACAGCGCCGTTAAGTCAGCAGGCGTTTCACCCGGCTCGCCAGCAGCGCGAACACGGAGGCTTTCTGGATCTTCAATGCTTGAGAACCACAGCGGGGACAGTGTGTGGCAATGTCGCGCCCCGCTATCAACACATCACTGGCCGGCACGGACGTCCTGGACCAATCGCATCGAGGACAGACTTGGGTAAACGGTTTAGGGCGGACAGGCATTTGCGATCTTCAAGGTGTTTCTCCATACAAGGCCATCAGCGTCCGCGCTTCCGCAACCATCTCGCCGCGCAGCGCGGCCGGGCCAAGCACCTGAACATTGGGCCCGAACGAACGCAGCCACCAGCGCAGCCGTTTGCTGAGCAGCACGGTGCCTGTGACTTCCAATCCCTCGTTCGTCGTTGTCGCCACCTGGTCATCGGACAGCGGCGATTCCAGCAGATGGTTGCCAGCGCCGTTGAAGAACCGCAGCTCGACCGTGATCGCGCCTTCGACCATGAAGTCGAATTGCCTCTGATCCTTCACGTACTCGGCGAGGCTGAACTCCGCGGGGTAGGTGAACCGCTCCGGCAGCATCTTTGCGCTGACGAGCCGATCCAGCCGGTACATCGCGGGCTTGGGGTAGCCGGGCATTGCGGCAATGAGATAGACCAAGCCGCCCACCTCGACCAACCCTAGCGGGTCGACGACCTTGGACTTCTCCTGATAATCCTTGGAGCGAACGCGATAGACGACATCGAGCTGCTGCTCGTAGAACAGGGCGTGCGTGACGGCGGAAAACAGCACGGGATCGATGGCCGGATGCTGCAGGGCAAAGCCGCCGCTTTCGACCTCGACCTTGTCCACCCATTTCCGGTAGCGGCGCTCGGAGTCGTTCTGCGACGCATCCAGGCGCTTTTCGGCGGTATCGAACAGCGACGCCAGCGACTCGGCCACCAGCGACGGAATCTGGCGCGACGAGAAGCGCTTCAAGGTCTGAAGCGCGAGCGCCTGTTCATAGGTCATCAGGCCGGACGACCGGGACGCCATGCCGTTGGCGCCAGGGCGCTTGCGCCAGAAGAGGGCCGTGCCGCGCTTTTCGCAGTCGACCAACTGCTCGTTTCGCAGCTTCACCAAGGCACGCTGCACGGTCTTGACGGAGACTTCAATACGGAAGGTATTGAGCAGCGCCTTATTTACCTCGGGCGTACTCAAGAACAGGCCGTCTTGTTCGGCGTCCTTCAACACATGAAATACATTGGCGACTAGCGGGGGCATGGCAAACATCTCGCGCTTCGACTTAGTGTTAACGGCAGGGCGACTCGATTTCTTAAACGCACAACGTCAACCCAGCGCCGGCCATTCAAATCCCAACAGCGCATCCACGCGCATCGTGCCGTCCAGCGTCATCGGCGTGACTGCCAGGGTCTGCAGATCGTGCAGGCCTGCCTCGACGATCGTGCGCCGCGTTTCGCTGTCTGGCGCGCCCGCGACCGCGAGCGCGGTCGGCGGCATCAGCGATGCCGACAGCGCGTCGCGCAACACCGAAGAGAACGCCGATGCCGTCCTGTCCACGGCCGTCACGGCCAGGAGGTTGCGCTGGGCAAGTTCGCCTGTGGCTCGCCAGGCCGGCAGCGCCTTGTAGCCGTCCTCGCGGGTCCATTCCAGCACCGCCAGCGCGCGCACCAGGCTTTGCACGGCCACGTCCCACGCGTTGTCGGCCCGCAGGACCCAGACGCCCCTGCGCTCGGCCGGCAACTGGCTGGCGCGTCCCCGGCACAGCGCGAATGCCGGCTGGCCTTGCAGACGCGCCTGACGCATCGCGTCAAGCGGTCCGGACGCATTCCATACCGCGCGTCCGTTGCCCGCCAACTCGGCAAAATCGACAAGATGCAGCGCCAGCGCGCCGGCCGGCGCCGCTTCTGCTGCGTACCAGTCCATGCAGGGCATTGCCTCTGCAAGACGCGCCACAAGCGCCGCCAGTTCCCCCGCGGACACACCCCAACGCTCCAATGCGACCGCCGGCCGCACCAGGACGTCAACGGAACCTTGGCTCGATATCGATTGCGTCACTGTCGCTCCTCTTGAATTGGGAACTGACAGTTTGGGACGCCATCGGGACATTTTCTGTCCGGAGTTCGAATCCAGGCCATATCCGTCGATTTCGCCATCAGACCGTCAGTTGGCGTCCAAGGCCTCGGCGTGCAGAACACGCTTCCAACACGCGCGTTGCGGCGCGCCGGAAGCCGCGTTCCGCGCCACCGCAATGCGCTCTACCGACCGCTTCAATCGACCGTTCCGTTGCTCCAGCAGCCGTATCTGACGCAGATCGTCCCGGCTCTGAACCGCCTGCAGGTAGGCGCGCAGGCCATCGAACGGCGGTGCTGTACCAGGGCGGGTATCCGGCGCGCGCTTATCCATCCTTCTGATCCGCCTCAAGCGCCTGTCGCGGCAGCGCCGGGCGCACCAGGCAACGGAAACGTCACGTTCAAACACACCCCACGCCCGTCGGCGCCTTCCTCCACGGTGACGCGCGCATGGTGCGAGCGGGCGATTCTTGCCACCAGGGCCAAGCCCAATCCGCTGCCGTGGCTCGGCGCGCCCGGGCCGCGGTAGAAGGGGTCGAAGATGCGTTCGCGCAGCGGCCGTGCGATGCCGGGGCCGTTGTCCGACACCGCCAACGTGACGCTGTCGGCCGCCCAATGCAGCGCCACCCGGATCGAACTGCCGTCGCCGCTGTACCGGCCTGCGTTGTCCAGCAGATTGCGGACCAGGATGCCCAGCGCATCGACCTGACCCAGGATCTGGCCCGGGGCGGCATCCACCTTGAGCCGCTGGCCGCGATGGACGAACGATGCCTGCATGTCCCGCAGCACAAAGCCCACGACGGAAGCCAGATTCACCGGCTCGAGCACGATGTCGTTCCTGTCGGTGCGCGCCAGGTCCAGCAGCTGTTCCACGATGCGCGCGCTGCGGCGGGTCGTCTCGGCGATCTTCTGCATCAGCATCTTCGCTTTGACGGGATCGTTGACCCGATACGCCGTGTCCGCGTACACGGCCAGCACCGCCAGCGGCGTGCGCAGCTCGTGGGCGGCGTCGCCGATGAATCGCCGCTCGTTCTCCATGAGCGTCATCACCCGCCGCTGCCGCTCGTTAATGGCGCGTATCAGGGGTCCCACCTCGGCAGGGACGGCGCGTTCATCAACCGTCACGCCGTCGGTCACGCTGGCCTGCGCGATCTCGCGGCCGGCGCGGCCCAGCTTGCGCGTCGAACGGCAGACCACGAACATCGTGACGCTGCCGATCCCGGCAAACATCAGCAGCGTGATGATCAAGCCCAACTCGAACCGGTCGGCAAGCCCCGCATAGAACGCGCGCGTCGGCGTTGCGGCAACGATCTCGAAGCGGGCCGTCTCGTCCAGTCCCGCATAGACGCGCCAGGTGTCGCCGCCGAAGGTGACGCACGAGAACCCGATGGAATTGGCCTGCGCCATCCGCGTCCGGGGTGCGTCCGTCGAGGCCAGCACCAGCCGGTTCGTGACGCGGTCCCACACCTGGATCTCGGTCTTGCCGATGGACTGGCGCAACAGGAAGGCAGGCACCGGCAGATCCCGGCGGATGTCCTGAGTCACCGGCACCATCGCCAGAAAGAACGCGACGCTGTCGACCACCGCGTTCAGCTCATGATCGCGCGCGCCGGACTCCGTCCGCGTCAGGCTGTTCCAGTACAGGCCGAACTGCACCAGCCACGACACCAGCAACGCGCTGAAGATGCCCAGCAGAATCTGCGCGCGCATCGAATTCGTGACCCGGCGCATCAGCCGCCATCCCGGGCCAGGCGATAGCCTTGGCCGTGCACGTTCTCGATGGCGTCCTTGCCCAGCTTGCGCCGCAGGGCATGGATGAACACGGCGATCGTATTGCTCTCGCCGGGACGGCCGGCGCCGTAGAGATGCGCCCGCAGCTCTTCCGTGGACACCAGCCGGTCGGGATGCCTGAGCAGCATCTCCAGCGTGCGGAACTCCTGCTCCGACAGCCGCGTCGGCACGTCGTCGACGAAGGCCTCGCGGCGACCCGGATCCAGCTTGACGTGACGCCAGGCCAGCACCTTGTCGCCCGTCGCGCCGCTGCGCCGGAGCAACGCGCGCATGCGGGCAAACAGCTCCGTGGGCTCGAACGGCTTGATGACGTAATCGTCGGCGCCCAGATCCAGCCCCTTGATGCGGTCGCTCAAGGCGTCCCGCGCGGTGATCAGGATCACCGGCACCGCGTCGCCGCGCCGGCGCACAAAGCGCAGCACGTCCAGGCCCGACCCGCGATGCAGGCCGATATCGAGCAGCACGATCGTGAAGGCATGCGCGAGGAGCAGCACCTTGGCGGCGTCGACTTCCTGCACCAGCGTCACCGCAAAGTCCAGTTCCTCGAGAGCCAGCGTCAATGCGTCCGCGAACATCGCGTCGTCCTCGACCAACAACACCCGCATGTCAGTTCCCCTCCGTGGGCGTTGGCAGCCTCTGCGCGGCGCGGCGTGCTTGCCGCGCGTGCCGCATCATAAAAGGTCCGCCGCCGGCTCAGGCGTGCGCTGGCGCGGCCAGCGCCAGCGGTTCATAGCGCGCACCCGGATGCGCCGCGGCCGTCCGCCGTTCCGTCTTGAAGCGCGCCACCGCCTGCAGCAGCTCCTTCGCCTGCGTGGCCATCGCGCCTGCCGCCGCGGCCGATTCCTCGACCAACGCGGCGTTCTGCTGCGTCATCGTGTCCATCTGGGACACCGCCACGTTCACCTGTTCGATGCCGCTGGTCTGCTCCGCCGAGGCCGAGGCGATTTCCACGGTCACCTCTTTCAACCGCGCCACCGCGTCCAGCACCTTCTGCATCTGGTCGCCCGCCGTGGCCGCCAGCGCCTCGCCGCCTTGCACGGCGCGCTTGGAATTCTCGATCAGGCCCTTGATCTCCTTGGCCGCCGTGGCGCTGCGCTGCGCCAACGCGCGCACTTCGGTGGCCACCACCGCGAAGCCGCGGCCCTGTTCGCCGGCACGCGCGGCTTCCACCGCCGCATTCAGCGCAAGAATGTTCGTCTGGAACGCGATGCTGTCGATCACCGACACGATCTCGCCGACGCGCTCGGCATCGGTGGAGATCGCCCCGATGGCGTCCACCACTTGGCCCACCACGCGGCCCGCTTCACCCGTGAGCTGGCTGCAATCCACGGCAAGGCTGCTGCCGCTGGCCGCGTTGTCCTGGTTCATCCGCACGGTCGAGGTCATTTCCTCGATGCTGGCGGCCGTTTCCTCCAGCGACGCGGCCTGTTCCTCGGTGCGTTGGGAAAGGTCGGCGTTGCCTTCGGCAATCTGGGCGGACGCCGTCGAGATGGACTCCGCCGCGCTGATGATGGTCCCGACCGTCGTCGCGAGCTGCATGCGCATCGTCTCCAGCGAATACATCAGGCTCGACCGGTCGCGTCCGTCCAGCGTGAGCGCCGTCGTGAGATCGCCGCTTGCAATGGCGCCGGCCAGCTTCTGCGCATCGGCAGGCTCGCCGCCAAGCTGACGGAGGATGCTGCGCGTGATCAGCCAGGCCGACAGCACGCCGGCCAGCACGGCGATCGCCATGATCACGACGATTGCATTGCGCAGACGTGCAGACGTCTGCGCGGCCTCTGCGGCCGATTCGTCGCTCAGTTTGGTTTCCAGGTCGGCAAGGGCCATCAGCTGGTCGAGCCAGGCGTCCTGCTTGGCGCGCAGCTCTTCACGCAGGATCCTGGCGGCTTCCTGGGTATTGTTCTGCCGCCCCGCTTCGAGGGCGCGCATGTAGATCGGCGTCGCCTCGTCTTCTGCACGCCGGGCGGCGGCCAACAGGTCGGTTTCCGCGGGCAGCGTGCCGTGGTCCTCGGCAAACATCCGCGTGAGCCGCTCGCTGGCTTCGCGGTAACGCGTGGCCATGTCCTGCGAACGGGTCATCTCGTTCGCCACGGCCTGCGCATCCGTCTGCAGCACGATGTTGCGCACCACGATGGCGCGGCTCTGCACCAGATCCCGCATCTGCAACGCCAGCTTCAACTGCTGGTTGTTCACGTTCACGATGTCGGACATTGACTTGTCCAGCGTCCGCACGGCGTACAGGGACAGGCCCCCAAGCACCAGCAACGCCAGGATAAGCAAGAGGAAACCGATAGCGAGGCGGGACCTCACTTTCATGGCTGCAAGATTCATCATTCGCCTTTGTTGTGATCGACAACCGGCTCATGACTATTCGCGCTTTGGCAGCGCGGGACCCGTTGACAGGGGCCGCGCCGGCTGACGAGCGCGAATATAGCGAGGCAAGAATTAATGAATCGTTAAGCCCCGCCGGGATTAAAAGTTATGCCGCAGCCCCAGCGCAATCGTCTGCGGGCTGCCGCCGGCGGTCACGCCAAGTTCATTGATGGCGAAGTCGTACGCGGCGTTCGAGCGGTTCTTGATCTTCGAGTAATACGCATACACCGACGTGCGCTTGGACAAGGGCTGCTCATAACCGAGCGTGTACTGGACCGCGCCGGTGTTCTCGCCGCTACGGACATAACCCACCTGTTGCGTGGACGGCCCGGTTCCATTGGCGGCGTACCCGACGGAGGCATTCAGGCTGCCGGAGCCCAGCTTCTGCACGAGCGACACGTAGTAACCCTTGCGGCGCAGATCGCCGGTGGCCGTCTGGTAGCGCAGCTGCTCGACGACGAGGTTGATCGTGGTGGACGGGAACGAATACGAAGCACCCAGCTTGATGGCATCGTCGTGCGAGTCGGCCATCTGGTAGTTCTTGTGCAGTTCGTAGGCCGCCACCAGCGCCAGCGGACCTTCCTTGTAGGCCGCGGACCAGGAGAAAAGCTGGGGATTGCGCGGCGTCGTCATGCGCTCCTGCGGCAGGCCCCAGGTGAAGCCCGCGCTCAGGCCATGCCAGTCGGCCGACCGGAAATGCAGCGAGTTCTTCTGGCGCCGGTCGAACGAGCTGGTGTTCTCGACGTTGCCCGAGGTGGAGGCCGAGCCGTTGCCCATCAGCGCCATGTATCCCGCCGTCATCGGATAGTAGGGATCCATCTTCATGGTCGACTCGGTAAAGGCCGTGTGCCAATTGCCCAGGAAGAACGTGCCGTAGGGGGACGCCAGTCCCAGACGCGTGTTCCGGCTGGCGATCTCGCCTTGCCCGGTGTTGAGCGCGATGCCGCTTTCAATCTGGAAGATCGCGGACAGGCCATTGCCCAGGTCCTCTTCGCCGCGCAGGCCGAATACCGAGCGATTGTTCGTCATACGCGAGCCGGATCCGGCATTCTCGCCGCCGCTGATCCACGCGTATTCCAGCGCCGTGTTCAGCCGGCCGTATAGCGTCACGGACGATTGCGCCGACGCGCTGCCGACTGCGCCGCACAGCGCGGCCACCGCGCATCCACCAACCAGAACCCGTTTGCGCGCGTCGCGGCCAACTTTCATCTCATGCTCCTGTGCTTTCCGTGGGAATCCTGCGCGATGAACCCATGGGCACGGGATACGAGCGACCCCGGAACTGCAAGGCAGCACGCAAACGGCAAAACAATACGCGTGCATGCGGCGCCAGCGCCATTCGTCGATGGTATAGGGTCACAACCCTAATGTCGGATTGCGCCCCACTGGCCGCCATGGAAACCTACCCACCACGAAATTAATCGAGGAGAGTGGCATGGCTTCGCGTCGACAAGTCCTGGGAGCGGCATCTTCGCTGGCTTCAGCGTTTGCGCTCAACAGCATGTGGGCGGGCCGGGCGAATGCCGGGTCGCAGTCCCAGACGGGCACGCCGCTGGCGGACGGCCCCCCGGAAGTGATCTTCTACAACGGCCGCTTCACCACGCTGGACCGCGCCAATCCGGAAGCGGGCGCCGTCGCCGTGCAGGCCGGCAAGTTCGTCGCGGTGGGCAGCGACCGGGAAGTCCTGCGCCTGGCGGGATCGAACACCCGGCTGGTGGACCTGAAAAAGAAAAGCGTCCTACCCGGACTCTATGACAACCACACGCACGTCGTGCGCGGCGGCTTGAACTACAACATGGAGCTGCGGTGGGACGGCGTGCGGTCGCTCGCGGACGCGATGGAAATGCTGCGCCGGCAGGTCGCCAATACGCCCGCACCGCAATGGGTGCGCGTGGTGGGCGGGTTCACCGAGCACCAGTTCATTGAAAAGCGCCTGCCGACCATCGAGGAAATCAACGCGGTCGCGCCGGACACGCCCGTGTTCCTGCTGCATCTGTACGACCGCGCGCTGCTGAACGCCGCGGCGCTGCGCGTCGTGGGCTACACCCGGGACACGCCGGACCCCGAAGGCGGCCAGATCATCCGCGACTCAAACGGCAATCCGACGGGCCTGCTGCTGGCCAAGCCCAATGCCACGATCCTGTATTCCACGCTGGCCAAGGGTCCGAAGCTGCCGTTCGACTATCAGCTCAATTCCACGCGCCACTTCATGCGCGAGCTGAACCGGCTGGGCGTCACGGGCGTCATCGATGCGGGCGGCGGTTATCAGAACTATCCGGACGACTACGCCGTGATCCAGAAGCTGGCCGACGACAACCAGTTAACGGTCCGGCTGGCCTACAACCTCTTCACGCAAAAGCCCAAGCACGAGAAGGAAGATTT
The DNA here is from genome assembly GCF_032113835.1 of Achromobacter sp. Lineage (GTDB taxonomy): Bacteria > Pseudomonadota > Gammaproteobacteria > Burkholderiales > Burkholderiaceae_B > Achromobacter. The sequence continues at coordinate 150,539 of NZ_DAMCTG010000005.1, read as the reverse complement.
CCTGAACTGGACGTCTTCGGTGAAGTACAAGCAGGGCGACGACTACTTCCGCCACAACGGCGCGGGCGAAATGCTGGTGTTCTCGGCCGCCGACTTCGAAGACTTCCGCGTCGAACGCCCGGACATGCCGCCGGAAATGGAAGGCGAACTGGAAGAGGTCGTGCGCGTCCTGGTCCAGAACAAGTGGCCGTGGCGCCTGCACGCCACGTACGACGAAACCATCACGCGGGCGCTGGACGTCTTCGAGAAGGTGCATCGCGACACGCCGCTTACCGGCATCAACTGGTTCTTCGATCACGCAGAGACGATCTCGGACAAGTCGATCGACCGGATCGCCGCGCTGGGCGGCGGCATTGCCGTGCAGCACCGCATGGCTTACCAGGGCGAATACTTTGTCGAGCGCTACGGTGCGAAGGCCGCGCAGGCCACGCCCCCGGTCAAGCGCATCCTGAAAAAAGGCGTGAAGACGTCGGCCGGCACGGACGCGACCCGCGTGGCGTCCTACAACCCGTGGATCTCGCTGTCGTGGATGACCACGGGCAAAACCGTGGGCGGCATGCCGCTGTATCCGCATGAAAACCTGCTGGACCGCGAGACGGCCCTGCGCATGTGGACCGAAAACGTCGCGTGGTTCTCCAACGACGAAGGCAAGCGCGGCCGCATCCAGGTGGGCCAGTTCGCCGACCTGATGGTCCCGTCGCAGGACTACTTTGCCGTTGCGGACGAGGAAATCTCCTTCCTGACGTCCGACCTCACCGTGGTGGGCGGGCGCGTCGTCTACGGCGCCGGCGACTTCGCCAAGCTCGACGAGAACGCGCCGCCGCCCGCCATGCCCGACTGGTCCCCCACGCGCCTGTTCGGCGGCTATGCCGCCTGGGGCGACCCCGAAGGCGCGGGACGCAATTCGCTGGACTACAAGCGCTTTGCCGCCGCCTGCGGTTGCGCCACCGCGTGCAACATGCACGGGCATAGCCACGCCAATGCCTGGGCCTCCAGCGTGCCGGCCTCGGACCAGAAGTCGTTCTTCGGCGCGCTGGGTTGCTCGTGCTGGGCCGTGTAAAGGACTGAATCCATGTCGAGCATTTCAACTTCGCTGGCCGGCATCGCGCGTCCCGTTCTCGGCGGCCGCGTTGCCCGTTTTGTCGCCTATTTGGGCCTGTGCGCGGCGTATCTGCAGGGCGGCCTGGTCAAGCTGACTGACTTTCCCGGCGCCATCGCGGAAATGACCCACTTTGGGCTTACGCCCGCGCCGTTCTTCGCCGTGGTCGTGATCGCGCTGGAGATCATCGCCTCGCTCATGATCCTGATCGGATGGCACCGCTGGATCGGCGCGCTGGGGCTGGCGATCTTTACGCTCATCGCCACGTTTGTCGCCCTGCAGTTCTGGGAGATGCCGCCGGGCCAGGCACGCTTTTTCGCCGCCAACTCGTTCTTCGAGCACCTGGGCCTGGTAGGCGGATTCCTGCTGGTGATCTGGCAGGACCTGAACGAACGGCGGTAGTGGTCATGGAACAGACACCCGTATCTCCCCGATTCACCGGCCTCTTGGGCTTTAACGCGGGATACGTCGATACGGCGGGGTTCCTGGCGTTGAATGGCTTGTTCACGGCGCACGTGACCGGCAACTTCGTCACGCTGGGCGCCGCGTTCGTCCACGGCACGACCGGCGCCTTCGCCAAGCTCCTGGCCTTGCCGCTCTTCTGTGCCGTCGTCGTCCTGACGCGCCTGTTCGCATCCAGTCTCGCGGCCGCGGACACGGCCATGTCCAAGCTCATGTGCGCGAAGGTGCTGCTCCTGGCCGCCGCCGCGGCCGTCCTCATCGCCTACGGCCCGTTTCCCGACAGCGACGCCCCCTTTGCCGTGACGGGAGGCATGCTGCTGGTCGCGGCCATGGGCATCCAGAATGCGATCCAGCGCATGCACCTGGGCAGCGCGCCGCCGTCCACGCTGATGACCGGCACCACCACGCAGGTGATGATCGACCTTGCCGACCTCTGCAAGGGCGTCTCGGGCGAGGCCCGCACGGCCGCCATCGGCCGCCTGCGCAAGATGCTGCCCGCCCTGGCGGCCTTTGCGTCCGGCTGCGCCATTGCCGCGCTGCTGTATTGGGCGTCCCTCATGTGGTGTTTCGTCCTGCCGCCTGTCGTCGCCGCGCTGGCCACCCTGGGCATCAAGCGCGTCCCCGATTGACCCTACTTGAGGGGGGACGCGCCATACCTTCGAACAATGTCGAGATGCGAACGTTTCCCATATCCTGACGTTCTCGTTAAAGCCCGCGGCACAGCGGGCGGATGAGGCCTCCTCATGCAGCAAGGCGCTATGCGTCCCCCTCTGATTCAATCTTCCAGGTGATATTCATGTCCCAAGCAAAGCTCGAAGTCCTGACCCCGCAGAACAGCCAGATCATCTTCATCGATCACCAGCCGCAGATGGCGTTCGGCGTGCAGTCGATCGACCGCCAGACGCTGAAGAACAACACCGTCGGACTGGCCAAGGCCGCCAAGGTCTTCGGCGTCCCGACCACCATCACCACCGTCGAAACCGAGTCGTTCTCGGGCTACACCTACCCCGAACTGCTCGACGTGTTCCCGAACCAGAAGGTCCTGGAGCGCACCTCGATGAACTCGTGGGACGACCAGAAGGTGCGTGACGCGCTGGCCGCCAACGGCCGCAAGAAGGTTGTCGTCGCCGGTCTGTGGACCGAAGTCTGCAACACCACCTTCGCCCTGTGCGCAATGCTGGAAGGCGAATACGAGATCTACATGGTTTCCGATGCGTCGGGCGGCACGTCCAAGGAAGCGCATGACATGGCCATGCAACGCATGATCCAGGCCGGCGTCGTGCCGGTCACGTGGCAGCAGGTGCTGCTGGAATGGCAGCGCGACTGGGCCCACCGTGACTCCTACGATGCCGTGATGGAAATCGTGAAGGAACATTCGGGCGCCTACGGCATGGGCGTGGACTACGCCTACACCATGGTGCACAAGGCCAAGCAGCGCACGCAGACCGCCCACGACGCCATCGCGCCTGTCGCGGCGCCCGTCATCGCCCGCTGATGCCTCACGGGCCCGCAGCCGCTCTTGCAGCGGCCGCGGGCCTTTTTGCTTTCTTCCGCAGCCTGCCCCGCCATGACGACCGCCGACACCCGACCCGCCGACCACCCCCCGCCTTCCTCCCCGTTCGCCTACTCCGCCTTCACGGTGATCTGGGTGGCCACCGTGCTGTCGAACATCGGCACCTGGATGCACGACGTGGGCGCGGGCTGGCTCATGACCTCGCTGTCGCCGTCGCCGATGTTCGTGGCGCTGGTGCAGACCGCGGGCGCCTTGCCCGTGTTCCTGCTGTCGCTCCTGGCCGGCGCGCTGGCCGACACGATGGATCGCCGCAAGCTGCTGCTGATGGTGCAGATCGCAATGGGCTTCATCGCGCTGGCGTTGGGCCTGGTGGTCTGGTTTGGCCTGACCACGCCGTGGGTGCTGCTGGGCTTCACGCTGCTGATGGGCATCGGCACGGCGCTGTCGGCGCCCGCGTGGCAGGCCATCGTGCCCAGCCTGGTGCCGCGTCCGTCGCTGCAGCAGGCCATCGCCACCAACAGCGTGGGCATCAACGTCAGCCGTGCGATCGGCCCGGCGCTGGCCGGCGTGCTGATCACCAGCCTGGGCGTGGCGATTCCCTTCTTTGTGAACGCGGTGAGCTTCATCGTGGTGGTGGCCGCACTGATCTGGTGGAAGCCGCCCGCGGCCGCTGAAAAGCGCCTGCCGCGCGAGCAGCTGTTTCACGCGATGCGTGCCGGCCTGCGCTTTGCGCTGCACAGCAAGCCGCTCAAATCCACGCTGGTCCGTGCCGTCGCGTTCTTTCTGTTTGCCAGCGCCTACTGGGCGTTGCTGCCGGTGATCGTGCGTCAGGTGCTGCAGGGCGGCGCCTTGCTCTACGGCATCATCCTGGGCTGCGTCGGAGCGGGTGCGGTGATCGGCGCCATCGTACTGCCGCCGCTGCGCAAGAAGCTGGGTCCGGATCGCAGCGTCATGGCCGGCACGCTGGGCACGGCGCTTACGCTGGTGGTGTTTGCGGTGGTGCCGCATCCCGTGGTCGCCGGCGCGTTCAGCTTTCTGGCGGGCGCGTCGTGGATCATGGTGCTGACCTCGCTCAACGTCTCCGCCCAGGTGGCGCTTCCCGACTGGGTGCGCGCACGCGGGCTGGCGATCTTCGTCACGGTGTTCTTCGGCTCGATGACCGCCGGCAGCATGATCTGGGGACAGACGGCCGTGCGCGCCGGCGTCCCGACGGCCCTGCTGATCGCGGCCGCGGGTTCCATCATTGCGATGCTGCTGACCCGCAAGGCCAAACTGCAATTGGGCGCGGACCTGGACCTGGCGCCGTCGATGCACTGGCCCGAGCCCCTGATCGACCAGCACGTATCGCATGATCGCGGCCCGGTGATGATCACGGTGGAGTATCTGATCGACCCGGCGCGCGGCGCGGACTTCGTGCAGGCCATGCAGCATGCCGGCGCCGAGCGCCGCCGCGATGGGGCCTACGCATGGGGGATCTTCGAAGACGCGGCGCAGCCCGGCCGCTACCTTGAATACTTCCTGGTGACGTCGTGGCTTGAGCATCTGCGCCAGCACGAACGTGTCACGCACGCCGACGAAGACCAGCAGGCGGAAGTGCGCGCCTTCCATATCGGCGACACGCCGCCGCGGGTGTCGCACTTCGTTGCCCCCATCCCGCAATAAGGGGGGCAGGATGAGACCGGCGCTGCCCGCACACACCGTTACAAGAGAAGAATGATTCCTGACTAGAATTGCGCCGACAGGGATTTTGATGCCGCGCGCCGAGAGGCCGCGGCTTAGGTGTGACATGGATAGCGCTCCTCGCTTCGAGGCAGTCAACGGAGCCCGTTTCGAGGTTCTGTGGGTGGATGGCGACCGGGTCTTCGGACGCGGCGCCTCGAAGCTGGCCGTCTGGCTCAGGCCGAACGACAGCTCGGAGTGCGCGCGGCACCTGCTCGAGCAGGAATACGGCCTGCGCGACTACCTGCATCCGGGCTGGGCCGCCGTGCCGACCGAACTGGCGCGCGTCGGCGGCTCCACCGTCCTGTATCTGCAGGATCCTGGCGGACAGCCCCTGGCCACGCACCAATCGCGGGCGATGCCCGCCGCGGCGTTTCTCCGTTTCACCATCGCCGTGGCGCTGTCGCTGGGGAAGATGCACAACGCCGGGCTGATCCATCGGAATCTCAAGCCGGCGCACGTTCTCTTCAACGAACAGACCGGGGCCGCTCACCTGACCGGCTTCTCGTTTTCCACGCCCCTCGGCGCCTACCAGGCGGCGCCCGCCTCGGCCCCGGGCGACATCGTCGGCACACCCGCCTACATGGCCCCCGAACAGTCCGGCCGTTCCGGCCACCGCGCCGACGTGCGCTCGGATCTCTATTCGCTGGGCGTCGTCTTCTACGAAGCCTTGACCGGCGAGCTGCCGTTTCAGGCCGAATCGCCGCTGACGTGGCTGCACAGCCATACGGCACGCATGCCCGTGGCGCCTGCCGAGCGCAACGCCGGCATCTGCGCCGAGCTCTCGGCCATCGTCATGAAGCTGCTCGAGAAATCGGCAGACGAGCGGTATCAGACGGCGGAGGGGCTTGCCGCGGATCTGCAGTGCTGCCTGACCACGCTGACGGCCGGCCCCGACGCCGTGCCGGACTTCGTGCTGGGCCGCTACGACCATCCCGGACGCGTGCGCGTGCCGGCCACGCTGTACGGCCGTGGCACCGAACTGGACATCCTGCTCGGCGCCATGGGCCGGGTGGCGGGATCGGGCCGCGCCGAGGTGGTGCTGATCTCCGGCGAGCCGGGCGTCGGCAAGTCCATCCTCATCGAAGAGCTGCATCGCGTCGTCGGCAGCCAATACACCCTGCTCGCAAAAGGCAAGGGCGACCCCCACAGCCACGCGGGCCCCTATGCCGCGCTGGTCGAAGCGGCAAGAGGCCTGCTCCAGGCCGTGCTTGCCAAGAATGAAAGCGATCTGGACGAGTGGCGGGAAAAACTGCGCGTAGTGGTCTCGGCGGGCGGCGACAGCCTGCTCGCGTTGATCCCTGAACTGGCGATGATCGTGCCGGACGCATCGGGCCTGCTGGCCGAAGGCGACGCCAAGGCGCGGTTGCGCCTGGCCTTTCAGCATCTGTTCTGCGCGTTCTCGTCGCCGGGCCATCCGCTGATCCTGTTCCTGGACGATCTGCAGTCGACCGACGCCGCCACGCTGCGCGTCATCGAACAGCTGGCGCAGACGGGGCTTCAGAATATCCTGGTCGTGGGCGTGTACCGCGCCGAAGACATGACGGCGCGCCACGCGCTGGCCGCCTTCATTGACAGCCTGCGCGCCAACACGATTCCCCTGACCGAGATCGCGCTCAACAACCTGCACGAGCGCGATTCCGCCCGCCTGATCGCCGATGCGCTGCAAAGCAAGTCGCCGTGGATCGATCCGCTCGTCAGCCTGGTGCAGGCCAAGACGGCCGGCAATCCGTGCTTCATGCTCCGCTTCCTGGCCACGCTCACGGCCGAGGGACTGCTGCACTACGACCCGCGCCGCCAGCGGTGGATCTGGGATGCGGACGCCATTCGCGAGCAGGCCTATACCGACAACGTGGTCGGCATCATCATCCAGCAGGTCGAGCGCTTGCCGGCGGACAGCCGCGAAGCCATACAACATATGGCGTGCCTGGGACACGACGCATCGCTGGACAAGCTTGCGGTCGCACTGGACTGGCCGCGACTCGACGTTGCCACCGCGATGCGCGAATGCGAGCGGCAGAGCCTCGTGTTCCGGACCGGCGACGTGTACCGCTTTCCGCACGACCGGGTGCAGGCCGCCAGCTATGCGTTGATCCCCGAACGGCAGCGCGCGGCCACGCACCTGGCGATCGGCCGGCGGCTTGCGCGGGACCTCGAACCGGAGCAACTGAAGGCGCACGCGTTTGAACTGGTCGACCAGTTCAACCGGGCCTGGCAGCTGGTTCACAGCCCGGAAGAGCGCGTCCGGCTTGCCCATCTGAACGCCCTGGCCGGCGCGCTGGCCAAGGACACCGCCGACTATTCCGCGGCCATCCGGTATCTGGAGGCCGCCTCGGCGTTCCTGTCCGACGACGGCAGGCAGCATCAACCCGCGCTGGCCTTCACCATCGAGATCACGCGCGCCGAATGCGAATTCCGCAATGGCGCGGTGGCAAGCGCCAAGCATCGGCTGGCCCGCCTGGGAGAGCGCGACTGGCCCTTGCCGGAACTGGCCCGCGTAACCCAACTGCGCGTCGAAGTGTTCATGGCGCTGGGCGAGCGGCACGAGGCCATCGGCGCCGGGCTGCACTACCTGCGCCGCGCCGGCATCGATTGGACGGACAGCCCTTCCGAAGAGGTCGTATTCAGCGAGTACGCCGAGTTCAACGCGCTGCGGGCCGGCCGCCCCGCGTCCGCGCTGCTCGGCCTGCCCGAAATGAAGGACGCCGAAGCGGAAGGCACGATGGGCGTGCTGACCGCGCTGCTGCCCCCGGCCTGGACGCTCTTTGCGAATCTGCGCGAGCGCGTCATTCTGCGCATGGCCAACCTGAGCCTGCGCCATGGCAATACGGATGCATCCAGCCTGGGATACGCGTGGCTGGGCATGATTCTGGCCGCGCGCACCGGCGACTACGCCGACGGCTACGCCTTCGGCAAGCTGGGCGTCGATCTGGTCCAGCAGCGCGGGCAGGTCCGTTTCAGCGCGCGGGTGTATCAGGTGTTCGGCGGCCAGATCGTGCCATGGTCGCAGCCGGTCAGCCAGGCGCGCGACATGCTGCAAACCGCCTTCGAGCTGGCAAGCCTGCAGGGCGACTGGACCTATGCATCCTTTGCGCTGAACAGCCTGGTCACGCACATGCTGGCCACCGGCGGTCCGCTGAACACCATCCGCGCCGACGCCAGCCGCGGCCTCGCCTTTGCGCGCAAGGCGGGTCTTGAAGTCCTGGACCGATACACGTCGCAGCTCCAGCTAGCAAAGATGCTGCAAGGCCTCACGACGCAATTCGGCGCGCTGGACGACGCCGGTTTCAGCGAGGCCGAATTCGAAAGAAAGATCCAGGCCGAGCCCGGGCGCAACGTCACGGCGTGCTGGCATTACCTGCGCAAGCTCCAGGCCCGCGTGTTCGCGGGTGACTTCACCAGCGCCGTGCGCGCCAGCCAGGACGCGTCGGCGTTCGTCTGGACGTCGCTTGCGTTCATCGAGGAGATGGAATTCCATTTCTACTCCGCGCTGGCGCGCGCCTGGTGTCCCATTGCGGCATGTCCGTCGGAACGCGCCGCGGCGCTGGCCGCCGTGCAGGCGCATCTTGAGAAGCTGCGCCCGTGGGCCGCATCCAGCCCGTCCAACTTCCAGAGCCAGCAGATGCTGATCGACGCCGAAGTCGCGCGGCTCAATGGCGATGTGCTGGACGCGATGCAATGCTACGACGACGCCATCCATTGCGCCAGCGATCACGGCCTCGTGCATGTTGAAGGCCTGGCCAATGAATGCGCCGCGCGCTTCTTCGAGAGCCGCGGCCAGCAGCGCATTGCGCACACGTATCTGCAGCATGCGCGCGCGTGCTATCAGCACTGGGGCGCGTCGGGCAAGGTCAGGCAGATCGACGCCTTGTATCCCACGCTTTTTGTGGACCGCCGCAGCGCCGCGCAGGGCTCCACCATCGAAACGCCCGTGGAAAGCCTGGACCTGGCCACCGTCATCGACATCTCCCGCGCGCTGGCCAGCGCGCTGGACCTGCAGACCTTGCTGGACAAGCTGATGAAGATCGCGCTGGAACAGGCCGGGGCGACGCGGGGCGTGCTCGTCCTGCAAACCGACGGCGAACTGTATGCCCGCGCCATCGCGACCACGTCCGGCGATTCCGTGACGATCAGCCAGCGCGCCCAATCGCTGGACGAAGCCGGCCTGCCGCAGCAGATCGTGAACTACGGTTGGCGGACCGGCGAAACCATCGTGCTCGACGACGCATGGGTGACGGGCGCATTCACCGGCGACCCCTACGTGCGCGCCGCGCGGCTGCCGTCCGTGTTGTGCCTGTCATTGACGACGCAGTCCAAGTCCATCGGCGTGCTGTACCTGGAAAACACCTTGGCGCGCGGCGTATTCGCACCGCACCGGACCGCCGTGCTGCGCCTGCTGGCCTCGCAGGCCGCCATCGCCATCGAACGCGCGCGCCTGTATCGCGACCTGGCGCAACGCGAGGCCCGGATACAGCGGTTGGTGGAAGCAAACATCATCGGCATCTGGTTCTGGAGCACCGGCGGACAGGTGCTGGAAGCTAATGACCTGTTCCTGTCCATGACGGGATACGACCGCGAGGACGTGAGCGCCGGCCGGTTGCGGTGGACGGCGCTGGTGTCACGCAGCGGCGCGGTGTCGCTGGATGAACTCTTGCTGCGCGAAGCCGCCGAGCCGGTCGAGACCGAACTGACCCGCAAGGATGGCCGTCGCGTGCCCGTGCTGCTCGGCTCCGCCCGGTTCGCGGCCGACGACAACCAGGGCGTGTCGTTCGTCCTGGACCTGTCCGAACGCAAGGCTGCGGACGCCAAGATGCAGCAGATCCAATCGGATCTCGCGCACGTCACCCGCATGACCACCGTCAGCTCGATGACGGCGTCCATCGCGCACGATGTCAGCCAGCCGGTGTCAGCCGTCCTGACCGAAGCGCAGGCTGCGCTGAACTGGATTGCGCGCACACCGCCCAACACCGAAGAAGTCGCCGAGTCGCTGCGGCGCATCGTGCGCAGCGGCCAACGCGCCGGCTCGATCATCTCGGGCGTGCGCGCGTTGATCAAGAAGGCGCCCGCGGCTTTTGGGCCGATCGAAATGAACGGGCTTGTGAAGGAAACGCTGACGCTGCTGCGCAGCGAGCTCGATTGCAGCGACGTCGAAGTCATCCTGGATCTGGCCGATGCGCCCCTGCACAGCAGCGGAGACCGCGTCCAGCTTCAGCAGGTCCTGCTCAACCTCTATGTCAACGCGGTCGACGCCATGAAGCATGAGCCGTTCGCGCGGCAACTGACGGTCGTCACCCGGCGCACGTCAGCCGACGACGTGCTGGTCGAGGTGCTGGATACCGGCAGCGGGATCGACGCGGCATCCGTGAAGAAACTGTTCGATCCTTTCTTCACCACCAAGACCAAGGGCCTGGGCATGGGTCTTGCCATCTGCCGCGAGATCATCCAGTTGCATCACGGCCAGATGTGGGCGCGGCCCAATAGCCCGGCGGGCGCGGTGTTCTACTTTTCGCTGCCCGCGCAGGCGTGAGTCATTCGCCGTCGTTCGCCTCGCCGTCGCCACGCAATTGCGGCGATTGTGCGGCAACGCGCGGATTGACCTTCATGATCATCTGTACAAGCTGGGCAAAGCTGCGCGCCTGCATCTTCCGGTAAGCACTGGCCCGGTGCGCCTTGACGGTCACTTCGCTGATGCCCAGCTGCTCGGCGACTTCCTTGTTCAAGCAGCCGGACGCGATCATCTCGATCACCTGCTGCTCGCGCGCGGTCAACGAGCGATAAAGCTCCATGACCTTCTCGAACTCCTGCTCCTTGGCGCGCCGCGCCACGTCCGATTCCAGCGCGCGGTGCACGGAGTCCAGCAACCGCTGCTCGGAAATCGGCTTTTCCAGGAAATCGATGGCGCCGGCCTTCATGGCCTTGACCGTCTGGCGGATGTCGCCAAATCCCGTGACCACCACGATGGGGATGTGATCGCCGAGCTCGCGCATGCGCGCCTGCAATTCCAACCCGTCGCCGTCCGACAACTGGAGATCCAGGATCAGGCAGGACGGCACCGCCGGGCGCGTTGCGGCCTGGAAGGCGGTGATCGAGTCGAAGGTTTCGGCGTAGATGCCGATGGACGACAGCAGGCGAAACAGCGAGTCGCTGACCTCGGCGTGATCGTCCACGATGTACACGATCGCAGCGGGCGCGCCGGATTTTTGAATGTTCAACGCCATGACTCCTTGCGGGGCGCGACGCAGTGCTTTCATGCATCGCATGCCTCATAGGGCAGCCACCAGATACAAATGCTGCGAGTTTAAGCGTTGAGATTTGTCCCCTTTATCTGCAGGCGGCTTCAGCCGCCATGCAGGGGGCCCGCTAAGGGTCTTATTACTTCTTCTTCGCGCAGTCGATCACACTGGCGTGCTCGATGATGTCGTTCTTGTCGGTGAACAGCGTGATGCTGCAGAAGTAATCGATCACCGTGCGGTTTTCCGTGTAGCCCACCTTGCGATAGACCGGTTCACTGCTCACCGGCATCTGGCCGCTGACGCCCTGACCGCCGATGGTGACTGAGGTGGTCCGCTGCCCGACATATTCAACACCAGTCTGCACGAACACTTTCTCGTCCGTGGTGTGAGTCTGCACGCGGTTCCACGCGTAGAAGCCGCCGCTGCCGTAGGACGAGGGACCCATGCCCTGATCCGGCCTGCCAAACAACTTGAATGCGTTCTTGGCCGGTTGGCCCACCAGCTTCTGGGCCGCGATCTCAACGTCGTTGGGTGCGGCGGGCTGCATGGCGCAGCCGCCGAGGGCCAGAAGCGCGAAGGCCAGGCAACCGTGCTTGAGTGACGGCATCGGGCCAGACTCCTTGGGGAGATGAAGGGATGCCAAGCATACCCGCTTATGTGTCCCCGTTAGACGCCCCGCGTGGCGGCAATCGCAGCGGCTGGCTGACGCGCCATCTCGATGAATGCCCGCTGATAATCCAGGGCGTCATCGGCCTCGCGCGACCCCAGGAAGATCTGCTTGGCAATGCCCCGCGGGCCCAACCGCACCGGCACCAGATCCATCTTGACCGCGTACTCCTCGACCAGCCAGCGCGGCAGCGCGGCCACGCCGCGGCCGCTGGCCACCATCTGCAGCATGATGTCTGTCGTCTCGATCGCCTTGTGGCGTTTGGGCGTGACGCCGGCCTTCAAGAGGAACTGGTTGTAGATGTCCAGCCGTTCGATATCGACGGGATAGCTGATGAGCACTTCCTGGGTCAGTTGCTCGGGCTTCACGTACGCCACCGATGCCAGCGGATGCCCCTTCGCCACAACCAGCACCTGCTCGTAATCGAACACGGGTTCGAACTTCAAGCCCGGCTTGAAGAGCGGGTCGGGCGTGACCAGCATGTCGATCTCGTAGCCGAAGAGCGCGCCGATGCCGCCGAATTGGAACTTCTGCTTCACATCCACATCCACGTCCGGCCACGCGGCCAGATACGGCGCCACCACCTTGAGCAGCCACTGATAGCACGGGTGGCACTCCATGCCGATCCGCAGCGCGCCGCGTTCGCCCTGGGCAAACTGGCCCAACCGCTCTTCGGCCAGATCCAGCTGCGGCAGCACCCGGTTGGCCACCGCCAACAGATACTGGCCGGCCTGCGTCAGGCGCAAACGTCTTCCTTCGCGCAGCCAGATATCGGTGCCGAGCTGCACCTCCAGCTTCTTCATGCTGTGGCTCAGGGCCGACTGGGTCAGGTTCAGCACGCCTGCGGCGGCCGTCAACGAACCTTGCTTTTCGACCTGCTGCACGATGCTCAGATGGATACGTTCAAGCATTTCTATGATCTAGTTTCATGGAATCGTGAAATAAAACCATTTTACGTCATGGATATTGATATTTAGCATTGCGTTCTTGTTTGCCGCTGTGTTCCGCACGTTGATCTGATCAACACGCACGTTCCATGGCAAGTCGACCCCCTCCGCGCCGATTGGCTCCATGGAAGCAAAGATGACACACCCCCTACGCCTGGTCGCCGTTTCCGGCGGCATGCAACGTCCCTCCAGGACCACCGCCCTGGCAGAGGAACTGCTGGCGCTGATCGCCAACGAAATCCCCTGCGAGCCCCGCCTAGTCGAAATGGGCCGGATCGCCCCGCAGCTTGCCGGCGCAACGTGGCGCTCGAACTTGCCCGACACGGTCGAGCGCGAGTTGGCAGCAGTTGAGCAAGCCGATGTCCTGGTGGTGGCCACGCCCGTCTACCGCGGCTCCTACACCGGCCTGTTCAAGCACTTCTTCGATTTCATCCATCAGGACGCCTTGATCGACAAGCCGGTCCTCTTGGCCGCCACCGGCGGCAGCCAGCGCCATGCGCTGATCATCGACCACCAGTTGCGGCCGTTGTTCAGTTTCTTCCAGGCGCGCACGCTGCCGCTCGGCATCTACGCGACCGACGAGGACTTTGTCGACTACCGGCTTCAGAACGACGCGCTGATTCAACGCGCCGGATTGGCCGTCCAACGCGCACTGCCGCTGGTCGAACTGACCCGGCAGATGCGAACCGCCGCGGCCGCGGAAGCCGTCGCGGCCTGAGGCAAAGGCCCCACCGCTTTCACAGCAAGCAGCGCAGAAGCGGTTCTGCAAACGCCGCACTTGCCCGTTCCGAATTCACGCTTATCGCAGCACTTTCGCATCCGACCATCATGAACAAAGACTTCACTTTCAGCATCAAGAGCCTTCGCTTCGATGAAAACTATCAGCCGTCGGACAGCACGCGCATCACGACCAACTTCGCCAATCTGGCCCGGGGCGAAAGCCGCGAGCAGAATCTGCGCAACACGCTGAAGATGATCGACAGCCGTTTCAATGACCTGGCGCATTGGGACAACCCCACGGGCGATCGCTATTCCGTCGAACTCGACATCATTACCGCCGAGATGACGCTGGGCGCAAACGGCAACGCCAGTGCATTTCCGCTGATCGAAGTGTTGAAGACCAACATCGTCGACAAGAAGACCGGCAACCGCATCGACGGCATCGTCGGCAACAACTTCTCGTCCTACGTGCGCGACTACGACTTCAGCGTGTTGCTGCCCGAATACAACGACAACAAATCCACGTTCAGCACGCCGGACGATTTCGGCGACCTGCACGGCAAGCTGTTCAAGCACTTCGTTGAATCCGAAGCCTACAAGGCGAACTTCAAGAAGCCGCCGGTCATCTGCATCAGCGTTTCCAGCAGCAAGACCTATCACCGCACCGACAACCACCACCCGATCCTGGGCGTGGAATATCAGCAAAGCGAATTCTCCCCGACCGACCAATACTTCGAGAAGATGGGCCTGCAGGTGCGCTACTTCATGCCGCCGAACAGCGTTGCGCCGTTGGCGTTTTACTTCCAGGACGACCTGCTGGGCGCCTACACCAACCTGGAGCTCATTGGCACCATCAGCACGATGGAAGCATTCCAGCGCATCTACCGCCCCGAAATCTACAACGCCAATTCCGCGGCTGGAAAACGCTATCAACCCAGCCTGAAGAACCAGGATTACTCGCTGACGCAGATCGTGTACGACCGCGTCGAACGCAGCCAGCTCGCCGTCAAGCAGGGCAAGTTTGCCGAGGCGCACTTCATCAAGCCGTACAAGCACGTGCTTGATCATTGGGCTGCCAGCCACTCCCACCAATAAACCGAACACAGACGGACCCCCGCCATGAAAAAGCTTTTGCCCACCTCGACCGCCGGCAGCCTGCCCAAGCCCTCCTGGCTTGCCCAACCCGAAAAGCTCTGGTCGCCCTGGAGCCTGCAAGACGAACAACTGATCGAGGGCAAGCAGGACGCCCTGATCCTCGCGCTGAAGGAACAGGAGCTGGCCGGCATCGATATCGTCAGCGATGGCGAGCAGACGCGTCAGCACTTCGTCACCACGTTCATCGAGCATCTGGACGGCGTTGATTTCGAAAAGCGCGAAACCGTCCGCATCCGCGACCGTTATGACGCCAGCGTGCCCACCGTCGTCGGCGCCGTCAGCCGCCAGAAGCCCGTCTTCGTCGAAGACGCCAAGTTCCTGCGCCAGCAGACCAAGCAGCCGATCAAATGGGCGCTGCCCGGTCCCATGACCATGATCGACACGCTGTACGACGCCCACTACAAGAGCCGCGAAAAGCTGGCCTGGGAATTCGCCAAGATCCTGAACCAGGAAGCCCGCGAACTCGAAGCCGCCGGCGTCGACATCATCCAGTTTGATGAACCCGCATTCAACGTCTTCTTCGACGAAGTGAACGACTGGGGCGTCGCCACGCTGGAACGCGCCATCGAAGGCCTCAAATGCGAAACCGCCGTGCACATCTGCTACGGCTACGGCATCAAGGCCAACACCGACTGGAAGAAGACGCTGGGTTCGGAATGGCGCCAGTACGAGGAATCGTTCCCGAAGCTGCAAAAGTCCAGCATCGACATCGTCTCGCTGGAATGCCATAACTCGCACGTGCCGATCGACCTGATCGAACTGATTCGCGGCAAGAAGGTGATGGTCGGCGCCATCGACGTGGCGAACCACACCGTCGAAACGCCGGAAGAAGTCGCCAACACGCTGCGCACGGCGCTCAAGTTCGTGGACGCCGACAAGCTGTATCCGTGCACCAACTGCGGCATGGCGCCGCTGCCGCGTGCGGTGGCCAAGGGCAAGTTGAATGCGTTGAGCGCGGGTGCGGAGATCATCCGCCGCGAACTGGCGGGTTGACAAAGCAGGCAGCAAGCGGCGCGGCGGGATAGCGTCGCTGCGCACAATAAAAAGGGGTCCGCTCATTATTGAGCGACCCCTTTTTTGCGCCCGACGACCCGGGATTCCAACCTACCCGACAACCCACGCCGGGATTACCCGTAATAAGAAAAATCTCTCAAATCAGCGGCCAATTGTGATTACTTGCCGCCCAACCCTGCGTGCTAATTTTTCCCTGCAATTCAAAGCTCGCTTCATAACACTCAAGGGAATCACACCATGCACGCCGTGGGAAAAGCATGCCGCAAGGCAGGGATGGCATCGTCCGTTCGCAGCACGTTCTTGAAGTTGATGGCGCCGGCGCTGATCGCCGGGATGGCGCTGGCCGTGGCCGCCGCGCCTGCCCAGGCCGCCGACTTCCCGGGCGACAAGCCCATCAGCCTGGTCGTGCCGTTTCCCGCCGGCGGCGGCACCGACTTCATCGGCCGCCTGCTCGCCTCGGAGATGGGCAAGGCGCTCAAGACCACCATCGTGGTTGAGAACAAGGGCGGCGCCAACAGCAACATCGGCACCGCGTACGTGACCCAGGCGCGGCCCGACGGCCACACGCTGCTGGTGTCGGGCGTGGGCATCGCCACCAACCAGGGCCTCTACAGCAAGCTGCCCTACAAGCTCGATCAGCTCGACCAGATCGCCATCCTCGCCTTCGGCTCGGACGTGCTCGTGACCGCGCCCGGCTTTCCAGCCAAGACGCTGGCCGAGTTCGTGGAACTGGTGCACAAGGAGCCCGGCAAGTATTCCTACGCCTCATCGGGCAACGGCACCACCGGCCATCTGGGCATGGAAATGCTCAAGCAGCGCGCCAAGCTGGACATCATGCATGTGCCGTACAACGGCGGCTCGGCCGCCATCAACGACGTGCTGGCGGGCCGTGTCGACGTGCTGTTCGTCAATCAGGACACGGCGCTGCCGCACGTGCGCGCCGGCAAACTGCGCGCGCTTGCCATCGGCAGCGCCAAGCGCAATCCCACCTATCCCGACACGCCCACCGTGGCGGAAAGCGGTTATCCGGGCTTTTCATCCGAATACTGGTTTGGCCTCTCCGCGCCGGCCGGTGTGCCGGCGCCGGTGTTCCAGCAACTCTTCGAGGCCACCCGCACCGCCATGCAGTCGCCCGCCATTCAGGAAAAACTTGGCGCCGTCGGCCTGGTGATTCCGCAGCTCACGGATCGCAAGCAATTCGTGACGCTGGTGGATGCCGAAGTGCAAAAGTGGGGCGAGGTAGTACGTGTGTCGGGCGCACGTATCGATTGATGCGTGATACCGGACCGTCCGGGCGAGCCGAGCCACGCGCGACGACATGACACTGGATCGGGGCCGCTTACGCGGCCCCCTCGTCATGTCTAGCCAGCGTGCCCCGGCGCAGCGTCGATCGGCGCCAGGAAGTTCAGCCGCATGAGCGTATCGCGCGTGATGTCCACGATGGAATCGATGTGCGCGCCGTGCGAGGCGGTCAGATACGAGATGTAGAAGCGTGCCGGCGGAATCGGCGGATCCGCGGGCAGGGCGCGCAGCACGCCCATGGTCAGCATGTCCTGCAGCAGCGGCACCGGCAGAATGCCGATGGCATGGCCGGCCGCGATCAGCCGCGAGATCAGCGCCAGCGAATTGGTGGTGCTGGGCCCCGACATGTCGACGCCACCCGACGCCAGCCAGTTTTCAACCACGGTGTAGAGCGTGGAAGGCGGCGAGTGCGTGGCGATGTGATGGCCACGCGCGTGCTCGGCACGAAACGGATCGGCCGTGATGTGCAGCGTGGGCGAAGCCACCCAATGAAACGTCATCCAGCCGATGAACACGTCGGTGATGGTGTCGCCCGTGGCCGGATTGGTCAGCAGCGCCATGTCCAGCTCGCCCGCGTTGAGCTTGCTGTTGAGCACCGATCCCACGTCCACCGTCATTTCCAGCGCGAGCGAGGGATAGTGTTCCTTGAGCTGCGCGATCACGGCGGTGAGGCCCACATTGGCCGAGCACTCGTCCGCGCCCAGCCTCAATTTGCCACCCAGGCTGCGATCCTTGCCGAAGTGCTCCAACTGGCGCGTGCTGTGCAGCGCGCTCTCGGCATGGCGCAACGCCGATTGGCCCACGTCGGTCAGCGTCACGCGCTGGCGCGAGCGATCAAACAGCTGCACCTCGAGCGCGCCTTCGAGTTCGCGCAGGCGAGCCGAGACGGCCGGCTGCGTGACGTGCAGATGGCGCGCGGCCGCGTGGATGCTGCCCAGCTTGGCGGTCCAGTAAAAGGCCTCAAGCTGGCTTAGGGTAATCCGCATGATAAGAACTCTTTTTCAAACTGCGCCGAAACTTTGATTATTGGCCCGGAAAGCCCGCGTGATACCTTTTTTTCACCGGCTTTCCGAGCCTTTTTCATTGTAGTGAAGACGACACGATGTATCTGATTCATCCCATGCCCGCGCTGTTGCCGCCCGAGGATCTGGCGCTGCTGCTGAAGGCGGAGCCGGCCACCATCGGCCACTTCCAGACCACCGGCTTCATGCGTGGCGACATCCGTGCGCATCAGCAGGACGTGCGCATCGCCGGGCCGGCCGTGACGGTGCGCATGCCCGGCAACGACGGCGGCATTCTGCACCATACGATGGCCTGCGTGCGCCCCGGCGACGTGCTGGTGATCGACCGGGCTGGCGAGGCCGTGACGGCGGCCTTTGGCGGCGCGATGGCGTATGCCGCCAAGCAGGCCGGCGTGGCCGGCATCATCGTGGACGGCCTCGTGACCGACCTTGGCGAATTGCGCCAGCACGGCATGCCGGTGTGGTCGCGGGGGCCTTCTCCCATCACCACGCGCCTCTTGGGTCACGAAGGCGAATTCTGCGGCACGATTCACTGCGGCGGCGTCACGGTGCGGCCCGGCGCGGCCGTGCTGGCCGACGAGAACGGCGTGCTGGTGCTTGATCGCGCCGCGGTGCGCGCCGCCGCGCAGCAGGCCATCGACTTCCAGACTCAGGAACAGACCACGCTGGCGCGCCTGCGCGCCGGCGAGAAATTCCCCGACATCGTGGGCTCGCGCGCGGTCATCGATCGTGCCATCGCAGCGGCCCAAGGAGCAAACGCATGAGCATCGAACTCGACATCACCGACCTTGCACAGCGCCTGCGCCGCCGCGAGCTGCGATCCGAAACGCTGGTGAGTGACTACCTTGCGCGCATCGCCGCGCTCGACGGCTGGCTGCACGCCTATGTGGCGGTGTACGCCGACGAGGCGCTGGCCGCCGCGCGCGCAGCCGACCTGCAATTGGATCAAGGCATCTGGCTCGGCCCGCTGCACGGCGTACCTATCGCCCTCAAGGACCTGATCGACATCGCAGGCCATCCGACCACCATCGGCTCGCCCATCCACGCCAATACCATTGCCTCGCACACGGCCGAGCTGGTGCAGCAGTTGCAGCGCGCCGGCGCCATCATCCTGGGCAAGACCCACATGGTGCAGTTCGCCATGGGCGCGTGGGGTCCCAATCAGCACATGGGCACGCCGCGCAACCCCTGGGACGATCGCGTGCATCGCATCCCGGGCGGATCGAGCAGCGGTTCGGCGGTCGCGGTGGCCGGACGCCTGGCGCCGGTCGCCATCGGCACCGACACCGGCGGCTCGGTGCGCGTGCCCGCCAGCTACTGCGGCATCACAGGGTTCAAGCCGACCGTGGGCCGGATCTCGTCGCAGGGCGTGGTCACGCTGAGCCAGACGCTCGACAGCGTCGGCATCTTCGCGCACAGCGCCGCCGACGCGCGCGTCGTGTTCGACGCGCTGGCGCCGGCTGAACCGGGCGAGTGGCGCGAGCCGCTCGACGCGTCGCGCTTTGGCATCGCCGGCGCCACGTTGGGCCGTCTGCCCAAAGCGTTCCTCAACGACGTCACGCCCGCCGTGCGACGCGCCTATGAAGCATCCATCGCGCTGTATCAAAGCCTTGGCGCGCAGATCGTGGAAATCACGCCGCCCGCCACGCTGGCCGAGTTCAAGGCCGTGACGGGCGACATCATGATGACCGAAGGCGTGGCTTCGTTCGAGCGCGAGATGACCGACCTCGACCTGCCGGTGGACGACTCGGTGCGGCCGCGCCTGCTTGCCGCGCTCGAGACGCCGGCCTTGCGCTACCTGGCTGCGCTGCGCGAACGCGACCGACTGCAGGCGGCGATGGAGGCGCGCCTGCAGGGCGTGGCGGGACTGCTCACGCCCACCACGCTCACCACCGCGCTGCCGCTCGACGAGGTCGATCACGGCAACGCGCCGGTTCACTACACCCGTATTGGAAACCTTCTTCAGATGTGCGGCGTATCGGTGCCCAACGGCCGCGACGACGCGGGTCTGCCCACCGGCCTGCAGATTCTCTGCCCGGGCGGCGAAGACCGGCTGGCGCTGTACCTGGCCGAGGTGTTCCAGCGTCATTCCGATTGGCATCGCGTGCGCGCCGACACGCGTGCGCAGACGACCACGGCATAACCCGATGCCGTGGCGGGGCGCGCGCGGCGCGCGTGCCCATACACAAACAGGGGGAAAACATGAAACGAAGCATTCTGGCGGCGCTGCTGGCGGCCGTCGCAACCTCGTTCGCCGCGGCCGGACCGGCCCGCGCCCAGACCGCCGTCTTGCCCGAGACCCACTTCGCGGTCGTCGGCGGCGGCAGCCACAACTACACCTTCGGCGCGGTTGAAAAGCCGTTCTGGGAAAAGACCTTGCCCGAGGCCTCCGGCGGCAAGGTGACTGCCGAACTGATCGGCCTGTCCGAGAGCGGCCTGAAAGGCCCCGAGATCGTGCGCCTGATGCGTGCCGGCGCGCTCGACGTCGGCATGGGCGTGTTCGCCTTCGTCAGCGGCGATGATCCCACCTTCGAAGGCGTCGACCTGCCCGGCATGGCGACCGACTTCGCCACTGCCCGCAAGATGGTGGCCGCCTACCGGCCGGTGCTGGAACAGCGCATGCTCAAGCGCCACGGCGTGCGGCTGCTGGCCACCGTGCCGTACACCGCGCAGGTGTTCTTCTGCCGCGCACCGGTAAAGAGCCTGACCGATCTGAAGGGCCGCAAGGTGCGCACCCGCGGCAGCAACATGGCCGAATACGTGCGCGCGCTGGGCGCCTCGCCGGTGACCATACCGTTTGCCGAGGTGATTCCCGCGCTGCAGACCGGCGTGGTCGATTGCGCGGTAACCGGCATCGGCTCGGGCAACGCCGCGAAATGGTACGACGTGGCGAAGAATCTTTATCTGCTGCCGATCGACTGGTCCATCGGCTTTTACGCCATCGCCGAACGCCGCTGGCAGAAGCTGGATCCCACCGTGCAGCAGTTCATGCTCAAAGAGGCGAAGGTGCTGGAAGATCGCCTGTGGGACGAGACCGGCCGCGAGGGCGACTATGCGCTCGCCTGCAATACCGGACAGGGCGAATGCCGCATCCACACGCAGGCCGACATGCAGGCCACGGCGCCCACCGACGCCGAGCGCGCCACATTGCGCGAGGTCGCCACCGAAATGGCGAGCCGCTGGGCGCGGCGTTGCGGCGAGGAATGCGCCGCCAACTGGAGCGCGTCCGTGGGCCAGGCTCTGGGCGTGACGCTGCGCTGAACTTCAAGGAACTCTCATGACGACAGAAACGCATGGTTCGCTACGCCTGCTCGACCGCGTGGCCCGCATCGGCGCCTGGATCGGCGGCCTCGGGCTGCTGCTGGTGTCCTGGCTCATCGTGGCCGACCTGATCGCACGCAAGGTCGCGGGCGTCTCGCTCGGCGGCGCCGACGAGCTGGCCGGCTACACGCTGGCGGTGGCCAGCGCCTGGGCTTTTCCCATCACCCTGCTGCGCCGCTCTCATATCCGAGTCGACGTGGTCTACACGCATCTGCCCGCCAAGACGCGCGTCGTGCTCGACCTCTTCGCGCTCGCTTGCCTGGGCCTGTTCGTGGGCACGCTGACGTGGCACGCGTGGTTCGTGCTGGCCGACTCCATCGCCTTCCAGTCCGTGTCAAACACGCCGCTGCAAGTACCGCAATGGATCCCGCAGTCGCTCTGGTTCGCCGGCTATGCGTTCTTCCTGCTCACCATCGTGGTGCTCGGCGCCAGCGCGCTGGGCCGCGTGATGCGTGGCCGCTGGCAGGCGGTCAATGCGCTGATCGGCATCCACTCGGTGGAAGAGGGTATCGAAGAAGAAACCGCCGACGCACCCGTGCCCGCGCGCACGCAACCTCAGGAGTGAGCCATGTTGATAATGACGATTTCCATGCTGCTTGGCCTCCTGGCGCTGAGCGTCACCGCGGCCGCCACCGTGGGCTTGCTCGGCATGGGCCTGGCCGGCGTCTATTCGCCGCTGAAACTCACCAACGCCATCGGTGAACTGGCCTGGGGCACCAGCGCCGAATTCCTGCTGGTCGCGATTCCGCTTTATGTCCTGATGGGCGAGCTGTTGGTGCATTCCGGCGTGGCCGGCCGCATGTATGGCGCCGTGTCCAAGTGGGTGTCGTGGCTGCCGGGCGGACTGATGAACGCCAATATCGGCGCCTCCGCTATGTTCTCGGCCACCAGCGGCTCAAGCGTCGCCACCGCCGCCACCATCGCCACGCTGGCGCTGCCCGAACAGCGCAAGTCGGGCTACAACGCGCCGCTGTTCCTGGGCTCGATCGCGGCCGGCGGCACGCTCGGCATCCTGATCCCGCCTTCGATCAACATGATCGTGTACGCACTGATCGCCAACGTATCGGTGCCAAAGCTCTACCTGGCCGCGACGCTGCCAGGCATCCTGCTCACCGCGCTCTTCATCGCGCTAATCGTCGGTCTGTGCCTATGGCGTCCAGGCCTGGCCGGAAAACGCCCCACGGTGAGCTGGGCCGAACGCATCGCGGCCCTGCCGCACCTGGTGCCGCCGCTCGCGATCTTCGCGCTGGTGATTGGCGTGATCTACGGCGGCATTGCCACCGCCAGCGAATCGGCCGCGCTCGGCGTGGTGGCCGCCACCCTGCTGTGCGCCTACAAGCGCGTGCTGACGTGGGAAATGCTGGGCCGCGCCTTCGAAGCCACGCTGCGCACCACCGGCATGATCATCCTGATCACGCTGGCCGCGTTCTTCCTGAACTTCGTGCTGTCCTCGATCGGCCTGACCACCTTGCTGGTGAACGCCGTGACCAGCCTGGACCTGCCGCCGCTGGGCATGATGCTGGCCATCATCCTGTTCTACATCCTGCTCGGCTGCTTCATGGACACGCTTGCGATGCTGGTCACCACCGCCCCGCTCACCGTACCCATCGTCATGGCGCTGGGTTACGACCCGGTATGGTTCGGCGTGCTGCTGATCGTGCTGTGCGAAATGGGCCAGCTCACGCCGCCGTTCGGCATGAATCTGTTCGTGGTGCACAGCGTGCGAGGGCAGGGGAAATTCATGGATGTGGTGGTGGGCGTACTGCCGTTCCTGGCGATGCTGTTGCTGATGATCGTGCTGCTGCTGGCGGTGCCGCAGCTGGCGTTGTGGCTGCCGGGGCAGATGGCTACGCTGTGAGGGCGTCCCGGCAAGTGCACACTCAAGCGGAGTACCATTGTTTTTCGAGCAGACCCGGTAGCCCCTCCGGCAAGCCATCGCCAGGCAACCGGCTGCATTGACCGTCCAGGCGTGGAGTTGAATCGAAAACATGAAAGTACTGTTGGTGGGCGCCAGCGGCTGGCTCGGCCGCTCGACTGGACCTTTGCTGTTAAGGAAAGGCGTCGTCAACGCCCATGATCTTCACTGCCTGACACGCAGCGCAGATCCTGGCCCGACATACAACGAGTGGCCCGCCGTTCGACGCTTTTCCAACTTCACCGAAGCGGTCGCAGATTGCGATGTGGTGATTCTCTCGATCCGTCCAGACGACTTCCGCGCGGGCGAGTTCAAATGTGAAGACAGGCTGGTCATCTCATTCATGGCCGGTGTGGGGCTTGATGAACTCGCCCTGCGTTGCGGCTCGCGACGTATCGCGCGCGCCATGCCGAATGCCGCAGTTGAGATCGGCCGTTCGTACACGCCATGGATCGCGTCGTCCACGACACCCGCGGCCGACGAGGACCGAATTCGGCTGCTGCTGAGCGCGCTGGGAACGGAAGACGAACTCTCCGACGAATCGCACATCGACACGCTGACTGCCATTTCCGGCAGCGGTCACGCCTATCCCGCGTTGCTTGCGAAGGCGCTGGCGGACGTCGCCGTTTCGCATGGACTGCCTGAGCACGTTGCTATGCGAGCCGCCCTGGGCGTGGTTTGCGATGCCGCGCAGTTGCTTGGCGGTGACCACAATCTGCCCGGAGAAGTGGTGCAACAATTCCTGGACTACAACGGCACTACCGCCGCTGCGTTGCGCGCCGCGAGCCAGGCGGGATTTGAAGGGACGATCCAAAAGGCCGTCGACGCGGGCGCATTGAGCGCCCGTGAGTCATCGGGGCGTTCTCGCAAGGGCTGAGACTGCGCGCCCCGGCAAATCAGCCAACGTCCGATTCCCGCCGGGCAGTATCGCCCGTCAGCAACTCCGCCAACCGGTTCAAACCGTGCGTCAACCGAATCCGATCAATCGGCCCTCCCAACGACACACGAAGCGCCAACGGACTGAACGACCCGCTTGAAAACGACCCCGAATCCGTGACACTCACGCCTTGTTCAAGCGCAGTCTGTATAAGCCTGTACAGATCGATA
Organism: Achromobacter sp.; assembly: GCF_032113835.1. Classification (GTDB taxonomy): domain Bacteria; phylum Pseudomonadota; class Gammaproteobacteria; order Burkholderiales; family Burkholderiaceae_B; genus Achromobacter. Next base: position 126,343 of record NZ_DAMCTG010000005.1, on the reverse strand, counting down.
TCACCCGGCAACTTCAGCCAGAGATGCAGCCCGTTCGGGTCGGCTTCAATCTCGCCCGGCAGGATCGATGCGGCAATGGCTTGCCGATGCCGCAACTCACCCTTGACCTGCGCCATCCAGTGAACCGCAGCGCCCGACTCGATCCACGTCGACGCCATCTCCGTCATCCAGGGCGTGGGCATCAACGCCAGCGAGCGCAGGGCATCCAGCACGGGCGTCAACGGCTCGCCGGCAGGTACGACCAAGTAGGCGGTTCGCAGGCCTGGCGCAATGCATTTCGATAGCGTCGACACGTAGTAGACCGACGCAGACGACGTGGTGGCGGCCATCGAATACATCGTGCTCGGCGGCCGCTCCGCCAACAGCCAGTACGGATCATCTTCAATGACGGGCAGCGCAAATTTCCTGGCCACACGCAGCAGCTCGGTCCGGCGCTCGGTGGACAGCGTCAGCGCGGTCGGGTTCTGAATCGTCGGGTTCAAGTACAGCATTGCCGGGCGATGCTTCTGGCACACGCGCTCGAGGTCCGCGGGGTCCATGCCGAATGCATCCGACTTCACGCCAACGGCCACGCGCTGCAGCAGGCGAGCTGCATCCAGGAAGCCAGGGTAAGTCAGCGCATCGCACGCAATCGCATCCCCGGCCTGGCTTCTGGCCAGAAGCAGTGCGGCGATAGCGGTTTGCGCGCCAGGGCAAACCACGATCCGGTCAGAATCCAAGCCGCCAAGCACCGGCTGCAACCACTTCGCCCCGGCGGCACGATGCCGCATTGCACCCGCCCCCACGTGATAGCTCATCAGATCCATCGAGCTTGCCGCGGCCTGCGTCGAGCCACTGCCTTCTGCCAGCATCTGCGAAAACGCTTGGCTGCCGAGCAATGGCGGGATGTTCATCCCCAGATCGATCGTGCCGCCTGTTGCCGACCCGGAATAGGCCACATAGGTGCCACCGGCCCCCTGCGCTTCCAGGATCCCTTTCTGGCGAACTTCCGAATACGCCCGCGTCACGGTCGTGAGGTCGACGCCCAATGTCTGGGCCAGTTCGCGCTGCGTGGGAAGGCGATCGCCCGGCCGAAGGACGCCGTCCTCCACCGCGGTGACGATCTGCGTGGCGATTTGCTGGTATCGGGAGCCCGCACCGGCGGTGAGGGGCCGCACCCACGACATGCTTGCTTTTTTCAGACGACGCGAGAGAGCCATGTTTTTGATTTGTTGGGTTTTTTGACCACTTCCGCAGGTGGCAAGGAGGTACGAACCGGGCAATTCAACTGCTTGTATGGATTTTGGCGGTAGAATTCGCAATCTTGTATGGATTTTAGCACTCGCTCCGCGCGCTTCTGACTTCGTTCAGCGTCCGCGAGCAGCGATCAAGCTGCTGACGCAGCGTTTTGAGGAAATGATGAATTTCTGGGTTCCTTTAGCCTTCGGTACGTTCAAGCTCGGCGTGCTGGGCGTGTGCATGTTTCTCGCCATCAAGTCGCATCGCGAAGGCGCCAGAAAAGAGAAGGAGAAAAAGGAGATGGAACGCCTTGAAAGCCTCAAAGCGCTGTCTCAGGATCGTTGAGCAGATCCCCCTCATCCCGAGATGATGCCCAGCATCGCGTCCAGCCATAAAAAAATGCGGCTCGAGTGAGCCGCATTCGATAACAAGCAAACTTACGACTGCTGCGGCGCGACGAAGTGAGACACCTTCGGCGGCGCATCCCCGATGTGGAAACCGCGCACTTCGGCCTGCTGGTCCGCGTCGGCGTGGGTCACACGCTCATGCTGGCGCAGATGTTCCAGCCACGACGTCACGAGGAAGTATTCCAGGTACCGGCCAGGCTGTGCCGCGTCTTCGAAGATCCCCCAAGCGTAGGCCCCATCGCGACGGCGCTCGGCGCCGGCATGCTGCATGGCCTGCACGAAGTCCGCGCCGCGCGCCGGGTCGATCAGATATTCCACCGTGATCATGACCGGGCCGCGATCATGAGATACGTGCTGGTCGATCAGCGGCTCGGGCCAGTGCATCGACGGCGCCAGGTCCAGGTCCGCGCCCAGTTGCAGCTTGGCCTTGCGGGTCAGCAACATCGCAATTACCGAACCGGCGGCGGCGATCAGCATGGCGGCGGGGACGCCGGCATGCACCGCCGTCTGGCCCCAGATGATGCTGCCTGCGGACATCGAGCCGAAGAACACCGTCACGAAGATCGCCAGGCCACGGGCACGCACCCAGTCCGGCAGGGCGACCTGCGCCGATACGTTGAGCGAGGTCAGCACCATGATCCACGATGCGCCCGCCAGGAAACTGAAGGCACCGGCCACCACAGGATGCGGGATCACCGCAAAGACCACCAGCGTGAGCGCCGTGCCCAGCGTGCCGGCCATGACGCTGCGGTCCGGACCCAGCTTCTTGCGCAGCGGCGGCAGCACCATCGCACCGATCACCGCACCCGCTCCGACGCAGCCCAGGATGATGCCGTAGAGCAAGGCGCCGCCCTGCAGCACCTGACGCACGATCACCGGCAGCAACGCCCAGTAGGCGCTGGCAAACAGAAAGAACGCGACGGCACGGACCAGCGTGGATTTGAGCGGCTTGCTGTGCAGCGCAAAACGCAGGCCGGCACGCATGGCATGAAACAGCTGCTCGCGGGGCAGACGCTTTTCGGCGGCAACCGGCGGCTTCCACCAGATCAGTGCGGCCACGACCACGATGAAGCTGACCGCGTTCACGAAGAACGGAATAGCCACGCCCAGGCTAGTGATCAGCACGCCGGCCAGCGCCGGGCCGATCGCACGGCTCACGTTGATGCCCACGCTGTTGGTGGCGATGGCCTGCTGCAGCGACGGCCGCGGCACAAGGCTGGGCACGATGGCCTGCCAAGCCGGTGCCGACAGCGCCGTGCCGATGCCCATCAGCAGCGTGAAGCCCAGCAGCACCCACGGCGTGGTCAGCCCAAACCAGACCACCAGGCCCAACGCCAGCGCGATGAAGCCCATCGCGATCTGCACCATCAACAGCAGCTTGCGGCGGTCCATCGTGTCGGCCAGCGCACCAGCCAGGAGCGACAGCAGGAAGACCGGCAGCGCGCCCGCGGTCTGCACCAGCGCCACGAACATGGGCGAGGGCGACAACGACGTCATAAGCCATCCGGCGCCCACGTCATGCATCCAGGTTCCGATGTTGGACAGCACGGTGGCCACCCAGATCACGGAGAAGGCGGAATAGGCGAAAGGCGAGGACGGCTGGGCGTCGGCGGGGCGGGTGTCGGCGGTCGTCATGGGAGGCTCCGGGGATGCCGGTCGGTACGAGAAAAAAAAAACCGCGGCATCGGCCGCGGGCCTGGGACTTAGCGAGCGGTGACAGGCGCAGCGACGGGCGCGATCGCCTCATGTGCGGTCTGCGTGCGTTGCGCGGCCTTGTGCACCATCGTGTAGGCGTAGTCCACGCCCATGCCGTAGGCGCCCGAGTGTTCCTTGACGATTTCCATCACGGCATCGTACGAATCGCGGCGGGCCCAGTCGCGCTGCCATTCCAGCAGCACCTGCTGCCAGGTGACCGGCACGACGCCGGCCTGGATCATGCGTTGCATGGCCATGTCGTGCGCTTCCTTGGACGTGCCGCCCGACGCGTCGGAAACCATGTAGATCTCGTACTCACCTTCCAGCATGGCGCACAGCGCGAAGGTGGTGTTGCAGACTTCGGTCCACAGACCGGCCACGATCACCTTCTTGCGGCCGTTGGCGGCGAGCTGGTCGCGCACCTTCTGGTCATCCCAGGAGTTCATCGACGTGCGTTCCAGCACTTTCTTTTCCGGGAAGACATCGAGCAATTCGGGGTAGGTATAGCCGGAGAACGATTCGGTCTCGACCGTGGTGATGATGGTCGGAATGTCGAACGCCTTGGCGCCCTTGGCCAGACCCACGACGTTGTTCTTGAGCGTCTGGCGGTCGATCGACTGCACGCCGAAGGCCATTTGCGGTTGGTGATCGATGAAGATGATCTGGCTGTTTTCGGGGGTCAGCACTTCGAGCTTGGCGGTGGTGTTGGTCATGTCAGTGTCCTTGAAGAGGTAGGTTTGGGGTGTTGCTTGCAGCGCGTTGCTGCGATGAACAGAACTATATTCTTCGGCACAATCCGCCGGTAGATGGCTATTTTTGCCTTCATCGTTCTTTTTATGGAACGATGACTGACCACAGAACTGAGCCATGGGTATCATCCGCGGTCCCGCCGCTCAGACCGGCTCCAGCACCCGACCTCAGATCCCATGCAATGCCCTCGCTGCAACTGGCAGAACCCGGCCGCCAACAAGCTGTGCTTCAGCTGCAAAGCCCCACTGCCGGTTACTTCCCAGGCGGCGCCCGCCCAGCGCCCCGGCCCGGGCATCAACGCCCCCGTCTTTCCCAGCATCTGGGCCCGACTGACCGCCACGGCGATCGACGCCGTCGTCGTGGCGGCCGCGATGGTCGGTCTGTCCACGGCCGCTTCATACACCTATCAAGGCCTGACGGGCGTCGACGGACCCGTGCTGCTGGCAATAGCCGGCGGGCTGCTGGGCTTTCTACTGCCCGCGTTCATGGACGCCTGGGGCAATGGTTCCCCCGGCAAGCGTCTCTTGAAGCAGCGGGTGGTGACGCGCAAGGGCAGCTCACCGGGACTGCTGCGCTCGATCTGGCGGCACGCCCTGAAGTACGCGCTGAACCTGGCGCTGCCCGGCATCTTCCACCACATACAGCAGGCGGTTTTTGGCGAGCGCGCCATGCACAATTCCCTCGCCGGGACTCACGTGGTGTCCAGCCAGGCCAATCCGCGGGCCGTGCTGCCCGCGCTGGATCGGGTCCGCGCCGTCACGGGCGCGGGCCGCTTTCTCTTCACCGTATTCGGCATGGTGGCACTGGTCCTGGCCGGCATGGTGATCGCGGTGGTCGCCCTGGACAAGGATGACGGAGACAATCCGCTGCGCGCCGATGTCATACGTCTGGATCTCGTGTCCGATCCCGTGCGCCTGCTCGCGGAGAGCCACTACCAGCGCACCAAAACGTTTGCGCCCGACATGGCCGCGCTCGGAGTGACGCTTGAATCGTTGCGAACCAGCGGCTTTAGCAAGCTGGAGATGAATCCCGTCAACGGCGTGCTGCGCTTTACCATCGCGGGCGATCCGGGCACGGCGGACGCTCCGTCGCTGGGCGGCAAGCACCTGGTCTATCTGCCCGAGCTGAGGTCCGAAAAGAAGGGCGGCGGCGTGCGCCGATGGCGATGCGGCAGCGACGACATCCCGCGCGAAGACCGCCCCTACAGTTGCCGTCACGAAGCCGGCGCCCTGGCGCGCTGATCCGATCTTCCGAATAGAGAACCTTGCGCATGTCCAGCCTGATCGAATCCATCCACCGCGCCGATGACGGCAGCGACCTTGCCCAAATGCTTGCATTGTGCGAACAAGGACTGCGCGAACAGCCGGATCTCGCCGTCCTGTGGGCGCTGCGCGCCCGCTATCACGACCAGCGCCGCGCGTACGCGCAGCGTGACGCAGACCTGGATCGCGCGTTGGCGCTGGATCCGCAATGCAGCGACGCCATACGCTTACGAGTCACCGCGCTCTACGACGCGGGCCAACAGCAGCAGGCCTGGCGCCTTTTGCGCGAGTCCCTGACACGTGCACCGTCGCACTTCGGCTTGCTGATGGCCGAGGGCTACCTGCTGATCAACGACCGTCAACTGGACGACGCCATTGCAAGCTGGACCCGCGCCTCGCAACTGCGCCCATTCGCCGCCGCGCCGCATTGCTATATCGGATCCAACCTGCACAACGCAGGCCGCTACCAGGACGCTCTGCCCTACCATCAGCGCGCCGTCGCGCTGGCGCCCAACAACGGTGGCTTTCTTTACGACGCCGGCAACAACTACCGCCGTCTGGGTGACCTGAACAACGCCATCGCAATGTTCGACCGCGCCCGCGCCATCCTCGGCGAGGAAAACGCCATCCAGCACAATCGCGCCTCGTGTCTCCAGGCGCTCGGACGCCATGAAGACGCGGTGGAGGAATGGACCAGCCTGCTGCGCCGCGAACCCGATTGGGACTGGCCCCTCGAGGGCAAGGCGCGCTCCCTGCACCGCCTGGGCCGAGGCGACGAGGCGGCGCCGCTATGGCGGCGCCTGGACGCGCTCTCGGACAGCGGCTGGGAAGGCCGCAAGGAGCAAGCCCGCGAGTATGTGCGCAGCGGCGACCCGGAGTTGGCTGAACAGGCATTGCAGGGCCTGGACCCGCTGTCCAGCGGCGACGCCCAGCTGCTGTTCGTCGCCGGCAATGCGCAGCGCGACCAACGCCAATGGGAAGCAGCACTGACCTATTACCTGCGCGGCTACGAACTCGCGCCCGACAACGACTTCCTGCCCGGCAACGCCGCCGACATGCTGAACAGGCTGGAACGCCACGCTGAGGCCTTGCCCTTGTCCGAGGTCGCGATCTCGCTGGATCCCAATTGGTTGAAGTGGCGCCGCGCACGCATCGAGGCGCTGACCCACCTGGGGCGCGCAACCGAGGCCGTGGCCGACGCGGACCAGGCGATGGCGCACTGGCCCGACAGCGGACCTCTGCACGCCGAACGCGTCAATGCGCTGATCGCCGCCAGCCGCTATGACGAGGCGCTGGCAGCCTGCGACCGCCTTATTGCGCTGGATCCCGACTACCGCAGCTGGGCGCTGTTCTCACGCGGGGAAATCTACGGCCACATGAAGCGGCATGCTGAATCGGCGCTGGCATTCCGCCAAGCGTCGGCCTCGTACCAACAGAACGGCAAGCCTCAGTTCCAGGAGCTGTCGATGCAGAATGCGCTGGCTGCGGAACAGGCCGCGGCCGCGCCGCGCGGAATTCTCGGTCGCCTGTTTGGCCGGAAATAGGTGTCGAGATTCATGGCTTCCCAGGTTGAACTATTCACTAATCCGCTGCCGGTCTTCAAGACTGTAGATGAACCGACTTAGGTTCGGGTGCTTCAGCGCAGAAAACTCGGCTTAGGTGATCGCATCGCTGCCGCACCACACGGCATCATCATCCGAGGCGGATCGAAGGGCATCCTTTAGCCCGGCGGGAGTTATTGCTAAATAGAGCATTTGAGTTTTTGTCTCCTTGGGCTAATCCTTGATCACGCCCAGATCGTTTGATACACGATCTGAGATGAGCGGGCGAACAAAGCGCCGCGTAACGCGGCCCCCTCACCGAAGACTCATGGCTCAAGAATTTGAATGGTCTCCGAATGAGCCAGAGCTTCATCAATGAACAGTCGGAGCGCTACCGCAGCAACGTCTTTGTTCACCAGATGGTCAACAAAATAGAACCCATCGGATTCAATCGCATAGTTATAAATCTCTGACATCTGTCCGTGCGCGATGGGGCTTGGCAACTTCTTAAACAGCGCGCTCGGGTTGAAGTTTCCAGGCACGTTGAACTTGATTCTGTACTCGATTCCCATATATCTGGTGCTTGCGGTCTAAATTGGCATGAGTGACGGCTTTCGAGCTTTTAGCTGGATGGCGGCTCAGGGTCGGAAGACGTCGGCGGACAGCGATAGCCTGGTTCAGGATTCGCAGACCCACGCTATCGGCACATCGTTTGCGGCAAACTGCACGGACGGCCAATAGCCGTCCATGAACCAGGTAGCGTCGCGCGCCGCCAGGTGCAGCACGTAGCCGCCGTCAGTCGAGACGACCAAGTCCGATGGCACGAAGTGTTCGAGGAACGCCGCAGGGGCATCTTCGGGGTCGCCGCTGTCCCGCCCCGCGCGCCAGAGGAAATGCAGCGCCGCGTTGCGGTGCCCGGCCAACGCTTGGGCGATCGAGCGGGCTCGCGCCAGCATCGGCATCGCCGCCTGCGGATCGGCCGCAAGCAACACCAAGCGCAGCCGGCCACCGTCGGCGATTGCACAGTCCAGCCAAGTTTCCTGAGCAGGAATATCGTCGTGGGTATACGCCTTCAGATCGGGCGGCATAGGGGGTTGCGTAGGCTCTTGCATAAGGCGTCACGCCAGAAGCGCCGCCGTGGCACGGCCCGCAATCAGGTCTTCGAACAGGGCGCCGAGATTCGGGGAGACGACGCGGATGTCCTCGAACTCCGGCTCGATGCCGTGCACGATGCGGCCCGAGTCGCGTTCTATCGCCAGGTATTCGTATTCGCCGGCAACGCTCATGTAGATCGGCGTGTGCTGTTGCCAGAAGTTCAGGACCGCCTGCCGACCGGCGTCGTCCAGCGCAGCCTCCAGGCTGATATCGCGCAGGGTGTACCAAGGAAAGGCGCTGTCCGCCGTGCAGTCATGGTCGGCAGCGCTCAGGAACCAGCGTGTTTGATTCGCGTTGTGCAATTCGGTGAATGTCGCCAGGAAAGCGCCATAGCCGTACGCTTCGAACGGCGCAGCCGCTGGCGTCGCGCTGGGCGTGGTCCGCAGCACCGTCCAGCCATGAGCGGCCAGATGATCCAGGAAGCGTCGTGCCTGCGATGTCATGTCGGTTTCCTCGAATGGGGATCCATGATATTGCAATCCCTCGCCGGGAAAAACAGTCCAGTCGCTGTCTGCAGCCAGTTCGATCCCTACCTGGTCGTTGACCGGCATGGCCCGGCCCGAGGCTTGCGTCACCGCCGGGCTGCGCTACAGTCGCTCGTCCAGAGTGTGAGTTGAATCTAGCCGAGGCGTATCAAGCAGTCGTGCCTTGACATCGAGCAGCTCTTCGTCAGACACATCGAAGCGCTCAACCCATGCTTCGCCTTTTAGTCCGGTCAGCCGCGGTTCGCCGGCGGCACTGGCCGCCAGGTGTAGCCCGAACACAGCACTGCGCAGCGATTTGAGCGCTGCGTTAGGTAGCGCGTACTGCGGAGGCTTAGGGTCGATAGCCGTCGCAGCAAGGTCGGGTTCATTGCCAGCCTGAATGACGATGCCAGCGCCATAGTCATAGAAGGCAAACCAGTCTGGCGGCAATTCCGAGCGCAACGTGTGCAAGCCGCCTGCCTGCGCCACCATGTCACGATTGATTGCGGTCAGCCAAGACACTGTCTTGAACGTGTCGGGCTTGAGCACCATGGCGGAGAATACTGGCGCCCCCACATCAACGCCGCGGGCCTGCTCCGACGCGAAGGCTTCGGTGGGCTGATTACTATTCCATTCCGACGGGGACAGCACAAAACCAAAACCGCCATGGCCATGCAATGCTTGCAGCCGCGCAGCGAACTCGACGAACAAGGTTTGAAAGGCTTTGGGTTGCTCGACAATATCAACAAAGGGCAACGCGAACCGCAACACATCCAGACGGCCTGTTTTTTTGGCGGCCCAAGCCGGTGCGGCATTGACAGAAAAGGAATACGGGCCGGCGTCCTCGCGCTTGGTGCCGCTCGTGTACTGCAGGTCAAGCTTGTCGTCTTCGTCGAGCGTTTCAAAAAAATCGCGGAGTTTCGGACCCTTGACGTAGGGCATGCACGGCGAGCCTGACGGGGGCTCGCCACGCCACAGCCATGTGAGGGCATCGCCCGCGTGCGCCAGGTAATCGTCAAAACACTGTGCGATTGCCTCCCGCTTAAGCTGTGTATAGCCGCCTTCGAAATATAAGGTACCTGTAATGGCGATGACCGCGCCCACATAGTCGTGGCGGCTCTTAGGCATGAGCATCGCCCCGGGGAACTGCTGCGCCTGCGCGTTCTCGCGAAGTGCTGCGGCAAACGCCTCGCGGCTCATGTCGGGATGAAAGTCTGCCATTGGTCGTCTCAGAGTACGGCGTGGGTGGGCGCTGCTCATCGCTCACAATCTCTCAAGAGCAATACCCGGGGCGGTTCAAGGAGTTAATGAAAAAATAGGCCGCACTTGGCGACCTATTCTGCAAGGAAGCGCTAAATTAAAGAGCACTTCCCTCAAGCGAATGTTGTTCCTCGAGAGCGAACTTTATTCACGCTCTTCATAAGAGCTACGCAGCGCTACGCATCACTCCACCGTCACGCTCTTCGCCAGATTCCGCGGCTTATCCACATCCGTCCCACGCGCGCATGCCGTGTGATACGACAGCAACTGCAGCGGCACCGTGTGCAGAATCGGCGACAGCTTGCCGTAGTGTTCCGGCATGCGGATCACGTGCATGCCTTCGGCGCTTTGAATCTTGCTGTCGGCATCGGCAAAGACATACAACTCACCGCCACGCGCACGCACTTCCTGCATGTTGGACTTCAGCTTTTCCAGCAGCTCGTCCTTGGGCGCGATGGTGACGACCGGCATGTGCTCGGTGACCAGCGCCAGCGGGCCGTGCTTGAGTTCGCCGGCCGGGTAGGCTTCGGCGTGGATGTAGCTGATTTCCTTGAGCTTGAGCGCGCCTTCCAACGCGATCGGGTAGTGCATGCCGCGGCCCAGGAACAGGGCGTTTTCCTTGGAGGCGAAACGGTCCGCCCAGGCCATGATCTGCGGCTCCAGCGCCAGCACCGAACCGATGGCGGACGGCAGGTGGCGCAGGGCCTTCAGGTGCTCGGCTTCCTGCTCTTCCGTGAGCTGGCCGCGCGTCTGCGCCAGCGCCAGCGTCAAGAGGAACAGCGCGGTGAGCTGGGTGGTGAACGCCTTGGTCGAGGCCACGCCGATTTCGACGCCGGCACGCGTGATGTACGACAGCTTGCACTCGCGCACCATGGCGCTGGTCGACACGTTGCAGATGGTCAGCGTGTTTTCCATGCCCAGCGAGCGAGCGTGCTTCAGCGCGGCCAGCGTGTCGGCGGTTTCGCCGGATTGCGAGATCGTGACGACCAGCGAGCGCGGGTTCGGCACGCTGTCGCGGTAGCGGTATTCGCTGGCGATTTCGACGGCGACCGGGATCTTGGCGATGGATTCGATCCAGTACTTGGCGGTCAGGCCAGCGTAGTAGCTGGTGCCGCAGGCCAGGATCAGCAGGGAGTCGACTTCCTTGAAGATCTTGTAGGCGTCGTCGCCAAAGAGTTCGGGCGTGATGGACTCGATGTCCTGCAGGGTGTCGCCGACCGCGCGCGGCTGCTCGAAGATTTCCTTCTGCATGTAGTGGCGGTAGGGGCCCAGTTCGGCGGCGCCGGTGTGCACATGCACGGTGTGCACTTCACGGTCGACGTTCTTGCCGGCGGCGTCGACGATCCAGACGCGCGAGAGCTGCAGGTCGACGACGTCGCCGTCTTCCAGGTAGATGATCTGGTCGGTCGTGCCGGCCAGCGCCAGCGCGTCGGACGCCAGGAAGTTCTCGTTCTGGCCCACGCCCACCACCAGCGGCGAGCCTTGGCGAGCGCCGACGACACGGTGCGGTTCGTCGCGGCAGAACACGGCAATCGCATAGGCGCCATGCAGGCGGCGCACGGCGTTCTGCACCGTTTCGAAGAGGTCTCCCGAATACAGGTGGTTCACCAGGTGCGCGATGACTTCGGTGTCGGTCTGGCTTTCGAAGACGTAGCCGACGGCTTGCAGCTCGGCGCGCAGCTCGTCGTGGTTTTCGATGATGCCGTTGTGAACGAGCGCGATGCGCGGCTCGTCGTTGCCCAGGTGCGAGAAGTGCGGGTGGGCGTTGTGAGTGGCGGGCACGCCGTGCGTGGCCCAGCGGGTGTGGGCGATGCCGGTGAAACCTTGGACTTTGTCCTGCGCAACCTGATCGGCCAGCTCGGCCACGCGCTGCGTGCTGCGCGTGCGGCGCAGATGGCCGTCGGCATAGACGGCGACGCCGCAGGAGTCATAGCCGCGGTATTCCAGGCGCTTCAGGCCTTCAACGAGGATCGGGGTGATGTCGCGCTGGGCGACGGCGCCAACAATGCCGCACATAAGAGTGACTCCGGGTAAGTTCAGTACGGACGCATTGTGCGCGCCCCTTAAAGAAATTTGATTTCTTTATGTGCGACTATTTGGCAGTTAATTCCCTTACACAAATGTGATTAAATTATATTTCGTCTAAACGCCGGTTTTGAATTAATCATGCAAAACACGCCAATTCCGCTGCCTGAACTCGATGATCTGGACCGGCGCATTCTTGAACAGTTACAAGAAGACAGCTCGCTGACCAACCAGGATCTGGCCGCGCGGGTGCACGCGTCGCCCCCGACCTGCCTGCGGCGGGTGCGGCGGTTGGTGGAAGAAGGGGTGATAGATCGCCAAGTGGCGATCCTGTCGGCCGAGAAGCTGGGCAGCACGCTGACGGCAATCGTGGAGATCACGCTGGACGTGCAGGCCGCCGAGAGCCTGGACGCGTTCGAGGAAAGCATGCTGACGGAGCCTGCGGTGCTGCAGTGCTACCGCGTATCGCCGGGTCCGGACTTTGTGGTGATCGCGCAGGTGAAGGACATGCCGGCGTACCACGCGCTGGTGCATCGGGCGTTCACGGCGCAGGCCAACGTGCGCAACGTGCGCACGTTTTTTTCGGTGCATCGCGCCAAGTTCGAGACGCGGATCGATGTGCGGGGTTGAGGCTTCGAAAGCGGCAGCCGATGCCGCCTACTTCCGCCCCACCAACCGCTCAAACTGCGCCAGATACCGGTTTCCCATCTTTTGCACGTCATGTTCATTGCGCACGTACTCATAAGCACGTTCGGTGACCTCATGCCGAAACGCCGCGTCATCCAGGCAACGCGCCATGCCGGCTGCCATGGCTTGATGGTCGCCCACGGCGCATAGCACGCCGCGGCCGTCGGCCAGGCTTTCCTTCAGGCCGCCGGCGTCGGTGGACACGACCGGCACGCGTTGCAGGAAGGCATCGAGCACGCTGCTGCCCAGCGCTTCTTCCTCGGAGCTCATGACGAAGACGTCGAGGATGCTGTAGAAGTCCTCCACACCCTTTCTAAAGCCGGCAAAGCGGTAGACGTCTTCGATGCCCAGCTTGCGGGCCTCGTCCTTGGCCTGCTGTTCGCGGTCGCCGCCGGCGCCGAAATGCAGGAAGACGAAGTCGCGGCGCGTCCTGGCCAGTTCGCCAACGGCGCGCACCAGCGTGACGGGGTCCTTGTCGCGGATGAGGGCGGCGGAGGTCGCCATGACCTTCTTGCCCTCAAGGTCGAACTCGCGCACCAGGTTGGCGACGTTCTCGGCGTTGATCTGATGGGGTTCGACGGCGCTGCGGATGATGACGGGCTCGATGCCCAGGCGGCGCGGTTCGCCCGCGGCCATCTCGCTGATGGCGACGAAGAGGTCCGTGTGGCGCCACTTGTAGCCGGTCTTCCATTCGTCGCCCGGCTTGACCACAAACGACGTGCGGCGCGAGAACACCACCGGCCGGCGGTGCAGCCACTTGGTCAGCACGGCCCACGTGATGGTGTTGGCGGTCTGCGCGTGGATGATGTCGTAGCGGCCGGCGCCGGCCAGAAACGCAAGCTGTCCGGGCACGTTGCGCACGGTGTGGGCGACGAATCCTTCCTGGCGGGCGCGCTCGGCCAGCGGCGCGCCTTCGCGGCACATCACTTCGACGTCATGGCCGGCCTTGCGGAAGGCGCGCATGCAGTACAGCGTCTGGCGTTCGCCGCCGCGCCAGCCTTTCTCGAAGTTCAGTTGCAGGATCTTCATGCGCGGCCGATGCCCGAGTACTCGAAGCCCAGGCTGCGCACGTCGGCCGGCGTGTACAGGTTGCGGCCGTCGATGATGAGCGGCGTCTTGAGCAGCGCCTTGACGCGATCGAAGTCGGGCGCGCGAAAGACCTTCCATTCGGTGGCGATGAGCAGCGCGTCCGCGCCGTCCAGCGCGTCGTACATGTCGGTGGCGAAGCTGACGCCTTGGTGGCCGGCCAGCACTCGGCCGGCTTCGTTCATGGCCACCGGATCGTAGGCGCGCACCTCGGCGCCGCGGCGGGTGAGTTCGGCGATGGCGGTCAGGCTGGGGGCCTCGCGCATGTCGTCGGTGTTGGGCTTGAAGGACAGGCCCCACAAGGCGATCTTGCGGCCGCTCAGGTCTTCGCCAAAGCGCTCGACCAGTTTTTCGGACAGGCGGAATTTCTGCGCGTGGTTCGCGGCTTCGGCGGCTTCGATGACGCGCATCGGCAGGCCGTGTTCGGACGCGGTGTTGACCAGCGCCTGGACGTCCTTCGGGAAGCACGAGCCGCCGTAGCCCGCGCCGGGATACAGGAAGTGATAGCCGATGCGCGGATCGGCGCCGATGCCGCGGCGCACCTGTTCGACGTCGGCTCCCAGGACTTCGGCCAGGTTCGCCATTTCGTTCATGAACGAGATGCGCGTGGCCAGCATGGCGTTGGCGGCGTACTTGGTCAGCTCGGCGGAGCGCACGTCCATCACCATCAGGCGGTCGTGCGTGCGCTGGAAGGGCTCGTAGATGCGGCGCATGACGCCGATCGTGTAGTCGTCGTCGGCGCCGACGATCACGCGGTCCGGGCTCATGAAGTCGTTGATGGCCGCGCCTTCCTTCAGGAATTCCGGATTGGACGCCACCGTGAACGGCAACTCCACGCCGCGCTCGGCCAGTTCCTTGGCGACCACGGCGCGCACCTTGTCGGCCGTGCCGACGGGCACCGTGGACTTGTCCACGATCAGCTTGCGCGAGGTCATGTGGCGCGCGATGTTCTGCGCGGCAGCCAGCACGTATTTGAGATCGGCGGAACCGTCTTCGCCGGGCGGGGTGCCCACGGCGATGAACTGGACGTCGCCGAACGTCACGCTCTGCGCGACGTCATCGGTGAAGTGCAGGCGGCCGGCCTGCACGTTGCGGCGCACCAGGTCTTCGAGACCCGGCTCGTAAATGGGGATGCCGCCCTGGCGCAGCAGCGCGATCTTGGCCGCGTCCACGTCCAGACACATGACATCGTTGCCCATGTCGGCCAGGCACGCTCCCGACACCAATCCTACGTAACCGGTACCCACGACCGTGATTTTCATGCCTGTGCGCCTTCAAATAGGTAATCTTTGCGCCCGGAAAGTGAAACCGGGCGCCGGCCGCCATTATAGAAGCGGCCCGCGCCCGGCGGTCCGAGCGGGTTCCTGGCGGCAGTGGCGGCTGTCAGACCCTTAGCTTGTTGAAGCGGACGGTGTTGACCACCACGGCCAGCGCCGCGCACACCGTGCCCAGCACCAACGCCAGCCCCGGCCCGTGGGCCGCGCTGACGCTGAAGGCGATGGCCACCAGCGCCGTGCCGAAGCTCTGCCCGAAAACACGGGTCGTAGCCTGCAGGCCGCCCGCCGCGCCGCTGCGCAGCCGGGGTGCGGCAGAGAGCAGCGCGCGGTTGTTCGGCGTCTGGAAAAAGCCGAAGCCCACGCCCGCCACGAACATGCCGGCGATGACGGGCCAGTTCGACACCGTGGACGGCAATAGCGCCAGCCACAGCATTCCCACGACCATCGTGGCCGCGCCGATGCCGCTCAAGGTGGCGGCGGAATAGCGGTCGGACAGGCGTCCGGCCAGCGGCGCGATGATGGCCGTGCCGACGGGCCACGCGCCCATCAGCATGCCCACTTCCAGATAAGGCCGGCCGAGCACCTGCTGGAAGTAGAACGGCAGCGACACATACGAGGCCATCTGCGCCGCGAAGGTGCAGGCCGAGGCGCCCACCGCGAACGCGAGCGGCCGGATGCGCAGCAGGTCCACGGGCACCAGCGGTGCGGTCTGCTGGCTGGCGCGGCGCACCAGCACAATACCCGCCACTGCCGAGATCGCGACCAGCCCGATGCCGCGCAGCAGGTCCTCGCCCATCATGTCCACGCCGGAGATGAACACGCCCAGCGTTGCCATGCAGAGCAGCGCGCTGATCCAGTCCAGCTTCACATCGTTGCGCGGCACTTCGGGCAGATGGCGCAGGCCAAACATGGCAAGCGCGCAGATCGGCAGGTTGACGGCAAAGATCCACGGCCACGGCGCGACGGACAGAATCGCCGAGCCGATGGTCGGACCGAGCACCGACATCACCGCCACCGTGGTGGCGTTGATGCTGATGCCCCGCCCCAGCATCTTGAGCGGATAGATGTTGCGCACCAGGCCGCCGAACATGCACATGAGCGTGGCGGCGCCCAAGCCCTGGAACACGCGCGCGGCGGTCAATTGCCACAGCGTGCCGGCCAGCGCGCAGCCCAGCGAGGCCAGCGTGAACAGCACCAGCCCGAACGTGAACATGCGGCGAAAGCCGATGCGCTCGGCCAGCGCGGACAGCGGCAACAGCGCCATCACGACGGCCAGGTTGTAGGCATTGACGATCCAGACCGCCTGGGCGGGCAGCGCGTCGAGATCCTTGGCGATCGTGGGCAGCGCCACGTTGGCGATGGTGGTGTCCAGCACCGACAGGCTGATGCCCGTCATCACGGTGGCCGCCGCCCAGTACCGGCGCGGCGCCGGCAGGCCGTCGGGCGGCGCGGGCTTGGCCCCGCCCCCCGCGGCCGCTTCCTGTTCCTGCGTCACGACTTCTTTACCGGGCGCTGCCATCCGTCAACGGTGACCTGCTTGGAACGCGACACCGTCAGCTTCTCGGCCGGAGCATCGCGCGTGAGGGTGGTGCCGGCGCCCAGCGTGGCGCCGCGGCCGACGCGCACGGGCGCGACGAGCTGCGTGTCCGAGCCGATGAAGGCGTCGTCTTCGATGACGGTGCGGTGCTTGTTCACGCCGTCGTAGTTGCAGGTGATGGTGCCCGCGCCCACGTTCACGCGCGCGCCGATGTCGGCGTCGCCGATGTAGGCAAGGTGATTCGCCTTGCTGTCCGCGCCCAGCACGCTTTTCTTGATCTCGACAAAGTTGCCGACGTGGCTGCGGTCGCCCAGTTCGGCGCCGGGACGCAGGCGGGCGTAGGGACCCACGCGCGCATCGCGGCCGACTACGGCCTGCTGCAGGTGGCTGAAGGCTTCGATCTGCGTGCCCGCGCCGACGCTGACGTCGCGCAGCACGCAATGCGGACCGACGCGCACGCCGTCGGCCAGCGAGACCTGGCCTTCGAACACGCAGCCCACGTCGATGAACACGTCGCGACCGCAGGTAAGCGTGCCACGCACGTCAAAGCGCGCCGGGTCGGCCAGCGTGACGCCGGCTTCGAGCTGGCGGCGGGCCTGCTCGGCCTGCCAGCGGCGCTCCAGTTCGGCCTGCTGCACGCGGCTGTTCACGCCCAGCGTTTCCCAGCCGGCGCCCGGCTGGGCCGCGCCCACGGGCACTTCGTCGACGACGGCCAGCCCGACCACGTCGGTCAGGTAGTACTCGCCCTGGGCGTTGTTGTTGTCGATGCGGGTCAGCCAGTTCTTCAGCTTCGCGGTCGGCGCGCTGAGGATGCCGGTGTTCACTTCCTTGATCGCGCGCTCGGCGTCGGACGCGTCCTTATGTTCGACGATGCGGCACACGTTGCCGTTGGCGTCGCGCACGATGCGGCCATAGCCGGTGGAATCGGCCAGCACTTCGGTCAGCACGGCGGCGCCCTGGCCGCGCGCGTCCAGCAGGCGCTGCAGCGTTTCCGGCTGCACCAGCGGCACGTCGCCGTACAGCACCAGCGTGACGTCGTCCTTGCCGTCGCCTTCCAGCAGCAGCGGCACGGCCTGTTGCACGGCGTGACCCGTGCCGTGTTGCGGTTGCTGCAGCACGAAGTGCAGATCGGGCTGGCCTTCGAACGCCTGCTTGACGCGATCCGCGCCATGGCCGACCACCACGATGATGCGCGCGGGCTTCAGTTGGCGGGCGCTATCCAGCACGTGCGACAGCATGGGTTTGCCGGCCAGCGTGTGCAGCACTTTGGGAAGATCGGACTGCATGCGTTTACCCAGTCCGGCGGCAAGAATCACAACATTAAGCATAGGTTCCAGTAGGTTGAGAGACGGGCGGAGGGCCTTGCGGCCCACCCGCGTGTCGATTGAAGGATGGGTTCAGGGCTTGCCGTCGGCAGGCCCGTTTTTCTTGGCGGTCTTGGCCGTGCGCTTGGCGGCGGCCGGCTTGCGCGCGGCGGCGGGTTTGGCGGACGGCTTTCCGGTTGTGGCGTGCGGCTCGGCCGACGCCTTGGGACTCGCGGGTTCGGCCTTGGTCTTTGCGGCGCCCGCAGCGCCCGGTGCCTCTGGCGTCGCGGCCGGCATGGACGCAGCGGTAGCCGCTGCGATCTGATTGAACTGCTGCTGCAGCAGGTCCCACCAGGCCTTGGACGCCGACTGCGCCGCGGCGCCCATCTGTTCGCTCATGGCAGCGGCCGATTCCGGCCCGGTTCCGGCCGATGCGTCCGCGCCTTCCGGCTTGGCGCCGGACTGCGCGCTGACGCTTTCCTTTTCAGCTGCTGCGGTCGCATTGCCGGACGGCGCAGAACCCGCGGAAGATCCCGCCGACTTCGGTGCGGGCTTCAACCCCAGCACGACTTCCAGCGGCGACGGCGCGGCGCCGTCCTGGGTTGCGCCCATGTCCATGCGCGATGCGCTGTCCACGAAGGCGCGCAAGGTGCTGATGGTGGAGCGCTGCACTTCCATGCCCTGGATGGTGCTGGAGAGCATGCTCAGATTCATGCGCAGCCAGTTTTCCACCGAGCGGAGTTCGGCGATGCGGCGGTCCAGGTCTTCAAGATTCATCGGCGGCGCCATGGGCAGGCTGCTGGCGAGGCCGCCGGGTCCGGTCAACCCGGCCCACGCCTGGCGCATCATCTCCATGCTGGCCAGCAGCGGATTGCCCGACAGATCAGAGCTCTGGCCCATGCCGGGCAGGACGAACGGGTTGTTGTATTGGTCGCTCATTCCAGGTCTCTCCATAGTCGGGTGCTTGCTGCCGGCGGCCGGGGATCACCCGGGTAGCAGCTGATTGTTCTCCACGCGCACGTGGTCGCCGGAGGCGAACGCGAACGGCTGCGCGCTGCGGAACTGGCGCGTGCTGCCGTCATTCATGCGCACCGTGAGCTCATAGTGCGTCACTGTTTGTTGCTGTCTGATATTACGCTCAACTTCACGGCCTGCCAAAGCGCCGCCGACCGCGCCCAGCACCGTCAGCGCCGTCTTGCCGTTGCCTCCGCCAAACTGATTACCCACAACGCCGCCGGCCACGCCGCCCGCGATGGTGCCGACCAGATGATTGCTGTCGTCCTTGGTGGGCACCTGCACCTGACGGATGGTCTGGACCACGCCGCAGGTCGCACACGCCTGCTGCGCGGGCGCTGCGGCCGGACGCTGGGGCTGAGCGGGCTGGGATTGCTGTGCCTGATGCATCTGACCGGCGGGCCTGCCCGCGCCCGGCGGGGCGGTGTTCGCGGCGGCGGCGGGTTCAGCAGCCGGCGCCGGCGCCAGGTTGGCGTCCTCGGGCCCGGCCTCGGCCACGGCGGCCTCCGCGTGCGGATTGGCCGACGGCGACGGCAGCCAGCCCAGCACGGCGGCCACGCCCACCGAACACATGACGATGACGGCGATCGCCGCGGCGGCAAGCAGCGGATGCAGGCCGCGGCGCGGCGACGCGGTAGAGGTCGAAGTATTCATGACGATGCTCCATCGTAACTAACCGGCAGTGGTATAGCACCCGCGCGCGGTTTCGGCATGTTGCGATGGTGACCCTTCATTGCAGGGCAGATGGAGGGTGGACAGGGTGGGGCATTCGTGGACAATAGGCCCATGGATTCGATCACGCTGACCCAACTGGAACAGGCAATCAACTACTGGCGCAACACGTCGCCCTCGGTGGGAGAAGAGTCGCGCCTGTGCCCCGAAGCAGCCGCGTTGGCCACCCCGTATGCGCTGATGATCATCAGCCATCAGCGCGAAATCGCCGCCACGGAACTCGGCGATAAAGCGCGCGCGGCGCTGGCGGCCTGGGCGGCCGCAAAGGTCTGAGCAGGCCGGCGGTCAGGCTGGCCTAAACCGCAATCAACCCCGCAGTTATCCCTTCAGCAGCGCCTGGATGTCATGCGTCAGGGCATCGACCCCGACGTTATTGTTGACCAGCACGCGCGATTCGCCCTTGCCGTCCAGCAGGTAGAACGCGGCCGTGTGGTCCATCGTGTAGTTGCCGTCCTTGGTGGGCGCCTTCGCGTAGTACGCCTTGAACGATGCCGCGGCCTTCTTCACTTGATCGGGCGTGCCGGTCAACCCCAGAAAGCGCGGATCAAACGCCGTGACGTACTGCTTGAGCACCTCGGGCGTATCGCGCTCCGGGTCCACCGAGATCAGCAGCACCTGCACGCGATCGGCGTCCGGACCCAGCTTCTTCATGACTTCGGTCAGTTCTGCCAGCGCCGTGGGACACACGTCTGGACACTGCGTGAAACCGAAGAACACGACCACGACCTTGCCGGAAAAGTCCGACAGCTGGCGCATCTTGCCGTTGTGATCGGGCAGCTCCATGGCGCGGCCCAATTGCGTGCCGCTGATGTCGCTGCCCTTGAAAACGGGTTTGCTCTCGCCGCAAGCAGCCAGAGCGGCGGCGACAGCGGCGGCTGCGCCCAGTCGCAGGGCCAGCCGGCGGCTGGCGGAAAACACGGACATCAACAACCTCCAGGGGATCAGCGCAACAGGCCGACCCAGTGGTCCACCAGCAGCGCGCCAAACAGCAACGCCAGGTAGAGAATGGAAAAACGGAACATGCTGCGGGCCAGCTCGTCGCTGTACGCGCGGTACAGGCGCCAGGCGTAGGACACGAACATGCCGCCCAGCACCAGGGCCGACAGCAGGTAGAGTTCGCCGCTCATGCGGATGGCGTAGGGCAACAGCGTGGTCGCCATCAGCGCCAGGCTATACAGCAGGATGTGCAGGCGGGTGAACTGGTTGCCGTGCGTCACCGGCAGCATGGGCAGGCCAGCCTTGGCGTAATCGTGATTGCGATAGAGCGCCAGCGCCCAGAAGTGCGGCGGGGTCCAGATGAAGATGATGAGGACCAGCACCCAGGCCTCGGCCGGCACCGAGTCCGCGACGGCGGCCCAGCCAAGCGCGGGCGGCATCGCGCCCGACAGGCCGCCGATCACGATGTTCTGCGGCGTGCGCGGCTTGAGGATGATGGTGTAGATGATGGCGTAGCCCACGAACGTGGCGAACGTCAGCCACATGGTCAGCGGGTTGACCATGTTGTAGAGCACGAACATGCCGGCGCCGCCCAACAGGCCCGACAGGCTCAGCACCTGGAATGCCGAAATGGTGCCGCGCGCCGTGGCCCGGCGTGCGGTGCGCAGCATGCGGGCGTCGACTTCCTGTTCGATCAGACAGTTGATGGCAAAGGCGGCAGCGGCCAACAGCCAGATGCCGATCGTGCCAAACAGCACACGGCGCATATCGGGGATGCCGGGCGCCGCGAGGAACATGCCGATCACGGCGCAAAACACCGCCAGCTGCGTGACGCGCGGCTTGGTGAGAACGAGGTACTGGCGGAGCAATCCGGATTGAGGAGCGGCAAGACTGGTCATAGTGGACCTCAT
The DNA here is from genome assembly GCF_032113835.1 of Achromobacter sp. Taxonomy (GTDB): domain Bacteria; phylum Pseudomonadota; class Gammaproteobacteria; order Burkholderiales; family Burkholderiaceae_B; genus Achromobacter. The sequence goes on along the minus strand of NZ_DAMCTG010000005.1, from coordinate 105,082 downwards.
TTTAAACGCGCACCAAATTGGGGTCGTACCGCCCCACCGGCTCGCGGCCGGCCGACGCCAGCCGCACCATCAACACCACCGCCGACAGCGTCAGGCCCGCGGCGCCCCCATTGTGCAGCACGGCGATCAGCAGCGGCCACTGGAAGAAGATGGTGGTCAGTCCCGTGAAGAGTTGCGCGGCCAGAAGGGCCAGCATCAGCGTGGCCGGGCCACGCAGGCCGGGCTCGGCCGCGCGCAGCCGCCACGCCAGGATGCCCAGATAGACGAAGACCACGAAGGCGAAGTTGCGATGCACCCAGTGGATCGCCGTCAGCGCGGGCTGCGAGATCATTTCGCCGGAGGGCAGTTCGCCCAGCCCCCGGATGACGGAATAGCCGCCGTGGAAGTCCATTTCCGGCACCCACTGCCCGTGGCAGGTGGGAAAGTCCATGCAGGCCAGCGCCGCGTAGTTGGTGCTGACCCAGCCGCCCAAGGTGACCTGCACCAGCAGCAATCCGAAGCCGACCGCCACCCAGGGCTTCCATCGCACCGCCTCGGCGCTGACCGGCAGGTGCGGACGCTCGCGCGAAGACAGCCAGGTCATCAGTGCCAGCACCGACAGGCCGAAGACCAGATGGGCCGTCACGACGGCGGGCATGAGCTTGTGGGTCACGGTCCAGGCGCCGAACGCGCCCTGCACGCACACGGCGACCAGCGTCGTGATGGCCAGCGCGGGCGAGCGGCCCAGTTCGCGGCGATAGCGCCACGCCATGTAGACGATGCCGATGATGAGCATGCCCAGGATGGCGCCGACGTAGCGGTGGATCATCTCGATCCAGGCCTTGGACAGCGTCACCGGCCCGAAGGGCATGGCCTGCGAGGCCTCGTGGATGTCGCCCATCGCGCCGATCGGCGTGACGCTGCCGTAGCAGCCGGGCCAGTCCGGACAGCCCAGGCCGGAGTCCGTCAGGCGCACGAAGGCGCCGAACATGATGAGGTCCAGCGTCAGGAACCAGGTAAAGAAGACGAGCTTGCGATAACGCGCTTTGATGCGTTCCATATTCAAAATCAAAAACCTACATTCAACCAATGCGCGAGTTATAGACGAGCTTGCTGATGTCCTTGCGCACCCGCACGCCATCCGCCTCGGCGGGATACTGCATCATCAGATTGCCCAGCGGATCGATCACCCAGATCGGATCCTGCAGGCCGGGCTGGCCGGCGGCCGTGTCGCGCGCCAAGAGGAAACGCGCCAGCTGATCGGGATCCACGCGCACCATCACCGTGCCCTTGTAGGCTTCCAGCACCTTGTCCGGCACCACCGCGTCATCCGTGATGAACCAGACGCGCGCCAGGCGATCCACGTTCTTGCCCTGGCTGGCGTGGCTGTTGCGCGTGATGAAGAGCTTGCGCGCGCAGCTTTCGGGGCAGGCCGCGCCGTCGGCGGCCACCAGCAGCCACTTGCCCTTCAGGCTTTCCAGATCGAAGGGCTTGCCGTCCAGCGTGGTCAGGCGCAGTTCGGACGCCGCGGGCATGGGCCGTTGCGGCGTCAGCAGCGTACCGTAATTGCTGGAATCGGTGGGCCACCACTGCGGGTTCATGTAGACCACGAACGCCGCGACGATGGGCGCCAGCGAGCACAGGAACACCAGCACCATGGGCGTCAGCGAACGCTTGACTGCAGGCTTGTTGGTTGGAATGTCGCGAGCCACTTTTTATCCTGGAATAGCGTTGGTCATCTGCGCGCACGCATGCGCGCCTGGGCCTGCTGGTCCACGCGCTGGCGCGTGCGGCGAATGGCGCCCCCCAGCACCACCAGCCATGCAATGGCGGCGATCGCGCCAAAAGCGAACCACTGTACCGCGTACGACGTGTTCTGCTGGAAATCGACCGAGGGCTGCGGCCAGTCGCGCACCAGGCCTTCATCGGCCTGGCCGCTTTGGCTGAGCACCGTGGGCAGGAGATTCAGTCCGGTCGCGCGGGCGTAGGCGTCAAGCGGCAGGTTCTGCACCTGCGGCACGGCGCCGCCCGCCACCGGCAGCGCCGCGGGCAGCGTCGAGGTTTCCGCGCCGCTGAGCGACCACAGCTCGAACATGCGCGGCACGCGCACCGACAATTCGCCTTGCACGGTCTGCACGCCCTCGGGCGTCACCGGCAGTTGCGGCTCGCCCTGGCCCTGAATGACGCGCGGCAGCCAGCCCCGCAGCACCAGCACCGCGCGGTTCGTAGCCGCGTCCAGCAGCAACGGCGTGGCCAGCCAGTAGCCCGGCCGGCCGTCATGGTTGCGATTGTCCAGCAGTACACTGAATTGCGGCAGCCACGTGCCATTCGCCTGTGCCACGCGCCACGCCGTCATGTCGGCGGGCGGCGTTGACGGCGTCAGCGCCAGCGGCGCTTGCTTGCGGCCCGCTTCGATCGAGGCCAGAATGGCGCGTCGCTCATCGCTGCGGCGCAACTGCCATTGCCCCAGCGACACCAGAACCATCACGGCGAGGCCAAGCAGCAGTAAGGCGGCTACCGTGTAGCGGGTGGAATGCGGTCGGGACATCTGTCGTTGCTGAATCTGAATAGTCGGGAGACCACAATGCGCGTTTTCGTCGTTCTGGCCTTCATCGGGATACTGGCCAGTCTGGCATCCGCCCTGGTCTACCTGATGCGGGACAAAGGTACCACCAACCGCACGGTCAACGCGCTGACGGTCCGCATCGGCCTGTCGGTCGCCCTGTTCCTGTTCGTGCTGTTCGCCCATCACATGGGCTGGATCGAAAGCACCGGTTTTAGATAGGCTGCGCGGGTCCCGGTTCCCCGGTTGTACGCCGTACCCGCCGGCGCATCCCTCCAAATGGCCTGAAAGCGCGACGGATGCCGGCTTGCCGCCCGGCCATCCCTTCGCGCTTTCCCGTGCCGCCATCGCAGCCGGCGCCGCCGGCCGCGATCAGAACCACGTCGTCAGAACCAATACACGAACAGGTACAGGCCCAGCCACACCACGTCGACAAAGTGCCAGTACCAGGCCGCGCCTTCGAACCCGAAGTGGTGGTCCGCCGTGAAATGGCCGCGGATCAGGCGGATCAGGATGACCGTGAGCATCGTGGCGCCCAGGATCACGTGGAACCCGTGAAAGCCGGTCAGCATGTAGAACAGCGACCCGTACGCGCCCGAGTTGAACTTGAGGTTCAGGTCTTGATAGGCGTGGATGTACTCGAACGCCTGACAGGCCACGAATACAAAGCCCAGGATGACGGTGGCCGCCAGCCAGAACTTCGTCTTGCCGCGGTGGTTTTCACGCAGCGCATGGTGGGCGATGGTCAGCGTGACGCCGGAGCTCAGCAGCAGGGCCGTGTTGATCGTGGGCAGCCAGAAGGGACCCACGGTCTGGAAGGGTTCCACGACGCCAGCCGGGCCGAAGTTCGGCCACGCGGCCTGGAAGTCCGGCCACAGCATCAGGCGGTGATCGATGTCGCCCAGCCACGGCGTCGTGATCGTGCGCGTGTACCAGAGCGCGCCAAAGAACGCCGCGAAGAACATGACCTCGGAGAAGATGAACCAGCTCATGCTCCAGCGGTACGAGCCGTCGATGCGCTTGCTGTTCAGGCCGGTTTCGGATTCGTGGATGGCGTCGCCGAACCAGTAATACATGACGATGACCACGCCGATGAATCCCACCAGCACGGACCACTTGCCCCAGTCCACGCCGTTGACCCAGGCCGCGGCTCCCAGGCCCATGAAGAGCAGTGCCACAGCCATGCGCACGGGATGGCCCGAGTCGGCGGGGACAAAGTAGTACGGTGCCTCTTTACCTTGAACCGAGTGGCTTGCACTCATGGCTTTCTCCCTGGTACAGATTTAGATTTAGGTAATTCAAGTCAGGCTGGATACGGCCCAACGAACAATTAAAACCAGCACAGTCACAAAGATTGCCGCTGCCAGCAGCCCGGCCACGATGACGTGGACCGGATTGAGCTTGGCGCTGTCCTCACGGTAGCCCGCGCCCTTGCGCACGCCGAAGAACCCCCACGCCACCGCCTTCATCGTCTGAAGGAAACTCAGCTTGCGCTGAGACGTTTCGCGAAGATCGTCGCTCATGGCCCTGGCTCCTAGCCGACGGCCTTGCCGGTCAGCAAGGCCGAACCGCGGATCACCGTCCAGGCAAACACGGCAACGACGAAAACCAGAAGAACCAGTCCTGCGATCTTGTTACGGCGGCGCTGCTCGGGTGTCATTGCTGTGCTACCTGAAACATGGATAGGGATTTACTTCACTTCGGGCGGCGTTTCGAAGGTGTGGAACGGCGCGGGCGACGGCACCGTCCATTCCAGTCCTTCGGCGCCTTCCCACGGCTTGGCCGGGGCCGGTTCGCCCTTGCCCATGTAGCAGCGCACGATCGCCCACAGGAAAATCAGCTGCGACAGGCCGAACCAGAACGCGCCGATGGTGGCGAGCTGATGGAACGTCGTGAACTGCGCGGCGTAGTCGGCGTAGCGGCGCGGCATGCCAGCCAGACCCAGGAAGTGCATCGGGAAGAAGGTCACGTTGAACGAGATCAGCGTCGACCAGAAGTGCAGCTTGCCCAGCTTTTCGCTGTACATGCGGCCCGTCCACTTCGGCACCCAGTAATACGCGCCGGCAAACAGCGCGAACAGCGAGCCGGCCACCAGCACGTAGTGGAAGTGGGCCACCACGTAATAGGTGTCGTGGACCTGGATGTCGATGGGCGCCACCGACAGGATCAGGCCCGTGAAGCCGCCCATCGTGAACACGAAGATGAAGCCGATGGAGAACAGCATCGGCGTCTCGAACGTCATCGACCCGCGCCACATCGTGGCGACCCAGTTGAACACCTTCACCCCGGTCGGGATGGAGATGAGCATGGTGGCGTACATGAAGTAGAGCTGGCCGGTCACCGGCATGCCCGTCGTGAACATGTGGTGCGCCCACACGATGAACGACAGCACGGCGATGGAGGCGGTGGCGTACACCATCGAGGCGTAACCGAAGAGCTTCTTGCGGGCGAACGCGGGCACGATGGCCGACACGATGCCGAACGCCGGCAAGATCATGATGTAGACCTCGGGGTGCCCGAAGAACCAGAACACGTGCTGGTACAGGACCGGGTCGCCACCGGCGGCGGCATTGAAGAAGCCCGTGCCGAAGTGGCGGTCGGTCAGCACCATGGTGATGGCGGCGGCCAGCACCGGCATCACGGCCAGCAGCAGGAACGCGGTGATCAGCCAGGTCCAGCAGAACAGCGGCATCTTCATCAGCGTCAGGCCGGGCGCGCGCATGTTCAGGATGGTCACGATGATGTTGATCGCGCCCATGATGGACGACGCGCCCATGATGTGGATGGCGAAGATGGCCAGGTCCATGCCGGGGCCCATTTGCAGCGACAGCGGCGCGTACAGCGTCCAGCCCGCGGCGGTGGCGCCGCCCGGCACGAAGAACGACGCCGTCAGCATGATCGCGGCGACCGGCAGCAGCCAGAAGCTGAAGTTGTTCATCCGCGCGAACGCCATGTCCGATGCGCCGATCTGCATCGGGATCATCCAGTTCGCAAAGCCCACGAAGGCCGGCATGATGGCGCCGAACACCATGATCAGGCCGTGCATCGTGGTGAACTGGTTGAACAGTTCGGGGCGGAAGAACTGCAGGCCGGGCTCGAAGAGCTCGGTGCGCAGCAGGAGGGCCAGCGTGCCGCCCTCCAGAAGCATGACGAACGAGAAGATGAGATACATCGTCCCGATGTCTTTGTGGTTCGTTGCAAAAAGCCACCGGCGCCAGCCCGTGGGCACGCCGTGGTGGTGGTCATCGTGACCGTGGCCGTGGCCCGGCGACACGTGGTCTACAGTGACGCTGCTCATGATGGACTCCTTCCTGCTGAGTGCCAGCCCCGTCCAACGGGGCGGCAGGGTATCTCTGACTAAACGGAACCGGTTCTACCGGTGAAGGAACGGCCCACGCGCAATCAGCGCGCGGGCGTGATGTCCTTCGGAAGAACCGTCGGGTCCTGCCCCTTGCCGGCGTTGCTCCAGGCATGGCGCGTATAGCTGATGACCGCTGCGATCTCGACATCGTTGAGCTGCCCGCCGAATGCCGCCATGGCGGTGCCGGGCTTGCCCTTCAGCACGGTATTGATCTGCTCCCCCTTGGGGCCCAGAACAATCTTGTCTCCGTCGAGTGGCGGGAAGGAACCGGGAATGCCCTTGCCGGTGGCCTGGTGGCAGGCCACGCAATTTGCCGCGTAAACCTTTTCGCCGCGGGCAACCAGTTCAGCTTCTGTCCACTCTTTATTGGGATCGTCGGCGTTTGCCGCCATCTTCTTCTTTTGGTCTTCAACCCACTTATCGTAGTCGGGCTGCGCCAGGACTTCCACGACGATGGGCATGAAGGCGTGGTCCTTGCCGCACAATTCCGCGCACTGGCCGCGATAGATGCCAGGCTTTTCGGCGTTGAACCAGGTGTCGCGCAGGAAGCCGGGGATGGCGTCCTGCTTCACGCCGAAGTCCGGAACCATCCACGAGTGGATGACGTCGGCCGCCGTGAGGACGATGCGGACCTTCTTGTTGGCGGGGACGACCAGGTGGTTGTCCACTTCCATCAGATAGAACTCGCCCTTGGGCTCGCGGTTCTCGATCTGGGCGCGCGGCGTGGAAAGCGTGGAGAGGAACTTGATGCCGGCGGCCGAGCCGTCCAGATATTCGTAGCCCCACTTCCATTGATAGCCGGTGACCTTGACGGTCAGATCCGCGCTGGAAGTGTCTTTCATGGCGACGACCGTCTTGGTTGCCGGCAGCGCCATGGCGATGACGATGATGAAGGGGATGACAGTCCAGGCGACTTCGACGCCCAGGTGTTCGTGGAAGGTCGCCGCTTTGTGGCCGCGGGACTTCCGGTGCGCCCATATGGAGTAGAACATCACTCCGAAGACGCCGATGAAAATCACAATACAGATCGTGAGCAGCAACCAATGCAGCCACATGATGTCGCGCGAAATCGCGGTGACGCCTTCATGCAGGTTCAGCTGATTGACCTTCGGACCGCCGGGCATGTTTTGCACCTGGGCACCGGCCACGCCGCCAATCAGCATCGCACAAGCCCCCAGTATCCCTCTCCACTTCTTCATGCTTACCTCGAAATACGGCGCGAAGGCCCATTTGCTGGTGGCGGAAGTCACCGGAATACGGGCAACACGCAATTATTAGATGGCAGGGCGATGCAGGGAGATAGAGCGGCCCTGTCGTTCCCTCTCGAAATCACAAAGAAACTGGCGGATTATAGCGGACGCGCAAACAGATGTAATTTAGTGCTCTTGAATTCATGCGGCCCGCCCCCATGTGCGCCCGCCCCTTGACGGCGGGCCGTAAACCGGGTGGCTTAAAATCGCCCGCAACCTCATCTCCTTGGCGCCACGATGCAAAAGCAGTTGCCCGATTTGTATGCCGCCCTGTGCGCCCGCGCGCAGGAGCCCGCCCCTGAAGGCGCGCGCGCTTTATATATAGCGGGGCGCCGCTGCGGCTGGGCCACGCACGCGGCCTGCGACGCGCTGCGCGACGCGCCGCAAACGCGTGCGGACGATGCGGCGCTGCGCATCGGCGAGGGTCTCGCGCCCGGCCATGCGCTGGACGCCGTGCTGGAACAGGCTGCGGAACTGTTGCGCCAAGCCAACTGCCTGCGCGGCTGGCGCGACGAATTGCTGGACGTGCTGGACGGCGACGAGGCGCTGGGCGTCATCGAACGCGCCGCCGTGCGGCCGCTGGGCCTGCTGACCAAGGCCGTGCATCTGAATGCATGGACGCCCGACGGCAAGCTGTGGGTCGCCCGGCGAGCGCTCAGCAAGTCGACGGATCCCGGTATGTGGGACACGTTGGTCGGCGGACTGGCCGGCCGCGGCGAGGATCTGGAACTGGCGCTGGTGCGCGAGTGCGGCGAAGAAGCCGGCCTGGACGAACCCGACCTCGCACGCCGCACGCCGCTGCGCACGATCCTGCGCATCCACCGCCGGCTGCCCGAGGGCTATCAGGTTGAAGACGTGCTGACCAGCACGTGCATCCTGGCGCCCGACGCGCGGCCCGCCAACCGTGATGGCGAGGTCATGGAAATCGCCACCGTCGACGTCGCGACGGCCTTGCACCATATCGCCGAAGGCGAGTTCACGCTGGAAGCCGCCCTGGTGCTGGTCGAGGACATCATGCGGCGCCAGGCTGCGGGCGACATCACGATCTGATTTGCTTAAACGGGCCGCGTTGACGGGGCGGGCCCGGTCATCCTCACACGACACTGCCGGCACGCGCGCGATGGCGCGTCCGGCAGAGTGCGGCTAGCGGGACGCCGGTTCTGGCGTTCCCAGCGCGGGACCGCTCGGGGCATTGGCGTCCGGGGCATCGGCGCCCGGCGCATGAGTGCTCCGCACGTCATCACCGTCCGCCGGCTCGCCGCGCAGTTCACGCGCCGCCCGCAGATCCTCGCCTTCCGGGGGACCGCCTGCGCCAGCCGCTTCCGCGGCTTCGGCCGCCTGCGCGGGCGTGGGGCCTGCGACCGGCGCGGGCGTGGCCGCCGCCGCCGCGGAAGCCTGCGAAAACTGCTTCCAGACTTCAATCGCCCGCAGACGCTGCTTGGCCACGACCTGGATGCGATCGCGCAGGTTTTCGTCGCGGGCCAGCAGCGCATGGAAGTCGCGCGAAGACAGCATCAAAAGCTTGCTGTATCCCAGCGATGTCACGTCCGGCGTCAGTTGCTCTTCGCCCAACAGACCCAATTCGCCAAAGAATTCGCCGCTGCCCAGCTCGATCATGGTGTTGTCGGGCAGATGGACCGCCACCGCGCCCGACGCCACAAAGCACATCTCCTCGCCGTGCCGCCCCTTGGTCAAAACCCGCTGGTCGGGCAGGGCCAGGCGCGGCTTGAGCAGCTTGCTGATGGCGCGCAACGAATCGGGCGACAGGCCTTCGAAGAGCGGCACGCGCTTGATGAGTTCGGCCGCGCTCATTTCGATATCCAGCGGCGGATGCTTGTCGATGTGCGCCCAGCGGCTTTTCAGTTGCTCGGTCAGGTCGGCATAGACTTCGCCGCTGATCAGGAACTGCTCAAGCATGTCGCGGTAGCGGATGCGTTCAAGCTCGCGCGCCACACGCCCCAGATAGCTTTCCTGCAGCCATTGGGCGTACGACGGATATTGCAGGTTCAGCGCCTGCATCGCGTTTTCGATCAGGTCCAGGCGGCGCTGATGCAGCGACACGATGCGCTGCGTGGCCTCTTCACCGAGCAGCGGCGTGATCTGCTCGCGGGCAAAGCCGATCAGGCGCTGCGCGACCGACCGCTTGCTCATCAGGTTGGCAAAGCGCTGGCCAAGCTCGCGCGCCAGCCAGCCCTGGAATCCGAAGACGTAATGCAGCCGCAGCGCCAGCCGGAAGCCGGTCGAATAGCGGACGTCGGCGGCGATGGCGCGCTCGAAGCCCTCGACGCCGCCCAGCCGGATCGCGTCTTCCAGACGCTCGGCCCGCGCCAGCAGCGTTTCGGCCATGCGCCAATCCACGATCTGCGCCTTCAGGATGTCGAAGAACATTTCCTCTTCGCGTTGGGCGACGATGGCCAGGCCCACGGCCACGCGCTGCTCGTCTGTCATCTGGCTGACCCGACCGTCGTGCACGCTGGCCAGGCTGGCGTCGAACACGGCGCGGATGCGGTCGCGCACTTCATTGCCGATGTGCTCGGCCTTGGCGACTTCCTCGGTCTTGCCCTGCAAATCTTCCAGGGCCACGGCCAGCACCTGGTTGCGGATGGTGCGCTCCACGGGCGACAACTGGTTCAGCCCCAGCATCCGGATCAGCGGCCGCAGGCTGATGCCATTGACGAACAGCGTCATCAGCACGAACCCCGTCGTGGCCACGGCAATGAACTGGCGCGCCTCTTCGGGCACGCCGGTCTGTTCGGTCACCGCCAGCGCCAGCGCCAGCGACACGGCGCCCCGCAGTCCGCCCCATAGCATCACCACCTTGTACGGGTTGCTCACCTTGGTGCCCAACCGCGTCAGGCCCAGGAGCGGCAGCAGCCCGAACACCACGATCGCGCGCGCCACCAGCGTCACCACGAACACCACGCCCACCAGCACCAGTTCCTGCCAATCGGCCGCGGCCATCAGCTTGGGAATCAGCATGGCCGCAAACAGGAAGATGAGGGAATTGGCCCAGAAGCCAAACTGCTCCCAGGCGCTGGACAGATGCTCGAAGGTGGTGGGCGACATGCGCGTGCGGCCGGTGGAACCGACCACCAGGCCTGCAATCACGGTGGCGACCACGCCCGAGACATTCAGGTAATGCTCGGAGATGAAGAAGGACAGATAGGCCAGCGTCAGGGTCAGCGTGATCTCGGCCGTGGGAAAGCCGCGCAGCCAGGCAAACAGGAAGCAGGCCAACCGCCCCATCGCAAAGCCGGCCACGCCGCCGCCAATGAAGTGCACGATGAAGTCGTTGAAGATGCCGCTGACGGACAGTTCGCCCTTGCCGCTCAGCACCGCCAGCAGCACGGAATACAGCGCGATGGACGCCGCGTCGTTGAACAGGCTTTCGCCTTCGACCAGCGTGGTCAGGCGCTTGGGCGCGCCCACTTCACGAAAGATGCCGACCACCGCCACCGGGTCGGTCGTGGCCACGATGGCGCCGAGCAGCAGGCACACCACCAGCCCATAGGGCGAGATGGCGTCCAGCGTCACGCCCACCACGACCGTGCAGACGACCACGGCCACGATGGCCATCATCAGGATCGGACCAATGTCGTCCATGAGCCGCCGCACGTTCATCGACAGCGCCGTCTCAAAGAGCAGCACCGGCAGGAACACCATCAGGAAGGTCTCTGACGAGATCTCAAAGCGTTCGAGCGAATCGAGAAAATCGCCGATCCAGGCGGGCGCCCAGCCGTGCACGTGAATGACGATACCGAGCAGACAGCCAACGATAGCGAGCAGCACCGAATAGGGCAGCTTGACGCGGCCGGCCAGGGGCGGCATGAAGCAGACCAGCGTAAGCAGGCCCGCAAGACCAAATACGAGAAAACCAACATCCATGGGTAGCGCCGCGTCCCGATCGTAATGCGTGTGGAAAGTTCCACAAGAATAGCGGCTTTTTTCCGGCGCTCGCGGCCGGTGCATGACGGGATCGTGGAGAATGCACGTTTCGTTACCCCAATGGACGCTTGCGAAACGTGCCGCGCCATGTTTTTTGGGTAATGTGGCATCACGCGAACTTTTGCAGGAGCGGCACGTGGCACGCATCCACACCTTGACCCGGCGCCACGACGCGCCCGCGATGCTCGTCCAGTTGACCGATAGCCATCTTTTCGGCGAGCCCGAAACGTCGATGCTGGGCGTCAATACCGACGCGAGCCTGCGCGCCGTGCTGCGCCAGATCGAGGCCGACGGCAAGCATCCCGACCTGCTGCTCGCCACGGGCGACCTGTCGCAGGACGGCGAGGCCGCGGGCTACCAGCGCTTTGCGCGCATCCTGTCCGAATCGGCCGCGCTGGATCGCGCGACCATCCGCTGCCTGCCCGGCAATCACGATCAACCGTCCGTCCTGCGCCAGGAATTGTCCGACTGGTCGATGCCGGTGACGGACGTGGGCGCATGGCGCGTGGTCTCGCTGGATACGACGGTGCCCGGCTCGAACGCCGGCCATCTGTGCAATAGCGAACTCGACATGCTGGAAGCGGCGCTGGCCCAGGCGCCCAGCCGCCACACGCTGGTGGCGATGCACCACAACCCGATGCAGATCGACAGCCACTGGCATGACTCGATGATGATCGACAACCCGCAGGCCCTCTTCAAGCTGCTGGCGCGGTTTCCGCAGGTGCGCGTGCTGCTGTGGGGCCATGTGCACCACGAGTTCGACCGCCGCCGCCACAACCTGCGCATGCTGGCCACCCCGTCCACGTGCTTTCAGTTCAGCATTCGCGACGGCAAGCACATCGTCGACAACATGGCGCCGGGCTACCGGTGGATCAAGCTTTATCAGGATGGGTCGATGGCGACCGGCGTGCGCCGCGTGCAGGACGCGCTGTGGCACACGGCGCTGCAAGCCCCGCACAGCGCGCGCGCGGCTTGATCTGCCTGCGGACGGCTTCGAGATAGGGGCCGTTTTATGTCAGCGCTGCGTTCCGAGCGCGCATAAAAAACGGGGCACCGATATGCTAGGTGCCCCGCAAGCATCCGTCTCATAGGGGAGGGGAAAGAGGAGAAGCCGAGACGGATGACAAGACTGCTAACCGAAGTTCGCGGTCTACATGAAGTTAGGCGGCGCCTTCCCCATTAAGTTTCTGCGAACGCAGAAAATTTGACCCCGAATTTGTATCAATTTATTGACCATCGCGTAGTCGTCGGCCGCCTATTGCCAGCAGCGCGCAATGACAGACGCCAAAGAAAAAGGCCGCAACGGGCGGCCTTTTTCATGCGCGGTGCAGCAATCACGAAGCGAGGTTGCCCCGCATCTTCTTGAGCGCAGCCGCTTCGATCTGACGGATGCGTTCTGCCGACACGCCGAACTCTTGCGCAAGTTCGTGCAGCGTGGCGCCGCCGTCGTCCTGGAGCCAGCGGGCTTCGACGATGCGGCGCGAGCGCGGATCCAGCGCTTCGAGCGCAGTGGTCAGGCCGGCGCTTTGCAGGTGGTCACGTGCGGCGCGCTCCAGCACGCGCGTGGGTTCCTGGCGTCCTTCGTCGGACAGGTAGGCGATCGGCGCATAGCTGTCGTCGTCGTCGTCCTGGTTTTCCAGCGACATGTCGCGGCCGGACATGCGGACTTCCATCTCGCTCACGTCTTCGTGGCGCACGTTCAGCTCGCGAGCAATGTGGTCGACCTGTTCCGGATCCAGGGTCTGGCCGTCGGGACGCATGCTGCGCAGGTTGAAGAACAGCTTGCGCTGCGCCTTGGTCGTGGCCACCTTGACCAGCCGCCAGTTGCGGATGATGTATTCGTGGATTTCAGCCTTGATCCAGTGAACCGCGAACGACACCAGGCGCACGCCACGTTCGGGGTCGAAACGTTTGACGGCCTTCATGAGGCCGACGTTGCCTTCCTGGATGAGGTCGGCGTGGGGCAGGCCGTAACCCAGATACTGACGGGCCACGGACACAACAAGACGCAGATGCGAAAGAATCAGCTCGCGAGCGGCGCCGAGGTCTTCCTGGTCGCGAAGGCGGCGGCCGAGTTCCGTTTCGCGATCCGCGGTCAACACCGGCAGGCGGTTGACCGCGGAAATATACGCGTCGATCGTACCGAGAGCGCCCGGATTGGCGATGGCCAACGCCAGAGCGTTGCCGGAGGCGGTCAACGAGGTACTGGGTTGCTTCATAGCGGGGGTCTCCGGATAGCGAGAAAACGACATGAATTCGATGTTAGCACTCAAGTAATGGGAGTGCTAATTCGACTGTTGCGACGCGTCAAAGTTTCATTTGACCGGATTGTCCCCATTTATTTCGGCGACGCTCGCGAAGCGGGCGGCGCACGTCAGGGTGAGGCTTTACCAGCCCAAGCGCTTCAGCCCTTCGGCGGTGGCTTCGCCGTCCGGACGGATGAAGAGCGCGCCCCGGGGATCCATGAAAACCTGGTAGCGGGCCCCGTCGAACAGGGGCATGTAGGCGCCGCTGCCAAATTGGACATCGACGAAGGGGAACCAGTTCGGAAAACTTTTCTTCAGCGAACCCAGGTCCGGCGCGGGCCAGTCATCCAGGGGATGCACTGAACGCGTGGCCGTGGCTTCGCGGGCGGCATCGCTGTAGCGGCCCGACAGCCGCTCCAGCCGGTACAGCGGCGGCACGCCTGCCATCAGCGCCGGCAGCTTCCAGCGCACGACCCGGGCGTCGATCTGCCACTGGTCGCCATAAAGGACATACTGCTTGTCGCCGATGCCCGGCGCGTTGGCGTTGACCTGGAACTGACCCTCGGCCTGTTGGCGGATGTCGATGCGGGCAACCGGCTGGTCGGTGGTCAGGCGGACGAACTGCACCAGCGACAGCGCGAGCAGGCCCGATACGCATCCCAGGCACACCAGCAGCAGGCCGCACACGCGGCGCACCGGCCGAAACTGGAACATGCGGCGTCCGCGCTCGTCGCGGGGGCCGCCCCGGCCCAGCAGCATGACGATGCCGGGCAACAGGACGATGACGGCGCCCAGCAGGATCCAGGCGAAGGGAGCGATTCCGTTGATCAAATCAGGCGTTCCTATTCAAGCCGCCGCGATGTGCAGCGCGGCGGGCGCAGGAAGCCGCCACCCGCCGCGGCAGGCTCATCAGTATAGAAGCGCGTCTTCAGGCGCCCGGTTTTCCAAGCCGTTCGACGTGAAACCGGATGTGATCCTCGATGAACGTCGAGATGAAGTAATAGCCGTGGTCGTAGCCGGCTTGGCGGCGCAGAGTGAGCGGCTGTCCGGCGGCGGCGCAGGCGGCCTCGAATACCTCGGGATACAACTGCTCGGCCAGGAATTGGTCGGCGTCGCCCTGATCGATGAGGATGCCGCCGGGGAAGGGTTGCTGCAATCCGCGCATCAAGGCGGACGCATCGTAGGCCGCCCAGTCCTCGGTTTGCGCGCCCAGGTAAGCGCCGAACGCCTTCTTGCCCCACGGGCATTGGCTGGGCGCCGCGATCGGGGCAAACGCCGAGACCGACCGGAACTTGCCGGGGTTGCGCAACGCCAGCACCAGCGCGCCGTGGCCGCCCATGGAGTGTCCGAAGATGCCGGTTCGCGAAGCATCCCCCGGCAGTGCGCCGCCGGTGACGATGCCGTGCAGTTCCTGGGTGACGTAGCTGTACATGCGGTAGTGGTCGCGCCACGCCGGGGTGGTGGCGTCGACATAGAAGCCGGCGCCGGTGCCCAGGTCCCAGCTTTCGTCCTCACCGGGCACGCCGGCGCCGCGCGGGCTGGTGTCGGGCGCCACCAGCATGACGCCCAGTTCCGCTGCCAGCCGCTGCGCGCCGGCTTTGATCATGAACGTCTCTTCGGTGCAGGTCAGGCCCGCCAGGTAGAACAGCACCGGCACCGGGCCTTGCTCGGCCTGCGGCGGCACATAGACCGAAAACCGCATGGGCAGGCCAATTTCGGTGGAGTCGTGGCGGTAGTAGCGCTGCGTGCCGCCGAAGCACCGATGCTGCGAGATGAGTTCGAGGGACGCGGCCATGGGCTTGCTCCGAAGAAGAATAAATCGAGGTGGAGAAAACGTCGGCGTGTTAGGGGAATCCACGGTGCGACGTTCCGTCGCCGAATGTTAACCTGCCCCTCAATGAGCGCTCGCCACAAAAAAATACGATTCCGCGCTCAGATTGTGATCACGGCACTTGACCAACGCCCACCGTGGCACTATTTATATACCGTGTGTGAAGACAACCCGTTCTTCCCAATACGCAAGCCCTGACACTATGGCCCGACTGCCCCGTCTGTATGCCCCTGGGCTGCCCCAACTGGTGCAGGCCAACTTTATTCAGCCGTTGGCGGCGCCATCGCAACCCGCGCCCGCCGACATCCTGAATCAGCTCGCCACGTGGCTGGGCGAATCGGCCCAGCGGCACCGCGTATCGGTGCACGGCTGGCTCCTCGCCAACGACCGCATCCTGCTCCTGGCCACGCCGGCCGACGAAGAAGGCCTGCCGCGGCTGATGCAGACACTGGGCCGCAACCTTGCGGCGCGGCTGCGCGGCGGCCGGGTGTTCGCGGGTCGATACCGCTCGGCCTTGCTGGAGCCCGGCGCGTGGGTGCTGCCCTCGCTGGTCTGGCTGGAAACCTATCCGGTTCGCAGCGGGGCGTCGCAGGATCCGGATTCGTGGCCGTGGTCGTCCGCGTCCAGCCATACCGGCAACACCAGCGCCGCACCGGCTCAATGGCAGTCCGATCACGCCGATTACTGGGCTTGCGGCAACACGCCGTTCGACCGGCAGGCCAATTACCGCAAGCGGCTGCAAGATGGGCTGTCACGCGAGGAAACCCAGCGCATCGACCAGGCCGTCTCAGGTCAATGGGCACTGGGCGGCCCCAGCTTCATCGCCAGCCTGGCTCATACCGCCAGCCGGCGCGTGGCGCCCGGCCAGCGTGGCCGGCCGCGCAAGAAGCCCGCCGCGGCACCCGCGGACAACGAGTCCAGCCCGCCCACGCCACCGACGTCCACGCCGCCAGTCAACAATTCCTGATCCTTCCGACCCGCCATCACGGCGGGTTTTGTTTGTCTGCGTTTGGGCAGTGCGGCGCCGCTTTGCAGCAGAAAGGCCTGCGCGGGGCAAGCCTGTGCGCTTGTGCGCCTGCGTGCAGCCACATTTGACGTGTCTCACGCCGCGCCTGACGCCGCCGCCAAAACCGTGCGATTTCGCCACACTCAACGTTGATCCCGGGCAGAAAAAACACGGATTTAAATAGGGACGTATAACGTCGATTTGCGGGGTTTCAGGCGCCTGGATCGCTCATGCCGATACCCTGCTTCCGCAGCAGCCAATAACGGCGCGGCTGTTGTTGTGTCCCTATATTTATGCACTATGACATAGCATCATTTAAATTAGGGTCATACCCCTTTTGTTTCTGTTGCACCCTACTCCCGGCGGGGGTATTGTCCGACTCCTGCACTGCAACATTAAACGCAGGCCCACTGCGGAGCGCGCCATGCCCCAAATTACCCCGACCGAATCCTGTCCCACCTCCAAGGCAGTTGCCATCGATGCGACCCGCATCGGCCTGCCTTCGGCCCAGGGCCTGTACAACCCCAAGAACGAACATGATGCCTGCGGCGTCGGCTTCGTTGCCCACATCAAGGGCAAGAAAAGCCACGCGATCATCCAGCAGGGTCTGAAGATTCTGGAGAACCTGGACCACCGCGGCGCGGTCGGCGCAGACAAGCTCATGGGCGATGGCGCAGGCATCCTGATCCAGATCCCCGACACGCTTTATCGCGACGAACTCAGCCAGCAAGGCATCATCCTGCCCCCGCCCGGCGAGTACGGCGTGGCGATGGTGTTCCTGCCCAAGGAAACGGCCTCGCGCCTGGCCTGCGAACAGGAACTCGAACGCTCCGTGCGCGCCGAGGGTCAGGTCGTGCTGGGCTGGCGCGACGTGCCGGTGGACGTCGACATGCCCATGTCGCCCACCGTCCGCGACTGCGAACCCGTTATCCGCCAGCTGTTCATCGGCCGCGGCGCCGACGTGATGGTCCCGGACGCGCTGGAACGCAAGCTGTACGTCATTCGCAAGACCGCCAGCCACGCCATCCAGAACATGCATCTGGCGCACGGCAAGGAATACTTCGTTCCGTCGGCCTCGGTGCGCACCGTGGTCTACAAGGGCCTGCTGCTGGCCGATCAGGTCGGCCGCTACTACCGCGACCTGGCCGACACCCGCACGGTGTCCGCGCTGGCGCTGGTCCACCAGCGTTTCTCGACCAACACGTTCCCCGCCTGGCCGCTGGCCCACCCGTACCGCATGATCGCCCACAACGGCGAAATCAACACGGTCAAGGGCAACTTCAACTGGCTGCGCGCCCGCGAAGGCATGATGCAGTCGGCAGTCCTGGGCGACGACCTGAAAAAGCTGTACCCCATCGTCTACGAAGGCCAGTCGGACACCGCGACGTTCGACAACTGCCTGGAACTGCTGGTGAATTCGGGCTACTCGCTGGCCCACGCCATGATGATGATGATCCCGGAAGCCTGGGAACAGCACACGCAGATGGACGAAAGCCGCCGCGCTTTCTACGAATATCACGCCGCCATGATGGAGCCGTGGGACGGCCCCGCCGCGGTCGCGTTCACCGATGGCCGCCAGATCGGCGCCACGCTGGACCGCAACGGCCTGCGTCCCGCCCGCTACCTGGTCACCGATGACGACATGGTCATCCTGGCGTCGGAAGCCGGCACGCTGTCGATTCCCGAAAACCGCATCGTCAAGAAGTGGCGCCTGCAGCCGGGCAAGATGTTCCTGATCGACCTGGAACAGGGCCGCATCATCGACGACGCCGAAATCAAGCTGCAACTGGCCAACAGCCGTCCGTACCGCCAGTGGATCGAACGCCTGCAGATCAAGCTGGAATCGCTGCCCGCCCCGCGTCAGGTCGCCGTGGCCACGCAATCGGCCGTGTCGCTGCTGGATCGCCAGCAGGCATTCGGCTGGACCCAGGAAGACTACAAGTTCATCCTGGAGCCCATGGCTTCGAGCGGCGAGGAAGTCATCGGCTCGATGGGCAACGATGCCCCGCTGGCCGTGCTGTCGGACCGCGCCAAGCCGTTCTACAACTATTTCCGCCAGTTGTTCGCGCAGGTCACGAACCCGCCGATCGACCCCATCCGCGAACAGCTCGTGATGTCGCTGGTGTCCTTCATCGGTCCCAAGCCGAACCTGCTGGACATCAACAACGTCAACCCGCCGCTGCGTCTGGAAGTGTCCCAGCCGGTGCTGGACTTCGCCGCGATGGCGCAGATCCGCGACATCGATCAGGTCACGGGCAAGAAATTCCGCAGCTTCGAACTGGACATCACGTATCCCGCCGCCTGGGGTCCCGAGGGCATCGAAGCCCGCGTGGCAGCCCTGTGCGCGCGCGCTGTTGACGCAGTGCGCAGCGGGTACAACATCCTGATCGTGTCGGACCGCCTGGTCGACAGCGAGCGCGTGGCCATCCCCGCGCTGCTGGCCACGTCGGCCGTGCACCAGCACCTGATCCGCGCCGGCCTGCGCACCAACACGGGTCTGGTCGTCGAGACCGGTTCGGCCCGCGAAGTGCACCACTTCGCGCTCCTGGGCGGCTACGGCGCAGAAGCCATTCACCCCTACCTGGCGCTCGAATCGCTGGGCAAGATGAATGACCCCGAAAAGGCCGTGAAGAACTACATCAAGGCGCTGGGCAAGGGCCTGAACAAGGTTATGTCCAAGATGGGCATTTCCACGTACATGTCCTACACCGGCGCGCAGATCTTCGAAGCCGTGGGCCTGCAGAGCGCCCTGGTGAACAAATACTTCACCGGCACCGCCTCCAACATCGAAGGCATTGGCATCTTCCAGGTCGCCGAAGAAGCGCTGCGCCAGCACCGCGCCGCCTTCAGCGCCGACCCCGTGCTTGCCAACGACCTGGACGCCGGCGGCGAATACGCCTATCGCGTCCGCGGCGAAGAGCACATGTGGACGCCGGATTCGATCGCCAAGCTGCAGCATGCTTCGCGCGCCAACAACTACCGCACGTACAAGGAGTACGCGCAGATCATCAATGACCAGAGCCGCCGTCACATGACGCTGCGCGGCCTTTTCGAGTTCCGCTTCGACCCGTCGCGCGCCATCCCGCTGGACGACGTCGAGCCGGCCAAGGAGATCGTCAAGCGCTTTGCCACCGGCGCCATGTCGCTGGGCTCGATCTCGACCGAAGCCCACTCGGTGCTGGCCGTCGCGATGAACCGCATCGGCGGCAAGTCCAACACCGGCGAAGGCGGCGAGGACGAACTGCGCTACCGCGCCGAAATGCGCGAAGGCAAGAGCACCATCAAGGACGGCGACACGCTGGCCTCGGTGCTGGGCACGGACCGCATCGAAGCCGACGTCGAACTCAAGAAGGGCGACTCGCTGCGTTCGAAGATCAAGCAGGTGGCGTCAGGCCGTTTCGGCGTGACCGCCGAGTACCTGTCGTCCGCCGACCAGATCCAGATCAAGATGGCGCAGGGCGCCAAGCCCGGCGAAGGCGGCCAGCTGCCCGGCCACAAGGTGTCGGAATACATCGCCAAGTTGCGCTACTCGGTGCCGGGCGTGGGTCTGATCTCGCCCCCGCCGCACCACGACATCTACTCGATCGAAGACCTCGCACAGCTCATTCACGACCTGAAGAACGTCAATTCCAAGTCCTCGATCTCGGTCAAGCTGGTGTCCGAAGTCGGCGTCGGCACGGTGGCCGCGGGCGTGGCCAAGGCCAAGGCCGACCACGTCGTGATCGCCGGCCATGACGGCGGCACGGGCGCATCGCCGGTGTCGTCCATCAAGCACGTGGGCACGCCCTGGGAACTGGGTCTTGCCGAAACGCAGCAGACGCTGGTGCTGAACCGTTTGCGCAGCCGCATCCGCGTGCAGGCCGACGGCCAGATGAAGACCGGCCGCGACGTCGTCATCGGCGCGCTGCTGGGCGCCGACGAATTCGGCTTCGCGACCGCGCCGCTGGTCGTCGAAGGCTGCATCATGATGCGCAAGTGCCACCTGAACACCTGCCCGGTGGGCGTGGCCACGCAGGATCCCGCGCTGCGCAAGAAGTTCCAGGGCAAGCCCGAGCACGTCGTGAACTTCTTCTTCTTCATCGCTGAAGAAGTCCGCGAAATCATGGCCCAGCTGGGCATCCGCAAGTTCGACGACCTGATCGGCCGCGCCGATCTGCTCGACATGCGTTCGGGCGTCGAGCACTGGAAGGCGCAAGGCCTGGACTTCACCCGCGTGTTCCACCAGACCGTCTCCGACGCCGAAGTGCACCAGACCGAAGAGCAGGATCACGGCCTGGCTGGCGCGCTGGATCACCTGCTGATCGAGCGCAGCAAGCCCGCGCTGGAGCGTGGCGAGAAGGTGTCGTTCATCGTGCCGGTGCGCAACCGCAACCGCACGATCGGCGCGATGCTGTCCGGCGCCGTGGCCTCGCGCTACGGCCACGACGGCCTGCCCGACGACACCATCCACATCCAGTGCAACGGCACCGCCGGACAGAGCTTCGGCGCGTTCCTGGCGCACGGCATCACGATGGATCTGGTGGGTGAAGGCAACGACTACGTGGGCAAGGGCCTGTCCGGCGGCCGCATCATCGTGCGCTCGCCCAACGACTTCCGCGGCTTCGGCCCCGACCACATCATTGCCGGCAACACCGTGCTGTACGGCGCGCTGGCAGGCGAGGCGTTCTTCAACGGCGTGGCGGGCGAACGCTTTGCCGTGCGCAACTCGGGCGCGGCCACCGTCGTGGAAGGCACAGGCGACCACGGCTGCGAATACATGACCGGCGGCACCGTCGTCGTGCTGGGTTCCACCGGCCGCAACTTCGCGGCGGGCATGTCCGGCGGCGTGGCGTACGTCTGGGATCCGGACCGTACGCTCAAGCACCGCGTGAACCTGTCGATGGTGGAGCTGGAATCGGTGGTGCCGCACGCCGAGCAGCAGTCGCTGAACAACATCGACATCTGGCACAGCGCGCAGCGCGGTGGCGAACGCGAGACGGACGAGTCCATCCTGCGCCGCCTGGTGGAAGACCACTTCCGCTACACCGGCAGCTACCGTGCCCGCGAAATCCTGGGCGACTGGGAAGCCTCGCGTGGCAAATTCGTGAAGATCATGCCGACGGACTACCGCCGTGCATTGGGTGAAATGTGGCGTGCAGCCAACCCGCAACAACTGGCTGCGTGAGGGATACCATGGGAAAGATCACTGGATTTATGGAATTTCAGCGTCTGCAGGAGGCCTCCGAGGCCCCGCAGAAGCGGCTGAAGAACTGGCGCGAATTCGTGCTGCACCTGACCGACGATCAGGCCAAGCAGCAGGCGGCGCGCTGCATGGACTGCGGCATCCCGTTCTGCAACAACGGCTGCCCGGTCAACAACATCATCCCGGACTGGAATGACCTGGTGTACAAGCAGGACTGGCGCCGCGCGCTGGACGTCCTGCACTCCACCAACAACTTCCCGGAGTTCACGGGCCGCATCTGCCCGGCGCCCTGCGAAGCCGCCTGTACCTTGAACATCAACAGCGACGCTGTCGGCATCAAGTCCATCGAGCACGCGATCATCGACAAGGGCTGGGCCGAGGGCTGGGTCGCGCCGCAAGTGCCGGCGCGCAAGACGGGCAAGAAGGTTGCCGTCGTGGGCTCCGGCCCTGCCGGCATGGCGTGCGCGCAGCAACTGGCGCGCGCGGGCCACTCCGTGACCTTGTTCGAAAAGAGCGACCGCATCGGCGGCCTGCTGCGCTACGGCATCCCCGACTTCAAGCTCGAAAAGCACCAGATCGATCGCCGCATCTCGCAGATGGAAGCCGAGGGCGTGGAATTCGCGCCGTCGACCTACGTCGGCGATCCGAAGGATCCCGTGGCCGACGGCCTGACGGTGCGCACGCCGAAATCGCTGCTGGCCGAATTCGACGCCGTCGTGATGAGCGGCGGCTCCGAGACGCCGCGCGATCTGCCGGTGCCGGGCCGTGAGCTCGACGGCGTGTACTTCGCCATGGACTTCCTGCGTCAGCAGAACAAGGCCGTGGCGGGCGACCGCCTCACCAACCAGACGCTGGCCAAGGGCAAGCACGTGGTGGTGATCGGCGGCGGCGATACGGGTTCCGACTGCGTCGGCACCAGCAACCGCCATGGCGCCGCATCGGTCACGCAGTTCGAACTGATGCCCCAGCCGCCCGAGTCCGAAAACAAGACCATGACGTGGCCGTACTGGCCGCTGAAGATGCGCACGTCGTCGTCGCACGAGGAAGGCTGCGAGCGCGACTGGTCGGTGACCACCAAGCTGCTCAAGGGCGCCAACGGCAAGGTCGAGCAACTGGTCGGTGCACGCGTCGAATGGTTCAAGGACGACGCCACGGGCCAGATGAAGATGCGCGAAGTCGAAGGCTCCGAGTTCGAGATCAAGGCGG
The DNA here is from genome assembly GCF_032113835.1 of Achromobacter sp. Classification (GTDB taxonomy): domain Bacteria; phylum Pseudomonadota; class Gammaproteobacteria; order Burkholderiales; family Burkholderiaceae_B; genus Achromobacter. The sequence continues at coordinate 82,513 of NZ_DAMCTG010000005.1, read as the reverse complement.
ACCTGGTGCTGCTGGCCATGGGCTTCGTGTCGCCGGTGCAGAACGTGCTGGACGCGTTCGGCGTGGATCGCGATGGCCGCGGCAATGTGCGCGCCAATACCGACGACTACCGCACCAACGTGGAGAAGGTTTTCACCGCCGGCGACATGCGCCGCGGCCAGTCGCTGGTCGTGTGGGCGATCCGTGAAGGCCGCCAGTGCGCGCGTTCGGTCGATGCCTATCTGATGGGAAGCAGCGAACTGCCGCGTTGATCGTATTGCGACACATCAACGCCGCCGGACGCCTTGCGCGCCGGCGGCGTTTTTTTTGCCTTGCGTTGCGGTTAACCGCAGGTGTTGCGGCATAACCACTTTCTGAAAACGGTCTTTTCACGATTTGACACACGTCAAGATCGGGGACGGGGCGGTCTGAGAACCTGTCGTCTCACCCCACACGGAAAGATCGGAGAAGAAAATGTTTTCGCTGAACGGGCGTATCCGCGCCACCGCCATTGCTGGTTTGATCGCTGCCGGCGCATTCGCCGCTCCCGCCCATGCCCACGAAGCCGGCGATATCCTGTTCCGCGTCGGCGTGACGCAAGTCCGCCCCTCGCAGAACAATGGCTCGGTGCTCGACGGCAGCGTCAAGCTGGATGTGAGCAACAACGTGCGCCCCAGCTTCACCCTGGCCTACATGGCCACCCGCAACATCGGCATCGAACTGCTGGGCGCCTGGCCCTTCCAGCATGACGTCAGCGGCAGCAACCTGGGCAAGATCGGCTCCACCAAGCAACTGCCCCCCACGCTCAGCCTGCAATGGCACATCCTGCCCGACAGCATGATCCAGCCCTACATCGGCGTCGGCATCAACTACACCCACTTCTTCGACACCAAGGCCGAAGGCGCACTCAAGGGCTCGAACCTGAAGCTGGGCGATTCCTGGGGCGTGGCCGCGCAACTGGGCGCGGACATCAAGATCAACGACCGCTGGTTCATGAACGCCGACATCCGCTACATCGACATCAAGTCGAAGGTGACGCTGGACGGCCAACGTGTCGGCACCGCGCGCATCGATCCGTGGGTCGCCACCATGGGCATCGGCTACCGTTTTTGATCGCTGACCTGATCGCTGACCTGACGATGCGCGCGGCCTCGCGCGCATCGCTCAATCCTGCGGCGGCGCAAGCCGGCTACGCAGGGCCTGCAACGCCGGCGTGTCGTCGTCGGCACGCCAGACCAGCTGGGTAAGCGCCTGCCCCTGGGGTCCGGACAACGCGCCCACGCGCACCGAATGCTCCGCCCCCAGCACCGCCAACACCGACCGCGGCACGATCGCCACGCCGGTTCCCGCTGCCACACACGCCACGATGGCGTGATACGACGCAAACTCCATCACCTTGCCGGGCGCAATGCCTTCCTGGTTCAACCACGATTCCAGGATGCGCCGATATGAGCAGCCCGCCGCAAAGGCGATGACGCTGCGGTTGCCCAGGTCTTTCGGACTGCCGATCGGGTCCCAGGCCAACGGCGAGATCAGCGCCAATTCCTCCTTGAACGCATCCATCGCCGCCAGTCCCTCTGCGGGAAAGGGCTGCGCCACGAAGGCGGCTTCGATCTCGTAATTGCGCACCTTGGCGGCCAACGCGCCCGACGTACCGGTGACCAGTTCGATCCTCACCTGCGGCCAGGCCGCGTGATAGGCCGCCAGGATGGGCGGCAGGCGGGCGGCGGCCGTGCTTTCCATGGTGCCGATGCGCAGCACGCCTTGCAGGGCGCCTTCCCGGACCGCCGCCTGCGCCTCATCGGACAGGCGCAGCAGGCGGTCGGCGTAGGACAGCAGCACGCGGCCCTGGTCCGACAGCACCAGCCGGCGGTTCTGCCGCCGAAAGAGCGGCGTTCCCAGCGAGGATTCCAACTGCTTCAGGCGCGTCGACACATTGGACTGCACCCGGTTCAACTGCGCGGCGGCGCGCGCGACGCCGCCCTGATCCGCCACGGTCTTGAAGATCTGCAGCGCATCGAGATCCAAGTTTCTCATTTTGGGAACTCACGTTCTTAATAATTCACTATTCAAGATATTAGTACAGCCGTAGAGTAGGCTCCATGTCAACGCCTGCTTACCCTTCCTCCCGTCCCTCGGCCAGCGCCGCAAGCCTGGCCTGGCCCGCGGCGCTTGCGCTGGCGGCCGCCATGGGCATCGGCCGCTTCGCCTTCACGCCTGTCTGGCCGTTGATGGCGCAGGAGTCCGGCCTGTCGCTGGCGCAGGGCGGCTGGATGGCGTCGGCCAACTACGCGGGATACCTGTTGGGCGCGCTAGCGGCGATCGTCTGGCCCGTGCGCCGGCTCCGTGCCACGCTGGCGGCCAGCCTGGCCGCCGTGGCCGCACTGACGCTGACCATGCCGCTGTTGAACAGCGTGGCGGGCTGGTCGGCGCTGCGGCTGGCCGCGGGCTATGCCAGCGCCAGCGCCTTCATCTGCGTGGTCGCATGGCGGCCGGTGCCCGCTGGCGATCCGCGCGAGGCCGCGGCTTCGGCGGTGACGTATGCCGGCGTGGGGGCGGGCATTGCGCTGACGGGACTGGCCTGTCTGGTCCTGATGGCCTGGGGCGCAAGCGCCGGCGTGACCTGGACCGCGCTGGGCGGTCTGGCGTTGGCGCTGTCGGTCGTGGCGTGGCCCGGGCTCAGCCGGCAATCGCCTCCCGCGCGACGGGCAGCCGCCGACGCGCCGCAAGCCCGCCTGCCGCGCGGCATCGGCGCGCTGTCGCTGCACTACGGCGTCTTCGGGGTCGGCTACATCATTCCCGCCACCTTCCTGCCGGCGATGGCCAAGGAGATCTTTCCGGACCCGGCGATCTTCGGCTGGGCGTGGCCGCTCTTCGGCATGGCCGCGGCGCTGTCCTGCCTGCTGGTCCCGCGGCTGGCGCGCGGCCGGGACGACCGTCAGGTGTGGCGCGGCGCGCAGGCGCTGATGGCGGCCGGCATGCTGACCGTCGCGCTGTGGCATCACATTGCCGCCGTGATCCTGGCGGCGCTGCTGGTCGGCGGCACCTTCATGGTGATCACGCAGGCGGGCATGCTGACCGCGCGCCGCCTGTCCGGCCCGGCGGCGCCGCGCGCTGCCGCCATCATGACGGCGGCATTCGCGGCGGGACAGATTCTGGGGCCGTTGCTGGCCTCGTGGGCGGCGCGCTGGGGCGCCGGCCTGCCGCAGGTGCTGGCGGCCAGCGCGGGGCTGCTGGCGGCGTCGGCCTGGGCGCTGGGAAAAGTCACGACAGATGGCAATGGCGCTGGGCATAATGCCATCGGCCCTTCGGGCCAACCACACAGCAATTAGAAAGCAGGTAAAGAGGAGTCCCCAGCATGAAAGCACTACGCCCCCTGATCGCCGCCCTGGCCGCCACCGCCGCCTTTGGCGGCGCTGCCCAAGCCCAGACCGGCGAGTGGCCCGCCAAGCCCGTGACCATGATCGTGCCCTACGCGCCGGGCGGCTTTGCCGACACCCGCGTGCGCCTGTTGGCGCGCAAGCTGGGCGAATCGCTGGGGCAACCCGTTGTCGTCGAGAACAAGGCGGGCGCCGGCGGCGTGGTCGGCACGAACCTCATCGCCAAGGCCGCGCCTGACGGCTACACGATCGGCACGGGCAACCTGGCCCCGATGGCGGTCAATCCGTCGCTGATGAAGGAAATGCCCTACAACCCGCAGAAGGATCTGGCCCCGATCATCCTGATCGAGAACAGCCCGCTGGTCCTGAGCGTAAACAACGAGCTGCCGGTCAAGACGCTGGCCGACCTGATCGCGCTGGCCAAGAAGGAACCCGGCAAGCTGACCTTCGGCTCATCCGGCGTGGGCGGCGCGCACCACCTGTCGGGCGAGATGTTCCGCGAACAGGCCAACATCGATATCGTCCACGTGCCCTACAAGGGCGGCAGCCTGGCCGCGACCGACCTCATGGGCGGCCACATCGCGATGATGTTCGAAATGGGCTATTCCGCGCTGCCCGCGATCCAGGGCAACAAGATCCACCCGATCGCCGTCACGTCCGCCAAGCGCCTGGCCGTGCTGCCCGACGTGCCCACCATGGCCGAGTCCGGCCTGCCGGGCTTCGAGTCCTACAACTGGCAGGGCATCGTGGCGCCTGCCGGCACGCCCGCGCCGATCATCGCCAAGCTCAACGCCGAGTTCAACCGCATCCTGAAGGAACCGGATGTGCAGAAGGCCATTGCCGACACCGGCAGCCAGGCCGGCGGCGGCACGCCCGAGGAATTCGCCGCCTTCATCAAGACCGAAAGCGACAAGTGGGCGCACGTCATCAAGGCTGGAAACATCCAGCTTCAATAACCTCCCAGGAGTTTTCCCATGGCTACCCCTTTGATTGAACTGCTCAAGCTGACCCACCCCATCATCCAGGCGCCCATGGCGGGCGGCGCCACCACGGTGGACATGGTGGCCGAGGCATCAAAGGCGGGCGCCCTGGGATCGCTCGGCGGGGCCTACATGACGCCCGAACAGATCGAAGCGGCGGCCGAAGGGATCCGCGCCCGCACGGATCGCCCGTTTGCCATCAATCTGTTCGCGTCCGTAACGCAGGAGCCCATGCAGGGCGATGCGAGCCGGATGCTGGCCCTGATGGCGCGCTACCACGAGCAACTGGGGCTGCCTGCACCCGAGGCCCCCGGCCCGCAGGCCGATCCGCTGCCGGGGCAACTCGAGGCCGTGCTGCGCATCCGGCCCGCCGTCCTCAGCTTCACCTTCGGCCGCCTGCCGGCCGCAACGCTGGCCCGCTGCCGCGAGTTGGGCATTCTGACGGTGGGCACGGCCACGACAGTCCGCGAGGCGCAGGCGCTGGAGCTGGACGGCGTCGACGCCATCGTGGCGCAGGGCGCAGAGGCGGGCGGCCACCGTGGCACTTTCCTGGACGCCTTTGAGGCATCCCTGATCGGCACCATGGCGCTGGTCCCGCAGGTGGCGGACGCCGTCTCGGTTCCGGTCATCGCATCCGGTGGCATCATGGACGGGCGGGGCATCGCGGCCGCCTTGGCCCTGGGCGCCGACTTCGCGCAAATGGGGACGGCTTTCCTCACCACGGAAGAATCCGGCATCAGCGACGCCTACAAGGCGGTCGTGTCCGCCTCGCGCGCCGAACAGTCCCGGATCACCCGCGGCTTCTCCGGCCGCCCGGCCCGCGGCATCGCCAATGCCTTCATGCGGGATGTGGACGCCATCGCCGGCGACATCCTGCCGTATCCGCTGCAGAACGCGCTGACGCGGCCCATGCGCACGGCAGGCGGCAAGAGCGGCAATATCAATGTCCTGTCCCTGTGGGCCGGCCAGGGCGCGCCGCTGGCGCGGCGGGAGTCGACGGCCGAATTGATTCAGCGCCTGGCCCGGGAAACGGCGGCCGCGCAGACGCGGCGCTGAGCGCTGGCGGCGGCTTGGCCCGGGAATGGGTGTCTGACACCCGGGTAGAAGGCGTGTGTGCTGGGCCAGTGCCTCAAGGGTGTCAGACTCCCAAGGCGGTCGGCCCGGAATGGGTGTCTGACACCCGGGTAGACGGCGTGTGTGCTGAACCAGTGCCTCAGGGGTGTCAGACACCCATGGAGCAATGGCAAACGCCGATCAGCACCGAATCGGGGACGGCCGAATTGTTCCTGAAGCCGAAAACACTGTTCCACGGGCGGCCACTCCAATTGTGATTGCACAGCGTCGGGCTACAATGGCGCCTCGCCGCCGGGAGCGAACGCTTACGCTTGCCCCGGCATCTGAGTAACAGGGCGCTTCCCGACGCAGCCTGTCTTGCCCGCGCCGGCCAGGTCTTCGGTCCCGCGTGTCGACAGGACAGCAGGGCAAGCTCCGCCGCCGAAACTCCCTTTCGTTGCCCATGCCCGCTCAAACCAGCAGCACCCCGGAATTCGCCCTGCGCCTGGAAGGTGTGGCGCTTGGCTACGGTGATTTCACCGTCTTGCGCGATATTTCCATGGACGTCCGGGCGGGCCAGGTGGTGGCAGTCATGGGCGGCTCCGGCTCCGGCAAGACCACGCTGCTGCGTGCGGCCACCGGCCAGATCACCGCCCAGCAGGGCCGCGTGCTGGCATTTGGCCAGGATATCGGCGCCGCCTCCCGCACCGAAGTGCAGTCCCTGCGCAAGCGCATGGGGGTGCTGTTCCAGCAGGGCGCGCTGTTCACCGACCTGAACGTCTTCGAAAACGTGGCGTTTCCGCTGCGCGAACACACCCGCATCAGCGAGGCCGAGGTCACCGACCGCGTGCTCGACAAGCTGGATGCCGTCGGGCTGCGCGCCGCCGCGCACCTGAAGGTCTCCGAAATCTCCGGCGGCATGGCCCGGCGCGTGGCGCTGGCCCGCGCCGTGGTCCTGGAGCCGGAACTCATCCTGTACGACGAACCCTTTGCGGGGCTGGACCCGATCTCGCTGGGCATCACCGCCCGCCTGATCCGCAGCCTTGCCGACCGGCTGGGCTGCGCCTCGGTGCTGATCACCCACGACGTGCAGGAATCCTTTGCCATCGCGGACCAGGTCTACCTGGTGGGCCGCGGCCAGTTGGCCGCCGCCGGCACGCCGCAGATGCTGGCCGCCTCGCCGGACCCGTACGTGCAGCAATTCCTCAAAGGCCAGCCGGACGGTCCGGTCGCGTTCCAGTATCCCGAAACGCCCGCCTTCCAGAAGTGGCTGTCGCAACAGAAAGGGCGCAAAGCATGAGCGCTTCCAATAACGCTATCGCCATACTCGGCCACTGGGTGCGCTCCCGAGTCGCCGCCATTGGCTACTTCACCCGTTTCTTCGGCGCCATGCTGGCGCGCAGCGGCATCGCGCTGTCGCGGCCGCGCCTGGTGTCGCAGCAGGTCCACTTCATCGGCAATTATTCGCTGCTGATCATTGCCGTTTCCGGCATGTTCGTGGGCTTCGTGCTGGGCCTGCAGGGTTATTACACGCTGAACCGCTACGGCTCCGAAGAGGCCCTGGGCCTGCTGGTGGCCCTGTCGCTGGTGCGCGAGCTGGGTCCCGTGGTCACCGCGCTGCTGTTCGCGGGCCGCGCCGGCACCTCGCTCACCGCCGAGATCGGCCTCATGAAAGCGGGCGAACAACTGTCGGCCATGGAAGTCATGGCCGTCGACCCGATCCGCCGCGTGCTGGTGCCGCGCCTGTGGGGCGGCATCATCGCGATGCCCATCCTGGCGGCGGTGTTCTCCATGGTGGGCATCCTGGGCGGCTGGGTCGTGGGCGTGCTGCTCATCGGCGTGGACGCGGGCGCCTTCTGGTCGCAGATGCAGAGCGGCGTCGATGTATGGAAAGACGTCGCCAACGGCGCCATCAAGAGCGTCGTCTTCGGCGTCACGGTGACGCTGGTGGCGCTTTATGAAGGCTGGCAGGCCAAGCCCACCCCCGAAGGCGTTGCCCGCGCCACCACGCGCACCGTGGTCGTGGGCTCCCTGGCGGTTCTCGGGCTGGACTTCCTGCTCACCGCCTTGATGTTTGGAAATTGATACGGATCGATCATGTCACGCGAAAAAACCGACTTCTGGGTAGGCCTGTTTGTATTGCTGGGCGCGATCGCGCTTGGGTTCCTGGCGTTGCGCGCCGGCAACTTGAGCACGTTTTCCTTTGCCCCGACCTATACCGTGACCGCCAACTTCGATAACGTAGGCGGCCTCAAGGTGCGCGCGCCGGTCAAGAGCGCGGGCGTGGTGGTGGGCCGGGTCACGGGCATTTCCTTCGACGACAAGACGTTCCAGGCGATCGTCTCGGTCGATCTGGAAACGGCCTACCAGTTCCCCAAGGACTCGTCGGCGGCCATCCTGACCTCCGGCCTCTTGGGCGAGCAATACCTGGGCCTGACCGCCGGCAGCGAGGAAGATAACTTTACCGACGGCGGAAAAATCCGCTATACACAAAGCGCCGTGGTCCTGGAGCAACTGATCAGCCAGTTCCTGTACGGGTCGGCGGAAAAGCAAGGCACGACCGCCGCGCCGGAATCTGCCCCGAAGGCGCAAGATTAAAGGCGCGGCGCGATCAAGCCGTTACAACGCTGCGTCTCGCCGTCGCGATAACAAAAGAATTGTTGATAGGGATATCCGGATCATGAATAAGAAAGCTATTTCCCGAATTGCCACCGTCGCCGCCGCGGGCGCGCTGATGGCTGGTTGCGCCGCCCCCAAGAATCCGGATCCGCGCGACCCCTGGGAAGGCTTCAACCGCGGCGTCTACCAGTTCAACGACACGGTCGACCGCGCGGTGTTCAAGCCCGTTGCGCAGGCCTACACGTTCGTGACGCCGCAGCCGGTGCGCAGTTGCATCCACAACATCTTCAGCAACGTCGGCGACCTCTGGTCCGGCACCAACAGCTTCCTGCAGGGCCGCGGCCACGACTTCGTCAACACGCTGGGCCGCTTCCTGTTCAACACGACCATGGGCGTGGGCGGCTGCTTCGACGTCGCCTCGGCCAATGGTGCGCGCAAGATCCCGAACGACTTCGGCACCACACTGGGCGTCTGGGGCTTCAGCCAAGGCCCGTACCTGGTGCTGCCGTTCTTCGGCGCCTCCAGCGTGCGCGATGGCATCGGGCTGGCGGGCGACTTCTACGGCACGACCTACGGCTACATGGGCGTGGACTCGATCGACAACATCCGCCTGCGCAATTCGCTGTGGGGCCTGCGCGTCGTCGATACGCGCGCCAACCTGCTCGACACCACCGACACCATCGACCGTGTGGCGCTCGACCCGTACAGCTTCGTGCGCGACGCCTTCCTGCAACGCCGCGCCGCCATGGTGCTGGGCCATCGCGTCGATGAAGAAGGCTCGCTGCCCAACTACGAAGACGACGGCGACGACGACACCCCCGCCGCGCCCGCGCCGGCCCCCGTGCCTGCGCCGCAACCCGCGAACAAGTAAGCTGAGGCCTTGCGCTTTCGGTATCTGAAGGAGATTTGATGCGATTTTCCATTCCCTCCCTGTTGCAGCGCCTGGTGTTCACGGGCCTCGTCGGCCTGGCGGCCGCCACGGCCGCGCACGCCAAGCCGGACCCCAACGGGCCGCCCGAGCAGTTCGTCTTGACCGCCGCCAACGAGGCCCTCGATGTCCTGAAGTCCGACGGCGCGCTGCGGGCCGGCAACACTGCCCGCATCAACGAAGTCGTCGACCAGCACATCCTGCCGTACGTCAACTTCCAGAAGACCACGCGCCTGGCCGCCGGCCGCTACTGGCGCCAGGCCTCCGAGCAGCAGAAAACCGCGCTGGCCGAAGCCTTCCGCGGCACGCTGATCCGCACGTACAGCGGCGCGCTGACCCGCGTCACGTCCAGCACCACCATCACCGGCCTGCCGTTCCGCGGCGATCCCAAGGCCGACGACGTGGTCGTACGCACGCTGATCAGCCAGTCCAACAGCCAACCGGTGGGCGTTGACTACCGCCTGGAAAAGACGCCGCAGGGCTGGAAGATCTACGACATGAACGTCGAAGGCATCTGGCTGATCGAGAACTACCGCAACCAGTTCGCCCAGCAGATCAATCAGAACGGCATCGACGGCCTGATCCAGGCGCTGAACCAGCGCAACAAGTAAAGCTCCGCTCAGGCTTGCTTCGGCCCGGCGCGCCCCCTCGGGGGTCCGCCGGGCCGATTGTTTTGGGGACGCAACATCGCGCCGCCCCCAACGCCGCCGGGGCCATCCCCGGTTCCCGCCACATCGCGCTTATATAATGGTCAATTCGCTCTTTTCGGGCCATCTCCCCCCGTCATGTCCGCCGTCAGCCTAGAAAACGTCTCCAAGATCTACTCGCCGCGCCAGCGCGGCTGGCAGAAGCTGCTCGGGCGCACGCCCCGTCCGGGCTTTCAGGCGCTGGACAACGTCAGCCTGAATATCGAGCACGGCGAATTCTTCGGCCTGCTCGGCCCCAACGGCGCGGGCAAGACCACGCTTATTTCCATCCTGGCGGGCCTGGCGCATGCCACCTCGGGCCGCGCCACCGTCTGTGGATACGACGTCGTGGCCGACTACAAGTCGGCGCGGCGGGCGCTTGGCGTCGTGCCTCAGGAATTGGTCTATGACCCGTTCTTTACCGTGCGCGAGACGCTGCGCATCCAGTCCGGCTATTTCGGCCTGCGCAAGAACGACGACTGGATCGACGAAATCCTGTTCAACCTGGGCCTGGCCGACAAGGCCAATTCCAACATGCGTGCGCTGTCCGGCGGCATGAAGCGCCGCGTGCTGGTGGCGCAGGCGCTGGTGCACCGGCCGCCGGTCATCGTGCTGGACGAGCCGACCGCGGGCGTGGACGTGGACCTGCGCCGCACGCTGTGGGAATTCATCTCGCGGCTGAACAAAGCCGGCCACACCATCATGCTGACCACGCACTACCTGGAAGAAGCCGAGGCGCTGTGCAATCGCATCGCGATGCTCAAGGGCGGACGCATCGTGGCGCTGGATACCACGCAGGCTCTCCTGGCTCGCGTGGGCGGCGTGGACCTGGAAGACGCCTTCGTGCGCATCATGCACCAGGACGACGAGCCTGGCGCGCGCGCCCTGCAACCCGAAGAGATCTCATCATGACCCAGCCCGCCACGTCTGCCGGCCAGCCGCTGGTGCAGCCCCGCCTGGACGCGGGATCCGGTTTTCCCACGCTGCTGCGCAAGGAATTGCTGCGCTTCTGGAAGGTCAGCTTCCAGACCATCGCCGCGCCCGTCATCACGGCGCTGCTGTACCTGCTGGTGTTCGCGCACGTGCTGGAAGGGCGCGTGACGGTGTACGGCACCGTGCCCTACACGTCGTTCCTGATCCCCGGGCTCATGATGATGAGCATGCTGCAGAACGCGTTCGCCAACCCGTCCTCGTCGCTCATCCAAAGCCGCATCACCGGCAACCTGGTCTTCATGCTGCTGCCGCCGCTGTCGCACCGGGACATCTTCGGCGCCTACGTGTTGGCCGCCATCGCGCGCGGTCTCGCGGTCGGCCTGTGCGTCTGGGCCGTGGCGCTGTTCTTCGTGCCGCTGGCGCCCGCGCATCCGCTGTGGGTGCTGGTGTTTGCCGTGCTGGCGTGCGGCATCATGGGCACGCTTGGGCTGATCGCGGGCCTGTGGTCCGAGAAATTCGACCAGCTCGCGGCCTTCCAGAACTTCCTGATCATGCCGGCGACCTTCCTGTCCGGCGTGTTCTATTCCATCCACACGCTGCCGCCGTTCTGGCAAAGCGTCTCGCACTGGAACCCCATCTTCTACACCATCGACGGATTCCGTTACGGATTCTTCTCGGTGTCGGACGTCTCGCCCTGGCACAGCCTGGCGGTGGTGACGGCGGTGTTCCTCGCGCTCTCGACTTACGCGCTGCGGCTCCTGTCCAGCGGCTACAAACTCAGGAACTGACGTCCATGCTTCCCACTCCCGCGCAAGTCCGCCAATACATCGCTGATGGCCTGCCCTGTGAACATCTCGACGTGCAGGGCGACGGGTCGCACTTTGATGCCGTCATCGTCAGCAATGCCTTCGAAGGCAAGCGTCTGATCCAGCGTCACCAGCTCGTCTACGCCGCGCTGGGCGACCGCATGAAGGCCGAGATCCATGCGCTGTCGCTGCGCACCCTGACCCCCGCCGAATACAACAAAGCGGGCGAATGATGGACAAGCTACGCATCACCGGCGGCGCGCGGCTGCACGGCGAGATCTCGATTTCCGGCGCCAAGAATTCGGCCCTGCCGATCCTGTGCGCGGGTCTGCTGACCGCCGACACGCTGGTCCTGTCCAACGTGCCGCGCCTGAACGACACCGGCACCATGCTGCGCCTTCTGGCCCAGATGGGCGTGCGCGCCGAGCGCGCCGAAGACGGCGTGGTCACGCTGCAGGCCGGCAACGTCGACAGCCTGGAAGCGCCGTACGACCTGGTCAAGACGATGCGCGCCTCGATCCTGGTGCTGGGTCCGCTGGTCGCGCGCTTTGGCGAGGCACGCGTCAGCCTGCCGGGCGGCTGCACCATCGGCCAGCGTCCGGTCGACCAGCACATCAAGGGCCTGGCCGCACTGGGCGCGGAAATCAGCATCGAGCACGGCTTCGTCGTGGCGCGCGCCAAGCGCCTGAAGGGCGCCTCCATCCGCACCGACATGGTCACGGTCACCGGCACGGAAAACCTGCTGATGGCCGCCGTGCTGGCCGAAGGCCGCACCGTGCTGGAAAACGCCGCGCGCGAACCCGAAGTCGTGGACCTGGCCGAACTGCTCATCAAGATGGGCGCCCGCATCCAGGGCCACGGCACCGACCGCATCGTGATCGACGGCGTCGACCGCCTGCACGGCGCCGAGCATCGCGTCATCTCCGACCGCATCGAAGCCGGCACCTTCCTGTGCGCGGTGGGCGCGGCCGGCGGCGACATCCTGCTCAAGAACGCCGATGCCGGCATCCTGGGCGCGACGCTGGACAAGCTGATCGAAGCGGGCCTGACCATCGAAACCGGCCCGGACTGGATCCGCGGCGCCATGGACAAGCGTCCCAAGGCCGTGGGCTTTCGCACGCACGAGTATCCGGGCTTTGCCACCGACATGCAGGCCCAACTGATGGCGCTGAACGCCGTGGCCGACGGCACGTCGGTCATCGTCGAGACCATCTTCGAAAACCGCTTCATGCACGTGCAGGAACTGCGCCGCATGGGCGCCCAGATCGACATCGACGGCCACACCGCCATCGTGCGCGGCGTGCCGCGCCTGTCGGGCGCCACCGTCATGGCGACCGACCTGCGCGCCTCGGCCAGCCTCGTCATCGCCGGCCTGGCCGCCGACGGCGACACGCTGGTCGACCGCATCTACCACCTGGATCGCGGCTACGACCAGATGGAAGTGAAACTGCGCGCCCTGGGCGCGAATATCCAACGAGTTACCGGCAAGGAACAGGCTCAATGAGCAATGCCTCCGTCACCCCCCTGACCCTGGCGCTGTCCAAGGGCCGCATCTTCGAAGAAACCATGCCGCTGCTGGCGGAAGCCGGCATCGACGTTCCGGAAAACCCGGAAAGCTCGCGCAAGCTCATCCTGCCCACCAGCGATCCCGGCCTGCGCCTTATCATCGTGCGCGCTTCCGACGTGCCCACGTACGTGCAGTACGGCGCGGCCGACCTGGGCATCGCGGGCAAGGACGTGCTGATCGAGCACGCCAAGGAACAACCCGGCGGCCTGTACCAGCCGATCGACCTGAACATCGCCAAGTGCCGCCTGGCCGTGGCCGTGCGCAACGGCTTCGACTACGAGGCCGCCGTCCACCAGGGCGCGCGCCTGCGCGTGGCCACCAAGTACGTGCAATCAGCCCGTGAACACTTCGCGGCCAAGGGTGTGTACGTCGACATCATCAAGCTGTATGGTTCGATGGAACTCGCGCCGCTGGTCGGCCTGGCCGACTGCATCGTCGACCTGGTGTCCACCGGCGGCACGCTGCGCGCCAACGACCTGGTTGCCGTGGAAGACGTCATGCCGATATCGTCGCGCCTGATCGTCAACCAGGCTGCACTGAAGACCCGCGGCGACCGCCTGCAACCGCTGCTGGACGCCTTCGCAAGAGCCGCCTCCCGCAACGTCTGATTCCCGACCGCCCGCCGCGCCCGGCGCGGCGGGCGATACCCGATACCGTTTCCTGCTTTGCTCCATGACGCCATGGCCCTGATCAATCGTCTCGACTCCCGCGATCCCGGTTTCAAAACCGCCCTGTCCACGCTGCTGGCCTTCGAGGCCACCGAGGACGAATCCATCGACCGCGCCGCCGCCAGCATCCTGGCCGACGTGCGCACCCGCGGCGACGCCGCGCTGGTGGAATACACGCAGCGGTTCGACCGCATGCCGGACGCGGCGGTCCATACGCTGGAGATCCCCAAGGCCGATTGGCATGCGGCCCTGGCCGCGTTGCCGGCCGCCCAGCGCAATGCGCTGGAAGCCGCCGCCGACCGCGTGCGCGCCTACCACGAGCGCCAGCGCGCCGAGACCTGGACCTACACCGAAGCCGACGGCACGCTGCTGGGCCAGCAGGTCACCCCGCTGGACCGCGTGGGCCTGTACGTGCCCGGCGGCAAGGCGGCCTATCCGTCGTCGGTGCTGATGAACGCCATCCCGGCCAAGGTCGCGGGCGTGCAGGAACTGGTCATGGTCACGCCCACGCCTGACGGCGTGCGCAATCCCATCGTGCTGGCCGCGGCCGCCATCAGCGGCGTGGACCGCGTGTTCGCCATCGGCGGCGCGCAGGCCGTGGGCGCGCTGGCCTATGGCACCGATACCGTGCCGGCCGTGGACAAGATCGTCGGCCCGGGCAACGCCTACGTCGCGGCCGCCAAGCGCCGCGTGTTCGGCGTCGTCGGCATCGACATGATCGCCGGCCCCAGCGAAATCCTGGTCATCTGCGACGGCAAGACGCCGGCCGACTGGATCGCCATGGACCTGTTCTCGCAGGCCGAGCACGACGAACTGGCCCAGTCCATCCTGCTTTGCCCCGACGCCGCCTTCATCGAAGAAGTCGAAGCGTCCATCGCCCGCCTGCTGCCCACCATGCCGCGCGCCGACATCCTGCGCGTCAGCCTGGCCAACCGCGGCGCGCTGATCCTGGTGCGCGACCTGGAAGAAGCCTGCCAGATCGCCAACGACATCGCCCCCGAGCACCTCGAAATCTCCACCGAGCAGCCCGAGGTCTGGACCGCCCGCATCCGCCACGCCGGCGCCATCTTCATGGGCCGTTTCAGCTCGGAAGCGCTGGGCGACTATTGCGCCGGCCCGAACCACGTGCTGCCCACCTCGCGCACGGCGCGCTTCTCGTCGCCGCTGGGGGTCTATGACTTCCAGAAGCGTTCCAGCCTGATCCAGGTCTCGCACGCCGGCGCGCAGACGCTGGGCCGTATTGCCGCCGAACTGGCGCTGGGCGAGGGCCTGCAGGCGCACGCCGCCAGCGCCCAGTACCGGATCGACAAGCCATGAGCGCGGGACCGGCGGACGTCGCCGGCCGCATCGAAGGCACCGTCCGCGCCGACATCCGCGAGTTGGCGGCGTACCCGGTCGCCCATGCCGAAGGCTGCATCAAGCTGGACGCCATGGAGTGCCCGTACGAGCTGCCCGAGGCCGTGCGCGACGACATCGCGCGCGCTGTTCGCGATCTGCCCCTGAACCGTTATCCGTCCGCCGACCTGTCCGCGCTCGAGGCCGCCGTCAAGACGGCCTTTGGCGTACCGGACGCCGCGGACGTGCTGTTCGGCAACGGCTCGGACGAACTCATCCACCTGATGGTGCAGGCGTGCTGCAACCCGGGCGACGCGGTGCTGTCGCCCTGGCCGTCGTTCGTGTATTTCGACATGGCGGCCCGCTTCGATCACGCGCGCTTCGTGGGCGTGCCGCTGACCGCGGACCTGGCCTTGGACCTGCCGGCCATGCTGGCCGCCATCCGCGAACACCAGCCCAAGCTCGTGTTCCTGGCCACCCCCAACAACCCCACCGGCGGCCTGTGGTCGCCGGAAGACGTCAACGCCATCATCCAGGCCGCGCCGGGACTGGTGGTGATCGACGAGGCCTACCAGCCGTTCGCGGACTACACCTGGATGCCGCAGGTGCTGGATGCGCCCAACGTCGTCGTCATGCGCACGGTGTCCAAGATCGGCCTGGCCGGCCTGCGTTTCGGCTACCTGGCCGGGCATCCCGCGTGGATCGCCGAGTTGAACAAGGTGCGTCCGCCGTACAACCTGAACGTGCTGACCCAGGCAACGCTGCTGGCCGTGCTGCGCCACAAGGCCGTGCTGGACGAGCAGGCCGCCCGGCTGCGCGCGGACCGCGAACCGCTGGCCGCGGCACTGGCGCAACTGCCCGGCGTCAGGGTATTCCCTTCCGCCGCCAACTTCATACTCGCCCGCTTTTCCGGCAAGCTCGATGGCAACGCCGTGCATCTTGCCCTGAAAACGCGCAAAATATTGATTCGCAACTTCTCCAATGCCCATCCGCTGCTGGCCAACTGCCTGCGCATCTCGGTGGGCGCCCCGGCCGAGAACGCCGCCTTGCTGGCTGCCCTGCAAGAGATCTTGAGTGCTTAACATGCGTACCGCAGAAATCACCCGCAACACCAACGAAACCCGCATCCGCGTGGCCATCAACCTCGACGGCACCGGCAAGCAGACGATCGACACGGGCGTGCCCTTCCTGGACCACATGCTGGACCAGATCGCGCGTCACGGCCTGATCGACCTGGACATCAAGGCCGAGGGCGACCTGCACATCGACGCGCATCACACGGTGGAAGACGTGGGCATCACGCTGGGCATGGCCATCGCCAAGGCGGCGGGCACCAAGGCCGGTCTGCGCCGCTACGGGCATGCCTACGTGCCGCTGGACGAAGCCCTGTCGCGCGTCGTGGTCGACTTTTCCGGCCGTCCCGGCCTGGAATACCACATCCCCTTCACCCGCTCGCACATCGGCAGCTTCGACGTGGACCTCACGCGCGAATTCTTCCAGGGCCTGGTCAATCACGCGCTGATCACGATGCACATCGACAACCTGCGCGGCTTCAACTCGCACCACCAGGCGGAAACCGTGTTCAAGGCCTGTGGCCGCGCGCTGCGCATGGCCCTCGAAGTCGACCCCCGCATGGGCGACGTCGTGCCGTCCACCAAGGGCGTGCTGTAAGGCACTGCTGTAACGTACGCAATCCACTTTCGCACCGCACCAGGCAGACAGAAGTGACCACTATCGCCATCGTCGACTATGGAATGGGCAATTTCCATTCCGTCGCACGCGCCCTGAAATACGCCGCGCCTGACGCCGACATCCGCATCTGCAACCAGCCCCAGGAAATCGCTGCCGCCGACCGCGTGGTCTTCCCGGGCCAGGGCGCCATGGCGGACTGCATGCGCACCCTGAACGAATCCGGCCTGCGCGACGCCGTCGTGCGTGCCGCCCGCGAAAAGCCCCTGCTGGGCGTCTGCGTCGGCGAACAGATGCTGTTCGAATCCAGCGAAGAGGGCGGCACCGCCTGCCTGGGACTGTTCCCGGGCGTCGTGCGCCGCTTTTCCGGCCCCGGCTTTGCCGACCTGATCCCCGCCGACGACGAGGCGTGCCTGGCCGACACGGGCGCGGCAGGTCTCGTGGACACCCGTCCCGAGCGCCTGAAGGTCCCGCACATGGGCTGGAACAAAGTCCGTCACACCCGCTCTCACCCGATCTGGGACGGCATTCCGGACGACTCGCACTTCTATTTCGTCCACAGTTATTACGCCGATCCGGCCGATCCGGGCCTGACGGTTGGTGAAACCGATTATGGCGTCGCCTTTACCTGCGCGGTGGCGGCAGCTAACATTTTCGCGGTGCAGTTCCACCCCGAAAAAAGCGCCGAGCACGGTTTGCGCCTGTATCGCAATTTTGTAGACTGGCAGCCCTAGGCCTTGAGCCGCGTGCGCCAGCCCGTTCAACCCCACTTTCTTACTCGCTGCCAACCATGCTGCTGATCCCCGCCATCGACCTCAAAGACGGGCGCTGCGTTCGCCTGCGCCAGGGTGACCTGGACGATGCAACGGTGTTCTCCGAAGACCCCGCCGCCATGGCCACCCGCTGGCTGGACCAGGGCGCCCGCCGCCTGCATCTGGTCGACCTGAACGGCGCCGTCGCCGGCAAGCCCAAGAACGAAGCGCCGATCAAGGCGATCCTGGACGCCGTCGGCGACGACATTCCCGTCCAGATCGGCGGCGGCATCCGCGACCTCGACACCATCGAGCGCTACCTCGACGCCGGCATCTCGTACGTCATCATCGGCACCGCCGCGGTCAAGAACCCGGGCTTCCTGCAGGACGCCTGCGGCGCCTTCCCCGGCCAGATCATCGTCGGCCTGGACGCCCGCGACGGCAAGATCGCCACCGACGGCTGGAGCAAACTCACCCGTCACGACGTGCTGGATCTGGCCAAGAAGTTCGAAGACTACGGCTGCGAAGCCATCATCTACACCGACATCGGCCGCGACGGCATGTTGTCGGGCGTCAACGTCGAAGCCACGGTCCGCCTGGCCCAGCACGTGCGCATTCCCGTGTACGCCTCGGGCGGCATCGCCGGCATCCAGGACATCGAGGCGCTGTGCGCCGTCGAGGAAGAGGGCGTCGAAGGCGCCATCCTGGGCCGCAGCATCTACGAAGGCACGCTCGACTTCCAGGCCGCGCAGGCGCGCGCCGACGAATTGGCAAAATGACCATATCCAGCAACACCCCCGGGGCCGGCGCGTCCGCGCAGAACGCGCTGACCCGCCGCATCATTCCCTGCCTTGACGTCACGGCCGGCCGCGTCGTCAAGGGCGTGAACTTCGTCAACCTGCTCGACGCGGGCGACCCCGTCGAGATCGCCCGCCGCTACAACGAGCAGGGCGCCGACGAACTCACGTTCCTGGACATCACCGCCACCAGCGATGGCCGCGACCTGATCCTGCCCATCATCGAGCAGGTGGCGTCGCAGGTCTTCATTCCGCTGACGGTAGGCGGCGGCGTGCGCCAGGTGTCCGACATCCAGCGCCTGCTCAACGCCGGCGCCGACAAGATCAGCATCAACAGCGCCGCGGTGGCCAATCCCGACCTGGTTCGCGCCGCGTCGGACTACCACGGCTCGCAATGCGTGGTCGTGGCCATCGACGCCCGCCGCGTGTCCGCGCCCGGCGAACCGGCGCGCTGGGAAGTCTTCACACACGGCGGCCGCAAGGCCACCGGCCTGGACGCCGTGGCGTGGGCGCGCCGCATGGCCGCCTATGGCGCCGGCGAAATCCTGCTGACCAGCATGGACCGCGACGGCACCAAGTCCGGCTTTGACCTCGAACTGACCCGCACCGTCTCGGACGCCGTGCCGGTGCCCGTCATCGCCTCGGGCGGCGTGGGCAACCTGCAGCATCTGGCCGACGGCGTCACCACCGGCCGCGCCAGCGCGGTGCTGGCCGCCAGCATCTTCCATTTTGGCCAGCATACCGTCGGCGAGTGCAAGCACTTCATGGCCGAACAAGGCATCGCCGTACGATTGGACTGATTATGAGCAACGAACCCGCCTGGCTGGCCGACGTCGTCTTCGACGAAAACGGCCTGATCCCCGCCATCGCCCAAGACGCCGACAACGGCCAGATCATGATGGTGGCGTGGATGAACCGCGAATCCCTGGCCGAAACGGCCGCCACCGGCCGCGCCGTGTACTGGTCACGCTCGCGCCAGCGCCTGTGGCGCAAGGGCGAAGAGTCCGGCCACGTCCAGCAAGTGCACGAACTGCGCCTGGATTGCGACGGCGACGTGGTGCTGCTGAAGGTCCACCAGGAAGGCGGCATCGCCTGCCATACCGGCCGCGCCAGCTGCTTCTTCCGCCGTCTGGAAGGCCAGACCGATCACGCGTCCTGGGTCACGGTGGATCCGGTGCTCAAAGACCCGGAACTCATCTACAAATGACCGATCAGACTCTGTCCGCGGCCGACATCCTGGCCCGCATTGCAGACACCCTGGAAACCCGCCGTCCGCAAAACGGCGGCGATCCTTCCGCCTCCTACACGGCCAAGCTGCTGGCCAAGGGGCCGGATGCCTTCCTGAAGAAGATCGGGGAAGAAGCCACGGAACTGGTCATGGCCGCCAAGGACGGCGTGCCCGACCGCATCGTCAGCGAGACCGCCGATCTGTGGTTCCATTGCCTGGTGGCGCTGACGCATTTCAACCTGCGGCCCGAAGACGTGCTGGCTGAGCTGGCCCGCCGCGAAGGCCTGTCGGGCCTGGTGGAAAAGGCAAGCCGCCCCAAGGACTGACCACGGAAACCCAACCCATGAGCGACAACTGCCTTTTCTGCAAGATCGCCGCCGGCGAAATCCCGTCCAAGAAGGTCTACGAGGACCAGGACTTTGTTGCATTCCACGATATCAATCCCGCCGCGCCGGTACATTTACTGCTGATCCCCCGACGTCATGTCACATCCATGCAGGATATTACGGGCGAGGACGCAGATTGGTTGGGTAGAATGATGTCGTTGGCGCCGCGGCTTGCCGCCGAGAACGGTTGCCGTCCGGGCCCTGATGGCGGATTTCGCATCATGATCAATTCTGGCGTCGAAGGCGGCCAGGAAGTCCCGCATCTGCATTTCCACATCATCGGCGGCTCGCGTCCCTGGAAAGGGCGCGTGGCCCCCACTGCGTAATTCGGAGAATCATCATGGGTAGTTTCAGCATTTGGCATTGGTTGGTCGTCCTCGTCATCGTTGCGCTCATTTTCGGCACCAAGAAGCTGCGCAACATCGGCGGCGATCTGGGCGGCGCGGTCAAGGGCTTCAAGGACGGCATGAAGGAAGCCAACAGCGACAAGCCCGCTGAACCGGTCACGCAACAGCGCGTCGCCGGCGACACCATCGACGTGCAGGCCAAGGAAAAGTCCAACTCCTGAGCGTCAGCCAGTCTCCCTCCGGGCCAGCCCTGAACGGGCCGGCCCTTATTGCTTCAATTCCCTAGCGGCCGTCGAATGTTTGATGTCAGCCTCACTGAACTGATGGTGATCGGCGTCGTCGCCCTGATCGTCATCGGCCCCGAACGCCTGCCCAAGGTTGCCCGCACCGTCGGCCACCTGCTCGGGCGCGCGCAGCGTTACGTCAATGACGTCAAGTCCGATATCCAGCGCGAAATCGAACTCGACGAACTCCGCAAGTTCAAGACCGAAATGGAAGACGCGGCCCAGGGCGTGCAGCAATCGCTGAACGAAACCGGGGCCTCGCTGCAGGAACCCGTTCAGCAGTTCCGCGCCGAACTCGACGAAGTCGCCCGCGAAGCCAGCGGCAAGGCCACGCCGGCCGTTGCGCAGGCGCCGGTGACTGTCCAAGTGGCTGACGCTGCGCAATCGCCTGCCGCAGGGGCGCCTGCCGCAGGTTCGCCTGCCACAGGTTCGCCCGCCGCAGGATCGCCCACTGCCGACGCGTCCGCCGCTGGCGCACCCGCTGAGCCCGCGCGCACCATCGCGCCGCCCAGCCAGAACCACAATCTGGACCTGGACCTGCCCGCCGCCGAGCCCGCACCGCGTCCGGCCGCCGCCCCTCAACAACCCGCCCCGGCGCCCAGCGCGCCCGCGGCTGACGTCGCCGCGCCCGCCGCCAAGCCCGTCTCGCCCTCCGGAACTTCGTCGTGACCCAGGACGCAACCCAAGAAGAAGGCCAGCAAGAGACCTTCATCTCCCACCTGGTCGAGCTGCGCACCCGCCTGCTGCGCGCTGTCGGCGCCGTGGTGGCCGTGTTCATCGTGCTCTTCATCTATCCCGGCGCGTCGGCCATCTATGACGTGCTGGCCGCCCCCATGCTGGCCTCGCTGCCCGAAGGCACCCGCATGATCGCCACCGGCGTCATCACGCCCTTCATGGTGCCGGTCAAGGTCACGATGATGGCCGCGTTCATCGTGGCGCTGCCCGTGGTGCTGTATCAGGCTTGGGCTTTCGTGGCCCCGGGGCTGTACCGGCACGAGAAGCGCCTGGCGCTGCCGCTCATCGTTTCCAGCACCTTTCTCTTCATCGCGGGCATGGCGTTTTGCTATTTCGTGGTGTTCCGCACGGTGTTCCACTTCATCGCCACGTTCGCGCCGCAGTCCATCACCCCGGCGCCGGACATCGAGGCCTACCTGAGCTTCGTCATGACGATGTTCATGGCGTTCGGCATCACCTTCGAAGTCCCCGTGGCCGTGGTGCTGCTGGTGAAGATGGGCGTGGTCGAGTTGTCCAAGCTGAAGGCCGCGCGCGGCTACGTGGTCGTCGGCGCCTTCATCATCGCCGCCGTCGTCACCCCGCCCGACGTGGTCAGCCAGTTCATGCTGGCGGTGCCGCTGTGCCTGCTCTATGAAGTCGGGCTGATCTGCGCCCGGATGGTCACACCAAAAGGGAGTGCGGCGGCAGACGACGCCGCCGCCGATTCCCTGACCGAACGCCACTGAAGCCGGCCAGCCGGCAAGGCAGAAGAAAACCAGAACGGTCCGCATAAAAGCGGACCGTTTCACCTTGTCGGCCCATGACTGCAGTCCTACATTGCAGTCATGTCGCTCTCACAAAGACTGCGCACCCTCATGCGGTGGCGCGGCATCCATAGCCAGAACCAGCTTGCGCGCCTGTCAGGTGTGCCGCAGTCCTGCATCCACCGCATCCTTACCCGCGAAGACCGCTATTCACCGGCGCGCAACACGGTGGTGCGGCTGGCGCGGGCCCTGGGCACCAGCGTGCCTTGGCTGACGGATGGTGTGGTGCCCGCCAATTCGCCCCCGTTGCAGGAGGCCGCCGCCAACGACATCGACGGCTACTGTGCCGAAATCTGCGCACGGCTGGCGGCGCAACCCGACAGCACCAAGCGGCTGATCCTGGCGCTGGTGCGCGAACTCTCAGACAAACCAGACACCGGGGCCGCCCGAATGGCCGCGCGCAAATGCGCTTAGCGCGGCTTGCCCGGCCGCGTCCCCACCACGACCGCCAGGTCCGCCGGTTTGCCGCTGCGCAAGATGCCCAGCGTTGCCCGCTGGCCCGGTGGCACCTGCGCAATCTCCGACAGCAGGCCAACCGTATCCGCTACCCGCTTGCCGTTGACCGACTGGACGATATCCCCCACGCGCAGGCCGCCGCGCGCGGCCGGGCCGTCGCGCATGACCCCGGCAATGATCACGCCCGCCGCGTCGCGCGGCAGCTCGAAGGCCCGCGCCAGTTCCGGCGTCATGTCCTGCGGCTCCACGCCCAGCCAACCACGCTTGACCGTCCCCGTCTTGACGATGTCGTCCATGACCTTGCGCGCAATCTCGATCGGCGTCGCAAAGCCGATGCCCATCGACCCGCCGGATTCCGAATAGATGGCGGTGTTGATGCCCACCAGATTGCCGTAGGCATCGACCAGCGCGCCGCCCGAATTGCCCGGATTGATCGCCGCATCGGTCTGGATGAAGTTCTCGTAGGTGTTCAGCCCCAGGCCATTGCGGCCCAGCGCCGACACGATGCCCTGAGTAGTGGTCTGGCCCACCCCAAACGGATTGCCGATCGCCAGCACCACGTCGCCCACGCGCAAGCCCTTGTCGGGCGCCAGCGTTGCGGCGGGCAAGTCACGCAGCTTGGACAGCTTGAGCACCGCAAGGTCCGTGTCCGGATCCGCGCCCACCACCTTGGCGGTGTCGCGCCGCCCGTCGCGCAGCGCCACCTCGATGGCGTCCGCGGCCTGCACCACGTGATAGTTGGTCAGCACGTAGCCGTCGGCATTCACGATCACACCCGAGCCCAGGCTGGTCGACGCCTCGCGCCGGCTCACGCCCGGCACCTGCCCGAACAGCTGGCGCAGCACCGGATCATCGGGCAGCGGGATCAACGGCACGTTCACGTGTTTGGTCGTAAATACATTCACCACCGAGGGGGCCGCCTTCGCCACGCCGTCTGCGTACGACACCGCACCCACATCGTCCGCGGATGCGCGTCCCGCCGCGGCGGTGGCCGGCGGGACCGTGCCGGGCCCGTTCACCCGCAGCAGGTCGGGCCGCAACGTCGTCACCACGAATAGAATAGCCAGGCAGACCGTGGCGGCCTGAGCAAAGATCAGCCAATATCGGCGCATGTTTCTGATAGGACTAGCAATGAATAAAGTGGACTCCCGCGTCCTGGCCAACTGGCTGGACGACACCCTGCAGGCGGCCCGTTTCAAGGACTACTGTCCCAATGGGATGCAGGTGGAAGGCCGATCCGAGGTCGGACACATTATCACCGGTGTCACGGCCAGCGAAGCATTGCTGCGCGCGGCGGTCGACCGCGGCGCCGATGCGGTGCTGGTGCACCACGGCTGGATGTGGCGCAACGAAGACCGCCGCGTCATCGGCACCCGCCGCACGCGCATGGCCCTGACGCTCAAGAACGACCTGAACCTCTTTGCCTACCACCTGCCGCTGGATGCGCATCCCACGCTGGGCAACAATGCGCAGCTGGCGCGCGTGCTGGGTCTGACGCCGGCGCTACGCGACGAGGGCGTGCCGCGGACCTGCGGGCAGGACGGGCTGATCTGGCTGGGCGAGGCCACCGGTCTGCAGACGCTGGCCCAACTGGGCGACCAGGTGGCCCAACGCCTGGGCCGCCAGCCGCTCGTCGTGGGCGACCCGGACCAGCCCCTGACGACAGTCGCATGGTGCACCGGCGGCGCCCAAGGCATGATGGGCGACGCCGTTGACGCGGGCGCCAGCGTGTACATCACCGGTGAAGTCTCGGAATCCACCGTGCACCTGGCGCGCGAAACTGGCGTAGGGTTCATTGCGGCCGGCCACCATGCCACCGAACGCTACGGCGTCCAGGCATTGGGACAGGCCGTGGCCGAGCGTTTCGGCATCAAGGTCGAATTCGTGGACATCGACAACCCGGCCTGAATCCCTTGACACCGGCATACCGGCGCCAACCCGGCTGAAAGCAAAAGCGCCCCGATGGGGCGCTTTGCTATTTACGGCCGCTTGAGCAGATCGCGAATTTCGCGCAGCAGGGCCACGTCTTCCGGCGTCTTGGCGGGCGCCGGCGCTTCCTCCTGCTTGTTGCGAGCCTTGTAGATGGCCTTGACCATCCAGAAGATCACAAGCGCCAGCAGGACGAAATTGATGATGATGGTGACGAAGTTGCCCCACGCAAACACGTTGGCGCCAGCCTTGGTCAGATCCGCGTACGTCATCGGTCCGGCATAGCCTTCGGGCATCGACAGGACAAGGAATTTGTTCGAGAAATCAACCGATCCGCCAAGGATGAAATTGACGAGCGGCATGATGATGTCCCGGACCAGCGAGTCGACAATCCTGCCGAACGCCGCACCGATGATCACACCAACGGCTAAGTCGACCGCGTTGCCCTTGACCGCGAAATCTCGAAACTCTTTGACGAAACCAGTCGTTTTGCTCATAAATCCGCTCCATTCGTGATACGCCTGGGGTAGGCTGGCCTATAATACGCGGTTGCTATGTTGTTACATATTCCCGCGAACCCGATGCCGCAGAAGTGATGCTACTCGTTGAGCGGGCGCATCAACAAGGATAGGAAGATGAGTCAGGATACGCTGGTGCATGACGATGACGGTGCGGTTGATCCCAACCTGCCACCTGATCCTTCGCGACGTTTCTGGGTTACCACCGCCTGTGCTGTGGGCGGCGTAGCAGGTGTCGCAACGGCAGTGCCGCTTGTGAGCACGTTTTCCCCCTCCGAAAAAGCCCGCGCGGCAGGGGCGCCGGTTGAAGTGGATATCGGCGACATTCCCGTCGGTTCCATGAAAACGGTCGAATGGCGCGGCAAACCGGTCTGGATCATGCATCGCTCGCCCGAGCAGCTGGCCGGACTGAAAGAGCTGGATCCCCAGCTCGCCGACCCGCAATCCAAGCGGCCCGGCTTCACGCCTCCGTATGCCGAAAACGAAGCCCGCTCGCGCAAGCCCGAGATCTTCGTCTGCGTCGGCATCTGCACCCACCTGGGCTGCTCGCCCACCGCGCATTTCGAAACGGGTGGCGGCGGCGGTCTGGGCGCGGATTGGCAAGGCGGATTCCTCTGTCCGTGCCACGGCTCCACGTTCGACCTGGCTGGCCGGGTCTTCAAGAACAAGCCTGCTCCCGATAATCTCGAAGTTCCGCCGTACCAGTACCTCACCGACACCCGCATCATCGTGGGCGTCGATGAAGACAACAAGGCCTGACGCTCGCGTCGCGCTTTTTTCCCGATCTACGTAAGTAAGAACAATACGCCACGTATAGAAGGAGCCGTTACATGGCTGGCGAGAAAACCGTCGAGACGACAGGCCTGTTGGGCTGGCTGGACCGGCGCTTTCCGGTGACCTCCACCTGGAAAGCCCATCTGTCCGAGTACTACGCACCCAAGAATTTCAACTTCTGGTATTTCTTTGGCTCGCTGGCGCTACTGGTGCTGGTGCTGCAGATCGTGACCGGCATCTTCCTGGTCATGCACTACAAGCCGGACGCCGAGCGCGCGTTCCAATCCGTCGAATACATCATGCGCGAGGTCCCGTGGGGCTGGCTGGTGCGCTACATGCACTCGACCGGCGCGTCGATGTTCTTCGTCGTCGTCTACCTGCACATGCTGCGCGGCCTGCTTTACGGTTCCTACCGCAAGCCCCGCGAACTGGTGTGGATCTTCGGCGTCGCGATCTTCCTCTGTCTGATGGCGGAAGCCTTCTTCGGCTACCTGCTGCCCTGGGGCCAGATGTCGTACTGGGGCGCCCAGGTGATCGTGAACCTGTTCGCGGCCATTCCGTTCATCGGCCCTGAACTGTCCATCTGGATCCGCGGCGACTACGTCGTGTCCGATGCCACGCTGAACCGCTTCTTCGCCTTCCACGTCATCGCCATTCCGCTGGTGCTGATCGGCCTGGTCGCGGCTCACCTGGTGGCGCTGCACGAAGTCGGCTCGAACAACCCGGACGGCATCGAGATCAAGCAGGGCCCGAAAGACAAGTACGGCCGCCCGAAAGACGGCATCCCGTTCCATCCGTTCTACTCGGTGCATGACCTGGTGGGCGTGGCGGGCTTCCTGCTGGTGTTCGCGGCCATCGTGTTCTTCGCCCCGGAAATGGGCGGGTACTTCCTCGAGTTCAACAACTTCATTCCCGCTGACTCGCTGAAGACGCCTCCGCACATCGCGCCGGTCTGGTACTTCACGCCGTTCTACTCGATGCTGCGCGCCACAACGGATGAATTCACGTGGGTGCTGGCGGGCGCTTCGGTGCTGGGCGCCATCGTGCTGTTCGCCAAGAGCAACCTGAAGGGCTTCATGCGCATCGCCGTCCCCGGCATCCTGATCGTCGTCGCCGTGCTGCTGCGCGCCATCGACGCCAAGTTCTGGGGCGTGGTGGCCATGGGCGGCACGGTCGTCATCCTGTTCTTCCTGCCCTGGCTCGATCATTCGCCGGTCAAGTCGATCCGCTACCGCCCCACGTGGCACAAGTGGATCTACGGCATCTTCATGGTCAACTTCCTGGTGCTCGGCTACATCGGTACGCAGCCGCCCAGTCCGCCGTTGAACCTGACGTCGCAGATCGGCACGCTGCTGTACCTGGCCTTCTTCTTCCTGATGCCGGTATGGAGCCGCCTGGGCACCTTCAAGCAAGTGCCCGACCGCGTCACGTTCCACGCCCACTGAGCCAACGAGAATAACGGACTAACCATGATCAAGAAGCTGATTGGTGCCGTGGCCTTGATGCTCACGTGTACCGCTACCTTTGCCGCCGGAGGCGGATATCCGCTAGACAAGGCGCCTTACCGCGTCAACGACATGGCGTCGCTGCAAAACGGCGCCAAGCTGTTCGTCAACTACTGCCTGAACTGTCATAGCGCGTCCTCGATGCGCTACAACAAGCTCCGGGACATCGGCCTGACCGACGAACAGATCAAGGAAAGCCTGCTGTTCTCCGGCGAAAAGATCGGCGACATGATGCACGTCGCCATGACGCCGAAGGACGCCAAGGCCTGGTTCGGCACGACGCCCCCGGACTTGTCCGTGATCGCCCGCGCCAAATCCGTGAACGCCGGCCCCTCGGGTTCCGACTATCTGTACACCTACCTGCGCACCTTCTACCGCGACACGTCGCGCGCCACGGGCTGGAACAACCTGGTCTTCCCGTCGGTCGGCATGCCGCATGCCCTCTGGCAGGAACAGGGTCCGCGAGAGCTCACCACGGTCGCCGTGCACGAGGTCGAAGGCAAGCAAGGCGCCCCCAAAACCTGGGAACGCGTCACAACGGTGTACGATGCACAGGGTTTTGCCACGGTGAAGGCCGAGCCGTTAGCCAATCACCACGGCCATGCCACCTTCGATGCCAAATTCAAGGCCGCCAACCCGGCCCAAATCGCAACATACGACAACGACGTCGCTGATCTGACCGCATTCATGTCCTGGATGGCCGAGCCCGTCCAGACACTGCGCGTCCGCATCGGCGTCGGCGTCATGTTGTTCCTGCTCCTGTTCTTCTTTGTTACGTGGCGCTTGAATGCCTCGTACTGGAAACACGTGCGCTAACCGTAACGCCCCGCCAGGTTCCCCAGCCACCCCGTCTATCGGGGACGGAAGAGGCGGATAGGGCTGTAAGCCTATCCTGCCTGGCAATTGGGGCCAGCGCCTGCTAGATTTAGGCGCTGGCCTTTCGTTTTTCAATAAAGGACTTACCGCCATGATGGTGCTCTATTCCGGAACCACGTGTCCGTTTTCGCAACGCTGCCGCTTCGTGTTGTTCGAAAAGGGTATGGATTTCGAGATCCGCGACATCGACCTGTACAACAAGCCCGAAGACATCTCGGTGATGAACCCGTACGGTCAAGTGCCCATTCTGGTCGAACGTGACCTGGTGCTGTACGAGTCGAACATCATCAACGAGTACATCGACGAGCGCTTCCCGCACCCGCAGCTCATGCCCGCCGACCCGGTCATGCGCGCCCGCACGCGTCTGTTCCTCTACAACTTCGAGAAGGAACTGTTCGTTCACGTCTCGACGCTGGAAGACCGCAGCGCCAAGCCCGACGAAAAGAAGCTCGCCAACGCTCGCCAGAACATCCGCGACCGCCTGGCTCAGCTGGCCCCGATGCTGCTCAAGAACAAGTACATGCTGGGCGAGGAATTCTCCATGCTCGACGTGGCCGTCGCTCCGCTGCTCTGGCGCCTGGACCACTACGGCATCGAGCTGCCCAAGAATGCGGCTCCGCTGCAAAAGTACGCCGAACGCATCTTCTCGCGCCCGGCCTACATCGAAGCGCTGACGCCTTCGGAAAAAGTGATGCGTCGTTAAGGCTGGCTGTGTAATGGGTGAAACTTCGACCAAACCGTATCTGATCCGCGCACTGCACGAATGGTGCACCGATAACGGCTACACGCCGTACATCACCGTGCAGGTCGACGAGCACACCATGGTGCCCGTCGCCCACGTGCGCGATGGCCAGATCACGCTGAACGTGGGCACGCTGGCCACCAACCGCCTGGTGCTGGGCAATGAATTCATCGAATTCCAGGCCCGCTTCAGCGGCGTGACCGAAAACGTCTACGTCCCCGTGGGCGCCGTCAGCGCCATCTATGCGCGCGAAACCGGCGCCGGCATGGGCTTCGAGGTGCAGCCCTACGAGCCGCCCGAGGCAGGCGCCCAAAGCGCCTCGCCCAACCCCGCCGCCCCCGAGGGCTCGGACGCCAATCCCGCCCCCGGCGACGACGACGGCAACGACGACGAACCCAAGCGCCCGCGCCTGACCATCGTCAAATAACGACCCCACGAGAGGGGCTGCATTTTTTTCATTACAATGCAGTCCCTGCGCGTGCCCCGGCACGCATCGCCGGTGTAGCTCAGTTGGTAGAGCAGCTCACTTGTAATGAGAAGGTCGAGGGTTCGATTCCTTTCACCGGCACCAAAAATCTCCACCAGGTTCATCTGGCGTAGTACACGAAACCCGCATCCAAACTGGCGATGCGGGTTTTTTCTTGCCCATGACAATCGACCGTCAGATTGCGCCGAGAGACAGCACATTTGACGGCGCGCGGCGAACACTGCGGCCTGTGACTTCCGGCAACCATGATCGTGGTCGGATCGGTCGCACAAATAATAGAAATCCTATTTACCGACCTTGAGCATGGCGTCTACAAGTGGGTCGCGGAAACACCCGTCATGGGGTAACGCAATCCACCTGTGGTCAGACCCAACAACGCGTCGGCATGAAAGTTTTTCCTCTTGTTTTTCTAGCATTCGCCTTGCTCGTGGTCCAGCTGACTGGTTGTGACGGCCGGCAAACCAAGCAGGACAACGTGGGCACGTCCATGACCGGAATCGATCACTTGCCGGATCACGTGAGCGTGCAGAATTTCTGGGTCAATGGCGCCAGCGGACATCAAGCCGGTACGGGCGGAAGTGTGGTCTGCTGCGCGATGCTGCCGCGGACATGGCATCCCGATCTAACGGTGGTGGTGAACTGGAATGTCACGAACTGGCGAGACTGCCAGTGGGAAAGCTACGAACGGCGCGTTGCGGTGGACCGCTACGAGAAGGTGGGTCATTTGTTCGTTCACTTCCTGGCCGATGGCGGCGTTCGTGTCGTTTCAGCGAATATCGGCCCAGGCTATCCAGGTAACGGTTATCCGGGCCCAGAGGATTCGATACCTAACAAGGACCCCTGGGATGTCTATGGAAGCTATCGCGGACGTTGCCCGCCGCAGGAGACGCCCACGGCGATGGAACGCGCCAAATGAACGAGCTGCTCCGAGTCCTTCCGGCGATTCCAGCGGTCGGTATCCAGTCGTCTTCCTTCACGCCACCGACACTCGCTTCCTTTCACCGGCGCCGCATCCGATTCCAGATTCCACTGGCGTGTTTGCTCAGAACCGCATCCACATTATCGAAACCAGAAAGTAGCGCAAACCTCCGGTTGTCTGAACCAACAACGAGTCGGCATGAGAATTTACTCCCTCATCATCATGGCGTTTGCACTGCTAGTGGTCCCGTTGACCGGCTGTGACAGCCGGCAAACCAAGCAGGACAGCGTGGGCACGTCCATGACCGGAATCGATCACTTGCCGGATCACATGAGCGTGCAGAATTTCTGGGTCAATGGCGCCAGCGGACATCAAGCGGGCACCGGCGGCAGCGTCGTCTGCTGCGCGACACTGCCGCGGAAATGGCATCCCGATCTCACGGTGGTGGTGAACTGGAATGTCACTAACTGGCGAGATTGTGGCGGACAAAGCTACGAACGACGCGTGGCAGTGGACCGCTACGACAAGGTGGGGCATATGTTTGTTCACTTCCTAGCCGATGGCGGCGTTCGTGTCGTATCAGCAAACGTAGGTCCTGGTTACCCAGGCAACGGCTACCCCGGACCGGATGACTTGATTCCTAACAAGGACCCCTGGGATGTCTACGGCAGCTATCGCGAACGCTGTTCGTGGGCAGGCGGCCCGGTCATTATGGAAAGAGCGCAGTGATGGACTCCTTCGAGCCCAGCGCCGCCAACCTCATGCTTTCCTGATTCTTCTGATTGTCCGTTGCTCGACGCGGTGTTGTTCTACGCGCTCCGACAATCTGCAAAGGGACGTGATGCGTTTCCTACTTAAGTTCTTCGGAAGTATCGTCGGATTTTTAGCTGTGCTTTGGAGCTGCATAGCCTTGTGGGGCACGTTCTCGCCAATCGTGCTCTTGCATTATTCCGAGCGGGCGACGGACCGAATCGGTGTTTTTTTCAACGACAACCACAACACGGCGAAATTCGGGATGAGCCCGGGCGAGACGTCGGCTCACTACACGGCAATGTTTCCAGAGTCCGACTTGTGGCTGCTGCTGACATTTCCCAGTGAAAGCACTGATTCGCTGGAAATCACCAAGCCGTTCAGACGAATCGACGTCTGCATCGGGCCTGGTGCAAAAATTGAGCGAACGGTGACGCGCCACGGATTCTTTGATCGTTTCACCGAGCCTAGCCCGCCCTGCGAGCCCGCGTCCAAGCGCTGAGTCGCCTCGGGCCGCGCGGGCCTGCCAGGAACCCCATACGGATTCTCCCTCGGCATTCTTCTAACGCTCCGCAGCGCTTTTCAGGAGAGGGCGGCGCGCACTCAGCGCGGTCCCCCTCCGCCGTCCTCACCCCAGCGCCGGCAACAAATTAAACAGCAGCACCATCACCAACCCCACCACCGACACGATCGACTGCACGACCGAGATCGTCTTGGTGGCTTCGCCCATCGTCATGCCGAACGATTCCTTCACCATCCAGAATCCGGCGTGGTTCGCGTAGTTGAAGAACAGCGAACCGCAGCCGATGGACAGGGCAAGCAGCGGCAAATTCAGGGAGGGGTCTGCGCCTGCAAGTGGCGCCAACAACCCCGCCGCGCCCACGATGCCGACGGTGGCCGAGCCGGTGGAGACCGACAGCAGCATCGCGATCAGCCAGCCCAGGATCAGCGGCGGGAAGGCGAACTGGTGCGTCAGGTGCACGATGGCGTCGCCGACCTTGGCGTTCGTCAGGACCTGCTGGAAGGCGCCGCCGCCAGCGATGATGAGCATGATGCCGGCAATCGGTTTCAAACTCTGGCCCAGCGCGCCGCGCAGCTTTTCCGGGTCGCCGCCGCGCATGAAGACCAGCGTCACGGCCGCGAACAGCACGCCCAGCAGCATGGCGACGACGGGGTTGCCCAGGAAGGCGGCCACGTGCGTCACGCTGGAGTCCTTGGGCAGCAGCATTTCGGCCACCGCGTGGACCAACATCAGCAATGCCGGCAGCAGCGCCGCCAGCACGCCCAGGCCGACGCTGGGGGCATGCTGGCCCGCAGGGCTGTCAGTGGAGGCGGTGAACTGTTCAAGCAGCGCCTCGTCCGGCCGCGACGTCATGCGCGGGGCGATGAACGCGCCATACAGCGGGCCGCCGAAGATCATGGCTGGCAGGGCCGCGATGAAGCCGTAGATCATGGTCGGACCGACCGTGGTCTTGAGCGTGGCGATGGCGGTCAGCGGGCCGGGGTGCGGCGGCACCATGCCGTGCATCGCCGCCAGGGCCGAGATCACCGGCACACCCACGTAGACATAGGCCGAACCCTTGAAGCGCGCCTGGCTCTCCAGCTTGCGCGCCACGCTGAAGATCAGCGGCAGCATCACCACCAGGCCCACTTCGAAGAACATGGGGATGCCGATGACGAACGCCACCAGCGTCATGGCCCAGGGGATCAGTCGCGGGGAAGTGTGGCGCAGGATCGCGTTGGCCAGGCGCTCGGTGGTGCCGGAGTCCGCGAGAATCTTGCCCAGCATCGCGCCCAGCGCGATCACCACGCCGACGGCGCCCAGCGTCTTGCCGGCGCCGTCGGTCAGGCTTTTGACGATGGCGCCAGGAGCCATGCCCGTTGCAAAGCCGACGCCGATCGACACGATCAAGAGCGCCAGCAGCGGATGCATGCGTATCCGCGAGACGATCAGTGCGACCAGAACCAGAACGCTCACCAGGGCGGTGAGCAGCAATTGAATGTCGAACGAAGACATATGAGAACCCAGAAAAATCGAGAGAGGTCGCGAGCCCTCTGTGCGCCATGATACGGGATCGGGTTGACGGCAAGCTTGAAAAAAAGGGCCGGTTTCGGGCGCCGAAACGCGCTTTTTCGGCCCCGCTTTGCATTCTTCCGTTTTTTTGTGCATAATTCGCCCCCTCTACCTGTTCCCCGATAGCTCAGTCGGTAGAGCGACGGACTGTTAATCCGCAGGTCGCTGGTTCGAGCCCAGCTCGGGGAGCCAAGAATTTGCAGTACCGCAGTACCCCTAAAAAAGCCCGCAACTTGTTTGCGGGCTTTTTGCATTGGGGCGCGGCGTCTCGCGCGGGATTGCGGCCAGGACAGCCCGCGGGTTGCCAACCCGCGCGCATCGCGTAGCATCACCCGGATCCCCGCACCTTCTGCCCCTGCACACCGATGCGTTCCTCGCGATCACTGCCTCCCCTGGTATCCCTGCGCGCCTTCGAGGCCGCCGCGCGGCGGTTGAGCTTTTCGCAAGCGGGAGAAGAGCTGTTCGTCACGCAGAGCGCGATCAGCCATCACATTCAGCGGTTGGAAAAGGAATTGGGCGTGGCGCTCTTTGAGCGGCGCACGCGCGCCGTCGCGCTGACCGAGGCCGGCCAGGCGTACTACGCCCGCGTGCACGCGGCGTTCGAGTTGCTGCGCCAAGGCACCGACGAACTGCGCGCGCCCGAGCCCGCCCGTCATACGCTGCGGATCGGCTTGCTGGCGTCGTTCGCCACGCGCTGGCTTGCGACGCGTCTGCCCGCCTTTGCCGCTGCGCATCCCCACATCGATCTGCAACTGCAACCCGACATCGCGCTGGCAGACGTGGCGGGTGGCGAGGTCGACGCCGCGATCCGCTATGGCCGTGGCGGCTGGCCCGGCGTGCGCAGCACGTTGCTGATGTCGGAACGCCTGTCGGTCGTGTGCGCGCCCGCGCTGGTGGCGGGCCGAAAGCGGCCAAAGACGCCCGCAGACCTGCTGCGCCACCCGCTGCTGGTCTCGCACGCAAGGCAGCAGTTCGAATGGGACGCCTGGGCGCACCGGTACGGGCTGGATCTGGGCGCCGCCCGCACCGTGCGCCTGCATGACTACAACATCGTCGTCGAGGCCGCACTGGCCGGGCAGGGCCTGGCGATGGGCCGCGAACGGCTGATCGCCGCGCACCTGGCGAGCGGGGCGCTGGTCGAGGCGCTGCCCGGCGCAGTGCTGCAAGATGCGCGCATCGGCTGGTGGTTCGTCACGCCGCGCGGCGCATTCAGCGAACCCGTCCAGGCCTTGCACGACTGGCTGGCGCAGACAGCAGCGCAAAACACGGGTGTCTGACACCCGTGTAGCCGCGCTTGATTATGAAAGGCTGTCTCTTGGGGTGTCAGACACCGGCACATGCCCCGCCCAACAAAAGACGTATTAGTTTTACTCATACGTACCAGGCAAGAATTGATTGGTCATGCCGCGCCGCGGCCGATAGCATCGGGGAAGCGTCAAGACGCGCTTTCTCCTTCGCTTTCCCCCCTTTTCATAGGTGATCCGATATGACCCAAAGCATTTCCGCCCGCGTTGCCGAGCTTGGCCTGGTCCTGGAAGCGGCCGCCGCGCCGGCCGCGAACTACGTGCCCTTCGTCCTGGAAGGCAATCTGCTCTATATCTCCGGCCAGATCTCCCGCAAGGACGGCAAGGCCGCCTACCTGGGCCAATTGGGCCACCAGGTGTCGGACGCCGACGGCGTCGAGGCTGCACGCGCCAGCGCACTGGGCATCCTGTCGCAGATCGCCGCCGCCACGGGCGACCGCCTGGACCGCGTGGCGCGCGTCGTCAAGCTGGGCGTGTTCGTTGCCAGCGCGCCGGACTTCAACCGCCAGAGCGCCATCGCCAACGGCGCCTCGGACCTGATGGTCGAGGTGTTCGGTGACGCGGGACGCCATGCCCGCAGCGCCGTCGGCGTCGCCGCTTTGCCGCAAGGCGTGTCGGTGGAAGTCGAGGCCGTGATCGCGCTGACCCCGGCCTGATGCCGGCCGCCTGATCGCAACAACAGGAGCCGCCATGACCGCCCCCCTGACCCCGCGCGCCGTCCAGGCACTACGCGCCCTCGCGCCTGGCGCGCAAAGCACCGTGCACTTCAATCACGCCGGCGCCTCACTGCCGTCAGAAGCCACGCTGCAGGCCATTCATGCGCATCTGAAGCGCGAAGCGGCGCAGGGGCCGATGGAAGCGGGCGTGGCGGCGCGCGATCTCATCGAAGCAGCCCGCACGCTGGCCGCGCAGTTGCTCAACGCCC
>NZ_DAMCTG010000005.1:0-47289 GCF_032113835.1 Achromobacter sp. | reverse complement strand
CGCCCAAGTCGACGAGATCGCGCTGACCGGCGGCAACTCGCCGGGTTGGGGCGCCGCGTTTGCGGCGCTGCCCGCGTGGCGGCCCGGCGACCGCATCCTGGTCGGCCGCCACGAATGGGGCGGCAATCTGGCCGCCATGCGCCTGATTGCGCAGCGCGCGGGTGCGACGCTGGAAACCATTCCGTCCGACGACAGCGGCTGCGTCGACGCAGAGGCGCTGGAAGCCATGCTTGACGACCGGGTGCGTCTGATCGCGCTGACCTGGCTACCCGCCAACGGCGGCCTCATCAACCCGGCCGCCGCCATTGGGAAGGTCGCACGCAAGCATGGCATTCCGTATTTCGTGGACGGCGCACAGGCGGTGGGACAGTTTCCCATCGACGTGCGGGAAATCGGCTGCGACGTGTTGAGCGGCGCCGGACGCAAGGCATTGCGCGGGCCGCGCGGCACGGGTTTGCTATATGTGCGCCGCGAGTTTCTGGACCAACTTACGCCCGCCTTCGTGGACACCCATTCCGCGCCGCTGGGCGAGGACGGCGAACCCATGCTGCGTGCCGATGCCGCGCGCCTGGAGTCCGCGGAGAATTCACTGGCGCTGCGCTGCGGCCTTGCCAATGCGCTGCGCGAAGCGCTGGATGTGGGCCTGGACACCATCCGCGCCACCATCGACGCCAACGCCCAGGCGCTGCGCGCCGAACTGGCGGCCATCTCCGGCATTTCGGTGCTGGATCAGGGCCGCGACAAATCCGGGCTTGTCGCCTTCAACATCGCCGGACACGACGCGGCGGACGTGCAGCGCACGCTCGCCGCGCAGGGCATCACCATTGGCAGCAACGGCGTGCCCTATACGCCGCTGGACATGCAGGCCCGCGGCCTGGACCGGGTCGCGCGCGCGTCCGTGAGCTATCTGACAAGCGGCGACGAAATCGATCGGTTGCTGGAAGCCTTGCGCAAGCTGGCTGCATAGCGCGTGCGCAAACGCGGCATCCATGTGGGACTGCCGCGCGGCGGCCGACAGGACCCGAGTTACGCAATCTTGCCCGCCACGCCTGCGCGCTTCGTAAACGGCGACCATTTCGTGAACACGAGCAGGTTGCCCAGCATCACCAGCGCCAGGCCGGCGAACGCGTAGGGCGTCCAGCGGTAGCCTTCGACGACGGTGGATATGCTGAGCGCCACGACCGGAAACAGCACCGTGCAGTAAGCGGCCCGCGCGGGTCCCATGCGGCCGACCAGCGTCAGATACGCGGTAAAGCCCACGACCGACCCCAGCACGGCCAGATAGAGCAACGCGCCCACATAGGCCGGCGAGGAATCGAAGCCGAACGGCAGTCCGGCAACCACGCAGCCCACCAGAAGAATGGCCGCGCCATAGAGCATGCTGTACGCGTTGCCCGTCAGCGGCCGGATGCCGGCGCGCTGCTGCAGGGATGACAGCATGTTGCCCGTGGAAAAGCAGAGCGTACCCAACAGCGCAAAACCCAGGCCCAGCAGCGTCTCGTGGCTGGCCTCCTGGCCCGCCAGTTCCGGCCAGAACAGCAGCACCAGACCGCAGAACCCCAGCGCGCCCGCCGCCATGATGCGCGGCGAGATGCGAGTGCCAAACCAGATCCGCGCATTGAGCGCGTTCCACAGCGTGGCGGCCGAAAACACCACCGACACCAGACCGCTGGGAATCCATTGCGTGGCCGAATAAAAGCACAGGAAGTTCAGGCAGAACAGGCACAGGCCCTGACCCACGCACAGCCAGTGGCCGCGCCGGTCCAGTTTCTGCAGTTTGCGCATGGCCAGCAGCGCCACGAACAGCAGCAGCCCCGCCAGCGCAAAGCGGTAGAAGATCGACACGGGAATGGCCACCACGCCAAGCTGCAGCTTGATGGCGATCCACGTGGTGCCCCAGATCAGGACGGTGAGCAGGTACAGGGAAAGATTCATGATGCGAGGAGCGCGGGAAAGCCGCGCGAAGAGCCGATTCGGACACCGGCGGCCATTTGGCGCACCGGACAGCCAGTGTGC
Organism: Achromobacter sp.; assembly: GCF_032113835.1. GTDB lineage: Bacteria > Pseudomonadota > Gammaproteobacteria > Burkholderiales > Burkholderiaceae_B > Achromobacter. Next base: position 45,273 of record NZ_DAMCTG010000005.1, on the reverse strand, counting down.
GCCCCGATGCCGCGCCGCAATTGCCGGTTCTTGCGCTTTTGTCCGGATCGGGCGCGTCACGCGCGCGCGAACGCAGTAGCATTCCTTCCCATGGGCAACACCGCTACGGCCCCGGCCGATTTTTCCGTTTTCCGCACGCTGTCGCGCTCGACAGCGACGCTGCAGCGCGCCACGTCGCTGGGCGAGGGCATGGCGATCTCGCAATGGTCACGCACCGCCCGCGAAACGCTGGGCTACGAAACGCCCGGCCATCACACGCTCTCGCTGTACCTGCACGGCGGCGACCGCTCGTTTCGCGTGGGCCAGGACTCGCTGCATGGCGGCGCGGGCAAATTCTGCGTGCTGCCCGCCGAACACCATTCCCGCTGGTGCATGAACGACAACGTGCATTTCCTGCACCTGTACATCGCCCCGCAGCGGCTGGCGCGCGAAGCCGTCATGCGGCTGGACTGCGAACCCCGCACGTTGGAGCTGCGCGACCGCACCTACATCCAGGACGACTCGCTGATCGACGTCTGCCGCCGCCTGCTGGGCGCAGACTGGAACGAACCCGCCGACCGTCTGGCCGCCAGCAGCGCGGCCGAGACCGTGCTGCACCATCTGCTGATGCAGGGCGTGGCGCGCAAGACGCCGCAACCGGCGCGCGGCGGCCTCGCGCCCGGCGTGCGCCGCCGCGTGATGGACTACGTGGACGCGCATCTGGCCGATCCGCTGACGCTCGACGAACTGGCCGGCGTCGCCGCGCTGTCCACCTATCACTTCGCCCGCATGTTCCACGCCTCGTTCGGCGAGCCGCCCCACGGCTGGGTGCGGGGCAGGCGTCTGGCTCGCGCCCAACACCTGCTGTCGGCCGGCAAGGGCGACCTCGCCAGCATTGCGCAGGCCTGCGGCTTCGGCAGCGCCAGCCACCTTGCCCGCGTCTTCCGGGCCGCCATCGGCATCACGCCGGGCCAGTACCGCGGCGCGCACGCCCGGCACTGACACCGCCGATCCGGCATCATGCCGGCCGCAGCGCGCGGTCTACAATGGCGCATCGCCCTAGCGGCTCACCCGGCCACCTCCCGCCTGCTCCGACGCGATGCCGCTTCCGACCTCTCGCGATACGTCCCCACTCATCGACAGCGCCGGTCAGCGCCCCTTGCGCGCGCACTGGCTGGCCGAACTCATCCGGTTGCGCGAAACGCACTGGGGGCCGCTCGAAGACGCGCAGGCGGTGCGCCAGGTGCGCCAACTCGATGCCGACCTGCCGTCGCGCATCCTTACCCGCGCCGCGCTGCTGGCGCAACGCGAAAACCTCATTCCCCTCGTCGATGCCTGGCGCCGCAGCGCCACGGCCATGCTGGCCGTGCTGTTTGTACTGGCGCTGGTTTCCGGCGCGGCCGCCGCCTTGGGCGCGCTGGGCGATGGCACGCGGCCCGTTAACGTGCTGTGGGCGGTGGGCGCGCTGCTGGGGCTGCACGCGCTGACGTTCCTGCTGTGGCTGGCAAGTTTTCTGCTGCGGCCCGCGGCCGTAACTGGCTTTGGGCGGCTGTGGCTCTGGGCCACGCGCAAACTGGCGCGCGGGCCCGATGGCGCGCTGGTGCCGCAGGCCTTCCTGAATTTGCTGTCGCGCGCCGGCGCCCTGCGCGGCCTGTTCGGCAGCATCAGCCATCTGCTGTGGCTGACCGCGCTGTGCGCCGCGCTCGCGACACTGCTGGCCGTGCTGTCCACCGCCAGCTACCGCTTCATCTGGGCCACCACGCTGCTCGCGCCCGACACCTTCGTGTGGCTGACGCAGGCCATCGGCTGGCTGCCCGCGCATCTGGGCTTTCCCATGCCCGACGCCGCGACGATCCGCGCCAGCGACGGTACGCAGGTCCTGCCGGCCGGCGCGCAGGCGCAATGGTCTCTCTGGCTGATCGGCGTGCTGGTGGTCTACGGCATCGTGCCGCGTCTGATCGCGGGCGCGCTGTGCATGGTCGCCACGCTGCGCGCGCTGCGCCGCGTGCGCATCGATCCCGCGCTGGCGGGCTTCTCGCCCCTGCGCGACCGCCTCGAACCGCCCGCGTTGTCCACCGGCATCGACCGCCCCGTCGATCCTCTGCACGAACCGCGCGTGCGAGCCCCCGCGCTGGAAGGCCTGGGCGGGCAGCCCGTGCTGCTGGCGCTGGAACTGCCGGCGGACCTGACGTGGCCACCCGCGGATCTGCCAGACACCATCCGCCAGGCCGGCAATCTGGATACGCGCGAGGAACGCAACCGCGTGCTCGACGCGCTGGCGCAGACGGCGGCCTCGCGTCTCTTGATCGCCTGCGACGCGCGCCAGACGCCCGACCGGGGAACCCTGTCGCTCGTGGCGGACCTGTCGGCCCACGCGGGACAGACGCGCGTCTGGCTGATCACGCCGCGCGCCGGCGACGACACGCCTGGCGAAAGCCGCGCCGACCTCTGGCGCGACCGCCTGCTGGCGCTGGGCCTGCCCGCCGACGCCATCCTCCGGGCGCCCGTCGCGCCGCTGACCTGGCTGGAGTCCGGTCATGACTGACCCGCTCATCAGGATCGCCCTCGTCGGCCACACCAACACCGGTAAGACGTCGCTCTTGCGCACGCTGACCCGCGACACGACGTTCGGCGAAGTGGCCGACCGCCCCGGCACCACGCGTCACGTCGAAGGCGCGCGCCTGCGCCTGGACGGGCGGCCCGTGCTGGAATGGTTCGACACGCCCGGCATGGAAGACAGCATCGCCTTGCTGGAATACCTGGAACGGCTGGACCGCCCCGGCGAAAGGCTGGACGGCCCGGCGCGCGTCCGGCGCTTTCTGGACACGCCCGAAGCGCACGGCCGCTACGAACAGGAGGCGCGCGTCCTGACCAAGATGCTCGATTGCGATGCCGCGCTGTACGTCATCGACGCCCGCGATCCGGTGCTGGGCAAGCATCGTGATGAACTCGCCATCCTGGCCGCGTGTGGACGGCCCCTGCTGCCGGTCTTGAACTTCGTCAACGCACCCGCGCACCGCGCCGACGAATGGCGCGATGCCATGGCAAGACTGGGCCTGCACGCCGTCGTGGAATTCGACACCGTCGCGCCGCCGCTCGATGGCGAACAGCAGTTGTACGCCAAGCTCGGCGTGCTGCTGGACCGCCACGCCGGCGCGCTGACCCGGCTGGCGGACAGCCTTGCCGCACAGCGCCGCGAACGCCACGCCGCCGCATACGAACTGGTTGCGGACCTGCTCATCGACGTGGCCGCGCTGCACCTGTCCAGCCCCAGCGATGAAGCCGCGCTCGCCGCCGCGTCCAGCCAGCTTCGCGACCAGGTGCGCCAGCGTGAACAGACCTGCGTCAACGCGCTGCTCGCCCTCTACAACTTCCGCGCCACCGATTACGCCGACGACGCCTTGCCCTTGCAGGGCGAACGCTGGGGCATGGATCTTTTTCATCCGCAGGCGCTCAAGGACATGGGCGTGCAGGTCGGCATGGGCGCGGCCGCGGGCGCCATGGCCGGCGCCGCCGTCGACCTGATGAGCGCGGGCCTCAGCCTGGGCACCGGCATGCTGATCGGCGCGGCCGCGGGCGGCTTGTGGCAAGGCGTCGAAAAGCTGGGCAAGCGCGTCGCGGGCAAGCTGCGCGGCTATCGCGAGATCAGCGTCGACGATGCAGTGCTGCGCCTGCTCGCGTTGCGCCAGCGGCAGTTGATCGAGGCGCTGGAGCGCCGCGGCCACGCGGCCCGCGAACCGTTGCGCCTGGACCTGCCCGCCGATGACGCATGGCGCAAAGGCCCCTTGCCCGATGCGCTGAAGGAAGCGCGCAGCCGGCCCGAATGGTCGGCCCTGGGTAAACACTATGAAGACAGCGACCGCCGCAAGCGCATGCTGCTCGACTTGGCGAAAACCCTAGCATCCGCGCCGCTTCCGGCCGAATGACCGGCGGCCCGCGCGCCCCGCAGGACGCACCATTCACGGCTTCCGGCAAGCGCGTGATAACCCCAATCCAAACCAATTGACGCTTAAACGAATGCGTCGATAAGATTCGATCTGCATCGGCGCGGGTCCGTCCCCGTCATGTCAATCACAAGGGGTCGGTCTATCGTGAAGTCGAAGTCCTGCGCAGTGATTACCGGCATCGCCAACCACGGCCCGTGCGCAGTTCGCGCCGCGCGCCGCCCGGCCCCCATCCTTCCATCGTCGTAAGCAGCAACGCCATGCCCCGGAACCCCTTGGGGCCGGGGCCCTGTCACTTCTGTCGCGCGATCCGCGCACCACACGGAGCATGAGGGCTATGCGTACTTTTCCCCACTTCAAGCAGGCGGCGCTAGCCGCTGCCGTGGCCGCCTCGCTGGCCTTCAGCGCTGGCGCGGCCGCCAAAACGCTGCACTGGTCGTATCAGGGCGATGCCACGTCGATGGATCCGATGGCGTTGAACGAGACCTTCACGCTGGGCTTTCAAGGCAACATCTACGAAACGCTGGCCGGCTACGACGGCAACCTGAAACTCACGCCGCTGCTCGCGGAAAGCTGGGAGAACCCCGAGCCCACCAAATGGGTCTTCAAGCTGCGTAAGGACGTCAAGTTCCACGACGGTTCGCCCTTCACCGCCGACGACGTGATCTTCTCGTGGAAGCGCAGCCTGACGCCGGGCTCGGACATGAAGGGCTACGGCGCCAAGGCCAGCGACATCAAGAAGGTGGACGACTACACCATCGAAGTCACCACCCCCACGCCCAACCCCATCCTGCCGCGCGAATGGGTGTTCCTGTACATCATGAGCAAGAACTGGGCGGAAAAGAACAAGACCACCGAGGCCACCAACGTCAAGGGCGACAACCAGGGCAACTACGCCAACCTGCACGCCAATGGCACCGGCCCGTTCATGCTGACCGAACGTCAGCCCGACGTGAAGACGGTGCTCAAGCGCTACGGCGGCTACTGGAACAAGAACATCAAGACCAACATCGACGAGGTCATCTTCCAGCCGATCACGCAGGAAGCCACGCGCGTGGCCGCGCTGATCTCGGGCGAGATGGACGTCGTGCAGCCCGTGCCGGTGCAGGACTGGAAGCGCCTGGAAGACGCCAAGGGCGTCAAGCCGCTGACCGCGCCCGAAGCCCGCGCCATCTTCATCGGCATGGACCAGGACCGCGACGAGTTGCTGTTCTCCGACGTGAAGGGCAAGAACCCGTTCAAGGACGTGCGCGTGCGCGAGGCCGTCGTGCTGGCCGTGGACACCAAGGCCATCAACGAGAAGATCATGCGCGGCGCGGCCAAGCCGCTGGGTTCGCTGATCGCCACGTCCATCAATGGCTACGACGAATCCTTCGGCGCGCCGTACAAGCCGGATCCCGAGCGCGCCAAGAAGCTCCTGGCCGAAGCCGGCTATCCCAAAGGCTTCACCGTGACGATGGACTGCCCGAACGACCGCTACGTCAACGACGAGAAGGTCTGCCAGGCCGTGGCCGGCATGCTGGCGCGCGTGGGCATCAAGATCAACCTGCTGGCGCAGACCAAGTCCAAGTACTTCGGCAAGATCCTGCTGCAGGCCGGCAACCAGACCAGCATGTACATGCTGGGTTGGACGCCCAGCTCCACCGATGCGCACAACACGCTGCTCAACCTGACCTCGTGCCGCGACGCCAAGACGGCCGCGGGCCAGTTCAACCTGGGCGGCTACTGCAACAAGAAGGTGGACGAGCTGACCAACAAGATCGGCGTCGAAACCGATCAGGCCAAGCGCAACGCGATGATCAAGGAAGCCTTCGGCATCGTGCGCAGCGACTTCGGCTACCTGCCGCTGCACCAGCAGCCCATGTCGTGGGGCGTGAAGGAAAACGTCACCGTCACCCAGCGCGCCGACGACGTGCTGGACCTGCGCGACGTCGTGCTGCCGTAAGCGGCGCGTGATGCAACCCCGGGCGGCGCGCGCCGCCCGGACGCGCCCGGCCCAGCCCCCATTCCCGCACCGCGCGCGGAACGCGGCCCGGCGCCGTCCGAACCAGAGGGCTTCCTGACATGCTTTCCTTTATTGCGCAGCGGCTGTTTCAGTCGGTGCTCGTGATGTTGACGGTGGCGCTGATCGCGTTCTCCATGTTCCGTTATGTGGGCGATCCGGTCGCCAGCATGGTCGGCCAGGACACGACGCCTGAACAACGCGCCCAGTTGCGCGAACAGCTCGGCCTGGATGATCCCTTCGTCGTGCAGTACGCGCATTTCGTCATCAATGCGGTGCAGGGCGACTTCGGCATGTCGTACCGGCATCGCCGCCCGGTCAGCGACCTGCTCGAAGAGCGCATGCCGGCCACGCTGGAACTGTCGTTCGTGTCCGCCGTCATGGCGCTGGCGCTGGGCATCCCGATGGGTATCTACACCGCGCTCAAGCGACACGGCGTGCTGTCCAAGGCCTTCATGGCGATCTCGTTGGCGGGCATCTCGCTGCCCACGTTCCTTATCGGCATCCTGCTCATATTGTTCTTTGGCGTGCAGCTGCGATGGCTGCCCAGCTTCGGGCGCGGCGATGTGGTTAGTCTGGGATGGTGGACCACGGGCTTTCTCACCAAGTCCGGCTGGCTGGCGCTCATCATGCCCGCGATCACGCTGGCGCTCTTTCAGATGACACTCATCATGCGCCTGGTGCGCGCCGAGATGCTGGAAGTGCTGCGCGCCGACTTCATCAAGTTCGCGCGGGCGCGCGGCCTGCCGGAGCGGCTGATCAATTTCCGCCATGCCCTGAAAAACACGATGGTGCCCGTCATCACGATCACGGGGCTGCAGTTGGGTTCCATCATTGCGTTCGCCATCATCACCGAGACGGTGTTCCAGTGGCCCGGCATGGGCTTGCTGTTCATACAGGCCATCAGCATGGTGGACATCCCGGTCATGGCCGCGTATCTGGTTCTGATCGCCTTCATGTTCGTGGTCATCAACCTGGTCGTTGACCTGCTGTATTTCGCCGTAGACCCGCGCCTGCGCGTGCAGAGCAAATAGAGGATTCAACCCATGATTGCTCGCATCGCTCCCTTCTTCACACGCGCCGCCGACAGCGACCTGTGGCATAGCTTCAAGCGCTCGCCCGGCGCCATCATCGCCGCGTCCGTCACGCTGGTCATCGTGCTGGGCGCGCTGTTCGCGCCGCTCGTCGCGCCGCACAATCCCTTCGACCTCGCGTCCCTGAGCATCATGGACGCCAACACGCCGCCTGCCTGGGAAGAGGGCGGCAGCCCCGACTTCCTGCTCGGCACGGACGACCAGGGCCGCGACATTCTGTCGGCCGTCATGTATGGCTCGCGCGTGTCGCTGCTGGTCGGCTTTGCCTCGGTGCTGTTCTCGATGGTGCTGGGCGTGACGCTCGGTCTCATCAGCGGCTACGCCGGCGGGCGCGTCGACAGCTTCATCATGCGCATCGCCGACGTGCAGCTTTCGTTTCCGGCGATCCTGGTCGCACTGCTGATCGACGGCGTGGCGCGCGGACTGCTGCCGCGCGACATGCACGACCAGCTCGCGCTCTACGTGCTGATCTTTGCCATCGGGATCTCCGGCTGGGTGCAGTACGCGCGCACCGTGCGCGGCTCGACGCTGGTCGAGCGCAACAAGGAATACGTGCAGGCGGCCAAGCTGATCGGCATCGGCCCCATCACCATCCTGCGCCGCCACATCCTGCCCAACGTCATGGGACCGGTGCTGGTCATCGCCACCATCCACCTGGCGATCGCCATCATCACCGAGGCCACGCTGTCGTTCCTGGGCGTGGGCGTGCCGCCCACCGCGCCGTCACTGGGCACGCTGATCCGCATCGGCAACAGCTATCTCTTTTCGGGCATGTGGTGGATCTCCATCTTCCCCGGCATCGCGCTGGTGGCGCTGGTGCTGTCGGTCAACCTGCTGGGCGACTGGCTGCGCGACGCGCTCAACCCCAAGCTGCGCTGAGGACGTCATGGCCCTGCTGAACATTGATGACATCCGTATCGAATTTCCCAGCCGCCGCGGCACGCTGGTGGCGGTGGACGGCGTTTCCCTGTCGCTGGAAAAGGGCGAGATCCTGGGCGTGGTGGGCGAGTCCGGCGCGGGCAAATCCACCATCGGCAACGCCGTCATCGGCCTGCTGGAAGCGCCCGGACGCCTGGCCGGCGGATCGGTGCTGCTGAACGGCGAACGCATCGACACGCTGACGCCCGCGCAGAAGCGCAAGGTGCGCGGCCGCCGCATCGGCATGATCTTCCAGGATCCGCTGACGTCGCTGGACCCGCTGCAGACCGTCGAAAGCCAGCTGGTCGAAACGATGCTGGTGCATCTGGACCTGACGCATGACGCGGCAAAGAAACGCGCCGTGCAACTGCTGGCGCAAGTCGGCATCGACCAGCCCGAGCTGCGCGTGCAGCAGTATCCCCACCAGTTTTCAGGTGGCATGCGGCAGCGCGTCGTGATTGCACTGGCGTTGTGCTGCGAACCTGAAGTCATCATCGCCGACGAACCCACCACCGCGCTCGACGTGTCGATCCAGGCGCAGATCCTGGACCTGCTTAGAAAACTGTGCCGCGAAGAGCAGGTGGGCATGATCATCATCACGCACGACATGGGCGTGATCGCGGATGTGACGGACCGCGTGGCGGTGCTGTATCGCGGCAAGCTGGTCGAGCAGGGCCCCACGGCCAAAATCCTGGGCGACCCCGACCACGCCTACACGCGCAGCCTGATCTCGGCCGTGCCGCGTCCGGACATCAAGCTCAAGCGCTTTCCGCTGGTGACCTATATCGAATCCGTGCGCACGCCCGCGCAGCCGCTGGACCTGGCCACCCACTGGCTCGGCCAGCGCCGCGACTTCGGCAAGCGCACGGAAGGTCCACTGGTGCAGGTGCGCGACCTGTCCATGCGGTTCGTGCTCAAGAGCGCGTTCTTCAAGCGCAACCAACGCACGCTGGACGCGGTCAAGCGCGTGAACCTGTCCATCGGCGAAGGCGAGGTCTTCGGGCTGGTCGGTGAATCCGGCTCGGGCAAGTCGACCGTGGCGCGGCTGATATCGGGGCTGTACACGCCCAGCGAGGGCTCCGTCACGTTTGGCGGCACGGACCTCACGGCGCTCAAGGGCGAGAAGGAACTCAATCCGTTCCGCCGGCAGATCCAGATGATCTTCCAGGACCCGTTCTCGTCGCTGAACCCGCGCATGCGCGTGCTGGACATCGTGGCCGAGCCCATCCGCTTCCACAAGCTTGCCGCCAGCGAAGCCGAGACGCGCCGCATCGTGGCCGACCTGCTGGACGTTGTGGGCCTCGCAGACCGCGCGGCCGAACGCTTCCCGCACGAGTTCTCCGGCGGCCAGCGGCAGCGCATCTGCATCGCACGGGCGCTGGCCACGCGGCCGCGCTTTCTGATCTGCGACGAGCCCACCTCGGCGCTGGACGTATCCATCCAGGCGCAGATCCTGAACCTGCTCAAGGATCTGCAGGAAGAGCTTGGCCTGACCATGCTGTTCATCAGTCACGACCTGCCGGTGATCCGCCAGATGTGCGACCGCGTCGGTGTGATGCGCCACGGCGAACTGCTGGAAGTGGCCGACACGGAAACCCTGTTCGAACACCCGCAGCATCCCTACAGCCAACATCTGCTCGGTCTGATGCCTCGCCTGCAATCCATGTCCCGCGAAGGGCTGGACGTGGTGGGCTGAGACCGCGCGCCAACGGAGTCCACTGACATGAGCGAGTCACGGCAAACCCTCTTCATCGGCGGCAAGGTATTCGACGGAGAGGGGCGGACGTTGCCCAACCACGGTGTGCTGGTCGAGGGCGCACGCGTGGCCCGCGTGGCGCCTGCGGGCGAATTCTCGGGCTACGCGGGCGCACGGGTCGACACCACCGGCATGACGCTCATGCCCAGCCTGGCGGATTGCCACGTGCATCTGGTCTACACGGGCGGCGCCGACCCCAACGCGCAATTGAGCAAGCAGGGCCCGGCGCAGATCACGCTGACCGCGCTGGAGAACGCGCAGGCCAGCCTGCGCGGCGGCGTCACGGCGCTGCGCGACTGCGGCGGCAAGGACTATCTGGAATTCGGCGTGCGCGACGCCATCGCGCGCGGCGTGTTTCCCGGCCCCACCATCAAGGCGTCAGGCCGCATCATCTGCATGACGGGCGGCCACGGCAACCGCATCGGCCGCGTCGCCGACGGTTGCGAAGAAGTGGTCAAGGCGGTGCGCGAACAGGTCCACGCCGGCTGCGACCTGGTCAAGATCATGGCCACGGGCGGCGTCATGACGCCGGGCGTCAGCCCCATGGATGCGCACTACAGCTTCGACGAAATGAAGGCGGGCGTGCACGAGGCCAAGCGCTTTCGCAAAAGCACCGCCAGCCATGCGCAGGGCACGCAGGGCATCCTGAATGCGGTGCGCGCCGGCATCGATTCGATCGAGCACGGCATCTTCATGGACGACGACTGCCTGCGCGAAATGCTGGAGGCCGAGACGTATCTGGTGCCGACCATCGCTGCCGTGCGCAACATCATCGCCAACGCCGACAACGGCATTCCCGCCTACGCGGTGGAAAAGGCCCGCGCGGTGGAGCAGCGCCATCGCGAGTCGTTCCAGATGTACTACAAGGCGGGCGGGCGCATCGCGCTGGGCACCGACGCGGGCACGCCGTTCAATCTGCACGGCGAGAACGCCATGGAACTGGCGTACATGGTGGAGTTCGGCATGACGCCGGTGGACGCGCTGATCGCCGGCACGTCACGCGGCCATGACCTGATGGGCATGACCGATCACGGCGTGATTGCGGAGGGCAAGGTGGCCGACCTGCTGCTGGTGCAGGGCGACCCGGTTGAAGACATCATGAAGGCCGCCGACAAGCGCTTTCACGTCGCCGTGCTGCGCAACGGCGAACTTGCGGCGGGGGCCTTGCCGTTCTGAACCTCAGGGCGCCGGCGCGGCGCCCGGCGAATTGCGCATGAACATCTGGCTCAGGAATATCTCGACGGGGATGCGCTTGCCATTGACGTCGACTTGGCCCTCCCGGTAGTCCGCCTCGAACTGGATCACGCCGTCCTCGATACGGGCCCAGGTCGATGCGGCGACCAGGCCTCGTAGCCCCGCGGCTTCCCGCTCGGCCGCCGACCGGGCTGCCTCACGCGTGGCGCCCTTCAGTTCCGCCCGCGCCGCGATCACGTCGGCCAGGTTTTCCGGCGACAGCTTCAGCCGCACGCTCAGGTTGCGCAAGACTTCCTTGGTGATGGCAATAGGGTCGCTTTTCCAGAACGACGGCGCAGCCAGGCCGATATCCAGGCTGAGCGATGACGTGCCACGCGCCGTGTCGACCTGCAGCGTCGACAGCGTGAAGCTGGGACGGGCCAGAAGGAACTTCAACAGATGAGACGCGGCAAGCATCCCCTCGCCCGAAAGGGGATCGGCCTTTTTCGCGCTCAACATCGTGCTTGTGGTGGCGTCCTGAAACGCCTTGAGCGACGCCACGTCCATGTCCTTGCCGCTCGCCACCATCCGCAGCTTGGCCACGTGCAGGGCGCGCACGCTGATGCTGCCGACATCGAGCGCCATCTTGCCCGTCATGCGCTCGCGGGTCCCTTCCGAACCCAGCGTCAGCGCAATGTCCTTCAGGCCCAGCGGCAGCTTGTCCATATTGGACGCCCATTGCTTGACCGTCAGCGTCGTGCTGCTCGCGGAGGACTCGGCCGCACCGGACAACTCATGCGACAACGCCAGATCATCGAGGGTCAGCGTGGAGGGCGTGCCCCTGATCACTTCGGTCAGCGAGGCCTTCTTGACGGCAAGTGACACCGTGTCGCGCGTGCCGTCGCCGGCATGTTCGACCTGCGCCTGCAAGCCCGAGAAGTCGAACGTGATCGGAGCGCCGGCATACTTCACCGGCGCCAGCGCCAGATCGCCGGAAAAGTCGCGGTCATAAGCGAACAGGAAGTTCGCCGTCACCGGCGCCGACCCGCCCGCAGCCGCGAACCAGGCGGCTGCGTCGGGCGTCTCCGTCATATGCAGCCGGCCCGCCGCCATCACAGGCGCGACATCGCCGGACGCAAGCCGCGAGGCGGGAAACGGACCGTGTTCGATCTTGCTCGTGAACGCGAATGCCTTCTCAGCGGGCTTGCGGCCAGACTGCACCAAGACCTTCACACCAAACCGCGCATCGGAAGAAAACACGCCGCGTTCAAACGATTGCAGTTCAAGCGTCACGGGCACGCCCAGCTTTGCACTCAGGCGCTGCGCCTCTGCGTTCAACGCCTGCACGTCCTGCGTCAGCCGGGCTTCGATCTTCTTGCCGGTGTACCACGCGGTGCCGACCCACGCCGCAGCCACCACCGCCACCAACACGCCACCCGCCACGATCCGCTTGTTCATGATGCCTATGTCCGTTTGAGATACGCCGTGATTGCCGCGCCCGGCGATGATAAAGAAAAACGGGCTGTCACATGGACAGCCCGTAGCAGGCGGCGCCGGAAAAATCGCGGCGCGCCAATCGTGTTGCGGCAGCTTAGCGCATGCCGCCCAGCACGCCACCCATCGCCATCATCAGGAACTGCTGCAGCGGCATCTTCTTGCCGTTGAAGTCGACCTGGCCGTCGGCGTAGTTCAGGTACGAGACGATGTTGTTGTTCTCGATCTTGCCCAGGCCCATTGCCGTGGCCATGGTGCCGACCATTTCAACCTGGCCCTTGGCCGTCTGCACGGCTTGTTCGGCAGCCACACCGCGCATTTGCGGTTCGATGGCCATCAGGTCCGACAGGTTGCCCTTGGACAGCACGAGCTTGGCATCCAGCTTCTTCAGGGCCTGCAACGCCATGTCGGAGGCTTCGCCTTCCAGCGCGGCCGGCTTGACCAGCGCCATGTTCAGGTTGAACGTCGACGTGCCGTTGGCAGTGCGCACTTCCAGCGGCGAGACGGCCAGCGTCGGGTTCCCGGCCAGCAGTTGCTCGACGTTGGTCTTGAGCACGGCCTTTTCTTCGTCCGTGAATTGCGGCGTCTGCTCTTCGCCCTTGCTTTGCAGCATGCGGCGCGAGGCGGCCTCGTAGATGTCGTTCAGCGACTTCAGCGCCTTGGAGTCCAGGTTCTGCGCGTCGATGACCAGCTTCATGCCGGCCATGTCCTTGGCCTGCACGTTGATCATGCCGAAGTCCACGGCCATCTTGGCGCCCATGGCCGAACCGTTCTCGGTCATGTCCACGGCGATCGACGTGTCCTTGAGTTGGACGGGCGGCTTTTCGCGCGACGTGATCGTCCAGTCCTTGAACGTCACCTTCTGGCTGCCCACGTACATCTCGTTGGCGGCCGGCTTCAGGTCGCTGGTCAGGGTGATGCCCTTGACCGCCATGGCGGTGATGTCGCTGGTGTCGGACGGACCCGACAGCTCCAGGCTGTCGACGGCCACGTCGAAGATGCCGCGCTTGGTGGAAGTGGCGTAATCAAAATCGCCCTTCATGCCCGAGAACACAAGCTTGGTGGTGTCCTTGGCGACTTCGACCGGGGCCATGTTGAACGTGCCGGTGATGTCCTTGCCGTAGCTGACGCTGTAGTGGCCCGACAGCGGCACGGCGCCCTTGGCGGCCGCGAACCATTCGTTGACGGTGGGCGTCTCTTCCAGCGCGAAGTCGCTGGCCACCATGGCCGGCATGAACTTGCCCGACTTCAGGTTGGAGAACGGCAGGGGGCCGTGGCTCAGGTGTTCGATGAAGACCACGTCGCGCTCTTGCGCGGGCTTGCCTTCGGCGGCGGGCGTGGTGAACTTGATGCGGTAGCGGGAAGTCGAGGTGAAGACGCCGCGGTCGAACGAGACCAGCTCGGCGACGGCATTGATGCCCCACTTGTCGGAGGCCTTCTTGAGCTCGACGTTCGAGTCCTCGATGGCCTGCTTGACGAATGCTTCGGCCTTTTGGCCCGTGTACCAAGCCGTGCCGGTCCAGACCGCGCCCAGCGCGACGACGATGCCAACCAATGCCGATTTCTTCATTGCATCCCTTTTATTTTGAATAGATGAAAGCCGACGGATTATAGGGAGGGCCGACTAGGGAAAACACTTATTTTGTTCTAATTTAATTCAAAATATTGCTGAATGATTCTATAGAGACCTTTTAAGCGCTTGCTGCGCCGCCACATCAGCTACAATCCGTTCCGTGCGCCAAGCCAATCTGCGCACGTCCGCTCGGCCCTTCGCCGCCAAGCTTCGCCCTGATGGGCGCTTCCCCTTTTCTCCTTATTCGACCGCCTGGATTGGAGTCTCTCAAATAGAGCGACAGGCTGCCGCTGGAGCTGTTTTGACTACCACTTCCCCTTTCGCCGACCTCGGGCTGGCTGATTCGCTGTTGCGCGCCATTGCCGACACCGGCTACACCGCGCCCACGCCCATTCAAGCCCAGGCCATTCCGCAAGTGCTGAAGGGCGGCGACCTGCTCGCAGCCGCCCAGACCGGCACCGGCAAGACTGCCGGCTTCACGCTGCCGATCCTGCACCTGCTGTCGCAGAAAAAACCCGAGGCCCGCAAGCCCGGCCGCCCCCGTTGCCTGATCCTGACCCCGACGCGTGAACTGACCGCGCAGGTCGCCGAATCGGTGCAAACCTATGGCAAGTACACCTCGCTGTCGTCCATGGTGATGTTTGGCGGCGTCAATATCAACCCCCAGATCTCCGCGCTGCGCAAGCCGCTGGACATCCTGGTCGCCACGCCCGGCCGCCTGCTGGACCATTGCGGCCAGAAGACGGTGGACCTGTCGGGCGTCGAAATCCTGGTGCTGGACGAAGCCGACCGCATGCTGGACATGGGCTTCATCCGCGACATCCGCAAGATCCTCGCGCTGCTGCCCAAGCAACGCCAGAACCTGCTGTTCTCGGCCACGTTCTCCGACGAGATCCGTACGCTGGCGCGCGGCGTGCTGAACAATCCGGGCGAAGTCTCGGTCACCCCGCGCAACACCGCCACCGAGCTGGTCACGCAGACCGTGCACATCGTCGAGCAACACCACAAGCGCGACCTGATCAGCCACATCATCCGTGAAAGCGGCTGGCACCAGGTGCTGGTCTTCACGCGCACCAAGCACGGCGCCAACCGCCTGGCCGAGAAGCTCGTGAAGGACGGCCTGACCGCCGCCGCCATCCACGGCAACAAGAGCCAATCGGCCCGCACGCGCGCGCTGGCCGGCTTCAAGGACAGCACCGTGACCGTGCTGGTCGCCACCGACATCGCCGCCCGTGGCCTGGACATCGACCAGTTGCCGCAGGTCGTGAACTTCGAGCTGCCCAACGTGCCGGAAGACTACGTCCACCGCATCGGCCGCACGGGCCGCGCCGGCGCCACCGGCGCCGCGGTCTCGCTGGTCGACAACAGCGAAATCAAGCTGCTCAAGGACATCGAGCGCCTGATCAAGAAGACGATCGAACGCAAGCCCGTGGAAGGCTGGACGCCTCCCACGACCAGCGCGGCCGCCTTCGAACGCCAGGAGCGCGACGAAGACTCGCGCAGCATGCGCGGCGGTCCCCGCAATGGCGGCCGCGGCGGCAACGGCGGCTCGGGCCGCTCCTCGCGTCCCGCCCAAGGCCAGCCGCGCGCAGCGGCAGGCGGCCGTGCCCCCGCCCCGGCCCGCGCCGGCGAAGGCCGTGGCAACGGCGGTTCGCGCGATGGCAAGCCCGCAGACCGTCCGGCTCACGCCGGCCGCAACGAGGGCCGTCCGCAGCAGAATCGCCGTCCCGAAGGCTCGTCGCGTCCGGCCGGCAACGCCGGTTCCGGCCGCCCGTCCGAGGGACGCTCCGGCCAGGGTCGCCCGGCCGGCGCGCCGCGCGCCGCGTTGCTGAGCAAGTAATATCTCCCGCAACCCCGACACTGCGATCCACGGACCCGCGCCATCATGCCCTTATCCACCTGGTTGACGTTCTTCCTGGCCTCCTGGGCCATTTCGTTCTCACCGGGCGCCGGCGCCATCTCGGCCATGTCCTCCGGCCTGAAATATGGCTTTGCGCGCGGCTACTGGAACACGGCAGGCCTGATCATGGGCATCCTGTTCCAGTTCGTCGTGGTCGCCGTGGGGTTGGGCGCCGTGCTGGCGACGTCGGAAATGGCGTTCAACGTGGTCAAGTACCTGGGCGTTGCCTACCTGATCTACCTGGGCGTGCGCCAGATCCGCACGGACGCCGCGCCGGTCGCGGTGGACGCCGGCGATCCCCGTCAGGCGTCCATTCGTGACCTGGTGTTGCGCGGTTTCCTGATCAACACCATGAACCCGAAGGGCACCGTGTTCCTTCTGGCCGTGGTGCCGCAGTTCGTGGATCCGGCGCTGTCGCTGACGCCGCAGTACGCGGCCTTGGCGGCCACGCTGGCGTTCACCGACCTGGTGGCGATGGGCGTGTACACGCTGCTGGCGGCGCGCGTATTGCGCCTCTTGCGCGACGCCAAGCACATCCGCTGGATGAACCGCACCTTCGGGTCGCTCTTCATCCTGGCAGGCGTGTTCCTGGCAACCTTCCGCCGCCACAACTGAATCAATAAGCGTGGGGCACGGGCCGGCAACGGCGCGTGCCCCACATGTTTTCGTGCACGACACCGGACCGCACCGGCCTGAAAAGCGGCGTTAAGTAGAATCCTCCGATCATGAGCATTTCCAACGAAGTCGCACGGCGCCGTACGTTCGCCATCATTTCCCACCCTGACGCGGGCAAGACCACGCTGACGGAAAAACTGCTGCTGTTCGCAGGCGCCATTCAGATCGCCGGCAGCGTCAAGGCGCGCAAGGCGTCGCGCCACGCCTCGTCCGACTGGATGGAAATCGAAAAGCAGCGCGGCATCTCGGTGGCGTCCTCGGTGATGCAGATGGAGTACCGCGACTGCGTCATCAACCTGCTCGACACCCCGGGCCACCAGGACTTCTCCGAAGACACCTACCGCGTGCTGACGGCGGTCGACGCCGCGCTGATGGTGATCGACGCGGCCAACGGCGTCGAGCCGCAGACCATCCGCCTCCTGCAGGTCTGCCGCGCGCGCAACACGCCGATCATCACGTTCATCAACAAGATGGACCGCGAAGTGCGCGAGCCCCTGGAACTCCTGTCCGAGATCGAAGGGCACCTGGGCATGGACGCCGTGCCGTTCTCGTGGCCGGTGGGCATGGGCAAGTCGTTCGGCGGCGTGTTCGACATCCGCCGCGACCGCATGCGCGTCTTCCGCCCCGGCCAGGAGCGCCGTTCCGACAACGACGACTTCATCGAAGGCCTGACCAACCCCGAGATCGCCAAGCGCTTCGGCGGGGCGTTCGACCAGGCCAGCGGCGAAATCGAGCTCATCAACGAAGCGGCGCCCGCGTTCGACCGCGACCAGTTCCTGGCCGGCAAGCAGACGCCCGTGTTCTTCGGCTCGGCCATCAACAACTTCGGCGTGCAGGAAGTGCTGGACGCCCTGGTCGACCAGGCGCCGCCCCCGGGCGCGCGCACGGCCCTGCAACGCGAAGTGAAGCCCGAAGAACCCAAGTTCACCGGCGTGGTGTTCAAGGTGCAGGCCAACATGGACCCCGCCCACCGCGACCGCGTCGCCTTCGTGCGCGTGAGCTCCGGCCGTTTCGAGCGCGGCATGCGCCTGAAGGTGGCGCGCACCAACAAGGAAATGCGCCCCAACAACGTGGTGTCCTTCCTGTCGCAACGCCGCGAACTGCTGGACGAAGCCTTTGCCGGCGACGTCATCGGCATTCCGAACCACGGCGTGCTGCAACTGGGCGACGTGCTGACCGAAGGCGAGACCCTGCAGTTCACCGGCCTGCCGTTCTTTGCGCCGGAACTGTTCCAGGCGGTCGAAGTGAAAGACCCCCTGCGCACGAAGCAATTGCGCACCGGCCTCACCCAATTGGGCGAGGAAGGGGCCATTCAGGTGTTCCGTCCCGAGGTCGCCGGTGGCTCGCTGCTGCTGGGCGCGGTCGGGCAGCTGCAGTTCGAAGTGGTCGCGCACCGCCTGAAGACGGAGTACGGCGTGGATGCCCGGATGCTGCCTTCGCGCTACACAATGGCACGTTGGATTACGTCTGAAAACCCCAAGGCGCTGCGCAAGTTCATGGATGCCAATGCCGCCCATATCGCCTATGATGTCGTCGATGCTGCGGCGTTTTTGATCGGTTCTCCCGCGCAGTTGCGCGTCGCCGAGGAACTGTATCCCGATGTGAAATTCCACGCCATGCGGGAGCACGGTGGCAAGGTTTTCGGAGACAAAGCGTAGACCCGTTCGGGTTCCGCACGGCAGATTGAGGGTAGCAATGTCTTGGCGTTTTTTGTTCGCAACGCTCCTGATCGCGCTCGGCGCGTCGGCATGGGGCGGAATTCAATTAGGTGATTGGCTGGTGGCGCATGCGCCGGCGGCCGCGCCCGCTCCTGGGCAGGACGCAGCCGCGTCCCAGCAGCCCGTTCTGGATGCCAATGGCCGTCCGTATGTGGCGCAGCCGCCGCAGCCGCGCATTGACGGCACGTTGGGCGTGCCCGACAAGCCGTCCGATCGCGAATGGCAGGTCAATACGGTGTCGCTGTTCGACACCGTCAGCGATCCCGCCGTCCAGATCTCGCGTGAACGCATCAGCCCCGAACAAGCGCGCGAAATCGCCGCCTCGTCGCAGGTGCCGCTGCCGTCGGGCAATTCCGATGTCAGCACGATGGACCTGCTGGTGCCCGGCACCTCCACCGCCATCAATGGTGGCGTAGCCGCAGGCGGCAGCTACGGCACACCGCAGATGGTGCAGGCGCCCCCGCCGCCGCCCAACACCGCGCCGGCGCCCGGCGCGCAGGGCTGGCAGGATGCGCTGCGGCGCGAACTGGCCCAATGCGCCACGCAAGGCTTCTTCGAACGCCCGTCGTGTTCCTGGAACGCGCGCAACAAGTACTGCGCGCCGAATCGCGCCTGGGGCACGATGGCTGAATGCCCGGCCCGTCCGCAGTAAGAGGTTTGCAATAAGACGTCTGCAATAAAGCCGTCACATCGCAACCTGCACACGCAGATTGATGGCAAGAAAAATGGCGCCCCACGGGGCGCCATTTCTTTTGCAGCCAGCAGCCTTATTCAGGCACGGACATCTGGCTTTGCAGGTAGTTCTGGATGCCGACCTTGTCGATCAGGTCGATCTGGGTTTCCAGATAGTCGATGTGCTCTTCGGTGTCGTCCAGAATGTCCTGGAACAGATCGCGCGACACGTAATCCCGCACCGATTCGCAATACGCGATGGCTTCCTTGACGGTCGCCTGGGCGGCCGTTTCGAGCTTCAGGTCACAGGCCAGCAGTTCCGGCACGTCTTCGCCGATCAGCAGCTTGTGCAGGTCTTGCAGGTTGGGCAGGCCGTCCAGCATGAAGATGCGGGCGATCAGACGGTCGGCGTGCTTCATTTCGCCGATGGATTCTTCGTACTCGTGCTTGCCCAGCTTGTCGAAGCCCCAATGGTTCAGCATGCGGGCATGCAGGAAATATTGGTTGATGGCCGTCAGCTCGTTGGTCAGCTGCTTGTTGAGAAACTGGATGACGGTTTTATCGCCTTTCATGATGGACTCCTTGCAGTCAGGCGCGACGCGAGCGCATCGCGACAAAGGAGCGCACGATGCCGCGCGTACGCAACCCATGCAGACTACCATTCGCCGCAGGGCCGCGACTACCCTTGCGCTGCATTTGGTAAACGGCTTTAGGAGCGCAACAAGAAAGCGACAAGCTAATGAGAATGAGTATGCATTTCTGATGCCTTGCATGCTTGGCGACGCAACGGCGCGGGATGCGGACGCGCGTTGCACTGAAACGGCTTCGCGATTGCCCGTGTTCGTGTTCCGCTGCGGCCCATGCGCCGCGCCATTCTGCGCAGCAAACGCGTCATGCCCGCTCGTTGCATATCAGCAACCGGATCAGGGCGTGTTGACCATGCTCAACTTACGCCGTGCGCCGCGTCGCAAGCCAGATGCCGAACGCGATGGGTACGATGCCCAGCAGGTCCAGCCAAGAGACGGGCTCGCGCAACACCACCCAGCCGAACAACAGGCCAAGCGGCGGCATCAGAAAATGCAGCGCGCTGGCCGACGTGGCGCTGGCGCGGCCCAGGATCATGAACCACAGGTAATAGCCGCCCATCGACACCGCGACGATCATGTAGGCCATGCTCCAGATCAGGCTGGACGTCAGGCGCGCATCGCCAAGGCTTTCGGTGGCCAGCGCAAACGGCAGCAATGCCGCGGCGCCGGCCAGCGACTGGATGCCGGTCGAGGTCCATAGGCCCGAGGTCGGCTTGAGCATCTTGTAGAGCAGCGTGCCGGCCACCAGCGCCACCAGGCCGCCGGTCACAAGCAGCGTGCCGTGCAGGTCTTCCTGCATGCCTGTCAGCCGCGATCTCAACACCAGCGCGACACCCGCCAGCCCGAGGCACAACCCGAGCAGTTTGCGCCAGCTCAGCCGCTCGCCCAGCAGCGGGCCGGCCAGCACGCCGATAAGCAGCGGGTTGGTGCTGATGAGCACGGCGGTGAATGCGGACGATACGGTGGTCATGCCCGACCAGCTCAAGCCCAGGTAGAGCGCGTTGTTGAGCGCCCCCAGCAGGATCAGCGCGGCCAAGTCGCGCCCCGAAGGCAGCTTCCAACGGCCGCTGGCCGCCGCCAGGCCCAGCATCAGCGCGCCCGCGATCAGGAACCGGATCGTCAGCAGCGTCAGCGGCGGACAGTCGCGCACCGCGATCTTGGCCGCGGCAAAAGCGGAACTCCACAGAAAGCAGAACGCGGCGATCGGCGCCAGGCTGATGCCGGGGCTGCCGGTCACGGGCAAGGCAGGAGCAGGGGTTGAAAGCGCCTTCATGGATGATCCGGCAACGTAGTCTGCAACCGCGATCGCGGCGGGATGGAGGCATTCTGCTCGCCAGCCCATCCAGTGACAAACGCTTTATTCGGATCGAACTCCTGCACCGCAGCCCGTCCATGGTCAGCCAGCAGATCCGTAGTCGAAACTGGCGCTATGCGCGGCCGGCAACGCGCGCGAAGCGGCGCGTCAGTTGGCGATAGAAATCAGGGAGTTTTGCGGGAAGGAAATGACGCGGCTCGCCGCATGAAGGCAGCGAGCCGGAAGTGACACCAATGCTCAGGCGATGGCGACCAGCGGAATCGGAAAGCTGCTGTTGGCAGCCGGAGAAGCCGATTCGACGAGGGCGGGAGCATTGACCGGAACTGCGATGGAGCGCACGTCGCACACGCTGGAGCAGCGGCCGCCCGGCAGGTATTCGGCGGCGGTCGCCGCGCAGCAGCCGCAGCACGTGGCCACGCCCAGCTCGAACTGCAGGTCGGAAAGCGTCGTCGCGCCCGCGTCCACGCTGGCGCGGACTTGGCGTTCGGTGATGGCATTACATACGCAAATGTACATGCGAATGATTATCGAAAATTATTCAAGCCCTGGCAAGTCCCGCGCACAAATAATTTTGCAACCGAAATGTCACGCAAGCTATTGAAAATAGGGACAATTTTGCCTAAGCTTGTCCCTTATTTCAACGCGCTGCGGCTTGCGCCTTGCGCAGCGCGGCCGGGGCAATCCGCAGCGCTTCGCGGTACTTTGCCACTGTCCGACGGGCGATCACTATCCCCTGATCGGCCAGTTTTTGCATGATCTGGCTGTCCGACAACGGCTTGGCGCGGTTCTCGTCGGCCACCATCTGGCGGATGTAGGTCTGCACCGCGGTCGCCGACGTGGCGTCGCCGCCTTCGGTCGAAACGCCAGTGCCGAAGAATCGCTTGAGCTCCAGCGTGCCAAACGGAGTGAGCATGTACTTCTGCGTTGTGGCGCGCGAAATGGTCGATTCGTGCAAGCCGAGTTCGCCGGCGATGTCTTTCAGGATCAGCGGGCGCATGGCCGCCGGACCCTGGCTGAAGAAGGCGGTCTGGCGTTCGACGATGGCCTGCGACACGCGCAGGATGGTGTCGAAACGCTGCTCCACGTTCCGGATCATCCATTTGGCCTGCTGCAATTGGGCTTGCAGCCCGGCGTGCGCGGACTCCTTCTGGTTGCCCAGCATCTGCGCGTACAGGCCGTTGATCTGCAGCCGCGGCACCGCGGCGCTGTTGAGCGTGGCCTGCCAGCCGCGCCGGGTCTTGCGCACGATGACGTCCGGCACGGCATACTCGGCCGCCGGCACGGTCCACGCCCGTCCGGGGCGGGGCTCCAGACGCAGGATCAATGCATGCGCCGCGCGGAATGTGGGCTCGTCGCAGCCGAGCGCCGCGCACACGCGCGCGGCGTTGCCGGTCGCCAACAGCGGCAGGTGCTCGGCGCAGATCCGCCGCGCACAGGCCAGAACGGCGGGATCGGCTGCCTCGGACAGCCGGCTGAGATCGGGATTGCGCAACTGAAGCTGAAGGCACTCGGCCATGTCGCGCGCGCCAATGCCCACGGGATCGAACGACTGCAGCAGCGACAGCGCCGCGCGCAGCTCGTCCAAGTCCGGCTCCATTTCGGCCGGGAGCCAACCCAGGATCTCGTCCAGCGGCGATCCGAGATAGCCGTTTTCGTCCAGTTCGTCGATCAACAGGGACGCCAGCGCGACATCGCGCGGGGCCGCCCGGGTCAAGGCAAGCTGGCCCAGCAGGTGCTCGCGCAAGGTGTCCGGACGCGCCGCCTCGGGCAGGCTGGCGTCGTCATCGGGGTACACGCCGCCCGAACCCGGCATTTCGTCGATGGGCGTCTCGCGCTCGGCCGCCGGCTCGTCGTCCTGCACGGAGGATTCGCGCTCGGACTCGGACCGCGACTCCGCCTCGGCCGACGACGGCTCGTCCTCCCGGTCCAGCAGGGGATTTTCCGCCAGCACTTGCGAGATTTCCGCTTCAAGGTCGAGCGTCGACAGCTGCAGCAACCGGATCGATTGCTGAAGTTGTGGGGTCAGCGTCAGGTGCTGGCCAGGCCGCAGTTCTAAAATTGGACGGGTCATAGGTACAATATTTTGCATGATGAATCTGACTTCGCCCGCAAGCGTTCGCCAGGACTGCCGACTGATCGGACAGACCCTGCTCAAACTGGCGCTTCCCCGACTCGTTTTGCGCGCGATCGTTATCGCTGTCGCGATCGTTGTCTGGTATCTGGTTGCCTCCTGGATACTCGATTTCGGCAAGCGCATGAACTACGACTTCCTGCACACGCTGGGCCAGCCCACCCAGGACATGGCGCAGCGGATCAATCCCTACCTCTGGTGGGTGGTTGCCGGCATCTGGACCCTGATCGTCTTCTTCTCGGTGCGCGCCTGGTTCTCCGCCAGCCTGGCCTCGGGCGCCGCGACGCCGGTCGGCACGGAGACGCTAGCCGAACTGGCGCCCAACCTGTCTGAAGAATCGCTGGGCGTGCTGCGCTGGACCTGGGGCGATCGGCAGGAACCCTTCACCGTCGGCGACCTTCGCCGCTCGTTGTCGGAATTGCGCCACAACCGCATCGGCAAGATCGACATGGTGGCCGAGCAGGCCCGGATCCTGGAAGCGGGCGCCAACCGTCCCACCCGTGATCCGCGTGACGATGGCCGCCGTGACGACGTCCGCCGCACCGACACCCCGCGCGAACCGCGCTACGTCGAACCCCGCATCGGCCCGGCCCGCTAGGCCGCGCCCAGCACTGCTACAAGGCCGCCGCAAGGCGGCCTTATCGTTTGACCGCCGCGAGACGGCCTTGCCGCTTCAAAACGCCTGCCGGGCGATCAACGGAAAGGACCGCGAGCTGATCCGTCCCTTGCTATTTCCGTTTGCGCTTCCCGGAAAAGTGTGTTTGACTAGCACCCCATGGCCGCACACCGCACCTCCCTCGCGATTGCCACCGGACGCTCCGCCGCTCCGGTCGCCGGCCTGCGCGTTCAATCCTCCTTCATCGCGCTATCGCTATTGCTACCGATCGGTTGCCGGGCCTAGTGTCCCCGTGGTAGCTCGGCAGCCACGTTTGCCACACGCGATTTCCCCCTTTTATCTCTGAATCCTGCCGGCCATCCCGGCAAACCCTGGCACAAGACCGTCATCCGGTTGCGATGCCGACGAGCGCATAATGCGCCGGGATTCACAAGAAACCGATCGAGGTGTAGTGATGATGCTTGCCAACCCCGCCACCAAATACGTCCCCTTCGCGCCCTTTGCCCGCGATTTCTCCGAACGCACCTGGCCCAGCCGCCGCATTACCAAGGCGCCGATCTGGATGAGCACGGACCTGCGCGACGGCAACCAGGCGCTGATCGAGCCGATGAGCGTGGAACGCAAGGTCCGCTTCTTCGAACAGCTCGTGAAGATCGGTTTCAAGGAAATCGAAGTCGGTTTCCCGTCCGCGTCGCAGACCGACTTCGACTTCGTGCGCAAGCTCATCGACGAGAAGCGCATTCCCGATGACGTGACCATCATCGTGCTGACCCAGTCGCGCGAAGACCTGATCAGCCGCACTGTGGAAGCTGCCGCGGGCGCCAAGCAAGCGATCGTCCACATGTACAACGCGTGCGCACCGGCCTTCCGCAAGGTCGTGTTCAACATGTCCAAGGACGAGATCAAGAACATCGCCACCACCGGCACGCGCCTCATCAAGCAGTACACGTCGCAGCGTCCCGAGACCAAGTGGGGCTACGAGTACTCGCCCGAAGTCTTCAGCACGACCGAACCCGAATTCGCGCTGGAAGTGTCGGATGCCGTCGCCGAAGTCTGGCAGCCCACGCCCGACAACAAGATGGTGTTGAACCTGCCCGCCACCATCGAGGCGACCACGCCCAATCTGTACGCCGACCAGATCGAGTGGATGCACAAGAACCTGGCCCGCCGCGACAGCATCGTGCTCAGCGTCCATCCGCATAATGACCGCGGCACCGCCGTTGCCGCCGCCGAGTTTGCCGTGATGGCCGGCGCCGACCGCATCGAAGGCTGCCTGTTCGGCAGCGGCGAGCGCACCGGCAACGTCGACCTCGTCACGCTCGCATTGAACCTCTACACGCAAGGCGTGCATCCCGGCCTGGATTTCTCGGACATCGACGAAGTCCGCCGCTGTGCCGAATACTGCAACCAGTTGCCGGTCCATCCGCGCCATCCGTACGCGGGCGACCTGGTCTTCACGGCGTTCTCCGGTTCGCACCAGGACGCGATCAAGAAGGGCTTTGCGTTGCAAAAGGCCGACGCCGTCTGGGAAGTGCCGTACTTGCCGATCGACCCCGCCGACCTCGGCCGCAGCTACGACGCCGTGATCCGTGTGAACAGCCAATCGGGCAAGGGTGGCGTGTCGTACCTGCTCGAGCAGGAACACGGCCTGGTGTTGCCGCGCCGCCTTCAGATCGAATTCAGCCGCGCCATCCAGCGCGTCACGGACGAGACGGGCCGCGAAGTGACCGCCGACGACGTGCACACGATCTTCAATCGCGAATACCTCGAGCAGAAGGCGCCGTGGAAGCTGATCCGCCATCGCATCGACGGCGATCCGTCGGCCGGCGAAGGCCAGCACTTCAGCATCGAAGCCGAACTTGAATTCAACGGCGAACGCCGCATCGTGAGCGGCAAGGGCGACGGCGCGATTTCCGCCTTCGTGGCCGCGCTGGATGTGCCGGTTCGCATCATGGACTACCACGAGCACGCCATCGGCACCGGCACCGGCACGCGCGCCGCGTCCTATGTCGAACTGCGCGTCGGCGAATCCGCCACGGGCTTTGGCGTGGGCATCGACCGCGACATCGTGACGGCCTCGTTCCAGGCCGTGCTGAGCGCCGTGAACCGCCACATCAATTCCGGCGCCGTCACCGCCGAACAGGAAGCCGCCGAAGCCGTGTGATCCACGGCCAGGCCTGAGGCCCCCGACAACGGGGCACGAAATGAAGCCCGCCTTATCCGGCGGGCTTTTTCATTGCGGGCGATCCTTGTTTGCAGGGCAAGGTGTCAGACGCCCATGCATCTGCACATCGCAAGGTGTCAGACACCCATGTCGCGCCTTTTTCAGCTTGGCGGCCTCTTCTGTTGGGTGTCAGACACCTTGAAGTGGAGGCCGGCCTGGGTGTCTGACACCACTCGAATAGCTATCACGCGCTCGGCCTAGGTGTCTGACACCCAATGATCCGCTGTCACGCGCTGAAGATCTTCTTGCCTGGGTGTCTGACACCGTCCCACGCCAGAAGCCGTGAACTCAGCCGCGCGGCCACATGTCGGACGCGCCGATGTCTGGCGCATTCGCCGCCAGCAGGCGCGCATGGATCCACGCGCCGAGGGCGAGCAGGCGATGGTCCTCATGCCGCGCGCCAACGAGCTGCAATCCCACCGGCAGGCCCTGCGGGCCGGTCGCGAACGGCAGGTTCAGGCAAGGCAGGCCGAAGAGTGTCCACGCGCGCGAGAATTGCGGATCGCCCGTGCCCAGGTCGGCGAAGGGCGCTTCGCCGCTGGCGCTGGGCGCAATCAGCACGTCGTACTGCTGGAACCACGCGTCGACGCGCGCACGCGATTCGGCCGCGCGCGCCAGCTTCTTGATGTGCTGTTCCGCACTGATCTGCGCGCCGGATTCCAAAATGGCCTGCAGCTTGGGACTGAGTTGCGCGGCATGTTCGACGCGTTCGTATGCAAGCGCCTGCGAGGCCTCGAACGCCATGATGTCCGAATGCAGCTGGACCAGCACGCAATGCTCCGGCGGCAGCGGCACCTCTTCGACCTTGGCGCCCGCGCGCGACAGAATCGCTGCGGCCTGCGCGAAGGCTTCCTTGGTTTCGGGCTGCGCGTGGCGCCATTGCAGGCTGCGGTACATGCCCACGCGCGGCGCGTCGTGATAGGACAGATCCAGCATGCGCGGATCCCGCATCAGGACCGACGAGAACAGCGCCACGTCTTCCACCGAGCGCGCGAATCCGCCCACCGTGTCCAGCGATTCGGCCAGGCTTTTCACGCCGGCGCGGGAGATCCCGCCGAACGTGGGCTTGTAGCCGACCACGCCGCAATAGGACGCCGGCCGGATGATGGACCCGGCCGTCTGCGAGCCGAGCGCAAAAGGCACCATGTCGTCGGCCACCGCGGCCGCCGAGCCGCTGGACGACCCGCCGGGCGTGTAGGCCTCGTTGCGGGGATTGCGTGTGGGGCCGGCCTGATAGGTGGCGAATTCGGTGGTGACGGTCTTGCCGATGACGATGGCGCCCGCGCCGCGGCACAGCGCCACCGAGGCGGCGTCCAGTCCGGGACGATGGCGGTCGTAGATGGGGGAACCGTAGCGGGTGGGCAGATCGACCGTGTCGAACAGGTCTTTCACGCCGATGGGCAGGCCGTGGAGCGGACCGCGCAGCGCGCCGCGGTCGAGGGTTTCGGCCTGATCCAGCGCGGCCTGCTTCTGCAGGGCCGTCCACGCATGGACGGTGTTCTCGCGCTGTTCGATGCGCGCGAAGCAGGCGCGCACCAATTGCACTGCGGTCAGTTCGCGCCGTTGCAGCTTGCGCGCGGCTTCGACCGCGCCCAGTCTGTTCAAGGCAGTAGACATGATTCTTTCCTCTTTGCCGGTGCCGCGACGAGCGCGGAAAAACATACTGCGCACCCGGTCCCCTTGACCGAGGGTATGCCCGGCGTGGCGACCTGCTTGAGAAAGCAAGCGTCATGCCCGGCAAACCGACCTTGCCATTGTGCGTGTTGCGTCAATTGGGAAAAACACCGAAAGAACGGGCCTTCCGCGAAAAACGCGCTGCGCCATGGCTTTGTGTTGTTGCGTTCGCATCAGCATAGCGCAAACCCCTGCAATACAAAGTTCATATTCCTCAAGTAAAGTGAAATCGTTTTCAGCAAATTAGCAGCGATTCATCAATGGCTACGCGCCCGTCGCCCCGCTTTTCCATCATCGAAGTGGCTCGCAAGGCGGGGGTCTCGCCGGCGACGGTGTCGCGCGCGTTCAACCAGCCGGAGATCGTGCATCCCGACACGCTGGCGCACATCCGCAACATCGCCAAGCGCGCGGGATTTCGCCCCAACCGCGTGGGCCGCAGCCTGCGTTCGGGCAGCACGCGCACCATCGGGCTGATCCTGCCCACGCTATCGAATCCCGTATTCGCCGAGTGCTTCGAAGGCGCCGAACGCCGCGCCCGTGAATCGGGGTACAGCGTCATGCTGACCGCCACCGGCTACGACCCCGCGGTCGAATCGGCTGCGGTGCAGGGCCTGATCGACCATCAGGTCGATGGCTTGATCCTGACCGTGGCCGACGTCAGCAAGAGCGCCACGCTGGACGATCTGGACGGCAGCGGCATCCCTTACGTGCTGGTCTACAACGAGTCCAACGATCATCCCTTTGCGTCGGTCGACAATCGCGCCGCGGCAAGCGACATGGTGGCGCACCTGGCCGCGATGGGTCACAAGCGCATCGCGCTGGTGACCGGCCCGCTGACCGCCTCGGACCGCGCGCGCCGTCGCCTGATGGGCGCCCGCGCCAGCGCCAAGAAGCTGGGTCTGGACGCGATCCAGCACATCGCCATGAGTTCGCACACGGGCAGCGACGTGGACGCCTTGAAGGCCGCGTTGCGCGGCAAGCAAGCCCCCACGGCGCTCTTCTGCTCCAACGATCTGCTGGCCACGGCCGTCATCGCCGACCTGGTGGGACTGGGGCTGTCGGTGCCGGCCGACATCTCGGTGTGCGGTTTTGACGGCATGCGCTTTGGCGCGTTGCTGACGCCGCCGCTGACCACCGTCGCGCAACCCAGCGACGGCATCGGCCAGACGGCGTGCTCGAACCTGCTGGCGCAGATCCATGGCCAGCCGCCGCAATCCATCCGCCTGCCGCATTGCATCGTCGTAGGCGGCACCGCGGCGTCCGTTCGCCGCTAGCCCGACCGCGCCCCAATCCGACAACCTTCCAGATTCCTACGCGCCATGCTCATCGCACAGATCACCGACCTTCACATGCGCACCCCGGGGGACAAGGCCTACGGCATCATCGATCCGGCCGCGTTCCTGGCGCCGGCCGTGCGCGCCCTCAATGTCCTGACGCCGCGCCCCGACTGCGTGCTGATCACCGGCGACCTGACGGACCTGGGCAAGCCCATCGAATACCAGACGCTGCGCGAGCACCTGCAGGCGCTGGAGATTCCGTACTTCCTGCTGCCCGGCAACCACGACGACCGCGCCCAGCTGCGCGCCGCGTTTCCCGACCACGCGTACCTGCAGGATGGCGGTCAATTCGTGCAGTACGCCATCGAGACCTATCCGCTGCGCATGCTGGCGCTGGACACCGTGGTGCCGATGAAAAGCCATGGCGAACTCTGCCAGACGCGCCTGGACTGGCTGGCAGAGCGCCTGGCCGAACAGCCCGGCCGGCCCACGCTGGTCCTGATGCATCACCCGCCGTTCCTGACGGGCATCGAACACATGGACGACATCGGCCTTTTGGCCGGCGCGCCGGAACTGGAACGCATCGTCGCCCGCTATCCGAACGTGGAGCGCGTGTTGTGCGGCCACCTGCATCGCACGATCTTCCAGCGCTTTGGCGGCACGATCGCATCGACCTGTCCCGGCACCGCGCACCAGCTTGCGCTGGAACTCGGTCCGCGCCCGACGCTGCAATACATCATGGAACCGCCCGGTTATCAGTTGCATTGGTGGCAGGGCGGCAACCTGGTCACGCATCACGCCGTCATCGGGGATTACCCCGGCCCGTATCCCTTTGGTTGAAACCGGCGCGGGGAACCCACGCATTGCCACATATCCGTCATGTTTGCGCTGCACAATGAAAAGGTTTTCATAACAGGCAACAATGCGGATCTAACAATTAGATCTTCGAGACAGCATGTCATCCATCGTTCTGGATAACCTCACCAAACAGTACGCCGGCGCGGCGGCGATCCAAGGCGTGAGCTTCACGGTTCCGGCCGGCAGCTTCACCGTTCTGCTGGGTCCGTCCGGTTGCGGCAAGTCGACGACGCTGCGCATGATCGCCGGCCTGGATACGCCCACGTCCGGCACCATCCGCATCGGCGACCGCGACGTCACGCAACTGCCACCGGCCAAGCGCCGCATCTCGATGGTGTTCCAGTCGTATGCGCTGTTTCCTCACCTGTCGGTGCGCGAAAACATCCTGTTCGGCCTGAAGGTGCGCAAGGAACCGGCTAAAGACTTCGACCGGCGCTTGAAGCGCGTGGCCGACCTGCTGGGCCTGTCCCACCTCCTGGACCGCAAGCCGTCGCAACTGTCCGGCGGCCAGCAGCAGCGTGTGGCGCTGGGCCGCGCCGTGATTTCCGAAGCGCCGGTCTGCCTGATGGACGAACCCCTTTCCAACCTGGACGCACAGCTGCGCCACGAAATGCGCCGCGAGATCCGCGCGCTGCAGCAAAGCCTGGGCATCACCATGGTCTACGTCACGCACGATCAGACCGAGGCCATGAGCATGGCCGATCAGGTGGTGCTGCTGCGTGGCGGCCAGATCGAACAGCACGACACGCCCGATGGCCTGTATGCGCGTCCGGCCAGCGAGTTCGCGGCGCGCTTCATCGGCACGCCGCCCATGAACCTGATCAATCTGACGCAGCAATCAGGCGCCACCGTGATCGCCGGCACGCAAGGCCCCGCCATCGCGAATGCGCCCGCGGGCGCCGTGAAGCTGGGCGTGCGGCCTGAACACATACGCATCGACGGCGACGGCATCGCGGCCACCGTCGAAAGCGTTGAGTACTTCGGCGCGGACTCCATCGTGGTGTGCCGCATCGGCGACACGGGCGGCGTGGCCGTCCGGGTCGGCGGCCATCTGCGCGCAAGCGCAGGCGAGTCGCTGCGCCTGTCCTGGCCAGACGGGCAACAGCATTTCTTCGCCGCCGATTCGGCGGTCATCAACACCGACGGGCGCTAGAGAAAATAGCCCACACACAGGAAAGGAACATCCCATGCGACGCATCGTACTCAAGACCCTGGCCGCCAGCCTGGCCGCCGCCTGCCTTTCTCTGCCTGTGCAGGCGCAGAACAAGCCCGTCGAGGTCGAGTTCTATTACCCGGTCGCCGTCGGCGGCCCGATCACCAAGATCGTCGACGACATGGTGACGGATTTCCAGAAGGAAAATCCCAACATCAAGATCAAGCCGATCTACGCCGGTTCGTACCAGGACTCCATCGCCAAGGCGCTGACCGCGCTCAAGGGCGGCACCCCGCCGCAACTGGCCGTGCTGCTGTCCACCGACATGTTCACGCTGATCGACGAGGACGCCATCGTCCCGATCGACGGCCTGGCCAAGACCGACGCCGACAAGAAGTGGCTGGGCGGTTTCTATGACGCCTTCATGCAGAACAGCCGCTCCGGCGGCCACACCTGGGGCGTGCCGTTCCAGCGTTCGACGATCGTCATGTACTACAACAAGGATCTCTTCAAGGCCGCCGGCCTGGATCCCGAAAAGCCGCCCAAGACCTGGGCCGAGCTGGTTGAGTACGGCAAGAAGCTGACCAAGCAGGACGCCTCGGGCAACACGACGCAGTGGGGCATCGAAATCCCGTCGGGCGGCGCGTTTGCGTACTGGCTGTTCCAGGCGCTGACCACGCCCAACGGCGCGATCCTGATGAACGAAGCGGGCAACGAGGTCTACCTGGACAAGCCGGCGGTGGTCGAAGCCGCGCAGTTCTGGCGCGACCTGTCGGCCAAGCACAAGATCATGCCGACCGGCACGATCGATTGGGGCACCACGCCCAAGGACTTCCTGGAAAAGAAGGCGGCCATGGTGTGGACCACCACCGGCAACCTGACCAACATCCGCAAGAACGCCGACTTCCCGTTCGGCGTGGCGATGATGCCGCAGCAAAAGCGCGGCGGCAGCCCCACCGGCGGCGGCAACTTCTACATCTTCAAGAGCGGCACGCCGGAGCAGCAGGCGGCGGCGCTGAAGTTCGCGCAATGGGCCACGACGCCCGAGCGTGCCGCGGACTGGAGCATCGCCACGGGCTACGTGGCCGTGACGCCGGCTGCCTGGCAGACCGAGAAGATGAAGAAGTACGCGCAGGAAGTTCCGGCCGCCACGGTCGCGCGCGACCAGCTGGAAGTCAGCGTGGCCGAATTCTCCACGCACGAGAACCAGCGCGTCACCAAAACCCTGAACGACGCCCTGCAAGCGGCGCTGACGGGTTCGAAGACGCCGCAGCAGGCCCTGACCGACGCACAGCGCGAGTCCGATCGCATACTGCGTTCCTACAAGTAAACCGACCGCACGCACGATGAGCCGCTCTTTGAATGCGCTTTATGGCTGGCTGCTTCTGCTGCCAGCCATCGTGCTGCTCGCCGCCTTCACGCATTACCCGGCGGTGGCGACGCTTTGGCACAGCTTTTTCTCGACCCCAAAGGGCGCGCGCCCGGCCCGCTTCGTCGGGCTGGACAACTACGCGGTCATGCGCGACGACCCCGTGTTCTGGCAGTCGCTGTGGAACAACCTGTGGTTTGCGCTGGGCACCATTCCCACTTCGATCGGCATCGCGCTGATCATGGCGCTGTGGGTCAACCGCAATCTCGCCGGACGCGGGTTCCTGCGCATGGCGTACTTCACGCCGACCGTGCTGCCGATGGTGGCCGTCGCAAACATCTGGCTGTTCTTCTACACGCCGCAGTACGGGCTGATCGCGCAGGTGATGGGCTGGTTCGGCGCGGCGGGTCCCAACTGGCTGGGCAACCGCGAGACCGCGCTGCCCGCCCTGATGCTGGTGACCGTGTGGAAAGAGGCCGGTTTCTTCATGATCTTCTATCTGGCGGCGCTGCAGACGGTATCGCCGTCGCTGCGTGAAGCGGCCATGCTGGAAGGCGCCTCGCGCTGGCAGTATTTCCGCCGCATCCTGTGGCCGCTGCTGATGCCCACGACGCTCTTCGTGCTGATCAATGCGCTGATCAACGCGTTCCGGCTGGTCGACCACGTGGTCGTCATGACGCGCGGCGGGCCGGACAACGCCAGCACCTTGCTGCTCTATTACATCTACCAGGTGGGATTCAGCTTCTGGGACACGGCCTACGCCGCCACCCTGACCGTCGTGTTGCTGGTGGTGCTGGCGCTGACCGCGCTGATCAAGTTCCGCTGGCTGGACCGCAGGACGCACTACCAATGAAAGACAAGCTCGATACCCTGGGCGCGTGGGCGCTTGGCCTGTTGTGGATCCTGCCGCTGGCCTATGCGATGTGGGCGGCGTTCCATCCGCCGGCCTACGCGACCCGCTTCGATCTCTTCGCGCCGCTGACGCTCGACAACTTCGTGCGCGCCTGGAACGCGGCGCCATTTCCGCGCTACTTCCTGAACACGTTCGTGCTGGTCACGATGGTGCTGGCCGCGCAGCTCGTGCTGTCGACGCTGGCGGGCTATGCGTTCGCGCGCTTCGAGTTCCGCGGCCGCGATTTCGTCTTCATGCTGGTGTTGCTACAGCTGATGATCATGCCCGACGTGCTGCTGGTGGAAAACTACCGGTCGATGAGCCTGCTCGGCGTGCGCGACACGGTGTTCGCGATCGGCTTGCCGTACTTTGCCTCGGCCTTCGGCATCTTCCTGTTGCGCCAGACCTTCAAGACGGTCCCGCGCGAACTGGAAGAGGCGGCCCGCATGGAAGGCGCGAACGCGTTGCAGATCCTCTGGAAGGTCTACGTGCCGCTGGCCAAGCCCATCTACGTGGCCTACGGGCTGGTGTCGGTCAGCCACCACTGGAACAACTTCCTGTGGCCGCTGATCATCACCAATTCGGTCGAATCCCGGCCGCTGACGGTGGGGCTGCAGGTGTTCTCGTCCACCGACCAGGGCATCGACTGGTCCGTGATCACCGCCGCGACGCTGATGTCCGCCGCGCCGCTGCTGATCGCGTTCCTGCTGTTCCAGCGCCAGTTCGTCCAGTCGTTCATGCGGGCGGGGATCCGATAGGATCGGGCGGTTCCGCCCCATCGCGCCGCAACAAAAACCCCGCCTAGGCGGGGTTTGGTACGTCTGAAGGCAGGCGAAGGGGGTCAATATCCCACGGTCAGCCCCGGCAAGTCCACCGTGATGCGCGGACGCTCCAGCGCCAGCGCCAGGTGCTCGGCGAACTCGCGGGCTTCCTTTTCGTCGGTGGACAGGGTGTCGTAGCCCAGCGCATCGGCCACGCCCAGCACCTTGTCCAGCAGCAGGACCTTGCCGCTGGGCCGCAGCGGCTCGCAGCCCAGGGTTTCCCAGGCGCTGTCAAACCAGTCGCGCGCATCGGCCTGGCGTTGCGGAGAGGTTTCGACGTTCGCGGAAAGGTCCAGCGAACGCCGGGGGTCGAAAACGATGGTGATGTCGCTACGCATGGGATTTGGGCTCCGTCAGAGGGCGTCAGGCCAACAGGGTAGGCAAAAAACGCCGGACAGATTGTCCGTCCAGCGACATATTCCTACCAGCCCCGCGAAACTTCCCAGGTGACCTCGGCGCCCGCGGCCTGCGACTGGCGCATCATGTCCAGCAGGGGGAAGGCCCGTTCCTTCAGGCCCACGGCGCGCGCCATCGGTGCGACGGGCGCCTTGTCCTCGTCTTCCTCGTCCGGGCTCTCGTGGGCGTGCTGGTACTCGTCGATCGCGCGTTCGATGCCACTGATGGCCGGACCAAGCTGCTCCACGGTGAAGACGCCGCGCTCGGGGATCTTGTCGCCGACCGGCTTGCCTGCCGCCTGCAACAGGGCGCCGGCGTGGTCGGTCAGCATCAGGACTTCGGCCACGACCTTGGAGTGAAAAGTGATCAGCATATTCCGGTCTCCTACATTGATAACCTTAGCTTCGTACACTACCCCAACGCCCCCATGATGCCAACTGGCGCCCTCAAATCAACTATGATTCAGGGGTTTCCCGTGACAGCAGGCGCCGCGCCGGCCCTGCCTGCGCAACGCGCAACGGCTTACCGGCCCCCGCCGGACGGACCCGGAAGCCAGCCTGCGGGCGCGGCACGGATTGCCGGCAGGCCGCAAGCGCCGTGCCGCCCTCGTCACTCACTCAGAACCACGCCAGACGCCCATGCTCCTCGAGCAACAAAAACAGCTTATCTCCCTGATCCAGGCCGCCGTCGCGCAAAGCCTGCCCGACGCCCAGCCCAATGTGCTGCTGGAGCGCCCCAAGGTTGCCGCCCACGGCGACGTCGCCACCAA
The DNA here is from genome assembly GCF_032113835.1 of Achromobacter sp. Taxonomy (GTDB): domain Bacteria; phylum Pseudomonadota; class Gammaproteobacteria; order Burkholderiales; family Burkholderiaceae_B; genus Achromobacter. The sequence goes on along the minus strand of NZ_DAMCTG010000005.1, from coordinate 10,293 downwards.
CGTGGCCATGCAGCTGGCCAAGCCGGCGCGCCGCAATCCCCGCGAACTGGCCCAGGGCATCGTCGACGCCGTGATGGCCAATCCCGACGCCGCCGCGCTGGTCGAGAGCGCCGAAGTGGCCGGCCCCGGCTTCATCAACCTGCGCATCACCCCGGCGGCCCGCCAGGCGGTGATCGCAGCAGTGGCCGAGCAGGGCGACACCTACGGACGCGCCGCGCGCCTGGGTGAAAAGATCTTGGTCGAATTCGTGTCGGCCAATCCCACCGGCCCGCTGCACGTGGGCCATGCCCGCCAGGCCGCGCTGGGCGACGCGCTGTGCCGCCTGTACGACGCCGTCGGCTGGGACGTCACCCGCGAGTTCTATTACAACGACGCCGGCAACCAGATCCATAACCTGGCAATCAGCGTGCAGGCCCGCGCGCGTGGCCTGACCACGGAATCGCCGGACTGGCCCGAAGACGGCTACAAGGGCGACTACATCGCCGACATCGCCCGCGACTTCCAGGAAGGCAAGACCATCCAGGCGTCCGACGGCGAGCCCGTCACCGCCACGGGCAACATCGACAACCTGGACGACATCCGCGTCTTTGCCGTGGCCTATCTGCGCCGCGAGCAGGACCTGGACCTGCAGGCCTTTGGCCTGGCGTTCGACAATTACTACCTGGAAAGCTCGCTCTACACGTCCGGCCGCGTCGAAGCGACGGTCAAGGCGCTGGTCGCCGGCGGCCACACGTACGAGGAAGGCGGCGCGCTGTGGCTGCGCACCACCGAACTGGGCACGGGCGACGACAAAGACCGCGTCATGCGCAAGAGCGAGGGCGGCTACACCTATTTCGTCCCTGACGTCGCCTACCACAAGGCCAAATGGGAGCGCGGCTTCCATCGCGCCGTGAACATCCAGGGCAGCGACCATCACGGCACCGTGGCCCGCGTGCGCGCCGGCCTGCAGGCGCTGGAAGAGGGCATCCCGAAGGACTACCCGTCCTACGTGCTGCACAAGATGGTCAAGGTGATGCGCGGCGGCGAAGAGGTCAAGATCTCCAAGCGCGCCGGCAGCTACGTCACCATGCGCGACCTGATCGACTGGGTCGGCCGCGACGCCGTCCGCTACTTCCTGATCCAGCGCCGCGCCGACACGGAATTCGTGTTCGACGTGGACCTGGCCCTGTCCAAGAGCGACGAGAACCCCGTCTATTACATCCAGTACGCCCACGCGCGCATCTGCTCAGTCATCAACAACGCGGGCATGCCGGCCGCCGACGTGGCCCAGGCCGACGCCTCGCTACTGACCGCGCCGACCGAATTCGCGCTGATGCAGCGCCTGGCCGAGTTCCCGCAAGTGGTGGCGCTGGCCGCTCAGGATCTGTCGCCGCACCACATCGCGTTCTGGCTGCGCGACTGCGCGTCGGACTTCCATGGCTGGTACAACGCCGAGCGCGTGCTGGTCGACGACACCGCCGTGAAGCTGGCCCGCCTGCGCCTGGCCGCCACGACCCGCCAGGTGCTGGCCAACGGCCTCGCGCTGTTGGGCGTTTCCGCGCCCGAGCGGATGTAACATCGGTTCATGGCAACCAAGCGCAAATCCTCCAGCCGTTCCTCCGGCGAAAGCGGCAGCACCCTGTACGGGGCGCTGGCCGGTCTGCTGATCGGGCTGATCGTCGCCGCCGTCGTCGCGTTCTATGTCACCAAGGCGCCCGTTCCCTTCGTGGACCGGGCCAGCCGCCAGGGCGATACGGGCAAGCTGCCCGATCCGCGCTCGGCGCCGGATCCCAATGCCGGCCTGTACGGCCGCGACGGGGCCGCAGGCGCGCCGCCCACCGGTCCCACCGCCACCGCGCCGGCCCCGCTGCCGGGCGCGGGCGCGCCGGGCAAGGGCGACGAAACGCCCGCCAAGCTGGACGACCTGGGCGCGCTGATCGCCACGCTGCCGACCTCCCGTGCGCCGGCTGCTGCGCCGTCGGCGCCCCCCGCCACGGCGTCCGCGCCCACTCCCATCTCCAAGGCCGCCCCCGCGGCGACGGCAGCCGCCAAGCCGTCCGCGCCCGCCGCCACCGGCACGTACTACCTGCAAGCCGGCGCCTTCCGTGGCGAGAACGACGCCGAATCGCTCAAGGCGCGCATCATCCTGCTGGGCCTGCCCGTCGCGGTGCAGAAAGCCGAACTCAACGGCAAGCCCATCAATCGCGTCCGCGTCGGTCCGTTTGCCCGCCTGGACGACATGAACCGGGCGCGCGGCCGCCTGGGCGAGAACAAGATCGAGACCGCCGTCGTGCGCCAATAGCGCTACGCGGCGGATCGTTTTGCATTGAACTAATCCGGCCCCGGGCCTGTCTGTAGCCTTTTATTCAGGAACCTCACCCATGCTGTCCCCCAAGCTCATCCGCATCCTGGCAGCCGCCGCGCTGACCGCCACGGCGTTCTTCAGCCCGGCCAGCCACGCGCAAGGCGCCCAGCAGTACGTGCCGATCAACCCGCCGCTGCCGTCGGACACCCCGGGCAAGGTCGAGGTCCTGGAATTCTTCGCCTACACCTGCCCGCACTGCGCCGCCATGGAACCCATGGTCGAGGACTGGGCCAAGACCGCGCCGTCCGACGTCGTGCTCAAGCAGGTTCCCATCGCCTTCAACGCCGGCATGAAGCCGCTGCAACAGCTGTATTACACGCTGCTGGCGCTGGACCGTCCCGACCTGCACCCGAAGGTCTTCACGGCCATCCACGGCGAGCACAAGCGCCTGTTCGACAAGAAGGCCATGGGTGAGTGGATTGCGACCCAGGGCGTGGACCGCGCCAAGTTCGACTCGGTGTTCGATTCGTTCAGCGTGCAGACCCAGGTGCAGCGCGCCAACCAGCTTGCCGAGGCCTATCGCATCGAAGGCACCCCGTCGTTTGCCGTGGGTGGCAAGTTCATGACCTCGCCGGTCATGGCGGGCAACAGCTACGAAGGCGCGCTGAAGGAAGTCAACGCGCTGATTCCGATGGCGCGCGCGAAGTAATCCGCGCAAGACCCGAATGGCAAACGCCCCGAGCCTTTTCAGGCCGGGGCGTTTTTGTTTCAGGCTTGGTCCAGCGGTGCCGCCTGGCTTCAGTCCTTGACGGCCGCCGCCTGCTCAAGAGCCTGCGTCAGGTCCGCAATGATGTCCTCCGGCGATTCCAGCCCGATGTGCAGGCGCACGACAGGGTTCTCGCCTTCGCCCCAATAGCCGTGCTTGGACAGATCCTTGGGCGACACGAGCTGCACCAGGCTTTCATAGCCGCCCCACGAGAACCCGATGCCAAAGAGCGTCAGCGCATCGACAAAGCGGCGCGCGGCGGCCGGGGACAGGGCCAGTTCCGCCGACAGCATGCCGTTCGAGCCCGTGCAGTCGCGCTGCCACAACTCATGGCCGGGATCCTTGGGCCAGGCCGGATGGAAGAGGCGCACGGTCTCGGGACGCGAATCCAGGAACTCGCACACCTGCATGGCGTGTCGCGCATGCTGCGCCATGCGGATGGGCATGGTGCGCACGCCGCGCAGCGCCAGCCACGCGTCGTCGGCGCTGATGGAGTAACCCATCGCATATTGCGTGCGGTTCAGCTTGCGGGCGATGCCCTCGTCGTTGGTGACCACCGCCCCCAGCATCAGATCGGAGTGCCCGCCCACGTACTTGGTGCCGGCAATGACCGAGACCTGCGCGCCCAGCGTCAGCGGGCGGTAGATGTAGCCGGAACCCCAGGTGTTGTCGGTGGCCAGCACCAATCCGTGACGCTGCGCGATGGCGGCCATGGCGCCCATGTCCAGCATCTCGAACAGCAGCGATCCGGGCGATTCCACGTACAGCAGCTTGGTGTTGGGCCGCACCAGCGCGTCGACATCTTCGCTGGCGGCAAAGTACGTGATCTCGATGTTCATGCGCTTGAGCACCGCATCGTCCAGCTCGCGCATCGGGCCGTACACGCTGTCGGAGATCAGCGCGTGATCGCCCGCGGAGCACAGCGCCATCATCACCATCGTCATGGCCGACAAGCCGGAGGACGCCAGGTAGCAATGCGTGCCGCCTTCCAGCTGCGTGAAGACCTCTTCCAGCGCGGCGTGGGTGTCCATGCCCATGCGCCCGTAAGTGGACGCGCGGCCGCCCGCCGCCTTGCTGCGCTGCGCGTTTTCCAGCGCGGCGATGTTGGCAAAGCGCACCGTGCTGGCCCGCATGGGCGGCAGCGGCACCGGCGCCGTGCCGGTCTCGGGGTTGAACGGGGCGGTGCCCGCGTGCTGGAGAACCGTATCGATGTGTTTGGTAGGCATCTTGTTGGGGTGCGACAAAACCGGGGAAATCAAACCATATCAGGACGCGGCGGGAATTTCAGCGGATCCACTCGGCCGTCTCGGACAAATCCGCGCGCCGGGCGACGATGGCGACGGCACTTGCAGGTGTCAGACGCGGGCGCTGTGGCCGGTGTCTGACACCCGAGGGAGATGAGCGTCAGCCTGCAGCAGCGTCTTAACGGGTGTCAGACACCTAGGTCGGCAGCAACGCGGCAAGAGTCGGACACCGGGCACAAGGACGCCATGCAGCGCAGAGGTCGAACACCGGCACAAGAACGCCACGCAGCGTAGGTGTCTGACACCCTAAGAAATGGCCTTCAGCCCGACGCGGTGCCACGCGGGTGTCTGACACCGGCCAGAAGAACGCCCCTGCAAAAGCCTGAAACGCCCCCGCCCATATCGTCTTCAGCCGATCCACGTCACCGTCTCGGACAATTCCGCGCGCTGGGTGCGGTAGCTGTTGGCCGGATGCGCCGAATCCTCGAAGCCGAACGAGATCCCGCAGACCACCCGCCGGCCGGCTCCAATGCCCAGCACCTTGCGCAAAACCTCGGGATACATCGCCAGCGATGCCTGCGCCACGGTCGCCACGCCATTGGCCTGCGCCGCAAGCAGAAAATTGGCGACATACCCGCCGCAATCCATCGCGCCGTATTCGCCCAGCGCCTCGTCGGTCGTGATGATCGCGACGTGCGGCGCGTCAAAGAGCGCGAAGTTACGCATCTCCTGACGCCGGTAAGCCTCGCGGTCGCCGCGCGGCACGCCGACGGCGCCGTACAGCTGGAAACCGGATTCGCGACGGCGGGCCAGGTATTCGTCGCGGTATTCGCGCGGAAACGGGAAGTCGGGCTTGAAGCCCTCGACCTGCGCGCGGCGCTCCAGTGCGTCGCGCAACCGTTGCGTGCCGTCGCCCTCGGTGATCGCCACCTGCCACGGCTGGCAGTTGCACCAGGACGCCGTGCGCTGTGCCAGGGTCAGGATGCGTTCGATGGTAGCGCGGGGGACGGGCTTCGGCAGAAAGGCGCGGCAGCTGTGGCGGGCAAGCAGCCAGTCCTCGAGCGCGGCATCGGGCAGGGCGTCGTTGGCGTTATGGGTGTTATTGGCGGTCTGAGCGGCAACGGTCATGATCGGTCTGTCTCCTGTCGTGGTCGGCTTTGCCCTTATCATGCCACTTGCTGTCCGCCGCCGTCCGGGCGACGCTGTCCGCTGGTCCGTTACCGAAGAGAGTCCATGCTGCCCCTCGACACCCTCATCGCATTCTTTGGCATTGCCGTGCTGCTGGCGCTGACGCCCGGGCCGGACAATCTCTTCGTGCTGATGCAGTCCGCCATCTGGGGACGCAAGGCGGGCATGTTCGTGGTGCTGGGGTTGTGCACCGGTCTGCTCGGACATACGGCCGCCGTGGCGGTCGGGCTGGCTGCGGTTTTCGCCGCGTCGCCCGTCGCGTTCACGGTGCTCAAGCTGGCCGGCGCGGCCTACTTGGCGTATCTGGCTTGGCAGATCCTGCGCGCCCCCGTCGAATCCGAAGACGGCAAGCGTCCCGAACCCATGCGGCCCGGCGCGTTGTACCGCCGCGGCATCGTCATGAACCTCACCAATCCCAAGGTGCTGCTGTTCTTCTTCGCCTTCCTGCCGCAATTCACGTCACCACGACTGGGATCGGTAGGCGTGCAGACCATGCAACTGGGCGCGGTGTTCATCGTGTCGACGCTGCTGGTGTTCGGCGCGATCGCGTTCTTCTCGGGCGCATTTGGTGAGCTGCTGCAGCGCTCGGTCACGGCCAAGCGCTGGCTGAACCGCATTGCCGCGCTGGTGTTCGTCGGGCTGGCGGTCAGGCTGGCGACGGCTTCCCGCTAGACGCCGCGCCAGCGCCGCACGCCAATCGCAGGAAACAAACAACGGGACTCAAGCAGCCGGACGCGAGCAACGAACACGCATCGCCGACTGCCATCGCCCCCAAATCAAGCCGCCTTGAACCGCACGATGCCATCGGCATCCTGCGCGCGCGTCAGCTTGCCTTCGAAGTACAGCGCATGCAGATGCGCCAGCGCCTCGCCCATCGCGAATGTCAGCTGATGCAGATCCAGCTTGCGCTTGAACAGCACCGGCACGATGTCGGACGTCGATTGCGGCTTCACGGCACAGGCTTCCAGCACCTCGGCCAGCCGATCCCGGTGATGCTCGTGTTGCTGCGTGATGCGCTCGTGCAGACCCTTGAACGGGCGGCCGTGCGACGGCAGCACCAGCGTGTCGCGGGGCAGGCCGTCATAGCCATGAAGCGACCGCAGATACAACGGCAGGGGATTCGCGTCGGGTTCGTAATCGAACACGCTCACGTTGGTGGAAATGCGCGGCAGCACCATGTCGCCGGAAATCAGCACGCCCAGATCGGGCGAGAACAGCGACGCGTGTTCCGGCGCATGACCATAGCCCACGATGACGCGCCAGTCGCGCCCGCCGATGCGCACCTGATCGCCGTCCATGATGCGCGTATAGCGCGACGGCACTGCAGGCACCAGGTTCGGGAAATAGCTGGCGCGCTGACGGATCTGTTCCTGCGCGTCCGGGTCCGTCAGCCCGTGGCGGGCGAAGTGTTCAACCGCCGATTGGCCGCCCGGTCCCGCGCCGGCATCAGTGCGGCGCGACGACCACAGCGACGCCACCATGTAATCCGTCATCGTCATCCACAGCCGCGCGTTCCAGCGCTCGCACAGCCAGTAGGCCAGGCCGATGTGGTCCGGATGCATGTGGGTCACCAGCACGCGCAGCACGGGTAGGCCGTCCAGCTCGTTCTTGAACACGTCTTCCCACAGCGTCTTCACTTCGTCGCGCGAAATGCCGCAGTCGACGACCGTCCAGCCGTCCTGCCCGTCGATGTTGTCGCGCAGCAGCCAGAGGTTGATATGATCCAGCGCGAACGGCAGCGGCATCCGGATCCATTTGACGCCCTCCGCCACCACATGCGCGCGGCCGGCCTCGGGCTGGAAATCGGCCCAGGGATACTGAAGCTTCTGTTCGTTGGGGTTCATTGCCTCTCGCTCCACGCTTGACGATCACGCCAAGTCATCATAATTTACGTTTACGTAAACTGCCACACGTCGCATGCCCTCGTCAACCTGGACCATCTCCGAGCTCGCCCGCGAGTTCGACGTCACGCCCCGCACGATCCGCTTCTACGAAGACCAGGGGATCGTCAGCCCGGCGCGCGAGGGCCGCAACCGCATCTTCGGACCGCGCGACCGCACGCGCCTGAAACTGGCGTTGCGCGGCAAACGGCTGGGCCTGCAACTGTCCGAGATCCTGACGCTGATCGACATGTACGACGGCCCCGGCGACACCGACGTGCAGTTGCGCCAATACCTGTCCGTGCTGGAACAGCATCGCGTCACGCTCGAGCAGCAGCGCCGCGACATCGACGACACCCTGCAGGAAATCAGCGAACAGGAACGCCAGTGCCGCGTCCTGCTGGCGCAGAAGCCGTAGTCCGCATGGCTGTTTTTCAAACCATCGGGCTATTCGTCCTGACCGCGCTTGCCGAAATCATCGGCTGCTATCTGCCTTATCTGTGGCTGCGCAAGGGCCATTCCATCTGGCTGCTGGCGCCCGCCGCGCTGAGCCTCGCGCTGTTCGCCTGGCTGCTGACGCTGCACCCCACGGCGTCTGGCCGGGTCTATGCGGCGTATGGCGGCGTCTACATCGGCATGGCGCTGCTATGGCTGTGGGCGGTGGACGGCGTGCGGCCCAGCGCGAGCGACTGGATCGGCGTGGGCCTGTGCATCGCTGGCATGCTGGTGATCATGTTCGGGCCGCGCGGGACCTGAACCGGCCGGCTGGACGGGCAAAGAAAAAGCGCGCGTTCCCGTAAAGGACCGCGCGCTTTGCATTGATGCCCATCTTTTGACGCCGGCTGCCTGTCGGCGAATCCCGCAGCAGATTGACCCCGCCGCGCGGAAACGCCACAACAAACCCGCCGATCACTCCGCCTTGATGTTCCCTTCCTTGATAAGGCGGCCGTTGTTCGCGAACTCGGCCTGCACCTGTTTTGCGAAGGCCTCGCCTGACGCCGTGCCCGGCTGCAGGAACGACTTTGCCAGCAGTTCCTGAAACTCGGCGCTGGCCACCGCCTTGGCCAACGCAGCCTGCAACGGCTGCGACACCGTGGGCGGCAGATTGGCCGGCGCGAAGATGCCGAAGTTCGAGTAGTACTGCGCCTGCGGCAGCTTCAGTTCGGCCATCGTCGGCACGTCGGGCCACGCGGCCAGGCGTTGTGGCGCCATCACCGCCAGCGGTTTCAGCGCGCCGTTGGCCACGTGCGGCAGCACGACGTCGCTGTTGACCACCAGCAGTTCCACCACGCCGCCCAGGCCGTCGGTCAGCGCCTGGCTGTTGCCTCGATACGGCACGTGCAGCATCTTGGTGCCGGTCTGCGACGTGACCGCCGCCATGCCGATATGCGCGACCGTGCCCTGGCCCGGCGTGCCGTAGCGCACGCCTTCTGGATGCGACTTGGCGTATTCCACCAGGCCCGCAAAATCCTTCACCGGCAACGCCTTGGTCGCCACGATGGCGACCGGCGCCACGGCCACGCTGGCCACCGGCGTCAGGTCCTTCATCGGGTCGTAATTGGTCTTGGCCAGATGCGGAAAGATCGTCAGCGGGCTGGTCGAGGCCAGCAGCAGCGTGGTGCCGTCCGGCTGCGCGCGCGCCACATAGTCCGTGCCCACCGAAGCGCCCGCGCCCGGCTTGTTTTCCACGATGACCGTGATGTTCGCTTCCTTGCGCAGCGCGTCGCCCAACCGGCGCGCGATTGCATCGGCGCTGCCGCCGGCCGTGTAGGGCACGACCACGGTAACGGGCTTGGCCGGCCAGCTCTGCGCCATCGCGCCGCTAGCCATGATTGCCAGGGCCGCCCCCGCGGCCTTGATCAGCAATGTCTTCTTTTTCATATCGTCCTGGTGATGTTGCGTAGCACTGCGTTGGTGAAACGGACTGCGGAAAAGCACATCAGGCAAGGTAGCGTTGCGCCAGGCGAACCCAGTACGACGCCCCCGCCGGAATCAAGGAATCATTGAAGTCATAGCTGGCGTTGTGCAGCATGCACGGACCCAGGCCGTGGCCCGCCATGCGATGCTCGCCGTCGCCGTTGCCCAGGAACACGTAGCACCCCGGCTTTTCCTGCAACAGGAAGGCAAAGTCCTCGGACGCCATGGCCGGTTCGATGGTGAGTGCGCGGTCCTCGCCCACGACCTCGCGCATCACGCCCATGCAGAATTCCGTCTCGGCCACGGTGTTGACCAGCGCCGGGTAGCGGCGCTCGAAGTACACCTCGGCCTCGCAGCCATGCGCCGCGGCGATGCTGGGTGCAATTTCCTGCATGCGCCGCTCGATCAGGTCCACCACATCTGTGCTGTACGCGCGCACCGACCCGCCCAGCCACGCCGTGTTGGGAATCACGTTGATGACGCTGCCGCCTGCCTGCACCTGCGTGATCGACAGCACCGCCGCATCCAGCGGACGCTTGCTGCGCGTCAGGATCGTCTGCAGCGACTGGCCGATGGCAAAGAGCGCCGGCACCGGGTCATTGCAGTCCTGCGGCGCGGCGGCGTGGCCGCCTTTGCCCTTGACGGTGATCTTGAAGCCGTTGGCCGCCGCCATCATCGGGCCGGCACAGACGCCGAACGCGCCCGCCGGCAGGCCCGGCCAGTTGTGCATGCCAAAGACCGCCTCGCACGGAAAGCGGGTGAACAGGCCATCCTGGATCATCGCGCGGCCGCCCGCGCCGCCTTCCTCGGCCGGCTGAAAGCACAGGTAGACGGTGCCGTCGAAACCGCCCGCCGTCTGCAAATGCTGCGCCGCAGCCAGCAGCATCGCGGTGTGACCGTCGTGGCCGCAGCCGTGCATCTTGCCGTCATGGCGCGAGCGGTGTTCGAACTGGTTTTCTTCCTGCATGGGCAGCGCGTCCATGTCGGCGCGCAGCATGATGGCCCGGTCCGACG
>NZ_DAMCTG010000004.1:164309-172351 GCF_032113835.1 Achromobacter sp. | reverse complement strand
TGCCCGCCGTGGCGCTGTATATTTTCCGGCCCCTGTAGCGGCGCATCTGCCTGCCTACCCTTCCAGGATTTTTCATCGTGCTGATCTTCCACAATCCCGTTCACGACAAACACATCGGCCGCCACGAGATGTTCCGCGGCAAGCTGGTGCCCTGCCACGAAACGCCGGCCAGGCTGGAATACGTGCTGGACGCGCTGCGCCAGCGCGGCATCGGTGAACTGCGCGCGCCCTCTGCGCCTGACATGGATCTGATCAAGCGCGTGCACACGCCGCGCTATGTGGACTTTCTGGCGAGCGCCTGGAACGAATGGATTGCGCTGGATCCGGCCAACGCGGATCTGGACGTGTTGCCGTCGATCTGGCCCGTGCGCGGATTCCGGCACGACATCGAACCCACCAACTTTGCCGCGCGCGTCGGGCTGTTCTCGTTCGATAGCGGCTGTCCGCTGACGGCCGGCACGTGGGAAGCGGCCACCGCGGGCGCTGCCTGCGCCATCGACGCCGCGCGCGCCATTTCCCAAGGCCAGGGTCAACGCGCCGCCATGGCGCTGACGCGCCCGCCCGGCCATCATGCCGGCGCGGACTTCTTTGGCGGTTACTGCTTTTTGAACAACGCAGCGCTGGCGGCCCAGGCGCTGCGCGACGCCGGCGCGCAGCGCGTCGCCGTCCTGGATGTGGACTATCACCATGGCAACGGCACGCAGAGCATCTTCTACGACCGCGGAGATGTGCTGACCGTGTCGGTCCACGGCGATCCGACCACCGAGTATCCGTTCTACCTGGGATATGCCGACGAACGCGGCGAAGGCGCGGGCCAGGGCTGCAACCTGAACCTGCCGCTGCCGGCCGGCAGCGACTTCGCAGCATGGACGGCCGCCTTGCAGCAGGGCCTGGATGCCGTGCGCGCATTCAAGGCCGATGCGCTGGTCGTTGCGCTGGGCGTGGATACCTATGAAGGCGATCCGATATCGAAGTTCAAGTTGAAAAGCGCCGACTATCTGCAGGTCGGAAGCATGCTGGCCGGCCTGGGCCTGCCGGCGGTGTTCACGATGGAAGGCGGCTATGCGGTCGCCGACGTGGGCGTCAATGTGGCGAACGTGCTGGAAGGATATCTGGGCTGAACGCCGGGGCGGTCCCTGATTTTATGCAGGTCAGACACGCGCAAAAGGTGTCTGACACCCCAGGCACACCGCTGCATACCCGAGACCATCTCACCAGGGTGTCAGACACCGGGGCAAGGTCGTCCGAAGTAGGTGTCTGACACCCCAGGCACACCGCTGCATACCCGAGACCATCTCACCAGGGTGTCAGACACCGGGGCAAGGGAATCCGAAGTAGGTGTCTGACACCCCAGGCACACCGCTGCACACCCGAGACCATCTCACCAGGGTGTCAGACACCGGGGCAAGGTCGTCAGCTGTAGGTGCACCGGGGCAGCAACTCGTCGCCCCACATTCAATCGCGGGTTTCAAGCACCTTGTTGATGCGCAGCGCAATCAAGGTGCACGCCACGCCGGACAGCAAATACACGCTGACCGCAACCAGTCCGAATCGCGCCGACAGCCCCAGCGCCACCACCGGCGCGAACGCCGCGCCGACCAGCCATGCCATATCGGACGTCAAGGCCGCACCGGTATAACGGAACCGCCGCGTGAAGTTTGCAGTAACCGTGCCGGATGCCTGGCCATACGACAGCCCCAGCAGCGCGAAACCGATCAAGATGAACGCGTCCTGCGCCTTCGGCCCGCCGCCCAGCAGCCACGGCGACACCACCGCAAACACGCCGATCAGCATGGCGAGCAATCCCAACGTCGTGCGCCGTCCGATGCGATCAGCCAGCCATCCGGAAGCGATCGTGCCCAGGATGCCGATCACCGCGCCGATGATCTGAACGATCAGCACATCCGAGATCTGTTGCGTGCCGCTGACAGCGATCCACGACAGCGGAAAAACCGTGACGAGGTGAAACAGCGCATAGCTGGCCAGCGCGGCGAACGCGCCGATGAAGAGGTTGTAGCCTTGCTGGCTGATGATCTCGCGGATGCCGATGGGCTCGAGCTCGCCTTCTTCAAGCAGCTGCGTGTATTCCTCGGTGACCACCAGCCGCAGCCGCGCAAACAGCGCCACCACGTTGATGGCGAACGCCACGAAGAACGGATAGCGCCAGCCCCATTCAAGAAAGTCCGCCTGCGTGAGCGTCACATGCAGATAGAGAAACAGCGCGCTGGCCACCAAGAAGCCAACGGGCGCGCCGAGCTGACCCATCATCGAATACCAGCCGCGCCGATTGGGCGGCGCGTTCAGCGCCAGCAGCGACGGCAGGCCGTCCCATGACCCGCCAAACGCCAGGCCCTGCAGACAGCGGAACACCGCGAGCAAGGTGATGGCATGCACGCCAATGGACTCATAGCTCGGCAGAAACGCCATACCGACGGTGGCGGTGCCCAGCACGAACAAGGCGACGGTCAGCTTGGTTGCGCGGCCCCATCGGCGTTGGATCGCCATCGACAGCGCGGTGCCGATGGGACGCATGATGAAGGCGAAGGAGAAGATGATGAAAGCGGACAGCGTGCCTTCCAGCGGGTCTTCGAAGGGAAAGAACACCTTCGGAAAAACCAGCACGCACGCGATGCCGAAGACGAAGAAATCGAAGTATTCAGAGGCGCGTCCGACGACCACCCCCACGGCGATTTCACCGGGCGCCACCTTGGCGTGGCTGGCGCCGCCGCTGATCGCCCCGGGTCCGGATCCGGGAGAAGGGTGACCAGGATACTGCGTGGTGGTCGACATGGGTTCGCTCGCAAAAGAAGGTTCTGGATACGCCTTGTCTACGATCTTGCAACACACCAGCACCACGGTACGCGCATCATGCGGGAAGCCGCAAGCGTTTTGGCCCATGACTGCCCCGCACGCGTTCCCGTGCATACTTTTGCTCTTTTTACCCTAGATTTTTCGCGGCTTCCAGCGTAGTGTTTCGTTTACTTCGCACGGTTACGTTTCGGGGTATGACTATGTCGTCCTTCGCAAGGCTCCGCGGATTGATCCTGTTTGCCGCCCTGCCGCTGCTTGCCGGGTGCAATGCGGTCCTGCTGTCGCCATCGGGCGACGTGGCCGTGCAACAACGCAACCTGATCATCATCTCGACCGGCTTGATGCTCATCATCATCGTGCCGGTCATCATCCTCACGCTGCTGTTCGCATGGCGTTATCGCGCCAGCAACAAGGACGCCGCCTACGATCCCGACTGGAACCACTCCACGATGCTGGAGCTCCTGATCTGGGCCGCGCCGCTGCTCATCATCATTGCACTCGGCGCCCTCACGTGGGTCAGCACGCACCAGCTCGATCCCTACCGGCCGCTGGCGCGCCTGTCCGAAGGCCGCGAAGTGCCGCCCAACACCAAACCACTTGTCGTCGAAGTGGTTGCGCTGGACTGGAAGTGGCTGTTCCTCTATCCCGAGCAAGGCGTGGCCGCCGTCAACGAGATGGCCGCACCGGTGGACCGCCCCATCCAGTTCAAGATCACGTCGTCATCGGTCATGAACTCGTTTTTCGTGCCTGCGCTGGCCGGGCAGATCTACGCCATGCCCGGCATGCAGACCACGCTGCACGCGGTCATCAACCACCCCGGCGAATACGAAGGCCTGTCCGCCAACTACAGCGGCTCGGGCTTCTCGGGCATGCGCTTCCGCTTCCATGGGCTGGACCAGAAGGGCTTTGACGAGTGGGTCGCGCAGGCCCAAAAGTCGCAGACCACGCTGGACCGCGCCGCTTACCTGAAGCTCGAACAACCCAGCGAGCGCAACCCGGTGCAGCTTTACGCCACCGTTGCGCCCGGCCTTTTCGACGCCATCGTGAACCGCTGCGTCGAACCCAACCGCATGTGCATGCGCGATGCGATGGCCATCGACGCGCAAGGCGGCGCCGGCATACCGGGCGCGCACAACCTCACCACCCTGGACCCGCAAGTGCGCGAGCAACTGGGACTTACGGACACGCCGCCGCGCAAGTATGTCGGCGCCATGTGCACGGCTTCGGAAGGACTGGTGCTCTAGCGCGGCAGGTTTTTCGGCACGCGACGTGCTCCATGTAAACGCGGTTTTTTTGCTGGAATCGAGATGCCTGATCAACCTGACCTCACCAAGCTGATCTTCGGCCGGCTTACCTGGGACGCCATTCCTTTTCACGATCCCATCCTGCTGGGCACCTTCTTCGTGGTGGCGGCGGGCGGCATCGTGCTGCTGGGCTCCGTCACGTACTACAAGAAGTGGGGCTACCTGTGGCGCGAGTGGTTCACCAGCATCGACCACAAGAAGATCGGGATCATGTACGTGATCCTCGGCATCGTGATGTTGCTGCGCGGCTTTGCCGACGCCATCATGATGCGCTCCCAGCAGGCCGTGGCCTTCGGCGACTCCACCGGCTTTCTGCCGCCGCACCACTATGACCAGATCTTCACGGCGCACGGCGTCATCATGATCTTTTTCGTGGCCATGCCGCTGGTCACGGGGCTGATGAATTTCATCGTTCCGCTGCAGATCGGCGCGCGCGACGTCGCGTTTCCGTTCCTGAACAACTTCAGCTTCTGGATGACCGCGGGCGGCGTGATCCTGGTGATGATGTCGCTCTTCGTGGGGGAATTCGCCCGCACCGGCTGGCTGGCGTATCCACCGTTATCGGGCATCCTGCACAGTCCGGACGTCGGGGTCGACTACTACATATGGGCCTTGCAGATAGCGGGCGTGGGGACACTGCTATCGGGGGTGAACCTGCTGGTCACCATCGTGAAGATGCGCGCGCCCGGCATGAAGATGATGCGCATGCCGATCTTCACGTGGACGGCGCTGTGCACCAACGTGCTGATCGTGGCGGCGTTCCCGGTGCTGACGGCGGTGCTGGCGCTGCTGTCGATGGACCGCTACGTGGGCACCAACTTCTTCACGGCGGACTTCGGCGGCAACGCCATGATGTACGTGAACCTGATCTGGATCTGGGGCCATCCCGAGGTCTACATCCTGATCCTGCCCGCATTCGGCATCTTTTCCGAAGTGGTGTCCACGTACTGCCGCAAGCGTCTCTTCGGTTACGCGTCCATGGTCTATGCCACGGTCGTGATCACCGTGCTGTCGTACCTGGTGTGGCTGCACCACTTCTTCACGATGGGGTCCGGGGCCAGCGTGAACTCGTTCTTCGGGATCACCACAATGATCATCTCGATCCCGACAGGCGCCAAGATCTTCAACTGGCTGTTCACGATGTACCGCGGGCGCATCCGCTTTGAGGTCCCGATGCTGTGGACGCTCGGCTTCATGGTCACCTTCGTGATCGGCGGCATGACGGGCGTGCTGCTGGCGGTTCCGCCCGCCGACTTCGCGCTGCACAACAGCCTGTTCCTGATCGCGCACTTTCACAACGTGATCATCGGCGGCGTGCTGTTCGGGTTGATGGCCGGCATCACGTACTGGTTCCCGAAGGCGTTCGGCTACAAGCTCGATCCGTTCTGGGGCAAGTGCTCGTTCTGGTTCTGGCTGGTGGGCTTTTACGTGGCCTTCATGCCGCTGTACGTGCTGGGCCTGATGGGCGTGACGCGCCGCGTGAACCACTTCGAGGACATGTCGCTGCAGATCTGGTTCCAGATCGCGGCCTTCGGCGCGCTGCTGATCGCGTGCGGCATTGCCAGCTTCATCATCCAGCTCGTGGTCAGCTACCGCCGCCGCGATCAGTTGCGCGACACCACGGGCGACCCGTGGGATGGCCGCACGCTTGAATGGTCCACCTCGTCGCCGCCGCCCGTGTACAACTTTGCGTTCACGCCGCGGGTGCATGACCTGGACGCCTGGTGGCAGATGAAGCAGCACGGCTACCAGCGTCCGCAGCAGGGCTTCATTCCGATCCACATGCCGAAGAACACCTGGGCGGGCATCGTCCTGGCCGGGATCAGCGTGGTGCTGGGCTTTGCGCTGATCTGGCACATGTGGCCGCTGGTGGTGCTGTCGTTTGCGGCGCTGATCCTCGTGTCGATCATCCATACCTTCAACTACAAGCGCGACTACTACGTGCCGGCCGCAGAGGTCGTCGCCACGGAAGACGCCCGTACAAGGCTGCTAGCGCAACATGTCTGATACCCTCGCCCACCCCATGCCCGGCGGCGCCGCGCCGTCGTCCCAGGAACCGGTCTTCTACGTTCCTGGCGAACATCATCCCAAGAACGGCACGCTGCTCGGGTTCTGGGTCTACCTGATGAGCGACTGCCTCATCTTCGCGTGCCTGTTCGCGGTCTACGGCGTGCTTGGCCGCAGCTTCGCGGCGGGCCCGTCCGGCGCTGACCTGTTCGACCTGCCGCTGGTGGCGGTGAACACGTCGCTGCTGCTGCTGTCGTCGATTACCTATGGGTTCGCGATGCTGGAGATGCGGCGCAACCGCATCGGCGCCACGCAGTTGTGGCTGGCGGTGACCGGCATCCTGGGCCTGGGCTTTCTGTCGCTGGAAATCTACGAGTTCTGGCACCTGATCCATCAGGGCGCCGGCCCGCAGCGCAGCGCCTTCCTGTCGGCGTTCTTCACGCTGGTCGGCACGCACGGGCTGCACGTCACGTTCGGCATCGTGTGGCTGGTGACGTTGATGCTGCAGGTGCGCATGCATGGGCTGATCCCCGAAAACCGCCGCCGCCTGATGTGCCTGTCGATGTTCTGGCACTTCCTGGATCTGATCTGGGTGGGCGTGTTCACCTTCGTGTATCTGATGGGAGTGCTGCCATGACGTCGCACATGGATAACCTGGCCGACACCGGCCACGGCGGCCATCACGGCCACGATCATCACGATGGCCACCATGACGATGACGACGGCGCCGGCCACGGCACCTTCAAGAGCTACATGACCGGCTTCGTGCTGGCCGCCATTCTGACCGCGATTCCGTTCTGGCTGGTCATGGATCGCGTCATCGACAGTTCGCGGGTCACCGGCCTGGTGATCCTGGCCTTCGCCGTCGTGCAGATCGTGGTCCACATCATCTACTTCCTGCACCTGGACACCAAGTCCGAAAGCGGCTGGAACATGTTGGCGTTAATATTCACGCTCGTGCTGGTCGTCATTACGCTCAGCGGATCCATCTGGATCATGTATCACTTGAACTCCAACATGATGCCCATGTCACCGCATGACATGCGCAAGATGCCCTGATGGCAGCAGTCAAAGACATTTCTTCACGCGACACCTCCCGTAATCCGCGCAGCAAGGCAACCCTGGTCATCCTGGGGTTGCTGGCTGTCGCCATCTTCGCCGGGCTCTGCGCCCTGGGCACCTGGCAGGTGCACCGGCTGGCCTGGAAACGCGCGCTGATCGCGCAGGTGGATCAGCGGGCCCACGCGCCGGCCACGCCCGCCCCCGGCAAGAACGAATGGGCGCAGCTGACGCAGGACAACGCCGAATACCGCCACGTCACCGCGTCCGGCACCTACCACTTCGACAAGCAGACGCTGGTGCAGGCCGCCACCGAACTAGGCAGCGGCTATTGGGTCATGACGCCGCTGCAGCTGGCGGACGGCGGCACCGTGCTGGTGAACCGCGGCTTCGTGCTGCCGGCATGGCGCAAGGACGCGGCCAACAGCGCCCAGCCGCCGGCGCCGGGCCAGGTGACGGGATTGCTGCGCATGGGCGAACCGGCCAGTGGCTTCCTGCGCAACAACGACCCGGCCGCCAACCTCTGGTATTCACGCGATCTGCCCGGCATCGCCGCGGCGCGCGGGCTTGCCGACGTGGCGCCCTACTTCATCGACGCCGACGCCGCGTCCAGCCCCGGCAAGGATCCTGCCAAGGACCCCGTCGGCGGACTCACGATGATCAACTTCCCGAACAACCATCTGACGTATGCCATCACCTGGTATGCGCTGGCGCTGATGGTGATCGTGGGCGTGGTGATCTTCGTGCGCGAGGAAAAACGCGCGCGCCGGCCGGGCTGATTCGCCAGCACGCAAACACAACGGCGCCATTGAGGGCGCCGTTGTTGTTTCCAGGGCGGTGTCAGACACCCGGCGAAGGTGG
>NZ_DAMCTG010000004.1:0-164209 GCF_032113835.1 Achromobacter sp. | reverse complement strand
TCTTCCGTCAAGTGGGACGGTGTCAGACACCCGGCGAAGATTGTCGTCAGCCTGGGGGAGCGGAGCAGTGGGTGTCAGACACCTTGGGTAAGGTGGTCTTCCGTCAAGTGGGACGGTGTCAGACACCCGGCGAAGATTGTCGTCAGCCTGGAGGAGCGGAGCAGTGGGTGTCAGACACCTTGGGTTTCGCTCGCCGTCTGCCTTAACTGCTAGGTGTCTGACACCCGTCAGCAACGCCCGTCAAGTTGATTACGCGCCGCATGGGTGTCAGACACCTTGCCCCACGAAGACCGGTCTCGCCAACAAACAGCAACGGCGCCCAAACGGGCGCCGTTGCTGTTGGATCTGCCGGTAAGTACGAGCAAACCCCGCCGGGATCAGCAGGCCTGCCAGCGGATGCTGCCCGGCTCGGGGCAAGTCCACGATCCCTGCAGCCGCGCGCGGATTTCCGCCAGGCTTTGTTCCACCAGCAGCTCGCCGTCGCGGAACACCGGCGCCAGCGCCCCGCCCGCCGCCTGCTCAGGCGTCTGCTGGTCGTGCAACACGTAGCCGTCCGGCGTTTCATCCACACGCAGCAAGCCCTTGGCGGACTTCTTCACGCCGGAATCGGTGACCGGGTCCTTCACCAGTTCCTGCGGTTCGCCATTGACCTCGGCGTACGTGGCCTTGAGCGCCCAGCCGAAGGTGTCGCGGGTCAGGTACTGGTAGGTGTAGGACCCGATGCCCAGCACCACGTTGCCCGACGCAAAGCCCTTGCGTTCCAGGCGCACCAGGATGTCGCGCGCCCGGGTCAGCGTGATGGAATCGCCGTAGATCAGGCCCACGTGCGGGTCCAGCAGCTTGTAGCCGCGATCGGTCTCCACCCCGCCGAACGTGTCCCACAGGCATTGCACCGCGCCCTTCACCTCGGGCTCGCGCAGCGTCTGCTGCGCGCTGGCGTCTTCGCCCAGCAGCCAGTACGTGCCCGTGGCCGCATCGCGCACGGCCTCGAAGCCGGCGGCCTGCGCCGCTTGCAGGGCGGCGCGGTCCTGCACGTCCGGCACGTCGGTGCAGAAGTAGCCGGTCAGGATCTTCACGGGGTCGCCGGAGTCCGGGCGGAACACGACCTTGGCATTGCCCAGCGCGTCCGGCTGACGGGTCATGATCTCGGACTTGAGCGCCGCGGCAAAGTCCGTCACCACCTGCCAGAAGTCCCAGGTGTCAGACACCACGGACACGATGCCCGCCGGATACACCTGCTTGACCAGGCGGCGGATCGTCTCGATCTCGCCTTCCTTGCTGCCCAGGCACATTACGGAGTGTTCCGTCGCCGGCACCGAGCCGCCGATCAGTTCCCGGTCCGAATCCGCGTTGTAAATGTCTTCCAGATAGTCAATGGCCGGGATGGTGTCGGTGCCGGTGAAGGACAGCAGGTGACCCGCACCGCACTTGCGCGCGTCGTACAGGCCGGACATGCCGCGCATCGAGAAGTCGTGGCCCTGCCAGTCCACGAACGCCATCGGGCTGCCGGTCAGTTGCGCGAAGTACGTCAGCAGCTTGCGGTATTCGAAGGCGATGGTGGCGACGGTGGACGGCTTCCAGGACTCGCAGCTGAACAGCGTTTCGATGTAGGTCACCAGCCAGGCGAACTCCGGGCGGGTGTTGATGAAGGTGACCGGCGGCACGCGGATGTCGACGCGTGCGCCTTCGGGCACCGAGCGGATCTCCAGCGGCAGATAGCCCAGGTCGTGCAGCGCCTGCAGGTGATCGACCGTGACGGCGCCCTTGCCCAGCGCGTTGTCCACGCGGCGCTGGTACTGACGCACGGCGGTGCTGGCGGGCTTGCCGAAGAACTCGCGGTTGAACAGGCCGATCAGGATTTCCTTGATGAAACCTTGCAGGCCGAACCAGACGATCTTCTCGTCAAACAATTCGGGCAGCACCGGCGCCAGGCGCGCCGAGCGCGGCGTGAAATTGGCCAGGATCTTGTTCGTGCCCTTGGGGTACTGGAACGGGTGGCCGGTCTTGTAGAAGTCCGCCTGCAGGAAGGGATTCAGGCCGTTCTTGAGCGTGGGGGCCAGGGTGTCGGGGGCATTCATGACGGGTTCCTTCTTGGTTATCCAGCAGTCTCAGTTGACCAGCACCGCAGCGGCGGCGGGCGCCGCGGCGTCTTCGGTGCGGGTCCAGTCATAGGCGGTGAAAATCTCGGCGTAACGCGCCTTCAGCTCGGTCAGGCCCTTGCTGAAGATGCCGTGCGTGACATACAGGTAAAGCGGCTGGCGGGTCTTGTCGGCCAGAGCGGCGGCCAGTTCCAGGAACGTGCGTCCGCCGTCGCAGATGTCGTCGACCACCAGCACCGGCTGGGCCGGGATATCGTCGGGCACGCGCGTTTCAGTGATGCGGCCGGTCTGCGGATCGCGGACTTTTTCTGCATAACGCACGTCCGCCACGCCCAGCGCCTTGGCCAGCGCCTGCACCCGCTTGCGGGCGCCCGCGTCCGGCGCCATCAGGGTGACGCCCTGGGCAAAGGCCGGCGCGGCCAGCGCTTTCTTCAGGAAGGCGGTGGCGTCGACCACCCGCACGCGCTGCAACAGCGCCGGCGTGACGTCGCTGTGCGGTTCCACGATGGTGACGGTCGCGTACTGCTGGTCGTTGATGAGCTTGCAGAACACGGCGGCGCCCAGCGCCTCGCCCGGATTGCAGACGCGGTCCTGGCGCGCGTACGGCACGTAGGGCATGTCCAGGTGCACGGGCGCGGCCGGGTTCAGGCGGCGCAACGCGTCGGTCAGCAACAGCAATTGCATGACGTCGTCGGCCGATTTCAACAAGGCGTGGATGCGGAATTCGCGGGCGGCGTCAGCTTGTTCACGCAAGCCAGCGGGAATGGTGACCTGCATTTCGCCGCCCGGAAACCGGAACGCGGCCGGCTTGTCGGTCGTGCGTTGCCCTTCAATGACCGCAGTGATGGTGAACATGATCGCCCCTTAGTGGCATTTCAAAACTAAGTGAAGCCAGTATATGCCGACTTATTGTCGTTGTGCAACTATCTTTGCATGAGAGGAAGGCGCGCCCTGTCGGATCAACCGACGCTACGGTCGAAAAAGGTGAAATCCTTCAACCGGTAAAGCCGCGCTGGCCGCTGCGCGCCCCCGACCACCTCGTCGGTCGCCTCCAGCGCGCCCCAGGCTTCCATCTTGCGGCGGAAGTTGGACTTCTCGAGCCGGGTCTGCAGGATCGCCTCGTAGGTGTGCTGCAACTGCGTCAGCGTGAAGCGCTCGGGCAGCAGGAAGAACGGCAGCGTGGAATACGTGGACTTGCTGCGCAGCCGGTCCACGGCCGCCGCGACGATGGCGGCGTGGTCGAACGCCAGCGGCGGCAAGGCATCCACACTGACGAAACGGAACGCTGCCCGCGTGGCGGCGGCCAGTTCGGCGGCGGGCACCAGCGCCACATAGGCCACCGACAGCGACCACTGCCGGGGATCGCGGTCCTGACCGGAAAACACCTGCAATTGCTCGAGGTAGCGCGGCTCGAAGCCGGTCTTGTCGCGCAACACCCGCCGGATGCTGTCTTCGGTGCAGGCGTCCTCGTTGACGTGCACCACGCCGCCGGGCAGCGCCATGGCCCCCTGAAACGGCTCGCGGTCGCGCTGGTGCAACGCGACTTCCAGGCCGGATTCGCGCAGGGTGAGAAGGACGGCGTCAACAGTGACGAGCGGCTGGGGAAAGTCCAAGGAGCGGGTTCCAGGGTTCAGGTTTTGGGCAAGATGCCACTATGACGCGGCAAGGTCAATCCGGGCAGGCTCCGCCCTCCCCGGGCGCCCGAATGCGTCACTAAAAACTGTTCGAAATTTCGCAAGATTTGACGGCGGATAACGACAATTAACGCATTGTTCTACACTATGCGCCGAGGAACACCGTCAGGTTGCTTGTCTGGCGTCGTGTTCCTTTTGCTTTTCTTCAACTGCAACACAGGAGTTTTCCGGATGAAAAAGACGCTGCTCGCCGCGGCAATGCTGGCTTCTTTCGCAGGCGTTGCCCAGGCAGAACCGTCAGTCACTCTCTACGGTGTCATCGACACCGGCCTTGGCTACAACAAGATCAAGGGCGATGGTTACAGTGGTTCCAAAGTCGGCATGATCAACGGCATCCAGGCCGGCTCCCGCTGGGGCCTGCGCGGATCCGAAGATCTGGGCGACGGCCTGCGCGCCGTCTTCAAGCTCGAAAGCGGGTTTGACTCGGCCAACGGCCAGCGCGGCCAATCCGGCCGCCTGTTCGGCCGCCAAGCCACCATCGGTCTGGCCAACGACGCCTGGGGCTCGCTGGAATTCGGCCGTCAGGCCACGGTCGGCTCGAACTACCTGGCCGACATCGACCCCTTCTACACCAGCTACACCCAATCCAACCTGGGCCTGGGTTTCAGCGCGGCCAACACCATGCGCTGGGACAACATGGTCATGTACCGCACCCCGTCGGTGAACGGCTTTGAATTCGCCGTGGGTTACTCGTTCAACGCGGACGACACCACGGCTGACCAGACGGGCTTCCGCACCGCTGACAACACCCGCGGCATCACCACCGGCCTGCGCTATGTGCAAGGTCCGCTGAACCTGACGCTGACCTACGACCAGTTGAACGGCGCCAACAACAGCACCATCGACAACGGCGCCACGCCGCGCCAGTACGCCGTCGGTGCGTCGTACGACCTGGAAGTGGTCAAGCTGGCCGCCGCTTACGGCCGCACCACCGACGGCTGGTTCGTCGGTCAGGACCTGCCGGCCGGCACGCCGTTCAGCGATGAGTTCGGCACCAACCGCTTCGTCGACGGCTTCAAGGCCAACTCCTACATGCTGGGCGCAACCCTGCCCGTGGGCGCCTCCGGCAGCCTGTTCACCTCGTGGCAGCACGTGGCTCCGTCCAACGACAAGCTGACGGGCGGCGACGCCAACATGAACGTCTACAGCGTGGGCTACACCTACGACCTGTCCAAGCGCACCAACCTGTACGCCTACGGTTCGTACGGCACGGACTACGCGTTCATCGACGGTCTGAAGAGCACCGCCGCCGGCGTGGGCATCCGCCACCAGTTCTAAGCGTGTGCCGGGCCGGCCGCCCTGCGGCGCCGGCCCATCCTGCCGCCCGGGCTGCTACCGCGCCCGGGCGCGCTCCAGCATCTTCACGATTTCCGTCTGGCCACGCTGTCGCGCGTGCTGCAATGGCGTGCGCCCGTCCTTGTCGGGCAGATTCACGTCCGCTCCCCCTTCGATCAGCAACGCCACGATGGCCTGATGGCGCGGTCTGCCATCGCTCAGGATGATGGCCTCCAGCAGCCCCGTCCAACCCAGCCGGTTGACGTGATCGGGATCCACGCCCGCCTGCAGCAGACGCTGCACGACCTCGACATGGCCGCGCTCGCACGCCGGAATCAGCGCCGTCCCGCCATAGCGGTTGGTGCTTTTCAGGTCGGCGCCGTGCTTCAGCGTCTGCTCCAATATCTCTCGATAGCCCTGCGCGCCCGCCAGCAGGTATGCGCTGTCCTGCATGTTGTTCTGGGCGTTCACGTTTGCACCGGCTTCGATCAGCGCCGCCGCGGCCTGCGCGTGGTTGCCTTGCGTGGCGCGCAGCAGCGGCGTGTTGCCCTGCCCGTCCCGCGTTTCAATGGGTGCGCCTTCGCCCAGCAGTTCGCGTACGCGCGCCGCGTCGCCCTTGCCTGACGCCTCCAGCAGTTGGGCGCCCCGGTCTCTCGCGGCCCCGCCGTTCGCACCCCGGTCTTTCGCGCCCCCCTCATTCGCGGCGGCCGCGAAGCCGATCGCGCTTAGCGTCAGCGCAACGCAGACGCGCCAGAATTTGATGTAAGCCATTGCCGGCTGTCTCCTTGCTTTCATTGAACGTGTCGCCCCGGCGGTCCGCCGGGCGGGCGTGCCGCCATTATCTCCTTGCCGCCTTCCGCAGCCGCCGCCTATGCTCGGTCAGATTCTCGGCGACCTGCAATGCGCAGGAAACACGCGTCCGGCATGATCGGCCTCCCTTACTGATCGCAGCCCCCAAGAACTGCCATGCCCTCCCGTTCCGATTCCGAGCTTTCTCCCCTTGTCCGTCCCTCGCGCCTGATGCGCGCCCTGGCCCTGGCGTTGTTGCCGCTGGCCCTGGCTGCCTGCAACGGCGGCAGCGACGACGATGACGAGGTCCAGC
Source organism: Achromobacter sp. (assembly GCF_032113835.1). GTDB lineage: Bacteria > Pseudomonadota > Gammaproteobacteria > Burkholderiales > Burkholderiaceae_B > Achromobacter. The sequence goes on along the minus strand of NZ_DAMCTG010000004.1, from coordinate 158,039 downwards.
CGCCCGTCGCCGAAACCCCGGCGCCCCAGCCGGAGCCGCAGCCGGAACCCGAAACGCCGCCGCGCAACACGGTCTATCTGCAGAAGAAGGCGGGCGACGTCATCCAGGTCCGCATCGAGGAACTGCATCCCACCCAGGCCGCGATCGGCTACGACCAGATCTACTACAAGCTCGGCCGCTGGCAGGGCGATTTCGACCGCGCCACCTGGGCGGCCGATCCCGTGCTGCAACTGGACTACTTGAACCGCACCGTGGGCAAGAAGTTCGACGACTACTGCGAGGATGTCGGCGGCGCCGAGCGCGCGCAGAAGTTCCAGAGCATCGCCGAGGCGCGCGCCACGCGCCTGGACCAGCCCAATACGTTCACTTGCAAGGACGCACCGGGCACGAACACCGCCAACCTGAAGACGGTGATCGTGGGCTGGGACGGCAATCTCTATCTGACCGACGGCCACCACACGTTCTCGTCCCTGCGCGAGATCTTCGACGGCGGCCCGAAGCTGCCCGTGTGGGTGAAGGTCGACGCCAACTACAGCGACCTCCCGACCGCGGCCGCCTTCTGGCAACGCCTGGTGGACGAGCGCCGCGCGTGGCTGCGTGACGACCAGAACCAGCCGATCACCGTCGACCAGTTGCCCACGCGCGTCGGACTGTCCAATGCGCAGGAGCCCGGCGGCATGCAGGAAGACCGCTACCGCTCGCTGGTGTATTTCACGCGAGATATTGCCTACAGCAACGGGGACCTGCCTGAATTCGCGGAATTCCTGTGGGGCGACTGGCTGCGCCGTCAGGCCGCGGCCGGGCAGCTTCAGGGCTTGGACCAGTACAAGATGCAGGCGCCCGCCACGCCCGCGGAAATCCTGGCGGTCAGCACGCTGAACAAGGACATCCTGCCCACCGGCGTCAACGACAGCTACGCCGCCGCCGTGCGCGACGCCTCGGTGAAGATGAGCGCGTTGGCCGACACGGATATCGTGTTCGAAGACCGCAACGCCGCCAGCCTGGGCCGCATCGTCCTGGAAGCCAACGCCGCCAGCGGCTCGGCCACCAAGACGGCGCGCGACACGCTGGAAGAACTGCCGCGCAACGACGTCAAGACGTCCGACGGCACGCCGCGCGGCGCAGGCAAGCTGTGGTTCGCGGTCAACTACCGCACCTGCGGCAAGCCCGCGGCCGGGACCTGCTGGGGCTGGTAATGTGAAAAAGGCCCGCGCAAGCGGGCCTTTTTACATCATGCGGTCAGCGCCTCAGAGCACTTCCTGCGTGTTCTCGGCCTTGGCCAATTGCTGCATCGCCAGGGCGACCTTCTTGGCGACTTCCAGGCGCTCGGCGGCCGACATGGCGTCGTATTCTTCCTTGGAAATGCCCAGGCTCGCCAACGCCGCGTAGAACATCTTGTCCTCGAGCGACATGCCGGCGTAGTCCAGGAATTCCTTTTCGGCCTGCGACGGCGCGGCCTGCGAGGCGCCGGACACGCCTTGGCCCATGGCCGAACGGTTGCGCTCGGTGGCATCGGCAAACGCCGCGCGGAAGCTCTCGCCGACGTTGGCGTTGCTGTTTTTGGCGGCCGACGCGGGCTGGCCGGCGGCATTGATACCCAGGAAATTCACGCTGCTCATGGATGCTCCAGAGGGATTGGCGGTCAGGGTGCCAACATACTCCCCGCCCGCGGCGCCGGAAGACCGGGTCAGCCGCCCGTTCGGCCCGTTTCTCTCCGGATTGCGGTCCGACCATTTTTAGCGCCCTTCGAGTATCTTGTGCCTCTCGCAAACCTTCCAGAGATCCTGCTCATGAGCATCGACACCCCCTCCAGCCAGCCCGCTGCCGCCGCGCCCGCCGCGGACGCCTTCCTGCAGTTCCTGGTCAACCTCGTCAACAACGGCAGCCAGCTCGAAAGCATTGGCGTGACCTTGCAGATGGGCGGCATGCTGGTGTCCGGCTCGATCGTCTCGGGCGCCGAGTACTTCGACACCTTCGCAGCCGGCTTTGCGGGCAAGCTGGAATCGCTCGACCCCGAGACGCGCCAGACCGTGCACGCCTCGCTGGCCGCGCTGGGCGACGTGTTCCGCCTGCCCCAGCCCGTCGACCCGCTGCCCAACTACATTCACCTGTCCGACGCCCTGTTCTTCACCGCCGACGGCACGCCCATCGCCGGACAGCCGACCCTGTGGCGCGGCCGCACCAGCGCCGTGGACGGCTTCATCCTGGGCCGTCTGCAGTCCGACGCCTCGGCCTGACCCGCATGACGCAAACCGTTACGCCGCCGATCGAAGGCCAGGACATTGACCGCAAGGCCATGCAGGCTCTCATCGAGACGGCCGCGGGCAAGGCGCTGTCGTTCGTGGACTGCGACTTCCAGCACGCGGACTTTTCGCGCCTTGAACTGCGCGGCTTCCAGTTCAGCGGCTGCGCGATCGCGGGCGCCTCGTTCCAGGGTGCGGATCTGACCGACACACAGTGGCTGCGCTGCCGCGGCGGATCGGCCAGCTTTGCGTCGGCGGACGCCAGCGAGGCCTCCTTCCAGAACTGCGATCTGAACAACGCCAATTGGCGCCGCGCGCGGCTGGCCAGCGCGCGGTTCCGGTCGTGCAAGCTGACCGGATCGGATTTCGATGGCATCGCGTGCCTGGGCTGGTCGCTCGAGGAATGCCTGCTGGTCGGCGCGCTGCTGCGCGGCGTGTCGTTTCGCAGGTGCAATCTGCTGCAGCTGGATTTCTCGGACGCGGACCTGTCGGGAAGCGACTTCCGCGAGACGGTATTTCACGGCGGCAGCCTGCGCAATGCGACGCTGAAAAACGTCCACTTCGAAGGCGCGGACCTACGCGAAGCGGACCTTGGCGGATTGGATCTGACGGCGGCCGCCCGGCTGGCCGGCGCGACGATCTCCAAGACGCAGGCGGCGGCGTTGCTGGCCGAGTTGCGCATCAGCGTGGTTTGACACGGTACTGAGGCGGCCCGCCTTTGCGGACTCGCAGGCCGGCGATGCCGCCCGGGCCTGCGTTGCCGCACATTGATTCAGCCCGGCCGCCGGAAGTACTTGCGCGCCGCCTCGATCTGCCCATGGCAGACGCAGCCGCTCATGTGCTCGTTCACCATGCCCACGGCCTGCATGAAGGCATGCATGGTCGTCGGGCCCACGAACGTCCAGCCGCGCCGCTTCAGCGCCCGCGAGAGTTCTTTCGACGCCTTGGACGTGGGATTGTTGTCCCAATAATGCCGATCCACCACCGCCGGACGATCCTGCGGCGGCGGCTCATGCGCCCAGAGCCAGCCGGCCAGCGAGCCGGTCTCGTCGGCCAGTTCGCGCGCCCGCTGCGCATTGTTGATGGCCGACACGATCTTGGCGCGGTTGCGCACGATGTCCGCATTGGTCATCAGACGCTCGACATCGCGCTCGGTATACCCCGCCACCCGTTCCATGTCGAAATCGTCAAAGGCCTCGCGAAACGCCTCGCGCTTGCGCAGGATAGTGATCCACGCCATGCCGGCCTGAAAACCTTCCAGACAGATTTTTTCGAACAGGCGCCGGTCGTCCACGACCGGCCGGCCCCATTCATGATCGTGATAGTCCGGCATGGAGGGCTGCCAGAAGCAACGCGGCTTGCCATGGTCGTCGACGATCAGCCCGGAGTCGGGGATGCCGGCGGCCGCCTCGGCGATGTCCGGGTTGCTGGCGCCGGGGGTGTTGACGTCCGGGCCAGCCAGATGTCCGTCAGTCTGTGCGGCAGCCTTCATGGTTTGCGGGGCACCGGGCAGCTCGTGTCGCCTTCTTCGCACACCAGATACGCGCGCAGTTCCTTGGTCCGGGCCTTCGTGAGCTTGTCCAGACACATGCTCAGCACCATCGGATACGCGCTGCCGCCCGTCACACCTGTTGACGAAAACGCGCATTCGGCATCGCGGAAGAACAGCCACGCCTTCTGCGCCGACTGCAATTGCGTCAAGGCATCCTTGCTGTCCTTCAGGCGCGCCGTCGCTTCCTTGTACGCCGCGTTCAACTCGGCGTCGGACTGGCGATACGCCTGATCCGCGCACAGGTTCATGTCGGTCTGGGTGGACGCCTGGTCACACTTGAGCACTTGGGCCTGCGCCCCCGCTGCAAGCAGGAGCGCGGCGGCGGCAAACACGATACGCATGGGAATTCCTCCTTTTCGGGTGGGTGGGTTTGGGGTGGTCAACGCATGGGGGAAAGTGTCGCATGGATGCCGGCGCGGCGCAGCGCCGCTGTCCGTCGCCTAAGATAGCCCCCATGAAGATCCAACTGCTTTCCGACTTGCATCTTGAAACCGATCCCACCTTTGTGGCACAACCCTTGCCGGGGGCCGACCTGCTCGTGCTGGCGGGCGATATCGGTTCGTACCGCCAGGGTTCACGACTGGAACGGGACGACTTCGGCCTGGGCGACTATTCGCCGCGCCACGGCTGGCCGACGCCCGTCCTGTACGTGCCGGGCAACCACGAATACGACAACGTGGATTTCGACGAGACCCATGCGCGCCTGCAAGATCTGTGCCACGCGCTGGACATCCAGTGGCTGGAACGGGAGACGGCAGTCATCGGCGGGGTGCGCTTCATAGGCACGACCCTGTGGACGGACTTCGACGCGCTGGCCGCGCCGGACGACACATTGGGTGAAGCGCTGAAAAAGCGGGCCAAGGCGTTCCGGGCGGCGGACTTCTATCTGGAAAAAGCCGAGATGCGCCGCCATGGCGCGCCCTTCATGGCCGAACAGATGCGCGAGCAGGGTCTGGCCTGTCAACAATGGCTGGACGCCGCCCTGCGCGAGCCCTTCGACGGCACGACGGTGGCCGTCACACACTTTGCGCCTACGTTGGCCAGCGCCGATCCGCGTTATGGCGTCACGCCCGGCACGGCGGGGTTTTGCAACGCGCTGGATGGATTGCTGCCGCTGGCCGACGTGTGGATGCACGGGCATCTGCATTGCGCGCAGGATTACGTGAAGGATGGCTGCCGGGTGATCGCGAATCCGCTGGGGTATGCGAAGAAGGGGGAGCAGGCGGATTTTGACCCCGGAAAATTGTGGGAGTTGTGAACATCATCCCCAGGACCTCGGCGGTGTCGATCAATGACCCTTCGGCTTGGTGAATCGTGCAAAAAAACCGTATCGAATTTCGGTTCGTTGCACTTTCGCATCTGGCCCCACGTACACATCCACACGGCTGAACGGTCCGTTTATTTCTACATAGTCCCACTTCTCCCCAACGACGCTGATCCCGGTCCAGTGATCCGGCTTCTGGCGCCAATCTGCGAAATATCTGGTCGATTCGCCCGGATGGAGACCGTCCCGTGAAAGGTACCAATCGGTGTCGTAGATATATCCGATTGGCTCCTCTGCGGCGGCTGAATAATGGATCACTACGACCGGCCGACAGAAATATAAGAACAGAACCGCAGCGCACAGCGCACGACCTAATGTCTTGCAGCCCCGCCTCAAAGAGGATGTGGCTTTCATTCATCGCATCCTATTGCAGTCGTGCGGTTCTTTAGCTATGTCACCGCCTTTACCCCAAGGTTCGGGCACTGCGACGATGCGTTCAAGAAGAATCCCGAGGGTTAGCGAGTGCGGTTTGACCGCGAGATAAAGGTCTGTGCCCAGCCTGATTGATATCTGGTCGGGTACATCGTCAGAACTGGCAGGCCAAGTTCCATTCTGAGGATGATTCTTTAGCGGTCTACCGTTAACAAAATCATCCATCGCCTGGGCCAGTCCTGCGCCATTGATCAATTCGTCTGCTCCGAATCCTAGGGCAACGCCAACGTAGCCGTAGTGAATGTTCGACCATATATCGTAGAAATAATCAAAATCGCCGTACTTGTGCCAATGCGGGTGTGGCTGCCCAGGAAACTTCGTCCGAAGGAGGCGCTTGTGGTCCCACGGTCTGCCGGGCGCGACTCTCTCCGCCCATAAGCCGTACGCCGCCGCCTTTTTCCCTGCGGCCGCCCCCCAAAAGTCGGGCGGCGCTCCAAGACGCAGATACCACGGCAACTGCTGCCACTCCGCACGGAGGGCTTGGGGATCCGCGCTGTTCGCCGCGAGGATAGCCCTTCCCTCGATGGAAAAGGGATTGGTCTTCATTTCCCGGACCATGTATTCAGCCAGCGGAACCGCCGTGTCGAGGTGACTGCAACTCGCTCGCCGCAACCTATTTGCGTATGGCTGCACCACCTCGGTCCCGCGTGCGGAAAAGCGCGCCGGCAAACCACTTCCATCGCTGAGGCTGCGAATTGCTCCACCCGGCCCAGGATCCACTCGCACGAACCCTTGGCTCGCGATCAGCGCAGCGCCGCAGGCGGTCTTCATTCCCTCGAGTGCGACCAGGCTGTCACCGATGGCGAAACTGGGCACGCCCTCGATAATGGGGAATACCCCTTTGCATTTTGGGCAGTCAACCTTATGGCCAAGACCTGCCGCCGCTCGGCCGTCGATGTCGTAGGACGAAAACCCCTCCAACACCGTTCCGCCATGGGTTGTCTTGTCACCAACACGAATGATCGGGCGCGCTCTCATCATTGCTCCAGGCAATTACTGATGCGCGAAAGTCTGAGCGTCGCAGAAACCGACTTGAATCAGATAAACGCGAAAATCGTCTGACGCACTTTCACCCGGTGATGCAGCGCACGACTTGAAGCCATCAACCTTGAAACATGCGTGCCCGCGCCCAGCCTCCAGGAAAGACCGCGGAAAAAAAAAGCCCACCGCTTTCGCAAGTGAGCTTTTCGGATGCCGACCTCCGAGGAGATCAACCGCTTGCCAATAGGGCGCGAACGTCTTTCCCGTCCTGCCCCGCGCGCCTCAAGGCGCCGGATTCGGATGACGCACGTGGATCTGGTTGATCGCGTCCAGCACCTCAGCCGACAACGTCCCGTCAACGCTATCGATGTTCTCCTTCAACTGCGCGAGCGACGTCGCGCCGATCAGATTGCTGGTGACGAACGGGCGTTGATTCACCCACGCCAGCGCAAGATGCGTCGGCGAGATGCCATGCTTGCGCGCCAGTTCCACATATTCGCGCGTGGCGGCTTCGGCCTGGGGGTTGCTGTAGCGGGTGAAGCGCGTGTACACCGTCAGGCGGGCGCCGGCCGGCTTGGCGCCGTCCAGGTACTTGCCGCACAGCATGCCCATCGCCAGCGGCGAATACGCAAGCAAGCCCACGCCTTCATGGTGCGTGAATTCCGACAGGCCGATCTCGTACACGCGGTTCAGCAGGCTGTACGCGTTTTGGATCGACGCGATGCGCGGGAGGTCGGCATCCTGCGCGTGGCGCAGGAACTGGCTGACGCCCCACGGGGTTTCGTTGGACACGCCGACGTGGCGCACCTTGCCGGCGCGCACGAAGTCCTGCAGCACCGACAGGGTCTCTTCGATCGGCACGGTGTGCTCGTCTTCGACCCACGGGTAGTTGAGCTGGCCGAACGTCGCGGTGGTGCGGTCGGGCCAATGCAGCTGATACAGGTCCAGATAGTCCGTCTGCAGGCGCTTCAAGCTGGCGTCCAGCGCTGCGGTCAGGTTCTTGCGGTCCAGGAAGGTCTTGCCGTCGCGGATGTGGCCGGGGCGCTTGGGATCGCGCACGGGGCCGGCCACCTTGCTGGCCAGCACGATGTCCTGGCGGCGGCCGGTCTTGGCGAGCCACGTGCCGATGTAGGTTTCGGTCAGCCCTTGGGTTTCGGGCTTGGGCGGCACGGGATACATCTCGGCCACGTCGACCAGGTTGACGCCGCGCTCAAGCGCGTAGTCCAGCTGCTGATGCGCGTCGGCTTCGGTGTTCTGCTCGCCCCAGGTCATGGTGCCCAGCCCGATCAGGCTGACATCCAGGTCGGTACGGCCGAGTTTGCGGTATTTCAAGTTCTGCTCCGTGCGGGTCTTGGGGTTAAGAAGCGACACCTTACTCCAAGATGTTGGCGTTTCGCTGACAGGACCGGCGCACAGGGCGGCCGATCCTGCCTGCGCATTAACGCCTAGAACGTGCCCCGCAACGTCAGCATCGCATTGCGCGGCGTGCCGTAGACGTTGTTGCCGTTCAATGTGCCCACCTGCTGGTAGTAGACGCGGTCGGTCAGGTTGTTGACGTTCAGCGTCATGTTCCACTGCGGCGTGAGCTGGTAGCGCACCATGGCGTTCAGGATGGCATAGCCGCCCTGGTTGAAGTCGAACGGCGCGAAGGCGCCGCTCGCGTCGCGCGCCGTGCCGGACACGTAGCTTGCGCTTTGGATGAGCATGCTGCCGCCCACGGTCCACTTGGTCCAGTCGCCCGGCAGGCGATACGCCGTCGCCAGCTTGAACAGGTGCTTGGGCGTCACGCTGCTGTAGACGCTGTCGGTGCTCTTGTCCTTGGTGGTGTTGAAGGTGTAGCCCGCCGTCATCTGCCAGCCCGTGGCGAGCTCGCCGCTGAACTCGACGTCGACACCCCGGCTCACCACCTTGCCCTGTGCTGTGTAGCAGCACGCCCCGTCATAGGCGCTGCTGCTGCTGTCGTATCGGGGATCGAGGACGGCGGTGCCCGTGCGCTCCACGTTGAACAGGCTGAGCGTGGCGTTGGCGGCGCCGTCGAACAGTTCGCCCTTGATGCCGGCCTCGAAGCTCTTGCCCTTGATGGGCGGCAGCGAACTGCCCGGCGGCGGACCTTGCATGACCAGCGGCTGCGGCTTGTAGATGGCCGAATAGCTGCCGTACACCGACCACTGGTTGTTCAGGTCGTAGATCAGGCCGCCGTAGGGGGTGATCTCAGTGGATTCCTTGAACTGGGCGTCCTGGAACAGCTGCCAGTCGGCCGCGCCGCGCTTGGTGCGGATGAGCTGCGAGAACTCGTAGCGGCTGACGCGGGCGCCGGCCACGACGCTCAGGCGATCGGTGGGATGCAGGCGAAGCAAAGCGTACCCGCCAACCTGTTCCTGGCCCCACGGGCCGTAGTGCGCGCTGTAGTTGTAGTCCGCGTCCGTCCTGCTCGGATTCCATGCGCCGGGATTGAACGGATCGACCGGATCCTTGTAATTGATCGCGAGGTTGGAGTTGACCCAGTCGCTGCGCACGCGCTGCCAGTCCGCGCCCACCACGAATTCGTGCGTCTGGCCCAGCAGATCGAAGGCGCCGCTGAGATTGGCGTCCACCATGTCCTGCTTGTTCTCGGAGTTGGCGCGGCCGGCGCCCCACGTCAGTCCCTTGTACGTGATGGGATCGACGGAACCGGACGTGTAATTCCAGATGCGATCGGTCTTCTGGTCGGTATGCGTCGCGTTGAGCTTGGCGATCCAGCCATTGCGGAACCGATGCTCCAACTGGCCGAACACTTCCCAGCGATCGGTGTCGTCGAACGCCCAAGGCTGGGAGAGGTTCGCGCTGCGCGACAGGCCCAGATCGGCGCCGTTGCTGAAGCGCGGCAGCGTCGGCGGCGCGCCGTCGTTGTTGATCTGGCTGTAGTTGCCGCCCACCGTCAGCAACGTATCGGGGCCGAGGTCGGCTTCCAGCACGCCGTACAACGCGGGACGCTCGGTGCTGCGGTGATCGATGTAGGAACCGCTCCTCTGATAGCTGAACACGCCGCGGGCGCGCAACTTGCCGTTGTCGGTAAGCCGGCCGCTGGCGTCGATCTCGCTGCGGTAATCGTCCCAGCTTCCCGCGCCCAGCGTCACCTTGAGCTGATCCTGCGCCAGCGGCTTCTTGCGCACCAGGTTGATGATGCCGCCGGGATCGCCGACACCGCCCAGCAGGCCCGAGGCGCCGCGCATGACTTCCACGCGGTCGTAGAACGCCATCTGCTGCTGCGGATCGTAGTTATAGGAACCCAGCGCCAGCGGCGCGCCCCCGTCCAACTGCATGCTGGTGATGGCGAAGCCGCGCGAAAAGAAGTCCACGCCGTTGTACGTGATGCCGGGCACGGCGAGCAGGGCCTGGCGCACGTCGGTGATGTTCTGGTCTTCCATCTGCTGCCGGGTCACGACCGAGACGGATTGCGGGATCTCACGAAAGCTCTGCTCGGTCTTGGACGCGATGCTGGTGATGCGCGTCGTGTAGGAGCCGGTGTTCTCCGTCATGCTGCGCCGTTCCGCCATGCCGATGACGGTAACCGCGTCCAGCACGTCGGCGCCGCCTGCCGACAGCAGGTAGCGATCGCCCTCACGCCGATACTGCAAACCGCTGCCCTTGAGCAGCGCGGCCAGCGCCTGATCGGCGGTAAAGCTGCCGCGCAGCGCCGGCGCGGCCTTGCCGGCCACCAGGTCCGGCGCGAACAGGATCTGCAGCCGCGTCTGCTCGGCCAACTGGAGCAGGGCCTCGGACAAGGGTTGCGGCGCGATGTCGACCTGGACCGCGGCGGGCTGGGCGTGAACCGGGGAAGCGCCCAGTCCGCCGGCCAGGGCCAGCGCGACCGACAGCGCCAGGCTGCCCACGGTCAATCTGGCCGGCAAGGGACGCCTGCGCGGCGCGTGAAGGGTGATACGGGAATGTGGATTCAAGACAGGACTCGTTCGATGATTGCAGCGGGCGCATCGCGCCCGATCCCTTGGCCAAGGATCGTGACGGGCCGTCCGGGTGCAAATCGGCGGCCTGCCATGTACTACGAATCAGCGCGCAAAAGTCCTGAATGTTTTCTGCCGCGCAATTGTTTCTGTTTGAAACAACGCGATATCAGGCCGATTCCGGTTTGAGATCAAGCAGGGTCACGCCTTGCGGCAGGCGATGCAGCACGACGGGCAGCACGCCTGGCAGGCCGTCCACGATGCCTTCAGGGTCGTCCAGCCTGAACGAGGCGGTCAGGCGCAGCCGCCCCACGCGGTCATTGGCCAGCCGCACGGGTTGCTGCAGATAGCGATTGAGTTCATCCACCACCGCCGCCAGCGTGGCGTTGCGAAACACCAGCCGGCCGTTGACCCAGGCCAATTCGGCCGACAGATTGATCGCCTGCGGGCCGGGCTGGCGGCCGTCGCCATCGACCAGCGTGCCCTGCCCCGCGTTCAGCAGGTTGCGGCTGCGGTGCCACCAAGGTCCGCTGCGCACTTCCACCACGCCCTGCTGCACTGCGACGTGCACGTCCTGCGCGCCCCGGCGGACGTTGAAGCGCGTGCCCGTGACCCGGACCGTGGCCGGGCCCGCTTCCACGTAGAAGGGCCGCGCCGCATCCGGCCTGACGTCGAACAACGCCTCGCCTCGCATCAGCGTCACGACGCGCCGGTCTTCAAAGAAGGCCACGGCAGCCTGGGTATCGGTATTGAGTTCCAGCACGCTGCCTTCGGCCAGGGACACGCTGCGCCGTTCGCCCTTGCGCGTGGACCATTGGGCGGCGTATTCCGGCCGGCCCGGCCCGCGGCCGACCGTCAACGCGGCGGCGCCCGCCGCGCCCGCGCACAGCAGCACGGCGCCGGCGCTCATCGCCCTGCGACGCCCCAGATACGGACGCTCCGGCAGTTCTCCCCCGTACAGCCGGCGAATCGCGTCATCGGGCATCGCCAGCACGGCCCTGCCCACCATCTGCTGCGCCTGGAATTCGACTTCATGTTCCGGCCGCGCGCGACGCCACGCCAGCAGCTCGGCGTGTTCGGCCGCGCTCATGTCGCCGGCGTGCAGGCGCGCGGACCAGCGGATCGCCTCGGCGGCGACGGGGCTATCGCCAATCATGGGGATTCAAGGCGGCCCGCACGTGCTGGCACGCCTGCATCACGTAGCGTTCGATGCTGTTGACCGACAGCGCCAGCGTCACCGCGATCTCTCGGTGCGTCCAGCCTTCGATCCGGTTCAGCAAATAGGCGCGGCGGCAATTGAGCGGCAGCTGCACCAGCGCAGCCTCGACCGCCGCCATCAGTTGCCGCGCCCGGACGGTCGCCTCGGGGCTGGGCACGCATGGCTGGTCCTGCTCGGGCAGATCCTGCCAGGCGATGTGGGGATTGCGCGTGTCCCGCCGCCACGCGTCGATGCGGCGATGCGCCGCCGCGCGGAACAGGAAGCGCCGCGCATGTTCGACAGTCGTGACGTCGCTGCGCGAGAGCAATTGCTCGATGGCGTCGTGTGCCGCGTCCTCGGCGTCGCTGCGATTGCCGAAGCGATGCGCGAACGTCTGCATGAACTCGCCATACAACGCGAGCCAGCCGGCAAGCTGGGAATGAGGCAAGGACATGTCGGACGCGGGATCGTAGGCAAACGGCAATTATTGCAAATCATTATCATTTCTTCAAACCTGATACGCAGGCAACACGTGGCAGGCGCGCCGCACACCCTGCGGCTGACTCTTGTCGCCGCTGGGCAATCGGCATACTCTGGACCGCCCATCCGCGCCAGGAAACGCCATGCTCAGGGAACTCGACGAGATCATCCTCTTTTTCGTCGTGCTCATCATTTTCCTGGGCCTCATCGAGGTCGGCTACCGCCTCGGGCGCCGGCTGCGCAAGCCGGCCGACGAGGCTGCCAAGACGCACATCAACGCGCTGCAGACCGCCCTGCTCGGCCTGCTGGCCCTGCTGTTGGGCTTTACGTTCGCCATGTCGGTCACTCGGTTCGAAACGCGCAAGAACCTGGTGCTGGAAGAGGCCAACGCCATCGGCAATGCGTATTGGCGGTCGCAGCTCATTCCGGCGCAGTACCGGCCCACCGTGGCGAAGATGCTGCACGAATACACCTCGGCGTCGCTGGACTATCACCTGGCGGACCGGGACTCGCCTCGCTTTAACGCCGCCAACGCCACCGCGCGCCGCATCGAGCGCCAGATCCGGACGGCGGTCGCGGAGCGGGCGGAGAATCCGCCGTCAATCTCGACCATCATGTTCATCCAGGCCATCAACGAGATGGCGCAGGTCAACGAAAAGCGCCGCGTCGCGCTCGAGAACCACGTGCCCGAGCCGGTGTATTACCTGCTCTTCATCGTGGCTGGCGGATCGATGGGCTACATCGCTTACGGCACCGGCCTGTATGGGCGGCGCCGGCCGATCTCCACCGGCATGTTCGCCGCCATGATCGCCTTGGTGCTGACCTTCATTCTGGATATCGACCAACCAAGCGGGGGCTTGATCGAAGTCGGTCAAGAGAGCATGGAACGCATGCAGGCCACGCTTGCGCAGGAGATGCAGCAGTAGCGCTGCCGGGGTTCAGGAAACGCGTTTCCCGGCAACCTTGAACGCCTGCTTCCTCAGTCAAAAAAACGCCGCAGGAACGGGGCGGTGACGCCCGCATTTCCCCGGCTGACGGCTTCCGGCGTGCCGGCCGCGACGATGGCGCCGCCTTCTTCGCCAGCGCCCGGACCGACGTCCAGCATCCAGTCGCTGCCAGCGACCACGCGCAGGTCGTGTTCGACCACGACCACGGTATTGCCGGCATCGACCAGGCCGTGCAGCTGCGTCATCAGCTTGTCCACATCCGCCGCGTGCAGGCCCGTGGTGGGTTCGTCCAGCACGTACAGCGTGTTGCCGCGCTGGCTGCGCTGCAGTTCGGTGGCCAGCTTGATGCGCTGGGCCTCGCCGCCGGACAGTTCGGTCGCGGGCTGGCCCAGGCGCAGATAGCCCAGGCCGATCTCGGCCAGCAACGTCAACGGGCGCGCCACCACGGTCTCGTCCTTGAAGAACTCGCGCGCTTCGTCCACCGTCATGTCCAGCACCTGGGCAATGTTGCGGCCATTCCATTCGACTTCGAGCGTCTTGGCGTTGTAGCGGCTGCCGTGGCACGTGGGGCATGGCGCGTACACACTGGGCATGAACAGCAGTTCGACGTGGACAAAGCCTTCGCCCTCGCAAGTCTCGCAACGGCCCTGCGCGACGTTGAAGGAGAAGCGGCCGGCGCTGTAGCGGCGGGAGCGCGCAGCCTTGGTGTCGGCAAACAGCTTGCGCACGTGATCGAACAGGCCGGTGTAGGTGGCCAGGTTGGATCGCGGCGTGCGGCCGATGGGTTTCTGGTCCACGTTGACCAGCCGCTTGATGGCCTGCGCGCCCGCGTGCAGCCGGCCCGTGGTGCGCGGCAGGTTGCCGGGATGCGGCAGGTCGCTGTCGGTTTCCTCGGCCGGCAGTTCCTGGCCTAGATGCTCGCCCACCAGTTCCACCAGCGCCTGGCTGACCAGGCTGGATTTGCCCGATCCGGAAACGCCCGTCACCGCCGTGAATGCCCCCAACGGAAAGCGCGCGTCGACGCCATGCAGGTTGTTGCGGTGGATGCCGCGCAGCTCCAGCCACCCGGCGGGTTCGCGTGGCGTGCGGCGGCTGGCCGGTCGCGTGTCGAAAAGGTACTTGGCGGTGACGGAATCCTTTACCTTGCGCAGCCCCTCGGGCGGACCGCTGTACAGCACCTGACCGCCGTGCTGGCCCGCACCCGGTCCCACGTCGACCAGCCAGTCCGCGCGGCGCAGCGTGTCCAGATCGTGCTCCACGACAAAGAGCGTGTTGCCGCCCGCCTTCAACTGGTCCAGCGCGCGGTGCAGCGCCTGCCCGTCCGCGGGGTGCAGGCCGGCCGAGGGTTCGTCCAGCACGTAGACCACACCGAACAGGTTGGAGCGGATCTGCGTGGCCAGCCGCAAGCGCTGCAACTCGCCGGGCGACAGCGTGGGCGTGGACCGGTCCATCGCCAGATAGCCCAGGCCCAGCGCCTGCAACGTGCCGATGCGTTCGACCAGATCGTGCGCGATGCGCTGCGCGGCGATGCGTTTTTCGGGCGATGAGTCCGGCGTGCGGCGCACGTCGCTGCTGCCTGCGTGCGACAGCCCGCCTGCCGCCACGCGCCTGGCGTTGGCGCGAACGCCCGCGGCCTTGCTGCGCGTCGCCCCGGCCTGAACCGCGTGTTCGTCGAACCGGCCTTCGGCGGCGGGCGTCAGAACCTCTGCGATGCGGGCAAGCGGCAGTTGCGACAGGCTGCCGATGTCCAGACCCGCGAACGTCACGGACAGCGCCTCGCGCTTCAGGCGCCGGCCGCCGCATTCCGGGCAGGGCGCGCCGGTCATGAAGCGCGCCACGCGCTTTTTCATCATGGCGCTCTGCGTGGTCGCGAACGTGTGCATGACGTACCGGCGCGCGCCGGTGTAGGTGCCCATGTAGCTGGGTTCGGTCTTGCGGCGCAGCGCCGCGCGCGTCTCTGCTGGCGTGAAACCGGCGTAGACCGGCACGGTGGGCTGTTCGTCCGTGTAGAGGATCCAGTCGCGGTCCTTCTTGGGCAGGTCGCGCCACGGCTTGTCGACGTCGTAGCCCAATGTCACGAGGATGTCGCGCAGATTCTGGCCATGCCAGGCGGGCGGCCACGAGGCGATCGCGCGTTCGCGGATGGACAGCGACGGGTCCGGCACCATGGACGCCTCGGTCACGTCGTACACGTAGCCCAGACCGTGGCAATGCGGGCAGGCGCCCTGCGGCGTGTTGGGCGAGAAGTCCTCGGCGTACAGCATGGGCTGACGCGCCGGATAGGCGCCGGCGCGCGAATACAGCATGCGCAGCATGCTCGATAGCGTGGTGACGCTGCCGACCGTGGAGCGCACGTTCGGCGTGCCACGCTGCTGCTGCAACGCCACGGCGGGCGGCAAGCCGTCGATGGCGTCGACGTCGGGCACGCCCACTTGGTCGATCAGGCGGCGCGCGTACGGCGACAGCGATTCCAGGTAGCGGCGCTGCGCTTCGGCGTAGAGCGTGCCGAACGCCAGGGACGATTTGCCCGACCCGGACACGCCGGCGAACACCACCAGCGCGTCGCGCGGGATGCTGACGTCCACGTTCTTCAGGTTGTGTTCCCGCGCGCCTCGCACGCGGATGCAGGCATCGGGGCCCGGCTTCGAAGGGTTCTTGCGCTGGCTCATGGCTGAAATAGTAATGGACTGGATGGCGGATGCCTTGGCGGCACATGACCGTCCGGTTGGGCGGCGCCTCATCCCATTGAACGAGACTGATCGCACTGGCACATGCATACCGTTGCTATCGATGCCAGACGTGCACGTCCGCCCGGCCGCGCAATGCCGTTGACGGCGCCTCGGCGCTGCTTTAATTTCGCATCACGCGAAACGGCAGGGGCGGCGCAATGCGCCGCCCTTGTCGTGCTGCCGGCAGCATCGGCACGACCGCGCTGCTTCCGACTGCCGGGCAGGCTGCATCCCTTGCGGCAGGACTTGATGACCACATTGCTGAGGGCAAGACATGGTGATCTCGATTTCCGTCCTGGTCGTGGGCGCGGGCCCGGCCGGCCTGTTGACCGCCTCCGAATTGCAGCGCCGCGGCGTTGACTGCCTGCTGATCGACGCGCACGAACGCCCGCTGGACTGGGACCGCGCAACCGTCGTGCATCCGCGTTCCCTTGAAATCCTGGATGCGCTGGGCATCATCGAACCCCTGCTGGCCGCGGGCGTGAAGCAGCGGCGCGCCCGCATTCACGCGGGCGGCAATGAGCTGGGCGTCATCGACCTGGAACTTGCCGGCAGCCGCTATCCCTTCAACATCGGCATCTCGGAAGAAGTCACGGAGACCGTGCTGGCCGACCATCTGGCGCGGCTTGGCGGCAAGGTCACACGCGCCACGAAGCTGGTGGGATTGCAGGAGCAGGACGACGGCGTGCTGGCCACCGTGGAGCGCGGCGGCAAGCTGTCGCAGGTGCTGGCGCAATGGGTCGTGGGCTGCGACGGGCACCACAGCACCGTGCGGATGCTGACCGGCATCGAGCAGGACGGCCACGACATCAACCAGCCGTGGGCGGTGTTTGACGCCACCATCCCCGACTGGCCGGAGGCGTTCGAGGCGAATTACGCCTATCTGGATCAGATCCCGGTGATTCTTACCGCGCTGCCCGGCGAGCGCTGGCGCGTCTATCTGCGCCCCAGCTCCGCGGAGTCGGACCTGGTCGAGGACGCGCTGTCCACGCTGCGGCGCTACTTGCCCGACGCCGGCTTTTACAACGTCTCGCACCCGGCGCGCTTCGAATGCCACACCAAGGTCGCGCGCGCCTTCCGGTCCGGCCGCGTGCTGCTGGCGGGCGACGCCGCGCACACGTGCAGCCCGGCGCAGGGGCATGGCATGAACACCGGCCTGCAGGATGCCTACAACCTGGGCTGGAAGCTGGCGCTGGTCTGCCAGGGGCATTGTTCGCCCGCGCTGCTGGACAGCTATCACGCCGAACGCCGGCCCGTGGCCGACATGGTGATGGCGTCGGGCGATGCCGCCGAAAGCGCGCAGATGGCGCAGGGCAACGCGGAGCGGCGTGCGCGCGATCTGGCGATCCGCGCGGCCTTCGGCAATTCCGAGACGCGGCACCGCGAGGCCGTGTCGGAAGCCGAGCTCGACATCGACTATGCCGGCTCGCCCATCGTGATGGGAGACCGGCACGATGCCATCTGGCCGGGCCAGCGGCTGCCGGACCATATCGACGTGCGGTTTTCCACCGGCGGCCGGGGCAAGCTGCATGAGTATGCCAAGCGGCGCGGCCACACCGTCCTGTTGATCGGCGGCCCCGGCACGGCGCAGCAGCCGCTGTCGGATCTGCGCCGCCAACTGATGGCGCTGGCGGACGGATACATCATCGAGGTGGTGGTGGCCCTGACCGCCAGCGACGGCGTGACCGACGTGGACGCCTACCTGGAGCCCGCCACGGCGGCGCGGATGGGCGTGGGCGACATGATGCTGCTGGCGGTGCGGGCGGACGGCCACGTCGGCCTGCGCGCCGAGCAGCGGCATGCCGAGACGTTGTCGGCGTACATTGAACGGCTGCGGGCGTGATCAGACGCAGCGCCCCCGGGCGCAGCCCCGAGACCTAGGGAAATCCCCAGGAAAATCCTTGTCGATCCGGGTGCCGGCGGTTCGTCGTAGTCATGCACCCACCCTCATTCAAGGCGGACTACACCATGACTACCGGAACCGTACGACACCTGCGCGTCCTGCGCGCCTCTCCCGACCGCGTCTATCGCGCCTTTCTCGAACCCGATGCGGTCGCCAAGTGGCTTCCGCCGTATGGCTACACGTGCTCCGTCCAGGAACTGGACGCGCGCGCGGGCGGCAAGCATCGAATGGCCTTTCGCAATTTCGCCACCGGCCACCTGGAGCCGTTCGGCGGCGAGTATCTGGAACTGGTTGAAGGCGAGAAGATCCGCTACACGGACCGCTTCAACGATCCCGCCCTGCCGGGCGAGATGACGACGACCATCACCCTGCGGCAGGTGTCGTGCGGCACGGAGCTGGTCATCGTGCAGGAGGGCATTCCCGAGGTCATTCCGACCGAGATGTGCTATCTGGGCTGGCAGGAGTCGCTGCTGCAACTGGCGCGGCTGGTCGAGACCGACACGCCCGACGGCCCCGTGCGCGACTGACGCCGCCGGCCATGACCGAATCGTCTCCGATACGTTTTTTCATGTTTTGACACCATCAAGTCGCGCGCAACGGCGCGACTTGCTACAGAATGTGGCGCGCCCATGCGGCGCTGCGCGGGCCGTAACAAATGGGCCCGCGCGCATCCCCACAAGAAGGAAGAACCGTGTCAAAAGTGTTTGCCCTGCTGCTCTGCGCCGCCCTGCCCGCCGCGGCATTGGCCGCCCCCGATACCGAGCCCCTGAAGCTGAACGCGGACAACAAGCTGTATTGCAACGCCCAGACCGACTGGTGCGTGGGCATCAAGACGGACGGCGCATTCGGCGAAAACGGTCCCTTCGCGACCAGCAGGACCCTGCGCGCCGACTACCGGTTCTGGGACTCGCCCGAAGTTCCCGACTTCAAGGACTTCAAGGTCTGGCCGGAAATGATCCGCTTGAGCGAAGAGCGGGCGCTGGTCGGCGTGATCGGCCCGGCGGAGCCGGACTTCAAGGCGTCGACGCCGTTCTCCGGCGGCGGCTTCGAACGCCGGGATCTGTATCTGTACGACGTCAACCTGGGCGAGCAGACCGGCGCCAGCCTGGTGCTCGTCATGCCGTACACGGCCGACGCGTCCATCCGGGCGTGCTTCAACGAGGCGGATCAGGAAAAGCGTGCCGGGCAGTGCAGCGATGTCTATCGGTTCACGGCATCGTTGAAGGCCCTGCCGGGCAAGGAACTGCCGGATCTGCAGGTGAAGACCCAGGCCACCCGTTCGCCTGAGGGGGCCAGCCGGCTCGCGGATTCAAGTGCGCGGCCCGCGCTGACCAAGGCGCAGCTCACGCCGCAGGCGGACAAGCAGTGCAGCTACACCGTCACCTACACATGGAAAGCCAGCGACGCGTCGTACCAGCCCGCCACGCCGCTGCCGGATTGCGCGGAGTTCCTGTCGGCGGATCCGGCTGCGAAGAAGTAGGCGGCGTGCTGGGGGCCGGTGTCTGACACCCAAGGGAGAGGGTCTTCAGCGCGTTGTTGCGTCTCCGTGGGTGTCAGACACCTGGAGAGAAATAGCAGCGGCGTGCTGTTGGCCGGTGTCAGACACCCAAGGGGGAGCGTCTTCAGCGCGTGGCGGCGTCTCCATGGGTGTCAGACACCTGGAGCAATTCCGAGATGTCAGACACCTGGAGCAATTCCGAGATGTCAGACGTCTGGGGCAATTCCGAGGTGTCTGACACCCTCAGGAGACGGCCGGCATCGTGCGGCGGCATCCGCCGGGTGTCTGACACCGGCACGTTACGCTTACTCCGCGTACCCCGGATTGCGCCGGTCCAGCCGGCGCAGCAGGCCCGGCCACGCTAGCTGGGCCTTGTGGGCGCGGTCAGCCGGTGATTCCACCCCCGCGCGGGCCAGGATGTCCGCGGGGATGTGGGTCAGTTCGCCGCCCGCCTGCGCGCGCACCTGCACCATGCAGGCGGCTTCCAGGCGGTGCATGGCCTGGAAGGCTTCCGCCATGCTCTGGCCCACGGTCAAGAGGCCGTGGTTGCGCAGAATGAGGTAGTTGTTGGCGCCCAGGTCGCGCACCAGGCGCGGCTGTTCGTCGGGATTGAGCGCCAGGCCTTCGTAGTCGTGGTAGCTGAGCGAGCGCAGCACGATGAACGCGAACTGCGACAGCGGCAAGAGGCCCGCCTTCTGCGCCGACACCGCCACGCCGTTGATCGAATGCGTGTGCAGCACGCACATCGCATCCTTGCGTGCGGCATGGATACAGCTGTGGATGGTGAAGCCGGCCGGATTGATGTCGTATTCCGAGTCCATCACCTTGTTGCCGTGCAGGTCGATCTTGACCAGGCTGGACGCGGTGATCTCGTCGAACATCATCCCGTAGGGATTGATGAGGAAATGCTCCGTGCCCGGCACCTTGGCGGTGATGTGCGTGAAGATCAGATCGTCCCATCCAAACAGCGCCACCAACCGGTACAACGCCGCCAGGTCCTTGCGGACCTGCCATTCCGTTTCGCCGACCTGTTCGCGCACGCTGGCGCCCTGCTTGCCTGCCGTATCCATCCTGTCTCCGTATTGTTGGTGCCGGTCCCGCGCCGTTGCGGCGGGATCCGTCATGCACTGTATTCCTTTTCGCGCCCGGCGCGCACGGCGGCGCAGCAGCGGCGTCCGTCTGGTGAAACAGCCCAAGACCCATTAACCTGTGAGCCACGTCCGAGGAGACTCCGAGAATGCTGCCTGCACTTTACGGTCATCCCTTTTCGTCGTACACGCAAAAAGCGCTGATCGCGCTGTACGAAAACGCCACGCCGTTCGAGTTCCGCAGCATCGGGCCTGACACGCCCCAGCACGCCGCCGACTGGATCGAGCGCTGGCCGCTGCGCAAGTTTCCGCTGCTGGTCGACGGCGAACGCAACGTCGCCGAGTCCAGCATCATCATCGAGTACCTGCAACTGGCCCACCCCGGCCCGGTCCGCCTGATTCCCGCCGACCCGATGGCCGCGCTGGACGTGCGCTTTCTGGACCGCTATTTCGACCTGCACGTCATGTACTGGATGCAGCATGCGGTCAACGGCGCGCTGACCGGCGACCCGGCCAAGCGCGACGAAGCGCGGACGCTGGCCGCGCAGAAGCTGGAGCTGGCGTACGCGTGGATCGACGCGCAGCTCGCCACCCGCACGTGGGCAGCGGGCAGCGACTTCACGCTGGCTGACTGCGCCGCCGCGCCCGCGCTGTTCTACGCCGACTGGACTCATCCGATTAGCGACGATCATCCGCATCTGCGGGCCTATCGCGCGCGGCTGCTGGCGCGGCCATCGTTCGCGCGGGCGGTCGACGAGGCCCGGCCTTACCGCACGCTCTTTCCGCTGGGCGCGCCCGACCGAGACTGACAGACCCGCCGATATCGCCCCAAATCGACAACCGCCGACATCGCGCGGCAACGTGCGAGAATCCCCGCCATTCCCTCCGGATGAGGACGCCCACCGTGCAGCAGACCTTGCCCCGCCACCTGCCTACATTCCTGCGCTCGCACCTGGAGTCCTTATCCGGCGTCGGCCTCATGCTCGGCACGCTGTTCTTTGCCGCGGCGCTGACGCCCACCCTCATCCCCCGCACCCACGTCACGCAGGGCGTCCTGGCGGGCACCTGCCTTGCGGCGGGCTATGGCCTGGGCGTGCTGTGGCATTGGCTCTGGGCCTACATGGAACTGCCCGAGCCCCGGGGCCGCGCCGCGCGCATCATCAATGCCGTCATCGGCCTGCTGTGCCTGTCGGTAGCAATCGTGTTCCTGGGCCGCGCGGCCGAATGGCAGAACACCATCCGCGCGCTGATGCACATGGAACCCGTGACCAGCGCGCACCCCATCAAGGTCAGCCTGATCGCCCTCGCGACCTTTGCCGTGCTGCTGGCGCTGGCGCGGTTGTTCAAGCTGATCGCGCGCTACCTGGCCCGGCAGGTGCGGCGCGTCGTGCCGCGGCGCGTGGCCAACGTCACGGGCGCGGCCATCGCCATCCTGATCTTCTGGCTGCTTGCCACCGACGTGTTCTTCCGCGGCGCGCTGCACGTGCTGGACGCCTCGTTCCGCGAATTCGATGCGCTGCTGGAACCCGAACGCCCGCAGCCCACCGCTGACCAGAAGACGGGCGGGCCCGCATCGCTGATCCGCTGGAACGAACTGGGCCGCGCGGGCCGCGAATACATCGCGTCGGGTCCCACGGCCAGCGAAATCACCACGCAGTCGGGACGCGAGGCCCAGGAACCCATCCGCGTCTACGTCGGCCTGCGCGGCGCGGCCTCGCCGCAGGCGCGCGCGCAGCTTGCGCTGGACGAGATGAAGCGCGTCGGCGCCTTCGACCGCTCGGTGCTGGTCGTCATCACGCCAACCGGCACGGGATGGGTCGATCCCGCCGCCGCGGACTCGCTGGAGTACCTGCTCAATGGCGACGTGGCCAGCGTGGCGATGCAGTATTCGTACTTGTCGAGCCCGCTGTCGCTGCTGGCGCAGCCCGAATACGGCGCAGAGGCCGCGCGCGCGCTGTTCCAGGCGGTGTACGGCCACTGGACCACGCTGCCCAAGGACAAGCGGCCTCGCCTGTACCTGCATGGCCTGAGCCTGGGCGCGATGAACTCCGCCGGATCGGCCGAACTGTTCGAGATGATCGGCGACCCCATCCAGGGCGCGCTCTGGAGCGGCCCGCCGTTCGAGAGCCGGGTCTGGCGCAAGATCACCGATGCCCGCAACCCCGGCTCACCCGCCTGGCTGCCCGAGCTGCGCGATGGCGCCTTCGTGCGCTTCATGAACCAGCACGGCTCGCCGGTTCCCGCCGACGCGCCGTGGGGGCCGATGCGCGTCGTCTACCTGCAATACGCCAGCGACCCCGTCACGTTCTTCGACTACCGCGACCTGTACCGTCCGCCCGCGTGGATGAGCGCGCCGATGGGTCCGGACGTGTCGCCCGAGCTGCGCTGGTATCCCGTGGTGACCATGTTGCAGTTGGCGTTGGACATGGCGGTAGGCACCGCGACGCCGATGGGCTATGGGCACGTCTATGCGCCGCAGCACTATGTGGATGCGTGGGTCGCGGTGACCGGCGTGTCGGACTGGACGCCCGAGGGTCTTGAAGGCCTGAAGCGCTATCTGCTGGAGCGCGCGCAGGCCGCGATGGAAGACGAGGACGGCGACGAAGGCGCCTATGAAGGACGCGGAGGTTAAGCGCGGCAGGCGCAGCTCATGAATCACCCTTTGCAGGATCGATTGACGTCGTTCTTTTACTCGCGCGATGACGTCTTGCGCAGCCGCAGCGTCAGCGGCCGGCTGCTCGCGGGCCACCTGGACGTGCCTGCGCCGCCGGCGCGTCTGCTTGCCGATTGGGATCGCGAGATCCGCACGCGGCTGCTGCTGGAACCTGGCGACGTCGAGCAGATGCCTTTATCCCGCACCCGCGCGCGCTGGCCGGAATTCGGCCTGTGCGTGCAAGCCATGCGCGACTGGACGCGCGCGTCGGGGCTGGGCGACGTGCTGGCCGGCAGCGACATGGCGCTCATGGCCTGCCGCGGCGCGCGCTATCACCACGACGGCAGTCAATACGGCGGCGCGGCGTTCTGCAACCTGTTCCTGTCCGACGACAAGGGTCTGGACGTGCATTTTCCCGGCACCGGTCACCGTATCCCGCTTACCCGCGGCGTGGCGATCGTCTTCGACACCTGCCAGCCGCACGCGGTGATTCCCCGTCATCAAAACGGCTACGACGACGCGGACTTCGCCGACGAGAGGGACCTGTCGCAACTCTTTCTGACCTGGGAGCTGCCGATCGAAGACCCGGCGGTTGCGCAGGCGCTTGGCATCGTCTTCGATGTCGACACCGCAACGGCTTCGCGCGTGGATGAGGAGCAGGTTTGGTCGGGCGACCGGCGCGTCGGCGTGGACCCGGGCGTGGGACAGTGGCGGTCAGCGGATTGAAGCCCTGATGCGTCGGGTATATTGACCGGCCCACGTCTCAGGGTCCACCACGCAGATGCCTTTTCCCATTGCACGCCCGCTTTCAATTCCGTTTGGCGCCTTGGCGCTGACCCTGCTGCTGCAGGCGCCGGGTCAGGCCAGCGCGGCCGAGCGCACCGTCTACAGCGGCACGCTGCAAGGCGTGGGCGACATCGTGATGGAGCTGAACAGCGCGGCCGCCGATGGAGAGCTGACCGGACGCTATTTCTATCCCAAGAACGGCGTCGACATTCCGCTCAAAGGCACCGGCAAATCGCTGGCCGAGCCGCTTACGTACCAGGCGGCGAAACAGCCGGGCGCAAAGCCCGCCGCCACCTGGCAAGGCACGCTCGACGCGCAGGGCTATCGCGGCGTCTGGATCGACACGCGCACGGGCAAGCAGCGCAGCTTCACGCTCAAGCGTGTCGCGCAGTACGACGCCAACGCGCTGACGCCCGATGGCAGTATCGGTTTCGGCGTAGAGATCGACGCGGCCCGCGTGCCCTACGACACGCTCAAACTGGCCGGCCATGCCCAGCCCGTGGGCGATGACATCGGCAGCGCCACCGTGGCCTATCGCATGTGGCGCGATCCGCGCACGCAGTTCGGCTATCCGCGCCTGTCGCGGCATCCGGACAAAGCGGTCATGGCGCGCGTCAACCATCTGCTCGAACAGCGCCACTGGCGCATGAGCCACGCGGCGCTGGCCTGCAAGGCTTCGGCCTACACCAGCGAAGGTCCGTCCGTGGGCACGCTGGGCAACTACGAGGAAGAAGTCGTGAACGTGCCGTGGCTGTCCAGCGCGATGATGACGGTGACCGAATCCGGCAGCCTCGATTGCGGCGGCGCGCATCCCAACAACCACTTCGATCCCTACACGCTGGACCTGCTGCGCGGCGAAGCCCTGGATTGGAACCGCGTGTTCGACGCCTACGGACCGGACAACCGCGAACCGCGCCCTGCCCTGAAGGAACTTGCCGGCCAGGTGCAGAAGTCCCTGGCGGCGCGCGACGAGGCGGGTCTGACGGAAGACCGCTCCAAGGAAGGCTGCTGGGATCTTTGGCCCACATATCTTGCGTTGGGCGCGACTGCCCCGGGCGCGCTGAGCCTGTCGGTGTCGGGCGTGGGTCACGCATCGGGCGTGTGTCTCGGGACGCTGGCGCAGGTGCCGTTCAGTGATCTGACGCAGTATCTGAAGCCGGGCGGACAGGCGTACCTGGTGCAGGACTGACCACAACCGCCGCGCGCGCCGGCCGCCGGGCCGGCACGCGTTGCGCGCCATGTGCGCGCGTCAGCAGGACGGGTTCAGCGCCGGAAACCGCCGCCGCCCCGGAACCCGCCAAACCCGCCAAAGCTGCGCCCCTCCATCCCGCGGCCCTGCCAGCCGCCCTCCCCGCGTCCCTGCCACCCGCCGTCGCCGCGTCCCTGCCAGCCGCCGTCGCTGCGGCCTTGCCAGCCGCCCGCGGAATCGCTCATCCGGTTCTGCCAGCCGCCGCCATATGCATCGTCCGTGTGCGGCGTCGAATAATCGCGCGCCTGGCGCTGCGAGTTCAGATAGCTGGACTGCGCGTTCGGCTGAACCGGCTGCCAGCCCGACGACGTGTGCTGCTGCCAGCCGTTGTCGTTGTGATCGTAGACATTGCCATTGTGGTCCGCATACACGTTGCCGTTGTTCCACGCCGCGCCGCTGCCGGTGTTGCGGTTGTACGTGGCGCCGCGCCGGTCGACGCTGTCGGCGCCCTGCCCCGCGGTGCCGGTCGCGCTGGCGGCGGAATAGGTCGTGCGGCCGGTGTCGGCGTTGGTGCGCACGTTCTGCCGGCCCGCGGCCCATTGGCCGTCGTCGTTCTCGACCGCGCCCGCACGGCCCGCACCCGATGCGCCCGTGACCGGATCGGTGTAGGCGCCCCGCCGTCCCGCCGCGGCATTGCCCGTGTACTCGTTGTAGGCCGCGCCGCGCGTGCCTTCGAACGCCGCGCCGGTTTGCGGGTTGTAGCCTTCGGCGTGAGCGCCCTGCCACTCGGTGCCCGTCCAGCCGTTCCAGCCGGCCGCGTGCGTGACCGTGCCGGAACCGCCCCAGGCGCCGTAGACATCGACCTTGTTGACATCCACGCCGCCCCAGTAGGGCGCGCCGTAGTACGGCCCCCAGTACGGCGCCGCGCCGCCCCAGGCCTCGGCGGCGGCAAACCCGAAGGCGAAGCCCGCAGCCGAATCGAAAGCGGCGTTGTAGCCGTAGCTGGGCGGATAGCCGACCCAGGTGTTCTGAACGATCGTGGGCGGATAGGAATAACCCGTGCCGTACACGACGGTGCCGTCCGGCGCGACGACAACGCCCATGTAGCCGGGCGAATAGCCGAACACCACGCTTTGCGGCGTGGCGCCGTAGACCTGCACATAGGTCACGTAATGCAGCGGCGAACTGGCGGGAATCGCGTAGATAACTGCCGGCACATGGTCGGCCACGCGCCACGGCCCGGTGGGCGAATCCGACACGAACCACACCGCGTTCGACAGCGCGTAATAGCGGCCTTCGGCCTGGATGACCGGCACCGGCGAGTTGGCCGCATAGTGCAGGGGCGTGCCGTCGATGGGCCGCAGCACCGGCGCGCCGCCGGCGTATTCGACCTGCAGCTTGGCGGCGCTGCGCGAGACGGTGGCGGTTTGCGGAATGGTGGATGCAATCACGGCTTCTCGCGCCTGCGGCGTGCCAGGCACGGAAACCAGCACCCCGCCCTGCGGATCCTGCGGCGGAATGCGCGCGAAGTCGCGCGGCAGGTCCTTGCCCGGCACATACGACCACGGCCCTTCGAGCCGCGCGCCGCGGAACCAGCGGCCGGACACCAGCAGGTAGTAGCGGTTGTCGCCCGGGTTCATGAACACGGCATGGTCGGCGTTGGTGACCGACAGCAGCGACGTGCCGGACACCGGCCGCAGCTCGGCCTGGCCGATCGTGATCAGCAGTTCGGCGGGCACGGTCGACACTTCGATGTCGGGCGCGCGGTGCGGCGCCTTGCCGTCGTGCGGCATCAACGGGTCTGCCGCCGGCCCCCGGCGCGCGGCGTCGGCCGCCGCCAGCAGCGCGGAAGACGGTTGCGCAACGGTGCGCCACGGCCCGTTGATGTCGCCCGCTTCATACCAGTGGCCCGCGGCCTGCAGGTACAAGCGCCCGGCGTTGTCGCCCAGGATCAGCGCGCGGGTGTTGACGACGCGGCGCCAGCCCTGCGTGTCGGGCAGTTGCGTCCACGCGGGCGGGCCATCCACCAGCACCAGGATCGCCGGCACCGTCCGGTAGATGATGCGCGGCGGCGTGTTGTTCACCGGCACGGCCTTGGCGGCCGGGTTGTTCTGCGACAGCGCATAGCTCAGCTGCAACGCGTCCAGCGGCGTGACCACGCCCTTGGCGGGAATGCGGGCTTCGAGTTCGCTGCGCAGGCGCGCGGCTTCTTGCGGCGCGGTCGGCACCTGCACGCGTTCGATGCGGATGTCCGACAGACGCACCAGTCCGGCGGGTTTGTTCACGTCGGCACGGGCGGAGAATTCGGCCACGCCGTAGGTCGGGTTGCCCTTGGCCGGCCCCACCGCGACCGCCATGCGGCCGGTGAGACGGTCGGCGGTCCAGGTGTCGATCTGCGGTTGGTAAAGCTCGACCCGCTTGCCGTCGGGTGCGGTGAAGCTGCGCGGCCACTGCAACGCCCGCGCGGCGGACGTGTCTTGTTGGCCGGCGCCTTGTTGCGCGGCAGCAGTCTGGGCCGAGGGGGCTGACTGGGACTGGCCTGCGTTCTGCGGCTGCGCCGCAGCGCCGAACGCCAGCGACGTTCCCGCGGCCACGCCCAGGACGACGCGCGTGACGCGCAGACGGCGGCCGGCATCACCGGGGGTGGCAGGCAGGCGGGAAAACCAGTCATGCGAATGCAGCAATCGGGACACGTAATTCATCTCACGCTCCTTAAGGTTCAGGCCGCCTGCCAAACCGGCTTGGGCGTTGCGCCGCCGGGTTGATCGCGAGCGGTGCCGCTTCGGGTTATACGCCAGCGGGCCTCGGTGTTCAATGGTCTTTAGACCCACGCTGCCCAGCCTTGAATAAGCAACAGATCGTTAACGCCGTTAAAAAGCTGTTGATCGCATCAGGCAGAACTTCTATAACTCGTTCCTACCAGGGCTTGCTGCTTTTGCCCGATTGCCTTTCCGCTGCAATCCAACTAGAGCGGCGCAACGCCCGCCAACCCGCGCAAGCCTCGCGCGAATCGCCAGCCTTTTCCTGCCCGTCTCCCGTGGCGCGCTGGCGGCTCTCTAAGCCTCTCCTGCGGCTAGGACATCGATCCTGACAGCCGCGTGAAGGAGCAGCTCATGGCCCTTACCCTGTCCCATCCCGGGGTTTATATCCAGGAAATTCCCAGCGGCGTTCGCACGATTGCCGGGGTTGCGACATCGGTCGCCGCCTTTCTGGGCGCGGCCCCGCGCGGCCCCGTCAACAAGGCGGTCCGGATATTCAGCTTCTCCGACTATGAACGCGCCTTCGGCGGACTGGCCGACGATTCCGAGCTGGGCTATGCCGTGCGCCAGTTCTTCGTGAACGGCGGCACGGACGCCTGGGTCGTGCGCGTGGTCAAGGAAGCGTCGCCCGCGCAGCGCACCTTGCGCAGCGCAACAGCGGTGGACGTGCTGACGGTGCGGGCGCTGGATCCGGGCGTGTCCGGCAACAGCATCCAGGTTCGCGTGGACTACGCCACCGCCGTGCCCTCCAGCACCTTCAACATCCAGTTCATCCGCGGCAGCGACGGGCGGGCGGAAAGCTACGCCAACGTCTCGTTGAACGCCAAGGATCCGCGCTATCTGCTGGATCTGGTGCAGGGCGTATCGCAGCTCGTTCGCCTGGAGCGGATGCTGTCGCAGGGCGCGCTGGATGCGCTGCCGGCGGGCACCAGCGTCAGCGGCGCGCTGGGCGACGTGCAGACGCTGCTGGATGCGACGCACACCGATTTCCGCGTGGCCGTGAACGGGCTGGAGCCCGTGGGCGTCAGCATCGCGTTGCCCGGCGACATTGCCGGCGGCACCGCGACGCAGCGCCTGACCGCGCTGGCTGCCGCGATCCAGGCCAAGGTGCGCGCGCAGGCTCAGGGCCGGCCGGCGCTGGCGAACTTCACCGCCGCGCGCAACGGCAACACGCTGGTGATGACGTCCGGCGCGGGCGGCGAAAACGCCAGCGTCCGCGTGCTGCCGGGCGCGCGCAACAACGCCGCCGGCGTGCTGATGCTGGGGTCGCTGGCCGGCGGCATCGAAACCGACGGCGCGGCCATCATCCGCCCCGCGCCCACGCCCGATGCGGCGACGCTGACCAGCGATGCCTTCGGCGCGACCGACCTGGACGCGCTGCCCGACGCCACGCACACCAGCCTGCGCATCACGCTGGATGGCCTTGGACCGGAACTGGTCAGTCTGGGCGACGCCACCGCCGCAGGCGGTTCGCTGGCCGCCAAGCTGGAAGACGTGGCGGCGCGCCTGCAAGCCGCCGTGCGCGCGCTGCGGCCCGGCACGCCCGCGTTCCGCGACTTCACGGCCCGTGTGCAGGGCAGCACGCTCGTGCTGGCAAGCGGTTCGCGCGGCCTGGGCTCCACCATTGCGGTCGCGGCCGCGCCGGCCAACGACTTGGCCGCCTCGCTGCATCTGCTGACCGGGGCCGTCGCCTCGCCGCCGCCGGTCGATGCGTTGCTGGAAGGCGGCACCGAAACGCCTTACGGACCGGACGACGTCTATGCCGCGTTCATCGGCAGCCGCGCGCTGCGGCAAGGGCTGTACGCGCTGGAAGACGCCGACATCTTCAATCTGCTCTGCCTGCCGGCCATCACGCACAGCGGCGTGCTGGCCGATGCCGCGTCGTACTGCGAAGAGCGGCGCGCCTTCATGATCGTGGACGCACCGCCCACGGCGACCGATCCGGCGGCGATGGTGGCCGTGGCGAACGGCACGGCGCTGCCCAAGTCGGATCACGCCGCCGTCTACTACCCGTGGACGTTCGTGTCCGATCCGCTCAAGAACGGCAAGCCGCGTCTTGCGCCGCCGTGCGGCACCGTCGCCGGCCTGTACGCACGCACGGACGGCAACCGGGGCGTGTGGAAGGCGCCCGCGGGCACCGACGCCAACCTGACCGGCGTCATATCGCTGGCCACGACGCTGACCGATGGCGAGAACGGAAGCCTGAATCCGCTGGGGGTCAACTGCCTGCGCACGTTCCCGGTGTATGGCGCGGTGTGCTGGGGCGCGCGCACGCTGCGCGGCGCGGACCAGCTCACCTCGGAATACAAGTACGTGCCGGTGCGGCGCCTGGCCCTCTACCTGGAAGAATCGCTGTACCGCGGCACGCAGTGGGTGGTGTTCGAGCCCAACGACGAGCCGCTGTGGGCGCAGATACGCCTGAACATCGGCGCGTTCATGAACACGCTGTTCCGCCAGGGCGCGTTCCAGGGCAGTTCGCCGCGCGAGGCCTATCTGGTCAAGTGCGACCGGGAAACCACCACGCAGGACGACATCAATCGCGGCGTGGTCAACATCCTGGTGGGGTTTGCGCCGCTCAAACCCGCCGAGTTCGTCGTCATCAGCATCCAGCAACTGGCCGGCCAGATACAGGCCTGAGCCCGGCCCGCGCCGGCGCCGCACGCGGCCCGGCGCGTTTGCCGACCACGGTTACCAGGAGATTGCCATGGCGCAGTTCACCGTCAATCCGCAGCGCTTCGATCCGTACAAGAACTTCAAATTCCGGGTGAAGTGGGATGGCCGCTACGTGGCCGGCATCAGCAAGGTGTCGGCGCTCAAGCGCAGCACCGAAGTGGTCGAACACCGCGAAGGCGGCGATCCGTCCAGCGGGCGCAAATCTCCTGGCCGCAGCAAGTTCGAGGCGGTGACGCTGGAGCGCGGCGTCACGCACGACCGCGAGTTCGAGCAGTGGGCCAACAAGGTGTGGAACTTCGGATCGGGCCTGGGCAGCGAGGTGTCGCTGAAGAACTTTCGCAAAGACCTCATCATCGAGGTCTACAACGAAGCCGGACAGCTCGTGCTGGCCTACAAGGTGTTCCGCTGCTGGGTGTCGGAATACCAGGCGATTCCCGATCTGGACGCGAACGCCAACGCGGTCGCCATCCAGACCATCAAGCTGGAGAACGAAGGATGGGAGCGCGACTACGAAGTCGCCGAGCCATCCGAACCGAGTTTCGTCGAGCCGGCCTGATGGAGCGCCGCGATGAACGCCCTGATCGAATCGCAGATTCTTGCGCTGTGGGAGGCGGGCCGTGACTGCCCGCCGATAGACCGCGGCCTGCGCGCGCTTGCCGTGGCGATGCCTGACGTGGATGTCGCGTCACGGCCGGTCGGATGGCGGAACGTGACGCTGCTGCGCCTGCGGCAAGCGACGTTCGGGCCTCGGCTGGCGGCGTGCGCCGATTGTCCGGCGTGCGGCGCGGCGATGGCGTTCGACCTGGACGTGGCCGCGCTGCTGGAGACGGTGTCCGCGCCGCCGGCGCGCGCGTCGGCCGAGCCCATGTTCGACGCGCATGGCGCGGCGTGGCGTCTGCCCAGCAGCCGCGACCAGGCGCAGGCCGCGATGGCCCCCGACAGCGACGCGGCGCTTGCGCTGCTGCTGCGTGCGTGCCGGGTGGGCGCGCCGCCCGACGCCCGCCTGCCGCAGGGCGCTGCGCTGGACGACATCGAAGCGCGCATGGAGGCGCTGGACCCCGCCGCCAACATCGAGCTGTCGTTGCGCTGCGCGGACTGCGCACACGCGTGGACGGTGGCGCTGGACGCCGACGCCTGCATGTGGGACGACATCAGCCTTTGCGCGCGCGGACTGCTGCGGGATGTGCATCGTCTGGCGCGCGCTTACGGCTGGAGCGAACCGCAGGTGCTGGCGCTGGGGCCGGCCCGGCGCGCCGCGTATCTGGAACTGGCCGACGGCGAGGCGCTGCCATGAGCGGCTTCCTGCGCCAGCTTGCGAGCCGCAGCGTGGGCGCGGCGCCGCGTCTGCGTAGCGCGCCTTCGCCACGGGCGTTGGAGGTTGCCGCGACCGTTGCGCGTGATGCATGGCCGGGGGATGCGCCGGCGCTGAGGGCCGCACAGGGGGAATCGGACGCGCACGTCCAGATCGCCAGGGACGACGCGGAATTCGGCGGGGCGAACCTGGCGCACACGCCTTTGCGCGCAGCGCGAATTGCGGGGTATGGCCAGGCTGAGCGGATCGTCGAAGCGGCCGGCGCGAATGGACCGGACGCTTCGCAAGTCACACGCGCGCATCACGGGCATGCCAATGTGCAGACGCCGTTCGCCGACGCGGACATGCCTGCGATGGACCCCGTGCAAAGCAAGCAAGAGCCGCAAGACACGCTCTCGCCGGATCACCGCTCGCGCGAGCTTCTATCCGGCGATGCGGACCATGATGCGGCCGAAGGTCGGCAAACCCGCCCCGCAGCCATGTCGCCAATCACCCGCCTCTATCCGGCGGCGGCATTCGAGGCGCATGAGGTCACTGACAGTGCCGCCCCATCTGCCCGACACGACCCGGCTTTGGCTTCCGACGCGCGTGCGCTCCCAGAACGCCAAGCGCACACCCCACGCAGCGACGCAGCCCCCCGCCTCCCCGCGCAGTCTCCCTCCCTACCCGACGTCCACATCACCATCGACCGCCTTGAGGTCGCTCCCCCGCCCCAGCGCGCGGTCCCCGCCGCCCCGCGCTCCTCCGCGCTGTCGCTGCGCGCCTACCTGACCGCCCGACGCGCGGGGCTGCCATGAGCAACGCGCTGGCGATCGCGGCGGTGACCGCCGTCATCAAGGACCTGCTCGACTCGGGCATGATCGACCACGCCGTCACGGACGCGTTGGGCGCGGGCGTCAAAGTGTCCGCGCTGGCGCCCGATGCGGTGTCGCTGGACAACCAGGAAGACCCGCAGCTGAACCTGTTCCTGCATCAGGTCACGCCGAACGCCGCGTGGCGCAATGCCGCGCTGCCATCGCGCGATCCGGCAGGCGACCGCATCGCCAATCCGCCGCTGGCCCTGGACCTGCACTATCTGCTGACCGCGTATGGCCGCGCCGAGTTGCAAGCGGAAGTGCTGCTGGGCTACGCGCTGCAGTTGCTGCACGAGTCGGCCGTGCTGCCGCGCGAGGCCGTGCGCCGTGCGCTGGATCCGGACGTGGTCGACGGCGCCATCCTGCCCACGGTTTACCAGAGCCTGCGCAGCGCGGACCTGGCCAGCCAGATCGAACTGTTGAAGATCACGCCCGCCGCGCTGGGCGCCGAAGAGATGTCGCGCCTGTGGTCCGCGCTGCAGGCGCACTACCGGCCGACCGCCGCGTTCCAGGTGTCGGTGGTGCTGATCGAATCCCGGCGGCCCGCGCGCGGCGCGCTGCCGGTGCTGACGCGCGGCGAGGCCATCCCCGGCAGGCCGCGCGACCGGGGCGTGCTGGTGTTCCCCGGCCTGACGCCGCCGCTGCCCACGCTGCTGTCCGTGCAACCGGCGGGCAAGCAGCCGGTTGCCGTGCCGGGCGGCGCCGTGACGTTGTTGGGCCATCATCTGGACGGCCTGGCGCGCGCCGTGACGCTGCGCCATACGACGCTGGACGCCGAACGCAACGTGCCCGTCGAGGCCGGCACGGACGCCTGGTTGCGGCTGACGATGCCGGCGGACCTGCCCGTCGGCGTGTACCGCGTGCATGCCACGGTGCAGGCCAGCGACGCCGGCCTGCGGCGCGACAGCAATCAGCTGGCGCTGGTGCTGGCGCCCGAACCCGTGCTGCCGCCGACCGCCGCCACGCGCAACGCAGGCACGGTGCGCATCACGCTGGGCATCGCGCCGCCGCTCTTGCCCGGCCAGGCGGCCAGCCTGCTGCTGGGCGACCGCGAGCTGCCCGCTGAACCGGCCACCGCGCCCGCCAGCGCGCTCATCTTCGAATGGCGCGACGCGCCGCCCGCCGGCACGCGCTTTCTGGCGCGGCTGCGGGTGGACGGCATCGAAAGCCCGCTGGTGGACCGCGAAGCGGTTCCCGTCCGATACCTTGACCGCCAGATCGAGCTGCCATGAACGCGCGCGCGCCCACCGACTGGATCGAAGCCAACCAGCAATTGCTGGCCGCCGAGTTCACGCGGCTGCGCACAAGACTGCGCAAGCCGGGCAGCCGGCCGCCGCGCCACGGCGCGCAGCAGCTTGCGCAGGCGCGCGCCGCGCTGCATGGCGACGCGGCCATCGACCAGTTGACGGCCACGTTCGGCCTGTCGGCGTTCGAGCGCGACCTGCTGCTGCTGTGCGCCGGCATCGAGATGGACGCGGTGCTGGCAGACCTCTGCGCCCACGCGAACGGCCGGACCGGCAGCCAGCGCCATGCCAGCTTCGCGCTGGCGCTGGCCGAGCTGGAGGGCGCGCATTGGAGCGCCCTGTCGCCGCAGCGCCCCTTGCGCCGCTGGCGCCTGCTGGACGTGGACGACACGGCGGACCTGAGCACCGCGCGGCT
Organism: Achromobacter sp.; assembly: GCF_032113835.1. Taxonomy (GTDB): domain Bacteria; phylum Pseudomonadota; class Gammaproteobacteria; order Burkholderiales; family Burkholderiaceae_B; genus Achromobacter. The sequence goes on along the minus strand of NZ_DAMCTG010000004.1, from coordinate 123,838 downwards.
GCGCATCGACGAACGCGTGCTGCACTACTTGGCCGGCCTGAACGAACCCGACGCGCGCCTGCGCCCGCTGTTGCGCCCGGCGCTGCCCCTGCCCCACACGGCGCCCGCGCACGAGGCGGCGGCGCAGCAGATCGCCGCGCAGGTCGCGGCGGCGCAAGGCACGCCGCTGCCGGTGTTCGTGCTGGAAGGCGATGACCCCGGCGCGCAGGAAGACGTGGCGGCGCGCGCCGCGCACGTCGCGGGCCTCGCGTGCCTGGCGCTGCAGGCCGAGGACGTGCCGGCGGACGCCGCCGAGCGCAATGCGATCCTGACGCTCTGGCAGCGCGAGGCCGTGCTGCTGGGCGCCGCGCTGTACCTCGACGCCTCGGATGGCCTGACGCCCGCGGCGCGGCATCTGGTGGAACAGGCCGGCGGACTGTGCTTCGTGGGCGTGCGCGAGCCGGTCACGCTGCGCGCGGCCTCGCGCCCGTACGCGGTGTCCCGCCCGCAAGAAGCCGATCGCAGAACCCTGTGGCGGCAGGCGCTGGGGCCGCAGGTCGCTGCACGCGTGGGCGATGCCGTGGATCAGGCGGCCAGCCAGTTCGGCCTGGACTCCCGAACCTTGCAGCGCACCGCCACCGCGCTGGCGCCATCGCTACAGGAGACCGACGCCGATCCGGCCGCGGTGCTGTGGCAAGGCTGCGCGCAGGCCAGCCGGCGCAAGCTGGACGGCTTGGCCCAGCGCCTGACACCGGCCGCCGGCTGGGACGATCTGGTGCTGCCCGACCCGCAACGCGCGGTGCTGCGCCAGATCGCCGCGCATCTGCGCCAGCGATATCGCGTCCATCAGGATTGGGGCTTCGCGGCCGCGCAGTCACGCGGCCTGGGCCTTGCCACCCTGTTCACCGGCGAAAGCGGCACGGGCAAGACGATGGCGGCAGAAGCCTTGGCCCGCGAGACCGGACTGGATCTGTACCGCATCGACCTGTCCGCCGTCGTCAGCAAATACATCGGCGAGACCGAAAAGAATCTGCGGCGCCTTTTCGAGGCCGCGGAAGACGGCGGCGCGATCCTGCTGTTCGACGAGGCGGACGCGCTCTTTGGCAAGCGTTCGGAGGTCAAGGACAGCCACGACCGCTACGCCAACATCGAAATCAGCTACCTGCTGCAACGCATGGAGTCGTACCGCGGCCTCGCGGTGCTGACCACTAACCTGAAATCCAACCTGGACAGCGCCTTCCTGCGGCGGCTGCGCTTTGTCGTGCAGTTTCCGTTTCCTGACCTGGACCAGCGCGCGCGGATCTGGCGCGGCGTGTTCCCGGCCGCCACGCCGACCCGCGATCTCGATCCGCGCCAACTGGCGCGCCTGAACCTGACGGGCGGCAGCATCCGCAACGTCGCGCTGAACGCGGCCTTCCTGGCCGCAGACGCCGGCACCGAAGTCACCATGGCTCACGTGCTGCAAGCCGCGCACGCCGAAGCCGCCAAACGGGAACGGCCGCTGGCCGATGCCGAAACGAGAGGATGGCCATGAAATCCGCAATTCACCTGCATATCCGCGCGCTCAGCCTGCCGAGCCATGACGCGGCCCAACGCAATGCGTTCGTAGCCGCCCTCGTCCACGAGCTGGTCCGGCGCGCGGCGCTGAACGGCGGCGCGGCCACCGATGCCAACGCGGAGCAGGTGCGCACCGTGGCCGACGGCGCGCAACCGGCGCAGACCGGCGCGCAGGCGGGCCGCGCCATTGCCGACACGTTTCATCTGAAGCATTGAGCGTGCCATGAGAACGTCCTTGTTCACGCCACGGCCGGACACCTCGCCGCCGCGCTCGCGCCTGGTGATGCGGCGATGCGCCTGCGGTTGCGGCGGCAAGTCGAACTGCGCCGCCTCGCCGTCTTCCGGCCGTGCAAGCGCAGCGGTGCCCGAGCAGGTCGAGGACGTACTGCGCAGCGCGGGCCAGCCGCTGGCCACCGCCGACCGGATGGAATTCGAGCGGCGCTACGGCCACGATTTCGGGCGCGTGCGCATCCACGCGGATTCGCGCGCCGCGGATTCTGCACGCGCGCTGGATGCGCAGGCCTACACCGTCGGCCCGCATGTCGCCTTTGGCGCCGGCCGTTACGCGCCGGGCACACGCCAGGGCCGCGACCTGCTGGCGCACGAACTGGCGCACGTCGTGCAGCAGCAGGGGCGCTACCGCCCCGGGTTGCCGCTGGAACTGGGGCCGTCGCACTCGCCGCAGGAAGCGGAAGCCGACCGCGCCGCGCACAGCCTGTCACGGCCCACGGCGGCGCCGGGCGTGGCACAGACCGTGCAGCGCGCCGGCATGGGCGACCTGCGCGTGGCCGAAGCCGAGGCGCGCAAATGCCCCGCCACGCACACCATGCCGGATGACGTGTATGACGCGGTCAACGAGGCCTGGTCCAAGTCCGGCCACGGCGGCGACACCGTGCAGGAGCATGGCGGGCGCATCGTGTCGGACAAAGACGGCAAGCGCGGAATCCGCACGGGCTCGGGCGGTGGCGGCAGCATCAGCCTGCCCGCCGAGAAGAAGGGCGACTACACGCTCGGCACCTTCCACACCCATCCCTACAGCAAATCGGAGAAGTCGAAGCTGGGCGTGGCGTTTTCGGGCGGCGACGTGGCCAACTTCATGGCCGGCAATCAGGGCTGGGTGAAGTACGTGGGCGCCGGCAGTTGCAACTACGCGCTCAACATCCAGGACTACGAGGCCGTGTACGACTGCCGCAAGCGCAACGTGGACTTCAAGACGCGCTGGAACGACGCGTTTGCCGCCGCCACCGGCACGTTCCAGGCCAAGGTCGAGACCGCCGTGCGGGCCTCGATCGACGGCTGCGGCATCTGCTTCTATCGCGCCTGCCGGCCTGATGAGGCCAGCGCCGTGCCCAAGAACATGAACCTGATCTAGGAGCCGCCATGGAAGACTGGATTGGCAAGACCGTGGGCGAGGTGCTGGAACTGTGCCAGACACGCTATGCCGACGTCACGATGGTCGACGAGCCGCCGGGCAAGCTGCGCGCCGTCGAACTGGACTGCGTGGCGCGGGTGCCGGTGTCGCGCTTCGTGCTGGAGTTCGACTACCGCCCTGACCTCTTCAGCGCGGCGCGCCATTGGCCGGAAGCGCTGGTGGGCGCGCAGCGCATCACCGCCGTGCGCAACGCCGCCGAACCGCAGGCCTATCCATGAGCGGACCGCTTTCGCCCCGTCTGCTGCGCGGCGGCATCATCCTGATCGATCCGGCCAGCGGGGCGGTGCAGCGCGTGATTTCGCTGCAATACAACCCCGAGACGCTGACGCGCTCGCTGCAGCCGCAGAGCGTGGACGACGGCGGCGCGGCGGGCGAACCGCTGCGCCTGAAAGGACCGCCCGCGGAGACGATCCGGCTGGACGCCGAGCTGGACGCCACCGATCAGCTCGAATTCCCCGACGATCATCCCCAGGCGCGCGACACCGGCATCCATGCGCAGCTGGCCGCGCTGGAGACCATCGTCTATCCGGACAGCGCCGCGCTCATCCGCAACAACCAGATCGCCAACCTGGGCACGCTGGAGATCGCGCCCACCGTTGCGCCGCTGAGCCTGTTCGTCTGGAGCCGCGAGCGCGTGGTGCCGGTGCGCGTGACCGATTTTTCGATTACCGAAGAGGCCTTCGACGCGCGGCTCAATCCCATCCGCGCCAAGGTGTCGCTGGGTTTGCGCGTGCTGCACGTGGGCGATCTGGGCTTTGGCGACAAGGGCGGCCATCTGTACCTGGTGTATCAGCAGCGCAAGGAACGGCTGGCCGCGCTGGCCGGCCTGGGCGATCTGGGCTCCGTCGGATTGGAGTCCCTGCCATGAGCGTGCAGCGCTTTCCCGCCAACAGCCGGTATCACGACGTGCCCACGGCGGAAATGCCCGGGCCGGATGGCCGGCCGCTCGTCTACCTGCGCCGGCGCTTTCTGCCGGACCCGGCGGCGCTGACGGCGGTGGGCGAGGTCGCGGTGGCCCCGGGCGACCGGCTGGACCGGCTGGCGGCCGCCGCACTGGGCGATCCGCTGCAGTTCTGGCGTCTGGCGGACGGCAACGACGCGCCGCGTCCGGCCGCGCTGGAAGCGCCCGGACGCAGCCTGCGCGTGACGCTACCTGCCGCGTTGGGCTCTCCGTTCGGCGCGCAATTCGGAGGCGGCGATGCTTAGCGGCGTGCACCTGACGCTGCTGGTCGGGCCCGGCCTGCCGGTGCCGGCGCCCCGCCCCATCATGGACGGCCTGGAGCGTGTCGAGGTGTCCTCGTCCGCGGACGGCCCGGGCGGCTTTCAGCTCACTTTTTCAGTCAGCAACCGCTCGCCGCTGCACACACTGCTGGTGATCGCCGGCGGCCAGGTGCCGTGGCTACGCGTCATCCTGATCGCCACGCTGAACGGGCTGCCCACCGTGCTGATGGACGGGCTGGTCACGCGCCAGGAGATCACGGACGGCAACGCGCCCGGCCAATCGCGCCTGACCGTCACCGGCGAAGACCTGACGGTAGCGATGGACAAGCAGGACATGAGCGGCCTGCCCTATCCGGCCATGCCGCCGCCCGCGCGCGTCGCTGCGATCATCGGCCGCTACGCCCTGTACGGCATGCTGCCGCTGATCGTGCCGTCACCCTTCACGGACGTGCCGATTCCGGTGGAACGCATTCCGCTGCACGAAGGCACGGACCTGGCCTACGTGCGCCAGCTGGCGCGGGAAGTGGGCCACGTGTTCTACATCGAGCCCGGCCCGCTGCCCGGCGCCAACGTGGCGTATTGGGGACCGGAGATCCGGCTGGGCCCGGTGCAGCCCGCGCTCAACCTGGGCATGGACGTGCACAGCAACGTCGAGTCTCTGTCGTTCGCGGTGAACCAGTCGGACGCCGCGCTGCCGGTCATCTTCATCCAGAATCCGCTGACCAAGTTTCCGATTCCGCTGCCCGTTCCCGACATCAGCCTGACCAGTCCGCCGCTGGGCCTGCTGCCGCCGCTGGCCAAGGGGCTGACGCTGCTCAAGGACACCGCCAAGCTGTCGCCGGCCGCCGCGTTGGGCAAGGGCCTTGCCATGGCCGCCGGCACCACCGCAGACGCCGTGACCGCCGACGGATCGCTCAACGTGCTGCGCTACGGCCACGTGCTCAAGTCGCGCCAGCTGGTGGGCGTGCGCGGCGCGGGGCTGGCGTTCGATGGCCTGTACTACGTCAAGCGCGTCGACAGCTCCCTCAAGGCCGGCGAATTCCGCCAGCAATTCTCGCTGGCCCGCAACGGCCTGATCTCGACCCTGCCCCTGGTGCCCCCATGACAGAACCCCAACGCCATTACGGCAAATTCCGCGGCGTGGTGATCAACAACGTCGACCCCATGCAGATGGGCCGCATCCAGGTGCAGGTGCCGGATGTGCTGGGCCTGGGCGTCTCAAGCTGGGCAATGCCCTGCGTGCCGTTTGCCGGCCAGCAGAGCGGCGTGTTCGTCGTGCCGCAGGTCAGTTCGGGCGTGTGGGTGGAGTTTGAACAGGGCAAGCCCGACTACCCGATCTGGGTCGGCGGATTCTGGGGATCGGCCGCCGAAGTCCCTGCGCTGGCGCTGGCGGGCCTGCCCGTGTCGCCCAGCATCGTGCTGCAGACCGGCGGGCAGAACACGCTGATGATTTCCGATCTGCCGGGCCCCACAGGCGGCATCCTGCTCAAGACCAAAACGGGCGCGATGATCTCGATCAGCGATGTGGGCATCACGCTGTCCAACGGCCAGGGCGCAACGGTGATGCTGGCCGGCCCGGCCGTCAACATCAACCAGGGCGCCCTGACGGTGACCTGAGGAGGCCAAGAGCATGCCCGGACCCCTGCTGCATTTCGGCGCCACCGTGCAGTGTTCGCACGGCGGCCAGGCCATCCCGACGTCGCCCAATCCGCGCGTGCTGCTGTCGGGCCAGCCGGCCGTGACCATCCTGTCGACGTATTCCATCGCGGGCTGCGCATTTCCGCCGCCACCGTCGGGCAACGGCCCCTGCGTCACCGGCATGTGGCTGAGTGGCGCGACCCGCGTGCTGATCGGCGGGCTGCCGGCCGCGCTGCAGGCGGGCTCGTCGATCTGCATGCCCACCGGCACGCCGATGCTGGCGCTGCAGGCGCAGGCGCGCGTCGTGGGCATGTAAGGACGCATCGCCATGGCCCTCCTGCGCTTTCCGTTCGAACCCGACGCGCGCGGCCGCAGCCGCAACGCCGACGACGCCACGCACGTGCGCGACATGATCGAACAGGTGCTGTTCACCGTGCCGGGCGAACGCGTGAACCGGCCGGACTTCGGCTGCGGGCTGTTGCAGTTGGTGTTCGCGCCCAACAGCGACACGCTGGCCGCCGCCGTGCAGATGAGCGTGCAAGGCGCGTTGCAACAGTGGCTGGGCGAACGCATCGCGGTGGAGTCCGTCAACGTTGCGCACCGCGATGCGACGCTGCAGGTCGACGTGCAGTACGTGATGCGCCAGGGCCAGCAACGGCGGCTGGCGCGCTTTACGCGGGACCTGCCATGAACCGCCAGTTCCGCAGCGCCAACCCGCGCCGGCTGCAACTGCTGCGCGCCCAGCAGCCGCCCGGCGACAACGGCATCGCCTTCGTGGAAATCGACGCGGCCGACCAGCGCACCGTGCGCGTGGTCTGCGCGCATCCGGTGTCCGGCATCGGCCGCGCGCACGTGCGCATCGAGGGCGGTGCGCGCATCCGCGGCATCGCGCTGGCCGCGGACCCGGTGCTGTCCGGCAACGAGATCCGGCTGACCGTGGACAAGGCCGGCGACTTCTCGTGGTACACGCTCGCGCTCGTCAACCCGGCCGACCCCGACGCACCGGCGCCCGGCTTCGACCTGTGCCTGTCCACCATCGAGATCAACTTCAAGGCGGGCTGCCCGTCGGAATTCGACTGCGCCGAGTCGCACGTCTGCGATGCGCCTGCGCCGCCCGAGCCGCTGCTCGATTACCTGGCTAAGGACTTTGAGAGCTTCCGGCGGCTGATGCTGGACCGCCTGTCGCAGAGCATGCCCGACTTCACCGAGCGCAATCCCGCGGACTTCACCGTGGCGCTCGTGGAAACGCTGGCTTATGTGGCGGACCACCTTTCCTACGCGCAGGATGCCGCCGCCACCGAGGCCTATCTGGACACCGCGCGCCGCCGGACCTCGCTGCGCCGCCACGCGCGCCTTCTGGACTATCCCCTGCATGACGGCTGCAACGCGCGGGTGTTCGTCGCGATTGAAGCGAACGCGCAGGGGGACGGCAAGGTCATCCCGGCCGGCACGCCGCTGCTGACCAGTTCGCCCGAAGCGGCGCTTGCCGCGCCCGTGCGCCGCCGCGACGCGCTGGACGGGCTGCCCGCGGCCGGCATCGAAGTGTTCGAGACGCTGCACGACCTGACGCTGCACGCCGCGCACAGCCGCATCCTGCTGCATGACTTCGCCGATCCGGCCTACTGCCTGCCGCGCGGTCAGACGCAGGCGGCGCTGGTGAACGATCCGCCGCTGACGCTCGCCCCCGGCGACGTGGTGGTGTTCGAGGAAACGATCGACCCGTTGACGGGCCGCAAGGCCGACGCCGACCGGACGCATCGCGTGGCCGTGCGCCTGACCGAAACCCGCGCCGGCCGCGACGACCTGACCGGCACCGACCTGCTGCTGATCGCCTGGCATCCGGACGACGCGCTGCCGTTTCCGCTGTGCGTCAGCCGCGAGTTCGACGACGGCGGCGCACTGGTCAAGCGGGCGGTATCCGTGGCGCGCGGCAACGTCGTCCTGGCGGACCACGGCATGCAGCGCGACTGGACGCCGCTGCTGCCGGACACGGCCACCGCGCGCGACGCGCCCGCCTCGCGGCCCTACCGCCCCCGCCTGCCGGACGCGGGCCTGGCCTGCGCGGAACCCTATCGGCACGACCTCGCCGTGTCCGCCCTGCTGCCCGCCGGTGCAGCGCTGGCGCAGGACCCGCGCCGGGCGCTGCCCAGCGGCATGTCGCTGCAGGCGGACGACGCCGATCAGCCCGGCGACATGCCCGCCCCCGCCAGCCCGGCATGGTCGCCGCAGCGCAGCCTGCTGGCCAGCGCGCGCGACGCCCGCGAGTTCGTCGTCGAAACGGAAGCCGATGGCGCTGCGTGGCTGCGCTTTGGCGACAACCGCTATGGCGCCGCCCCGGTTGCGGGCGAACGCCTGCTGGCGCGCTACCGGCTGGGCGGCGGATCGGAGGGCAACGTGGGCGCCGAGGCCATCGGCGCGCTCGTCACCGACGATGCGGATCTGATGCTGGGCGTGGCGCGCGTGCGCAATCCGCTGCCCGCGCAGGGCGGCGCGGCGCCGGAACCGGCCGACGCCATCAAGCTCAACGCGCCCGAGGCCTTCCGGGTGCAAGAGCGCGCGGTCACGGCCGACGACTACGCGCGCCTCGCGGAGCGCCATCCGCAGGTGCAGCGCGCGGCGGCCCGGCTGCGCTGGACGGGCAGCTGGCACACGGTTTTTCTGACCGTCGACCGGCGTGGCGGGCGGGAGGTGGACGCGCCGTTTCGCGCGACGCTGCGCGCCTTCATGGAACGCTTCCGGCTGGCCGGGCAGGACCTGGAATTCTCCGATCCCGTTCACGTGCCGCTCGACATCCTGGTGCGCGTCTGCGCCGCGCCGGGCCACTTTGCCGCCGACGTCAAGGCGGCGCTACGCGATGCCTTCACCGCAGGTCTGGACCGCGCGGGCCGGCCCGGCTTCTTTCACCCCGACCGCTATACCTTCGGCACGCCGCTGGCGCTGTCGGCGCTGATGCGCGCCGTCATGGCGGTGCCGGGCGTCGCGTCGGCGCGAGCCGAACGCTTCCAGCGCTGGGGCCGTGACCCCGCGGGCGAGCTGGACACGGGCCGCCTGCTGACTGCGCCGCTGGAAGTGCTGCGCGCCGACGGCGATCCCAACTTTCCCGAGAACGGCCGCATCGACTTCATCGTGGAGGGCGGATCATGACAACCCCCGACGATTGCGGCTGCTGCGCCGGCCAGCCTGCGCTGACGCCGTCAAACCAGGACAACCCGCCGGGCCAGCCGGCATTGCGCCTGCGCATCGGCACGCATGGCCGCTTTCTCGCCAGCCTGACGGCGGACCTGGCGCGGTCCCCGGCGCTGGCCGCGCTGACCACTCGCGACCGTGACGACCCCGTCATCGCCTTGTTCGACGCGTGGGCCGCGGTGCTGGACGTGCTGGCGTTCTATCAGGAACGCATCGGCAACGAAGGCTATCTGCGGACCGCGACCGAGCGCCGGTCGGTGCAGTCGCTGGCACGGGCCATCGGCTACGAACTGCGGCCCGGTGTGGCGGCAACGACGTGGCTGGCGTTCTCGCTGGAAACCGCGCCCGGCGCGCCGTTGCGGGCGCGCGTCGAACCCTGGACGCGCGCGCAAAGCGTGCCCGCGCAGGACGAACGCGCGCAGACGTTCGAGACCTTGCAGGCCGTCGAGGCCCGCGCCGCATGGAACGCGCTGGAACTGGCGTGGCTGGAACCGGCGCCGCCGCGCTTTGGCGCACGCACGCTGTGCCTGGCCGGGGCCGCCACACGTCTGAAAGCCGGCGATGCCGTGCTGATCGTGGGCGACGAGCGCGTGCGCGATCCGGGCAACGAAAACTGGGACTTCCGCCGCCTGACGCAGGTTCGCGAGTATGTGCCGGGCCCGGGCGAGGACGGCGCGCCCGCCTACACGCTGATCTCGCTGGAACGCGGTCTGGGCAGCGCGGCCCCATACGTGCAGCCCGCCCGCCGCAATCCGCGCTGCTTCGCGCTACGCACGCAGGCGCGGCTGTTCGGCCACAACGCGCCCGACTGGCGCGCCATGCCCGCCACGCTGCGCGCGGCCTATCTGGGCATGGCCGACGACGCCAAGCCGTCCTTCAGCCAGTTCCCGCAATGGCCGGGCTACACGCTGGCCGAGATCTCCGATCCGCCCGGCGCCAGCGGTGCAGGGTCCGGCCTGTACGGGGAGTATTACCGCGGCCGCACGTTCAGCGAGCGGGTGACGACCCGCACCGACCCACAGCTGGATTTCCGGTGGGCGGCGGGTGGACCCGGCGACGGCATGCCGTCGGACAACTTCTGCGTGCGCTGGACCGGCTGGGTGCGCGCGCCGGGCAGCGGCAGCTACACCTTCCACATCACGGCCGACGATGGCGTGCGGCTATGGGTGGACGGCAATCTGCTCATCGACCAGTGGCACGAGCAATCGCCCACCGAATACAGCGCCAGCGCCCGGCTCACGGCGGGACGCAAGCACGACATCCGCATCGACTATTACGAGGCCAGCGGCGACGCCACCCTTGCGCTCGCATGGTCCGGGCCGGGCCTGGCGCGCCAGACGATTCCCGCCGCCAGCCTGTTCCCCTCCGACGTGCACGGCGTGCACCTGGATGCCGTCTATCCGAAATGGGTGGCCGGCGGCTGGGCCGTGCTGTCCATGCCGGGGTATGAGGAGCTTTACCGCGTGGCCGACGCCGGTCCCGACGCGCGGACCGGCTTTGCGCTAGCCGGGCCAACCTCTCGCCTGACCTTGCGGGGCGAACGCCTGCGCGAACAGTTCAACGACGCCGTGCGCGAAACCACCGCGTATGGCGAATCCGACGCGCTCGATTGGGGCGTGCGCCCTGCTTCCGGCCTGACACAGGGCCACGCGCTGGTGCTGGCGTCGTACGAGCCCGACCTGCTGCCAGACCGCGTGCTGGCGGTGTCGGGGCTGATCCTGGACGAGAGCGACGCTGCCAACACCGCACCGCGCGAGCGGCTGATGCGCGGCGACGCGCTGGCCAACGTGCGCGTGGCGCGCGACCGCGCCAGCGCGGATCTGGAATTCGAGGACGGCGCGCGCACCACCGTCACGCTGGCGGAAGCCAGCGACATCGTGCGCATCCAACGCAACGACAGCGCCGGCGGCCGCACGTCGCTGCTTCTGGACGCCGATCTGGCGCACGCCTATCTGCCGGCCACCGTGCGCATCAACGCCAACGTTGCGCCCGCCAACCACGGCGACAGCCGGCAGATGCGCATTCAGCCCGAGGTGTTGGGCAGCGGCGCCGGCAACCGGGCGTTCCAACGCTTCACGCTGCAGCAAAAGCCGCTGACCTTCGTGCCTGCACCCACGGCAAGCGGCGCGGCGAGCAGCCTGGAGGTCCGCGTGGATGGCCTGCTGTGGACCGAAGCGTCGCGCATCACGGAACTGGCGCCGGATGATCGTGCGTATCTGCTGCGGCTGGACGACAGCGGCGGCGCCACCGTGCAGTTCGGCGATGGGCTGCATGGCGCGCGCCTGCCGTCGGGTTCGGGCAACGTGGAGGCGCGCTATCGCGTCGGCCTGGGCCGCGAAGGCAACGTCGCGCGCGGGCAGTTGAGCGTGCTGCTGACGCGCGCACCCGGCGTCAAGGCAGTCGTCAATCCGGCGCCCGCAACCGGCGGCGTGGATCCCGAAGCCGGCGACGCCGCCCGCCGCAATGCGCCGCTGCGCGTGCGCACGCTGGACCGCATCGTCTCGCTGCGCGACTTCGAGGATTTTGCCGCGGCGTTCACCGGCATCGGCAAGTCGCAGGCGGTGTGGCTGTGGGATGGCGAACAACGGCTCGTGCATCTGACCGTCGCCGGCGAGGATGGCGCCGCGCTGGATCCTGCCGGCGCGCTGTACCGCAACCTGCTTGCGGCCATCGACGGGGCGCGGCCTCCCTATCAGCCGCTGCGCGTGGCGCCTTGCCGTTATCTTGATTTCGGCATGCGGGCCGGCTTGGGCATCGATCCCCGGTACGAACCGCCGAAGGTTCTGCAGGCGGCCCACGCGCGCGTGCTGCACGCCTTCGGCTTTGCCGCGCGCGCGTTCGGCCAACCGTTGCACGGCGCGGAAGTGCTGTCCGTGCTGCAAGGCGTGCCGGGCGTGCTGTGGGTGGATCTGGATTCGCTGGTGCTCGAGGCTGGGCTGAATGCGGGACCAGGCGCGGGGCTGTCCAGCCTCACCGCGCGGCGCAGCAACGGCCCCGACGCCACGCTGCCTGCCCGCACCGCGCGGTGGCAACAGGGCAGCCTGCAACCGGCCGAACTGCTGCGCCCGAACCCGGCCGGCATTCTGCTATCGGAGCGCACATGAACACCCGCCTGGATGCCGATGCGCTGATGGCCCTGCTGCCGGCCTTCTACCGCGAGCGCGACGCGGCTGCCGGCGGCCCGCTGCGCGCGCTGCTGGACGTGCTGGCGCGCCAGGGCGCGCTGGTGGACGCCGACGTGGACCGGCTCTACGACAACTGGTTCATCGAGACCTGCGACGACTGGGTGGTGCCGTACCTGGGCGACCTGCTCGGCGTGCGCGCGCTGTACCCCGTGGGCGCCGCCTTCTCGCCTCGCGCCCTCGTCGCCAATACGCTGCGGCTGCGCCGGCGCAAGGGCACCGCGCTGGTGCTGGAAGAATTGGCGTCCGACGCCACGGGCTGGCGCAGCCGCGTGTCCGAGTGCTTTGAACGCGTCGCCACCACGCAGCACGTCAACCACCCGCGCCCGCACGCGCTGCGCACGCCCGACCTGCGCGACTCCCGCGCGATGGAACGCGTCGATGGCCCCTTCGGCGCCGAGCTGCATACGGCCGACGTGCGCGCGCTGCCGGCCGGGCGCTACAACCTGCCCAACGTCGCGCTGTTCCTGTGGCGGCTGCAGTCGTACACCGTGCAGCGCGGCGACGCCGCCCCCGCCACGACGCGCGACGGCTTCTACACCATCGATCCGCTGGGCCGCGATCAAGCGCTGTTCAACCGGCCCCGCACCGAGACCGATATCGACCACCTGGCCGAACCGGTCAACGTGCCCGAACCGCTGTCGTGGCGCGATCTGCACGCCGAACTGGAAGCGCGCCGCCAGGCGCTGACCGATGGCGACGCGCCGCCGCAAGGATGGTTTGCCGAGGGCGGCGGCGGTCCGGTCGTTCAGGTGTGGCTGGACGGACAGGCCGTGCCGCCCGAACATCTGGTCATCTGCAATCTGGCGCCCATCCCCGGCGTTTCCCCCGAAGACTGGCGCCGGCCCGACGCGTCCCTACTCGTCAAGGCGCGCAAGCCCGGGCGGCCGGACCGCAGCTTTCCCGCTGCGGGCGGCGTGCTGGTTGGCCTGGATCCGCGCCGCGGACGCCTCGCGCTACCGCCGGGCGTCACCGCGCAGTTGGTGCAGGTTCGCTACGCGTATGGATTTCCCGGCGACATTGGCGCGGGTCCGTACGACCGCAGCGTCCCGGCCGGCGATGACGCGGACGCGGCGTCCGAAGACGCCTTCGACATCGAACTGCGCGTGCCTTCGGCGGCCACGCCCACGCTGGCGGCGGCGCTGGCCGCGGTGCAGGCGGGCCAGCGGGTGCGCATCGTTCTGGACCACGACGGCACCGAAGCCATCGCACCCGATCTGGTGCTGCCCGACACGCATCTGTTGATCGAGGCGGCCCCGCTGCGCCGCCCGGTGCTGCGAGGCGACTGGCGGCTGCGCGGCAACGCCAGCACGCGCGTGCGGCTCGACGGACTGCTGGTGGACGGCCGCCTGCGGCTGGAAGGCGCGTTGCGTTCCGTGGCGCTGCGCCACTGCACGCTGGCGCCCGCGCGCGGCGGCGTGCGCCACAGCGGCGCGGCGCCTGAACTGGAATTGAGCCTTACCCGCTGTGTCTGCGGGCCGGTGCGCTGCGCCACGCCGCTTGCCTCGGTCGACCTCGACGCGTGCCTGATCGACGCGCAAGGCAGCGCTGCGGCGGCGGTCGACGTGGACGACAGCGCCCTGCGCGTTCTGGCGAGCACATTGTTCGGGCGCGTGGAGGCCGGACGGCTCGACGCGTCCAACACGCTGTTCGGCGGCCCGCTCACCATCAACCGCCGCCAGGAAGGCTGCGTGCGCTACTGCCACGTGCCCACGCCGTCGGTCACGCCCCGGCGCTACCGCTGCCAGCCGGACCTGGTCATGCAGGATCTGAGCGCCGCGGCCGCAAAACGCGCGGCGGCGCGCGTGGCCCCGTCGTTCACGTCCACGCAGTTCGGGTCGCCAGCCTACGGGCAATTGGCGCGCGGCTGCGCGATCGAGATCCGCGAAGGCGCGGACAACGGCGCCGAAATGGGCGCCTGGAATTTCCTGCTGCAAGCCCAGCGCGAAGCCAATCTGCGGCAGGCGCTGGACGAGTATCTGCGCTTCGGACTCGAAGCGGGATTGATCCCCGTGAACTGAGCCCCCTGTCTTCGGGAACAACACCATGAAAGCCGATCTCAGCCGCCTCACCTTCGACCCCACCCGGCGCTACCGGGCCGTCCGCATGCAGCAGGGCCGCGTGCAGATGGACGCGGATTGGAACGAGCAGCAGGACATCCTGAACCGCCGCATCGAAACCGAGACGGCGGACACCGTCGGCCCCGTGGGCGTACCGCTTTCGGCGCCGGGTTTTGCACTGGCTCCCGCGGGCAAGGATCTGTCGCTGTCGGCCGGCCGCCTGTATCTGGACGGCCTGCTTTGCGAAATCCCGCAGCCCGCCTCCGTAGCCAAACAGCCCGACATGCCGCCGACGGCATCGCCCGTGCTGCCGGCCGGCGCGTCCGTCCTGCCGCTCCCGCCGCCCGCCCTAACCCCGGCCGACATCGACGGCGTCATCGTCTTCGGATCGAACGGGCAAACCGCGCCGCCGCCCGAGGGCATGTACCTGGCCTATCTGGAAGCCTGGCAGCGCCACCTGTGCACGCTCGACCTGCCTGCCGGCGACACCAGCATGCGCGAGGTCGCGCTGGGCGGCCCCGACACCGCGACGCGCGAAAAGACCGTGTGGCAGGTCAAGCTGATGCAGGTCGGCGCGCCCGACGCCGCCCTCACCTGCCTGTCCGCGCTGCCGGCGTGGGACGCGCTGATCGCGCCGCCCGATGCGCGCATGGCCGCGCGCGCCGAAGCCAGCGTGCCGCCCAAGACGCCGTGCCAATTGCCGCCCGACGCCGGCTACCGCCTGCTGGAGAACCATCTCTACCGCATCGAAATCCACCAAGATGGCGCGGGTGCGGGCAAGGCACGCTACAAGTGGTCGCGCGAAAACGGCAGCATCCTGTCGCGCGTCGTGCGCTGGCTGGACGATCCCGTGGCCAATGAATTCGAAGTCGCCAGCATCGGCCGCGACGACGTGCTGGCCATCACGGCCGGCTGCTGGGTCGAATTTCTGGACGACACGCACGAACTGCTGGGTCAGCCGGGGCCGCTGGCGCAGGTGGTGCGCACCGACGGCAACACGGTCACCATCGATCCGGCCAGCCTGATCGGTCATCCGCTGGAAGTGGCGCGCTTTCCGGCCAACCCGCGCGTGCGCCGTTGGGACGGCGTCGCGGAAATCACGCCCGCGCCCATCAACAGTGCCAACGCCGGATGGGTGGAACTGGAACAGGACGGCGTCGAGATCAAGTTTTCCCCAGGCCGCCTGCGCGTGGGCGACTACTGGCTGATTCCCGCGCGCACCGCCACCGCCTCCATCGAATGGCCGCAGATGCCCGACGGCAAGCCCGCCTTCAACGCGCCCGCCGGTGTCCTGCGGGCGTTTGCGCGGCTGGCCTTGCTGCGCTGGCAGGCCGGCGCGTGGACCGCCGTCAGCGACTGCCGTCCGCTCTTTCCCGCGTTGACGGAACTGACCCAGCTTTACTACGCGGGCGGCGACGGGCAGAGCGTCAAGCCCAATCCCGCCATGACGCCGGACGTCGTGCCGCTGCCTTCCGAATTGCGCGCCGGCGTGGCCAACGGCAGCCTGCCGGTGGCGGGCGCCGTCGTGCGCTTTACGGTGGACGCCGGCCGCCTGCCCAATGGCTCGGCCACGCAGGACGTGGCGACTGGCGCCGACGGCGTGGCGTCCATCGCCTGGTCGCTCGCCTGCGATGCCGCCCGCCCCGTGCAACGCGCCACCGCGCAACTGCTGCGCGCGGGCCAGCCCGCGTCCGACCGCTACCTGCCGCTGCGCTATACGGCGACGCTGGCGTTGGCCTCCGAGGTGGCCTACGACCCGCGCAACTGCGCGGATCTGCTCGCGGAGCAGGCGTATTCCGTGCAGGAAGCCCTGGACGCCCTGTGCCGCCGCACCCACGGCGGCGGCTGCTGCCTTACCGTTGGCCCGGCGGGCGATTTTCCGACGCTGGACAACGCGCTGCGCACGCTCATCGGACAGGACCGCATGGACATCTGCCTGTGCCTGACGCCGGGCGAACACAAGCTGGACGATGACCTCATCATCAAAGGGCCGCGCGTGCGCCTGATGCTGCACGGCTGCGGAGCCGCCAGCCGGCTGATGCTGGAAGAACGCATGTTCAGCCTGGACGGCTTTGCCAGCGTTTCCATTGCCGACCTGGTGATCACGCGGCGCGGCCAGCCGGCCGCGATCGCTTTCAACCAATGCGCCGACCTGCGGCTGTCGCGCGTCGATTGCGCGGGGCCGGCCGGCCCCGGCAACAGCCTGGTGCGTGTCGACGGCAGCCGGCGCGTGCACATCGAGACCTGCCGTCTTTATGCTGCGGGCCGCGGCAACGCCGAACGCCTCGACCAGCTCTTCGCCCGCGCCCCGACGCTGGCCGCGCTGAAGCGCGCGCTTTCCCCCGACGCGGTGCTGGACGATGACGACGATCGCGCCGCCTCGGCGCTGTCGCGCCAGCCCATGGACGCGCGCAAGGCCATGACCACCGAGATCGCCGCGCTGCTGCGCGCCGGCGCCGCCGGCAATGCATTGACGATGACGCCCCGCATCCAGGCGGCGCTGACGACGCTGGCCACGCAGCTTGGCCGCGAGACGCCGGCAGCCAAACGCCTGCGCCCCGCCATTGCCGCGCTTGCCGCCGCGCTGCTGGCCGATCCGCTGTCCTGCGCGCTGGCGCTGCTGGACAACGACGCCGACACCACCGTGCGCGACAACCGCCTGCGCGGCGGCATCGCGCTCTTTGCTGAGTCAGGGGATTTTCCGGAACTGACGACGGATCAATTGAAGCTGTTGGGCGGCGGCATCCGCACGGGCAAGATGGTGCCGGAAGGCGACGGCACGCTGACGCTGCAAAGCAACCACCTGTCCAGCCTGCGGCTCGGCGCCGAAGCGGCGCGCGCCATGCTGACCATCATCCAGACGGGCGGCGAGTTCGCCGCATGGCGCTGCCTGCGCGCCGCCGACAACGCGCTGGAGGCCTACAGCCATTTCCCCGCATTCGACGCCGCCGTCACCGGCAACAATCTGCTGACCAACGGCGACGCGGGCGCCCTCATCGCCACGCAGGCCAAGGTGATCGGCAACTTCGCGCACAACGATTTCCGGTTGTTCGTGTCGGGCGCGAATCCGGAAAGCCTGGCGAACGGCGGGTTGAATGTCGTGACGGTCTGACCATGCCGAGACATTCCGACACGTAAATGACAGGTTCGGCCCTCTACAATGCCGCTGTTGCATCGCAGCATTCCGCAATCCTCTCTTTGTAGTCTCCATGTCCCATTCCGTTTCCGCGCAGCACCGGCCCGCCCTGGTGCTGCTGGCGCTTGCCGTTGGCAGCTTCGCGATCGGCACCACCGAATTCGCGACGATGAGCCTGCTGCCCTATTTCGCCCAGTCGCTGGGCATCGACGCCCCCACCGCCGGCCACGTCATCAGCGCGTACGCGCTGGGCGTCGTGGTGGGCGCGCCCATCCTGGCCGTGCTGGGCGCGCGCATGCCGCGCCGCCGTCTGCTGATCGCGCTGATGGGCCTGTTCGCCATCGGCAACGGCCTGAGCGCCATTGCGCCGAACTACCACTGGATGCTGTTCTTCCGCTTTCTTAGCGGCCTGCCGCATGGCGCCTACTTCGGCATCGCCTCGCTCGTGGCCAGTTCGATGGTGCCGGCCAACCGGCGCACCGTTGCCGTGGGCCGCGTGTTTCTGGGCCTGACGGTGGCCACCATCGTCGGCGTGCCGCTGGCCAACTGGCTGGGCCAGGTCATCGGCTGGCGCTGGAGCTTTGGTCTGGTGTCGCTGCTGGCGGTGCTGACCATGCTGAGCGTGCGCGCCTACGCGCCGGACACCGCCGCCGACCCCAAGGCCAGCCCGCTGCGCGAACTGAGCGCGCTGGGCCGCGGCCAGGTCTGGATCACGCTGGCGATCGGCGCCGTCGGCTTCGGCGGGCTGTTCTCCATCTATACGTATCTGGCCGACACGCTGACCGCCGTCACCCAGGTGACGCCCGCCATGGTGCCGTTGGTGCTCAGTGTCTTCGGCGTCGGCCTGACGGTGGGCAACATGGTCGTGCCGGTGTTTGCGGATCGCGCCGTCATGCGCACCGCGGGCCTCTTGCTGCTGTGGTCGGCCGTGGTGCTGGCCCTTTTCCCGCTGATGGCCCACAACGTCTGGCTGATCACGTTGAACGTGTTCCTGGTTGGCGTGGGTGGCGCGCTGGGCACCGTGCTGCAGACGCGTCTGATGGACGTGGCGGGCGACGCGCAAGGGTTGGCCGCCGCGCTCAACCACTCAGCCTTCAACACCGCCAACGCGCTCGGTCCCTTCCTGGGCGGCCTCGCCATTGCGGCGGGGTTCGGGTGGACGTCGACCGGCTGGGTCGGCAGCTTGCTCGCCATCGCCAGCATGCCCTTGTGGCTGTGGGCGGTGATGCTGGAACGCCGGACGCGCACGGCGCGGGCGGACAAGCTGGTGGTCAGCACCGAATCGGCGCGTTGAATGAATGGGGGACACCAACACTGGTGTCCCCTTTTTCATGACCTGTCCCCGGCCTGACTTTCGCAGTGCCCCGCACGAGACACCTGCGTGAGCTCGGCAGGTGTCTGACACCCAACGAGATCGACGTCATCCTGCAATGCCGTCTCAAGGGTGTCAGACACCATCATGCAACGTCCCCCATTTTTCTCGTCACAAAACGTCGGCCCCGCGCCACACCGGGCAAGCGCCTATTGCGGCCCGCCTCCGCGCCGCAGCTATACTTTCCGCACTCTTTACCACCCTCAAGACGCGCTGCACCTCCAACCTGCAGCGCTTTTTTTATGCCCGCTTTGACTGCCTTGCTGCGCCCGCTGTGCCAGGCGCTTTGCTGCCTGGCCGCAGCCCTCTTCTCCACCCACGCCTTGGCCGCGCCGCCGTCGCTGGCCGAATGCCACGGCATCAAGGACCTGGCCTTCGTTGCCCACCTGGATGACGACCTGCTCTTCATGAACCCGGACGTCGCCTCGAACATCGAGGCCGGCGGCTGCGTGCGCCTGGTCTACCTGACCGCCAGCGACGCCGGTGAAGGCGAAGGCTACATGCTGGGCCGCGAGCGGGGCGTGCGCGCCGCCTACGCCTACATGGCGCATCAGCCCGACGCATGGAAGGAAGACACCGGCATCGTCGCCGGCCGCCAGATTGCGCGCTTCACGCTGACCGGCAACCCGCGCGTGCAGCTGTGGCACATGCGCCTGAAGGATCCGTGGCTGGGCAAGGGCTGGGGCAGCCTGACGCCGCTGAGCCGCACCGAATCCGAACCCAACCAGAACGTGGACACGCTGGGCCCGCATGCCGAGGTCTACACGCGCGAACAGCTTGTCGACACGATGGCCGAAATGATCCGCCAGTACGGGCCCACCACCGTGCGGCACCTGGACGACACGATCAGCGTGCCGTACACCCAGTTGTGCTGGCGCTGCGCGGGTCACGGTCACCCCGACCACATCGCCAGCGCCAGGCTGGCGCGCGAAGCCATGCTGCGCGCGCCCGGCAACTATGCCGAGACCGGGTATATCGACTACCCCAGCCAGGAACGCGCCACCAACCTCGCGGAATCGGAAATCGCCAGCAAATCGGTGATCTTCCAGCACTACGCCTGGAACGACTACCACTATTGCGCCGGTCCCAAGGGCTGCCAGGAACCCGCCGGCCCCGCGGCCGCCTGGGTGCAGCGGGCCTATTACGTGTCACGCCACGACGTCGCGCCGCAGGTGTACCCCGACGGCCGCGGCGGTCTGGTCGTGTTTGCCGCGGGCGAGACGAACGCCGCCGTGAACAGCTGGGATTCCGGCGAAAAGCGCTGGCACAGCCTGGGCGGCCGCACCACCGGTCCCGTGGTGTCGTTTGCCCACGCCGACGGCACGGCCGGCCTGATGGCGCGCGACCCGCTCGGCGGCGTCTGGGCCAACAAGCAACGCCATGACGGCACCTGGCAAGGATGGCAGGCGCTGGGCGGCCTGCGCGTCACGCAGATTCCGGCCGTCGCGCCGCGCGGCGAAGCCGCCGCCGTCGCACTGGGCTATGACGGCGTGCTGCACTGGATCACGCCGTCCGGCATCGACGGCAGCTGGAGCACCTGGCAGGCCCTGCCGCCGCTGGAAGGCGCCTCGGGTTCACCGGCCGCCGCGCGCGGCTCCGATGGCCGTTACGTCGTGTTTGCGATCGCCGCCAAGGGCGAACTCTTCTATACCCGCCAGCTCCCGGCCGCCAAGGGACAGCGCTCGGAATGGCAAGGCTGGCGCCGCGTGGCCGCGCCGGAAGCGGCCGGCGGACTGGCCGCCATCCGCAATCACGAAGACCGCGTCGAGCTTTACTTCCGGCAGCGCGCCAACAACCACCTGACCAAACTGGTTGAAGCCGGCGACACCACCGACCTGGACATGGAATGGAGCGCGCCGGCCGACCTGGGCGTGCCCTACATCGGCCGCCCCGCCATCCACGCCGGCAATGACGGCAACGTCGTGCTCGCCATCCTGGAGCGCGCGGGCGGACAGCTCTGGCTGCTGGACCACGGCAAACTCGGCAGGCTGGACGCCGAAGCCGCGTCGCCGCCCGCCATCAGCCTGGTCGACGGCACGCTGTACGTGGTTGCGCGAGCGGCGGGCGCGCCGCAGCGGTACCAGGTGCTGTCCCGCCGCAGTGGCGTCTGGGCCGCCAACCTGACGCTGGACGGTGTGCCGGCCAGCGGCGGCGGTCCGTTCGCGGCGGTGGCGGCGCGTCCGGCTGACCTGCCCAATCTGGGCGCGGCCAGCGCCAAGCAGGCTGTCGTCGTCCGTCCGTCCGCGACAACGCCGGACGCGCTGACCGTCGAGCGCATGCCCGCCCAGACCTCCCGCGTGGCGACGCCGACGCTCGTTCAGTGACGACCCGGCAGGCGGGAATGCCGCTTGCTGGACTCCGGGACGTTGCAACCCGGAGGATGAAAATATGTCAGACGACCTGAGCAAGCGCGGTCCCGAGGATCGCTCCCGGATCAATGTGAATGAACCGCACGAGTTGCGCTACTGGACACAGGCGCTCGGCGTCAGCGAGGAAAAACTGCGCGACGCCGTCAAGGCCGTGGGCCCCTCGGCCACCGCCGTGCGCGAACATCTTCGGAAATGATGGAACGAGGCCCCGCATGCGGGGCCTCCGCCTTCAAGCCTGGCGATGCCGCTTGCGCGCCAGGAACGGCGCCATGTACTGACGCGGCTCGTCGGTGGTGAAGGCCTCGCCGAAGGCCTCGACGCTGCGGTCCAGACCCGCCTGGATCGACGATTCCGTCCAGTCACGCAGCAGAGCCTTCTGCGCGCGCACAGCGTGCGGACCGCTGGCGGCAATCGGGGCCACGGTCCGTTCGACCAGCGCGTCCAGCCCGCCCGGCTCGCACATGAATTCCAGAAAACCCCAGTCCCGCGCCTGCGCCGCATCCACCGTTTCGCCGGTGAGCAGCAGCCAGTTGGTCCGGCCCTGGCCGATCAGCGCGGGCAATAGCAGCGCATGGATCACCGAGGGGATGCCGACGCGCACCTCGGGCATGCCGAAGACGCCGTCAGCCGAGCCCAACCGGATGTCGCAGGCGGCCGCCAGTTCCATGCCGGCGCCCAGGCAAAAGCCTGGCAGTCGCGCAATGGTCGGCACGGGAATGTCCGCCACCGCCTCGCAGAGTTCGCGCAGCCGCGTGATGAAGGCACGCGCGCCCGGCGGATCCAGCTCGGCCATCTCATGAATATTGGCCCCGCCCACGAATGCCCTTTCGCCCGTCCCGCGAATCACCACTGCGCGGGCGTCATCCTGCGCCGCGATCCAGCGCGCCGCGTCGGTCAGACTCAGCGTGACGGCCGAGGCCAGGATATTCAGGCTCTTGGCGTCATGGATCTGCAGGGTGTAGACGCCGCGCGCATCGCGCGTCACCAAGGCATGGGTGAATTCAGGAATGGGGGCAGCCATGAAGTCTCCGGTTTTCTTTTAAGGGGTAGCCGTCGATGCTAACTCCCAATGGCCGCGCCCCGCATTCCTCTCGTACACTTGCCGCATGCTACGCATCGACAATCTGACCAAGCGCTACGGCGACCACATCGTGTTCCAGGGGCTGACGCATACCTTTGCGCCGGGCTGCGTGGCGCTCTGCGAAGAAGACAGCACCGGAAAATCCAGCCTGCTGAACATCATCGCCGGGGTCCTCGCGCCGGACAGCGGCGACGTACACATCGACGGCCATTCGCTGCGCGACGCGCCGCAGGCCGCGCAGGCGCGTCTGGCCTGGGTGCCGGACAACTGCATGGCGTTTCCCGAGCAGACGGGACGCGGCCTGCTGGAACAGGCGGCGCTTGCCAAAGGCGTGACGCTGGACGATTCGATATGGGAACTGGCCCGCCAGCTGGGGCTGGAGCCGCATCTGGACAAGCGTTTCGAGCAGATGTCCACCGGCACGCGGCGCAAGGTCTATCTGACCGCCGCCGCGCTGGGCAATCCCGCGGTCGTCGTGGCCGACGGCCCCAGCAATGGGTTGGACGCGCAGGCCCGCAGCGTGCTGGCTGAGGTGTTCAAACGCTGGGCGCAAGACCGCGTCGTGCTGTTTGCCAGCCATGACCCCGAACTGGTGCAGGCCTGCGGCGCCGCCACCGTCAACGTGGCCGGCCTGCGCTGAACGCGGCGCCCCGCAGCGCCATCAGAACCGGATCGTCACTCCCGCGATCGGCCCCTGCAGCACCACGTCGTACTTGAAGCCGTTGCGCTCGTAGTCCACGCCCATCGCGCGGTAACCGACCGTGGCCGACACCGACTTGTTGAAGTTGTAGCCGACGCCTAGCCCCAGGTCCCAATCCGCCTCCGCGCCCCCTGCCCCGATCATGCCCCAGCCCGTCAGATAGGCCTTGGAATGAAAGTTGTAGGTGCCGCGAACGCCCACCATGGCGTCCACCCACGTCGCGCTGTCTTTGTGCTTGGTGCCGCGTGTCAGCGGGCCATTGAACGTGATGCTGTTGTCCACGGACCAGACCCGCAGGCCGCCCACCACGTCCAGACTGTGCGCTGACCGGTCCAGCACCGAATAGCCCGCGCCGATCATGCCCGTGAACGACTCGTTCTTCACGTCCGCGCTGTCGGCCAGAATGCCTCGCGGCGTGTCGCCTTGCGCGCCGACCTTTATGTACAGCAGGTCGCCGAAGATGCTGTATCGGCCCTTGCGCGCGTCGCCCATCAGCATCGCCGCGAAATCCAGGTTGTCGAAGATCTTGTCGAAACTTGCGTCTATGTCGACGGGCGGCAGCCGCCGATGCGTGATCTTTCCCGAGAGCCCCGACGCCCAGAAGTAAGGCGACACCGAGAACTTCCATTCGTCGGACGCCGCGGCATCGGCGGCAGGTGCAGGCTGCTGCGCCTCGGCCGCAATCGCGGCGCCGGCATGGAGCGCCGCACATGCCGCACAGGCAATGACGTGCTTTTTCATCGCGTTTCCTCCAGCCCGAGGGCGTTTGTCAGAAGTGCGGGCCGCGCCCTGGAACCACTTGAGGCACTGCCCGCATCACCGCGTCAGCTCACCCGCCGCACCGGCGGCACCGTCCACGAGCCATTGATGATGGAAGGATCGCTTTCGTTCGGCCAATACAGCCGCATCATCAGAATGAACCGCCCCTTGGGCGCCGGCAGCCAGTTCGACTCCATCTCCGGACCCGGCGATTCGTTCTGGATCAGCAGATCGATCGACCCGTCCGGCTTGCGCTTGAGCGGCTGGCGTTCGCTGATCGAATAGCGGTTCAGCGGGTTGTCCACAAAGAAGTAGTTCTGGTCATACATGGTCAGCGACCAGAATCCGGACACGGGCGGCGTCAGCCCCTTGCGGAAGGTCAGCACGTACTTTTCCGAGCCGTTGTACTCGCGCTGGATCGCTCCGTTCGACGACCGCAACGAGGTCGGATAAACAGCGTCCTGCGGCCGGTTCGCGCCCAGCCCGATCGCGGTGACGAGGGCGCGTTGCAGATAGTTCGTGCCGTAGATCCCGGTCTTGGTCGTAAAGCCCCACCCGTCGATATGCTGGATATCGCCATCGTTGGACCGGAAGTGCGCCATGATCCGCGCGAAGCCCGTCTCGGGTACGCGCTTGGCAAACTCGGCGGGCAGTTTCGTCTTGTCGAAATCCTGCCCCGGCACGATGCCGATCGTCGCCAGCTTCTCGATCATGGGCGCGTCCGCTGCCGTCGGCGGATTGCGCTTGAGCAGTTGCGCGAACAGCGCGAAATACTCGGCCGCATCCATGTTGTTGACCTGGTCGCGCACCGGCGTCTTCATGTCGATGGCCGAATCGACCTTGCCCTGCGGCGCCTTCCAGTCCTTGCCCCACCCGCTGAGCGGCGCGAGCTTCACCTGGTCCTGCAGCTTGTGCACCTCGGCGTAGTCTTCGGGCGTGCCGGTGCAATAGATGCGGCCCAGCAGCCAGACGATGCTGGTCGGCGACTTGTACTGCTTCATGCCCTGCGGCACGGTCCCTTCCCAGCCCGGCCCCGTCACGATGAAGGTCTGCGCGCCCGTGCCCGTCGTGCGCTTGCCGGGCACGTCGAACACGGTGGTCCACCCGTCCAGCAGCGGAAACAGCGCGTAGCGGCCGTTCAGGTCCGGCAGGCTGACGACCCAGGGCTCGTCGCCCACATCAAAGAATGCCGTGGTGTACAGCGTGTCGGCGTTCGGGGCCGTCACGTCGCGGAACTTGGCGTCGGGATACTGGCGCAGCTTGATGAGCTGGCCCATTGGCGCGCGCGTGCCCTTGGGTTCGGCGACGTTGGTGATCACCCGGCGGGTCATCTCCATCGTCACGAGCGGGTAGGCGTAGATGTAGGCGTCGGTGGCCAGGACGAAACGGTCATCGGCTTCAGGCAGATTGGCCACCAGCCCTTCGGAGGCGGCGGCCGAGGCCCGGAACGCCGGTCCCAGCGATCCTGCGCCCAGCAGGGCCAATCCCCCTGCGTTCAGTTTGCGGCGAGTTAGCTTCATTGTTGTCGCTCCTAATGGATGTGTTTGGCGAAGTTCACTAAGGGGACTTCCAACATGCACGACGATGTTTTTTCTAGCTAATGCGCATTCGGTGTCGATGTGGCGGGCACGCTCCGTGGATCAAGGTCAGTGCAAACGAGGGGAAACGGACGGCAGCGCGCCGCCGCAGGACGAGGCGGCGGTATCAAGCGGCGCGAACGGGGATAGACGGCGTGTGCGTGAGGCGCACAGGCCTGCAAGAAGGAGGTGGACGTCCAAGAATGGGCTCCCTGACAAAGACAGAGAAAACGCGCACCACTGAACACTTTCGGCTGCGGACCATCCATTAGGCCGATTTGCGCGACGGCAAATCGGCCTTGGTCAATCTATGCGCAGTTATTCGGCCACTCAAGTAGCCGGAATGACTACGACCATCCGCCGTTGGTAGCAATCCGGCAAGCGCGGCGGCGTTTCGTCAGCCACGCCCCGCCCGCCGTTCCGACACTTGCCGCGACCGCCGCTTCTTCCACCAGATCACCACGCCGGTCACGCTCAGCATCGCGACGACCAGGCCCAGCGCACAGACCAGGATGCGGCCGGCTAGGCCGCCGATCTGGCCGCTGTGCAGCGGAAACTGCATCTGTGTAAAGACGTCGGCCGCCGTGCCGCTGCCGGGTTGCGTCACACCCACCAGCGCGCCGGTGTGCGCGTCGTAATACAGCATGGGCGAGCCCAGTCCCAGTCCCCGGTCGTGGTGCGACGGCCACAGCAGCGCCAGATACAGGCCCAGTTCGCCGAAGTGGCTGACGCCGCTCACGCGCTGCGGCCACCCCTGCGCCTGAGCGTAGGCATCGGCACGGGCGCGAACGGCGTCAAAGCCAACCACCGGCAGCACATCGCGCCCCGCAGGCGGCGTGCTGGCCGTGGGAATCGGCGTCAACGTCGACACGGCCGACAAGGCCGGCCGGAACAATTCTTCGCGCAGGTTCAGATACGCGCTGCTCAACGCCAGCAGCACCAGCGCCAGCCATAGCCACAATCCAAACGCGCGATGCAGATCCAGGTTCAGCCGGTACGATCCCGCGCCGCGCTTGATAAGCCACGCAGGCTTCCATTTCGCCAGGCGCAGCCCGCCGCGCGGCAGGGTCAGGTAAAAGCCGGCAAAGCTGTCCACCAGCCAGATCAGCGCGATGCCGCCCATGAACCACCATCCCCACAAGCCCGGCACGTAAAGGCTGTGATGGATCTGCAGCATGAAGGGCACGAAACTTTCGGCCTGCAGGCAACAGGCCCGGCGCGAGCGCTTGCCCTGGATCTCGCCGGTGCCGGGATCGACGTACACCTCGTCATAGCCCAGCGGGGCACGCCCCGCCCGCGCCGACACGAACGCCAGCGCCGTGCGGCCGGGCGTGCCGTCGTGCGTCACGTAGTCGACCCGCAGCGCGGGATCCGTCGCCTCGATGCGCGCCGCCAGCGCGTCAAAGCCCAGTGGCGGCGCGGCCGTTCGCGCTTGGTGAAAGCCGGGATTGAGCCACGCGTCGATGTCGTGGCCGAACGCCAGGATGCTGCCGGTCAGCCCCGCCACCGTCAGGAACAGCGCGGTCAGCAGACCGGCGTAGCGGTGCAGCCAGACCCAGGTCTGGCGCTCCCCCAGCCGAAGCCGGCCTGCCGCCATCAGAAGTCGATGCTGGCCGACAGCATGTACGTGCGCGGTGCGGCGGACGTGACCATCTGGTACGCGGGCGACGAATCCCAGTAGCGGCGGTTGAACACGTTTTCCACGGTCGCCCGGAACACGACGTTGCGGTCGGCGAGGCGGGTCGCGTAACGCGCGCCCACGTCAAAACGCGTCCAGGCCGGCACGGTGGCGTTGTTGTCCGCGTCCCACGGGATGGAAGAGGTGTAGATCATGCGCGCCGTGGCGGTCAGGCCGGGGACCTGTGCGATGTCGTATTCCGCGCCCAGCTTGACCGACCACGTCGGCACGCCTGACGCCTTGGCGCCGTTGAATTCACCGCCCGGGGTTTCAGTCAGGATGGCGCGCGTCCACGCCACGCCGCCCAGCAGCCGCAGACCGCGCGCGGCCTCGCCCGCCACGGACAGTTCCAGCCCGCGATTGCGCTGCTCGCCCGCCAGGCGGTACACGTTGTCCGCGCCCAGGAACCCGCTGGGCCGCTTGATCTGGAATGCGCTCAGGGACGTGAAGAACGTGCCCCAGTCCATCTTGGCGCCCACCTCAAACTGCTTGGACACGAACGGCTCAAACACTTCTCCCGCGTTCACCGCGGTGGCCGGCGCCACCGCGCCCTGCGCCAGCGCCTCGACGTAGTTGGTATAGAGCGACAGCTTGTCGGTCGGCTTGACCACGAGGCCCACCGCCGGCGTGTTGGCGCTGCGGGTGTAGTTGGACTGCCACGCGCCGGTATTCCAGACGTAGGAATTCACGTCGATCTTCTGATGGCGCATGCCCACCGTCAGCAGCACGCGCTCGTCCAGCATCGACAGCGTGTCGGTGATGGCATAGCTGCGCAGCGTCATGTCGTTCTGCGGCACCATCGTGCCGTCCAGGCTGAAGTTGTCGGGCTCCGACAGGCTGGTCGGGTGATAGATGTTGCTGAACTCGTTCCACGACGACTGCGGCTGATAGGCGCTGACCTTCGAGTCGTAGTCGGTCACGGCCAGCACGGCGCTGTGCTTGATCGGCCCCGTGTCGAACTGGATGCGCGTGTTCAGCTCGCCGCTGCGCGTCTTGTTGCGTTCCTTCAACCCGAACGCCGTGAAGTCCAGGTCGCCGGCGTCATTGATGATGACGCCCCATGGCGAATTGGCCTTGCGCGTCGTCTCGGCCAGTCCGAACGCGCCGCCGATGCTCCAGTTGCGGGTCAGGTCATATTCGGCGCGCACCATCGCAAACGCATAGTCCTTGTCCTGATACGACCACGACGGATAGGGATTGATGTCGCCGCGCGGCGCCGACAGCGGAAATGCGGTCGTGACGAAATAGTTGTTCCGCGCGCCGCTCACCTTCTGGTTGCTGGCGCCCAGATCCGCGCTGGCCCGCAGCCGCTCGCCACGGTAATCCAGTCCCAGCGTCACGTTCGAAGCGCGCGGCTTCTCGTTATCCACCGAGCCTTCGCCGTCGCGATAGGCCGCGTTCAGCCGCACGCCAAACTTGTTGTCCTGGCCGAAGCGCCGGCCGATATCCACGTTGGCGCCCAGGTTGGCGTCGCCCACATAGCTGGTCGTGAAACGCGTCAGCGGCGTATCGTCCGCCCGCTTGGGCACCAGGTTGATCGTGCCGCCCGCCGTGCCGCGCGGCGCGCTGCCGTTGAGCAGCGTGCTCGGCCCCTTGAGGACTTCGATGCGCTCAAGCCCTTCAAGCTGCACGCCCTCGGAATTGGCGATGCCGTACAGACCGTTGAAACCGATCTCCGCACGGTTGACGGCAAAGCCGCGGATATTGAAGTTGTCGAAGAACCACGGCCCCGCGCTGACCACGCCCGGATCGTTCGCCATCACGTCCGCCAGGCTGCGCGCCTGCTGATTCAACACCAGTTCCGACGTGTACGACGTCACGTTGAACGGCGTGCTCATCATGTCGACATTGCCCAGCATGCCCAGCCGCGCGCCCCGCGCGATCTGGCCGCCCGCGTAGACCGGCGGCATTTCATCCGGCTTGTTCTCGCTGGCGCCCGTCACGGTGACGGCGGGCAATTGGGGGACCGGCGGATTGGCGCCGGACGTCTGCGCAAAGGAGGTGGGGCCGAAAGCGGTGGGCGCGCCCAATGCGGCGGACAAGGCGATCGCGAGCTTGCGGCGACGGGTGGGGACAGGCATGCAGTGCTCCAGGTTCTGTACGAAGGACGGCGGGCGCGGCGAACGTTCGACGGGTCGACCTGTCGATGCATCGCCGCTCGGGGAATGCGCTCGGGTGATGCTGTCAACGCTGGTTTTTATTGTCTTTATGCGCCGGCCCGCCGGCGTACCGAACCGTTCCGCCGAAGCCGAAACGCCCGCTGCATTGGTACGTAGACCGGAGATCCGCACGGACGGCGTGACCGCCCGCACAGATGTTTCCGAGTATAACTAAGAATCAAACTCATTCAATATGAAGTTTTCGCGATTCACTTATGCGCGAAAACATATCTCCTGCGCTGCCGCGGCACTTGGCCAGCAGCGCGCAGCTTTCGGAACGATGCGCCCTACTTCCTATTGCCCAACGACAGCGGCACGCCCCACACCGGGTCCTGCATGCCCTGCTTGCCCAACGGCGTGATCTGCATCGGCTTGAGCTTGGCCAACAGCTCGCGCTGCGCGTCGGTCAGGTTCGTGCGCTGCGCGAAATACTTCTGCGCGAAGTCCAACGGCGCCGGCCACGTGTACACCGTGAAGTCCTCCAGCGGGCACTCGATCATCTTCGGATCGACCGCGCGGCAGGCGGACTGCTTGAACTTGTAGCTGGGCGTCTTCATGTGCATGCGCTGGCTCAGCACCAGGTCGCCGCCCTTGAGCGTGAAGCTGGCCAGCGCCAGCTTGGGCACCACGCGCGATTGCACCTTGATGGCCGGAATATCGCGCGACGTGGTGTCTTCGTAGTAGCCGGCACGCGATCCCGGCGTGGTCTCGGTGACCTGCTGCTCGCCCCAGGCGACGCAGGCGCCCGATGCGCGATGCACGGCCGTGCAGACCTTCTGCGTGCGGGTCTGGGTGCCCGTCGTGCCTTCGTGCCAGTTGGTTTCCTTGTAGAACTCGCGATACAGCTCCGGCGACAGATAGGTGGTGCCGTTGGCGCCGCGGCCCGAGCCCACCGCGCCGGCGCGCGCGCCGATGTCGTCCAGCTTGGCATTGAGCTTGTAGTCGTCCCCGCCCGTCAGCAGGTACTTGCCGGGCGGCAGGATGTGGACCTCGAAGGCCTTGAACAGGTAGGTCGTGTCCTTGTCGCGTTGCAGCGAGTTGTTCTGGAACTTGCGCCCGAACGTGATGCGCGGATCGGGTTCGAACATCCAGACGGTGTTGCCGGTCCACGTCGTCATCTGCATGGCGTCCTTCAGCGTGGCGTGCGGCATCAGGTCCGCCACCAGCACCACCGACATGCCGTCCTTCAACGCCTCGCCGATCAGATCGACCAGCTGCCCATACCGTTTGTCGTCCGCGGTGCCCTCGCCGTTCGAATCCGGGATCGTGACGCAGCCCGACAGGGTCAGGGCGAGCATCAGGGCAGAAAGGGCAAGTCGCGGGCGCGGCAGGGACATGGAATCGATCCTTGGTGAAATGGGCTGGAGCAATGTGCGCGCATCCTACCGGCTCTGGTACGGATCGCAATATTCGGTTTGTCCGCTGAAACACATGGTGATGCGGGCAAAAGCGTGGGAAGCGCCTACGTCCGTTGATCCGGGATCAAACAGGCGTCATTTATTGTTGCGATTGTTTCTGACGCCCGGTTGCTTCGCGGACAGCTTGGGTACACTCGCCCTCTTTGCCGCCAGATGTTCCGAATGACCAACAAGAAAAAGCGGCTGACTGCGTTGGCCTGCCTGCTGACGGCGCTGCTGGGCGCCTGCACGGGCAAAGGCCCGATCCGCGACGTTGAACGCACGATTGCAGACACGTACGGCACGGACCTGCTCGTGGTCAGCATGCGTGCGCTGCGGCCCTCCGCGCCGCTGGCCCGCTGGAACGGCGTCTACGGCATCTACCTGCAGGACCGCGCCGACGCCGAGCAGTTCATGGTGCGGCTGGGGCCCGACGAGGGGCTGGCCACCCTGACCGGCCGCATCGACGCCGCGCGCCAGGAAAAAGACCAGCACGTGGCGCGGCAGAAGGCGGCGTTGGCGCAATTGCAGGCGCTGGGCTTGCCGGGCCACGCGTACTCGTTGCAGGCGACATCGATCTACGGCAGCGCGCGCTGGCGGGTGGCGGTCTTTGCGGATATGGACGCGTTGCGCCAGGACGGCGCGATGCTGGACGACGCGGCATGGCAGGCGATGGGCCGCATCGTGCAGGCCGGCCTCACGCCCGAACCGTCGATCAGCCTATTCCCTGCAGCGCAGAACGCGACGTATCGCGCCGTGCTGGACAAGGGCTATCACGGACGGATCGAGTTCATCGGCGGCGAGCCGGCAACCGTCCTGCAAAGCCTGGAAGATGGGGCCGATGCGTGGTGGACGGTCGATGCCGCCGCCCTGCCCGCGCCGCACATCGTGACCGAACGGCAAGCGGACCTGCGCGGGGCCTGCTACGCGGCCATCGCCGCGCTGCGAGCCGACAACCACTTCAAGACGCGCCACGGCATCTATGTACAGCCGCGCATGAACGTGTTGCAGGCGTATCGCATTGCCGACCGTCTGCGCGACGCCGGTCTGCGCCAAGGCCACACGGCCTACGCCGTTCTGGACCGGGCCGGCGGCCGCATGGTGCTGCGCGGCATCGTCGCGGAGGACGCGCAGCACGGCCCCGATGCCTACGCCATCGAAGGCGTCTACGCGTACGAATTCGCCTTCGCCACCGGCAAGCTGCAGGTTCGCCGCCTGCCGGGGTGATGGAGAAAGGCTTTAGCCGTCGTTCCGCACGAACAGCGCCAGACGGTTCCAGTAATCGATCCCGAGCAGCAGGCGGTCACCCAGCGGCTTGAAGACATAGTCGCCGCCCTGGTTGTGCTGCATCCGGACGAGGCCGTCATTCAGGCGTGCCTTCATGGCGGGCAAGTCGGTGCCCTTGACGTTGCCATCGGCCCCGAAGACCAGTTCACGCAACGTGCCGATGGGACGCTTGAAGGTGCCTTGCGGCAGTTGAGCGGGCGCGGCCTGCGCCAGCGCCTCGGCCGTCAGCGGCGTCAGGCTGTCGGCCAGCGTGCACGCATCCGAACTGGAGATCGGCGCCGCGCACGCATGTTGCAGCATGGGCCGGGCATCCAGGTAGCGACCCGCAATCCAGGCTTCTTCGGCCGCCAGCGTGCACGTGCTGGCGGAGATGCCCTTCAGGCACGCGGCCTGCAGCGTCTTATGCGCCGCCTCGCCCAGCGGCGCGGGCTGGCCGCCTTCGCCGGGTTCAAGTCCGGCGGCTTCGCGCCAGGCGTCCGGCAGTTTCTTGCACACGAACGGCAGGCCGCTCGCGCACATGCTCTTCAGTTCCTTGACGGACGTCTCGTTGTACGCGTCTAGGCATTCCATCAAGCCGGCCTTCCAGCACAGCGGCCAGACCTTGGTCTGCGGCAGTTCCGTGGGCGCGGCGCACGGGGCGGGCGTCTTCAGGACATAGACCTGTTCAAAGCCCACGTCGATCGACTTGCCGTCCGGGGCAAGCTTGTATTCGTCGTCCAGGCCGAGGTCCAGGTTATAGAAGCCCAGCTTGCCGTTTTCGACCTTGTAGTACAGCAACTCGGGACCGTTCAGCGCACTCTTGCGGATGAGGTTGGAACTCAGCACCCGCATCTGGCCTCTGCCACCGTCGTACTCATACAGTCCGCATTGAAGCGGCGCGGAAGATTGCGCGTGCGCGGCCGGCGCAAGCAGCGCCGACAGCAGAAGAACAGGCAACACCGCGCAAAGACGATGGAGCGATTGCGCGATGCGGCTGCGCAAGCGGGGATGACGGTACATGAGTGATCAAGCCTTTAGAGATTCAAGACGCGCGGCATGGCCAGCGCGCCGGGCGGTCTGCGCCCGTCGGCATTCTAAATAGGCTTGATGTCACGCCGGCGAAAAACGGCCGGACTGTTTGATCTGTGTTGAACGAAACCCGCTTATGCCCCTGACAATGCGCGCGGCAGATCCGTGCCGTAATCGTCATGGGCATACACCATCGCCGGCAACGGCGACGCGAGGCGGCCGCCTTGCTCCCAGAGCGTCTCGACCCATTCGGCCGCCACGTCGGCAATCGCGTCCTGCACGCAGAACGCCGGCTCGCTGGAGAACATGGGCACCGGCGGCTCCAATCCCTCTTCGCCGTGCACGACGTCAAAGAGGTCGCGGTAGCCCTCGATGGCCTTGTTCAGCACGTACAGATCCGGCCCTTCCAGGCCGATCACCACCGAGAACGTTCCCTCGCCGCCCTGGTCGGGAAAGATGCCGAACTGGATTTCGCGCGCCTTCTCGGGCAATCGCGCGAACATGCCGGCCAGCGTTTGCAGTGCGGACGCCGTGTGCGCGTCCAGGATGCGGCGCAGCGCGTCTTGATAGTCGTGTTTCGTCATCGCGCCAGCATAGCGCATGGCGGCATCGCCTCACGCGTCGAGCGGCATCAAGCGTCGAGCGGCATCTGCGCCAACAGCTTGTCCAGCGTCACCGGATAATCCCGCACGCGCACGCCGGTCGCGTTGTACACGGCGTTGGCAATCGCCGCCGCCACGCCGCACAGGCCCAATTCGCCGACGCCCTTGGCCTTCATTGGCGACGACACCGGATCGTCTTCGTCCAGAAAGATCACCTCCTGGCGCGGAATGTCGGCATGGACGGGGACCTCATAGCTCGCCAGGTCGTGATTGACGAAGAATCCCGCGCGATGGTCCACCGCCAGCTCCTCCATCAACGCCGCGCCCACGCCCATGGTCATCGCGCCGATGACCTGGCTGCGCGCCGTCTTGGGGTTGAGGATGCGGCCCGCGGCGCACACGGCCAGCATACGGCGCACACGGGTCTCGCCCGTGGCGGCGTCCACGGCCACTTCCACGAAGTGCGCGCCGAACGTGGACTGCTGGAACTTCTTGTCCAGGTCGCCGAACTCGATCGCGTCTTCCGCGATGAGCTCGCCGCCCGACACCGCACGCGTCAAAGGCACGCTGCGCCCGCCGGCGTCCGTGACCGCGCCGTTGGCGAACACCGCGTCCTTCGCGTCGAATCCCAGGCGCTCCACGACCAGCGCGCGCAACTTTTCGCAGGCCGCATACACGCCCGCCGTGGAACTATTCGCGCCCCACTGCCCGCCCGACCCCGCGGACACGGGAAAGGCCGAATCGCCCAGGCGCACCACCACGCGGGATAGCGGCACGCCCAGCATCTCGGCGGCCGTCTGCGCAATGACGGTGTAGCTGCCCGTCCCGATGTCGGTCATGTCGGTCTCGACGATGACGCGCCCCGCCGCGTCCAGCCGCACGCGCGCGGCCGACTTCATCACCAGGTTGTTGCGAAAGGCGCTGGCCACGCCCAGCCCGATGAGCCAACGCCCCTCGCGCCGTGTGCCGGGCTTGGGATCGCGCTGGTCCCAACCGAATTGCCGGGCGCCCGTCTGCAGGCATTCGACGAAGCGCCGGCGCGAGAACGGCCGCGACGGATCGGTGGGATCGACCTGCGTATCGTTGAGCACGCGAAACTGCACGGGATCCATATCCAGCGCCTGCGCCATCTCGTCGATGGCGATCTCCAGCGCCATCATGCCGGGCGCCTCTCCGGGCGCGCGCATCGCATTGCCTTCGGGCAGGTCCAGCGTCATCAGGTTCAGCGCGGTGCGCTGATTGGCGCCGGCGTACAGCAGCTTGGTCTGCTGCACGGCCTCTTCGGGCTGGCCGTCCGGCAGGTCGCCTGACCAGCTTTCGTGCGAAATCGCCGTCAGCTTGCCGTCGCGCCCCGCGCCCAGCCGGATGCGCTGGATCGTGGCGGGCCGGTGCGTCGTGTTGTTGATGATCAGCGGACGCGGCAACGCCACCTTGACCGGCCGGCCCACCGCGCGGGCGCCCAGCGCGGCCAGCAAGGCGTCCGCCCGCACGAACAGCTTGCCGCCGAAGCCGCCGCCGATGTACGGGGAAATCAGCCGCACATTCTCCTTCGGGATGCCCAGCGTCCTGGCCACGTCGGACCGCCCCCACGCGATCATCTGGTTGGAGGTCCACAGCGTGAGCTTGTCGCCCTTCCAGACCGCGAGCGATGCGTGCGGCTCCATCATGGCGTGCGACTGGTCGGGGGTGGTGTAGGTGTGATCGACCGTGACCGGCGCCGCCGCGAACGCAGCGTCGAAGTCGCCGGCGTCCGTCTTCGGGATGTGCTTGCCGGACTCGCCATGGTCCCGCTTCTGCGCGGCCAGGTCGAAGGCGCCGTGCTTGCGGGCATATTGCACGCGGATCAGTTTGGCGGCCGCGCGCGCCTGCTCGAAGGTGTTGGCCACCACCAACGCAATCGCCTGGTGATAGTGCTGGATTTCCGGGCCGCCCAGCAGCGTGGCCGTGTTCATCTTGCCCTTGCCCAGCTTGCCGGCGTTCTGCGCGGTGACGATGGTCAGGACGCCGGGCGCGATGCGCGCTGTCTCGATGTCGATGGCCGTGATGGCGCCCTTGGCGATCGCCGCGCCCACCACGTAGCCGATCGCGGCATTCTGCGCGACATCGTGGTGTTCGTAAGCGTAGGTAGCCTGCCCGCTGGTCTTGAGCGGTCCGTCAATGCGATCGACGGGCTGACCGACGACCTTGAGCTGATCGATGGGGTTCTGTGTCGCGGGAGTATTGAATTTCATGGCTTCACGTCCTCGCTTCCATCAAGACTGCGCCCAGCGCGCGCCGGGCCAACGTCAGCTTGAAGCCGTTGTCCGGCGTGGGTTGGGCGCCGGCCAGCAGCGCGTCGGTCACGCGCGCCGCGCCGTCCGGCAGATGCGCCTCTGCCGCCTCCACCCGCCACGGCTTTGGCGCCACACCGCCCAGCGCCACGCGGCCGGTGCCGTCGTCCTGCACCACGGCGGCCACCGCCACCAGCGCAAAAGCGAACGACGCGCGGTCCCGCACCTTGCGGTAGATGTGCTTGCCGCCCAGGGGTTTGGGCAGCACCACGGCGGTGATCAACTCGCCGGCTTCCAGGTTGGTCTCGATATGCGGCGTGTGTCCGGGAAGACGGTGGAAGTCTGCGATGGGAATCACGCGCCGCGTGGCGTCGGGACGCACCGTCTCGACCTTGGCGTCCAGCAGGCGCATGGCCACGGCCATGTCGCTGGGATGCGTGGCGATGCAGGCGTCGCTGACGCCGATCACCGCCAACTGGCGCGACACCCCGCCGATCGCGGAACAGCCGCTGCCGGGCACGCGCTTGTTGCAGGGCTGATTGGTGTCGTAGAAATATGGGCAGCGCGTGCGTTGCAGCAGATTCCCCGCGGTCGTCGCACGGTTGCGGATCTGCGCCGACGCCCCGGCCAGCAGGGCCCGCGCCAGCACCTCGTAATCGCGGCGCACGGTTTCATTGGCGGCCAGGTCCGCATTGCGCACCAGCGCGCCGATGCGCAGCCCGCCGTCGCCTGACGGTTCGATCCGGTCCAGATCCAGGCCGTTGACGTCGACCAGATGGGCGGGCGTTTCCACCTCGATCTTCATCAGGTCCAGCAGGTTGGTGCCGCCCGCGATGAACCGCGTGCGCGGCTCGCGCGCCGCGCTGGCGGCCGCCTCGGCGTCGGTCCGCGGACGCTCGTAGGTGAAGGGTCTCATGCCTTGCCCTCCACCACGTCCTCGATGGCGTCGAGGATGTTGGCATACGCGCCGCAGCGGCAGAGGTTGCCGCTCATGCGTTCGCGGATTTCGTCGGGGGTCAGCAGCGGGCGTTCGTTCAGCGACGCGGTGACATGGCTGGGCATCCCGCTCGCGACTTCGTCCAGCATGCCGACCGCCGAGCATATCTGCCCCGGCGTGCAGTAACCGCACTGGTAACCGTCATGCCTGACGAACGCGGCCTGCAGCGGGTGCAGCGCGCCCGGCGTGCCCAAGCCCTCGATCGTGGTGATCTGCTGGCCATCGTGCATGATGGCCAGTGTCAGACAGGCGTTGATCCGCCTGCCGTCCAGCAACACCGTACAGGCGCCGCATTGGCCATGATCGCAGCCCTTCTTGGTGCCGGTCATGCGCAGGTGCTCGCGCAGCGCGTCCAGCAGGCTGGTGCGCGGGTCCACGGACATTTCGTGGGACTTGCCGTTCACGTTCAGCGTGACCGTGGCGGTCAGGCCTTGCGCCGGCGTGGCGTCCTGGGTGGCGGACATGGCGGTCGTCCCGATGGCGGTGGCGGAAGCGGCGCCCGCCTTCAGCAGATTGCGCCGGGATATCTTGATGTCTATGGAATTTTCCAAGGGTGGAACTCCTTTGAAACGTCCGGCGGGCCGCGGCCTGCCATTTCAGCGCCTCCAGCCAGCAATTGGTGTGCCTGGCTGGCGTGGCCCGTGGCAAGGGTTTCCCGATAAGATCGGCTTCGTCATCCGATGATAGTCACCCGGCTCCCCGGCCCGCCATGCCTGCCTGACAAGAAAATGTTCGATCTCGAAACCAATCCGGACAACGCCACGCGCGCGCATTGCGTGGGCATCCTGCTTGCTGCCGGGCGCGGCCGGCGCTATGCCGGCGCGGCGGCGGGGCAGGACAAGCTGCTGGCGCCGCTGCCCGGCGGCACGCCAGTCGTGATGGCCGCCGTGGCATCGCTGCGTACCGCGGCCTCGCGCATCGTCGCGATCACCCGCGCGGACAACGAACGCATCGCGGCGCTGCTGGCGCAGGCCGGGTGCGACGTGGTGACGGCCGATCCCGATGCCGACGGCATGGGCGACAGCCTGGCCGCCGCCGTGCGCCACGTCATGCAGACGGCGGATCACGCGGTTGGAGCTTGTCTGGTGGCGCTGGGGGACATGCCTTGGATTCGCTCGGACACGTGCCTGCGGGTGGCTGCGGCGGCGCGCCAGCATCCCATTGTGGCGCCGGTATGGCACGGCCGGCGCGGCCATCCGGTGGCCTTTCAGCGTGCGATCTGGCCCGCGCTGGCGGCGCTGACGGGCGATGTGGGCGCGCGGGCCGTGGTGGCCCGGCATGGAGCCACCGAACTTGAGGTGGATGATGCGGGGGTGTGTGCCGATGTGGATACGCCGGAAGACCTGACTGCGGGGCGACGCGGTGAACCGGGCTGATCGCCCCCCCTGCCCCGCGTTACGCCGGCGTCGCGTTGCCGGGCGCCCGCCCGATCACCGGCGCCGCTGCCGGCGCCGCCTGACGCGGCAGCGCCACGCGGAAACTCGTCACGTCGTCGCGCGAGTCCGCACTGATGCAGCCGCCATGCGACACCACGATCTGCTGCGCAATGAACAGACCCAGTCCCAGCCCGTGATGCCCGCCGGGCCGGCGGGCGCCGCTGCGGAACGGGTTGAACAGGTGGGGCAGCAGTTCCGGCGGAATGGTGCCGCCGTTGGACACGGTGACGACCACCTCGCCGGCATCTTCGCCATTGACCTCGACCCGCACCGGGGCGGTCTTGCTGCCATGGTGCAAGGCGTTGCCCACCAGGTTGGCAATCACCTGCGAGATGCGCTGGCCGTCCCACGAGCCATCTGCATCGCCACGGCAGTGCGACTCCACCTGGCGCTCGGGAAAGCCGGTGCGCACCTCGTCCAGCGTACGCTCGACCAGCGCGCCCATGTTCAGTTCCGTGGGTGACAGCGTCAGCCCGCCCGCCTGGCGGATGCGCGTCACATCCAGCAGGTCTTCGATCAGGCAGGACATGCGCTCACTGCTCTGCAGCATGCGCCGCGCCAAGCTCGACACCCGTTCGTCGTCGCCCCGGCGCTGCAACACGGTCGCGCCCATGATGATGGCCTGCAGGGGCGTGCGCAGATCGTGGCTCAGCACCGCCATGAACATCTCGTTGACCCGCAGCGCTTCGGTGCGCTCTTCGAGTTGCTGCGCCAGCGCGCGCTTGCGCTCGTGCAATTCGAAGAACACGTTCGCCTTCGTGCGCAGCATGTAAGGGTCGACGGGCTTGTACAGAAAGTCCACCGCGCCGCTTTCGTAGCCGCGAAACTGCCAGTTCTGTTCGCGCGAGCCGGCGGTGATAAAGATAAGCGGAATGTGGCGCGTGCGTTCGCTGCCGCGGATCAGCTCGGCCAGTTCGAAGCCGTTCATGTCGGGCATCTGCACGTCCAGCAGCGCCAGCGCGACGTCGCCGTGGCGCAGCAGCAGCTCCAGCGCCTGCGGGCCGGATTGGGCCTTCAGCACCTCGACACGGTCGCTGTCCAGCAGCGCCTCGAGCGCAATCAGATTCTCCGGAACGTCGTCGACCAGCAGGCACTTGATGCGGTCGTCGTGGGAAGGGGCTGATGTCGGGATCATGGTGTCAATGCGTTTGGGTTTCAGGGCAGCCGCCTTGTGGGCAACTGCGCGAACACGGCGGCAAGCTCGTCGGGCGTCAGCGCCCTTGCCGCCGGAACCAGGGCCAGCGCGGCGTCGGGCATCGCAGGCGCCGCGGCCGACGCCGGCGCCTGCACCAGCGTGTGGCCGCCGGCGGCATCGATGGCGGCCAGGCCTTCGGCCCCATCCTCATTCGCCCCGGACAGCAGCACGCCAAGCAGCCGCTCGCCGTAGCAATCGGCGGCGGACTGGAACAGCACGTCGATGGACGGCCGTGAAAAATGCACCGGCGGATCGATCGACAGCGCCAGGCGCGGCCCCCGGTCCACCAGCAGGTGATAGCCGGGCGGCCCGAAATACACGTGTCCCGGCTGTATCGGTTGCTGGTCCTGCGCTTCCTGCACGGGCAAGGCGCAGCGATAGCTGAAGATGTCGCTGAGCAGGCTGCGGCGGTCGGAAGGCAAGTGCAGCACCACGATCACGGCCGCCTGCAGGCCTGCGGGAAGCGCGGGCAGCAGAATGCTCAAGGCGTCGATGGCGCCCGAGGAGCCGCCGATGACGATCGCGTCCCAGGCGCCGGCCGAGGCGTCAGCGCCCGGCGCAGCGGCGCCCGGCGCAGCGGCGCCCGGCGTGTCGGCGCGTGGCACATCAACCGGCAGGTTCGGTCCGCGCTTGGTCACAGGTCGGCCTTTTTTCGGTAGATGCGATCGGCGACCACAAATTCGTCAAAGCCGTCGGCCTGCGCCGTGAATCGCACCGATTCCTTCGACCCCAGGCCCAGGAAACCGCGATGGACCAGCGCATCGTGAAAAAGGCCCAGCGCCCGGTCCTGCAGATCGCGCTCGAAATAGATGAGCACGTTGCGGCACGACACCAGATGCACTTCCGCAAACACGCTGTCGGTCGACAGGCTGTGGTCGGAGAACACCATGTGCTCGCGCAGCGTCTTGTCGAACACCACGCGGCCGTACCGCGCGGTGTAGTAGTGCGACAGCGAGTTGCGCCCGCCGGCCTGCGCATGGTTGGCCGTGAAGGCCGCCGCGCGCTCCAGGTCGAAAATGCCCTGCTCGGCCGCGCGCAGCGCATGCGGATTGATGTCGGTGGCGTAGATCAGCGCGCGGTCCAGCAGCCCTTCCTCGTGCAGCAGGATGGCCAGCGAATAGACTTCCTCGCCCGTGCTGCACCCGGCCACCCACACCTTGATCGAGGGATAGGTGCGCAGGATCGGCACCACCTCGGTGCGCAGCGCCAGGAAATAGCTGGGGTCACGGAACATGTCGCTGACCTGCACCGTCAGGTACTGCAACAGGCCCGTGAAAACGGCGGGCTCGTGCAGCACGCGGTCCTGAAGCTGCGACAGCGTCTTGCAGTCGAACTCGCCCAGCGCGGTGCGCAGGCGGCGTTTCAGCGAGGCCTGCGCATACTCCCGGAAGTCGTAGTGGTACCGGTGATAGATCGCATCGAGCAGCAACCGCTGCTCGATGTCTTCGATGTTCGCCTTGTTCTGTGTGGCCATGGGCGTGATCGCTGAGTCGTGAGCGGGTCGGGCTTACTTGCGCATCCAGACGCGCACCAGCGACAGCAGGCGCTCGACGTCCAGCGGCTTGGCGATGTAGTCGTTGGCGCCGGCGGCCAGGCATTTTTCCTGGTCGTCCTTCATGGCCTTGGCCGTCAGGGCGATGATGGGCAGGCGGCGCCACTCGGGACGCGCGCGGATCTCGCGCATGGCCGTGTAGCCATCCATCTCCGGCATCATGATGTCCATCAGCACCAGGTCCACCGCCCGGTGGCCGTTGACGCCGGCGCGGCCCAGGGCATCCAGCGCCTCGCGCCCGTTGCGCGCAATCTCGACGTGCAGGCCGGTGGGTTCCAGGATGCTGGACAGCGCAAACACGTTGCGCACGTCGTCTTCCACCACCAGCACCGTGCGGCCCTCCAGCGTCGTGTCGCGGCTGCGCGCCAGTTCCAGCATCTGGCGCTGCTGCGGCGGCAACTCGGCTTCCACCTGGTGCAGGAACAGCGTCACTTCGTCCAGCAGGCGCTCGGGCGATCGCGCGTCCTTGATGATGATCGACTTGGAGAAGCGGCGCAGCTGCTGCTCTTCGTCGCGCGACAGCGCGCGGCCGGTGTACACGATCACGGGCGGGAACGACACGCTTTCCTGATCGGCCATTTCGCGCAGGAGTTCGTAGCCGCTCATGTCGGGCAGGTTCAGGTCCATCACCACGCAGTCATAGGTGGTGTCGCGCAGCAGCGCCAGCGCGTCGCCGGCATTGGCCGCCAGCACGATCTCGACGTCATCGCGCGCCAGGAGTTCGCGCACGCTGTCGCGTTGGCGGTCGTCGTCCTCGACGACCAGCACGCGCCGCACGTTCTGCGTGAACTTGGCTTCCAGGCGGTGCAGCGCGTGAACCAGTTCCTCGCGCTTGACCGGCT
This sequence comes from Achromobacter sp., assembly GCF_032113835.1. Classification (GTDB taxonomy): domain Bacteria; phylum Pseudomonadota; class Gammaproteobacteria; order Burkholderiales; family Burkholderiaceae_B; genus Achromobacter. Next base: position 82,166 of record NZ_DAMCTG010000004.1, on the reverse strand, counting down.
TGAGCGCATAGCCCACCGCGCCCCGCACCAGCGCCTCTTGCGCGTAATCGGCCACCGACACGATGTGCACCGGAATGTGGCGGGTGTTCGGGTTGCGCTTGAGCTGATCCAGCACGCCCAGGCCGGAAAAGTCGGGCAGGTTGACGTCCAGCACGATGGCATCGGGCCGCCGCTCGGCCGCTAGCGCCAGACCGTCGGTCGCGGTGTGCGCGGCCAGGCAGCCAAAGCCCATCTCGTGCGCCAGATCGGCCAGGATGCCCGCAAAGCGTTCGTCGTCTTCGATGACGAGAATGGTTCGGGCAAACGTCTCGACCGATTCCTGCTCGGCCGGCTCGGCAGACTTGGCCAGCGCGGCGGGTTCGGCCGGCTCGGTGCGCGCGACGGGCGGGGCGGCGATGGCGCCGGCGGGGCCCGCCAGCGTCGTGGACGCATCGGCGCCCGCGCGCGGCGCCGGGGCGGTCGACACGACCAGCATGTTCATCGGCAGCAGCAGCGTGAACACGCTGCCCTGCCCCGGCGTGCTGACCAGCGACAGCGAGCCGCCCAGCAGCTTGGCCAGATCCCGCGAAATCGACAGGCCCAGCCCGGTGCCGCCGTGCTTGCGGTGCGTGCTGCCGTCGGCCTGGCGGAATGCCTCGAAAATCAGTTCGTGCTGGTCGGGGGCCACGCCGATGCCGGTGTCGTGCACCGCAAACGACAGCATGCGGCCCGGCGCCCGGGTCACGCGCAGCGCGACGAACCCCTGCTCGGTGAATTTGATGGCGTTGGACAGCAGGTTCTTGAGCACCTGGCCCAGCCGCTGCGGATCAGTCCGCAGGGTGTCCGGCACGTCGCGCGCGATGTCCAGCTCCAGCGCCAGGCCCTTTTCCTGGGCCAGCGGCCGCAGCGGCTCCAGCAAACGCTGCAGCGCCGGGGTGACGGCCAAGTCTTCGATCTCGACCGTCGCCTGGCCTGCCTCGATCTTGGCCAGGTCCAGGATGTCGTTGATCAGCGCCAGCAGATCGCGCCCGGCCGCGTTGATGGTCTGCGCGTACTTCACCTGTTCGGCCGTCAGGTTGCCCGTCTTGTTGTCGGACAGCAGCTTGGCCAGGATCAGCGTGGAATTGAGGGGCGTGCGCAGTTCGTGGCTCATGTTGGCCAGGAACTCGCTCTTGTATTGGCTGGCCTGCGTCAGCAGACGGGCCTTGTCGGTCAGCGCGCTTTGCACCCGCAGCAACTGCTCGGTCTGCGATTCCAGATTGAGGTTGGTCTGCTCCAGCTCGGTCTGCTGCAGTTCCATGCGCGCCTGCGATTCCTGCAGGATGCGGCTCTGCTGCTCCAGTTCCTCGTTGCTGACGCGCAGTTCTTCCTGCTGGGTCTGCAGTTCTTCGGACTGACGCTGCGTTTCCGCCAGCAGCGATTCCAGCCGCGACCGGTCCATGCCGGCCCGAATTGCGGACGCCAGCATTTCGGACGCGCCTTCCAGCAGGCTGCGTTCGCCCTCGCTGACCGGATGGTTGAAGCCCAGCTCGATCACGGCGTACACGCGCTCGTACTGCATGGCGGGTGCGACCACCAGCTCGACCGGATTCGAGCGGCCCGTGGCGGACGAGACTTCAAGGTGGCCGGCGGGCACGTTGCGCACGTGCAGCAGCTTGCGCGACACGGCCGCCTGGCCGACCAGGCCCTGCGCCGAGGGGATCTTCTGGGGCAGCTTTTCGGGCGGCACCGCATAGCCGCCGAACAGCTCGAGTTCTTCGCCGTTGACCACGTAGCCCGCGCCGACGCTGGCGTTCAGGTATTCGGCCAGGTAGTCCAGGGCGCGCCTGCCGATCTCGTCCAGCCGCTGATCGCCCCGCAGCCGCATGCTCAGGCCCGACAGACCCGTCGTCACCCAGGCCTGGCGCGCCTTGGCACGGTACTCGCGGATGGTCATGAGGGCCGACGCAAAGATCAGAACCAGCAGCACCAGGGCGCCGCCCCAGGAATAGTAGGTCGAGGTCGTGGCCGCCTCGCTCCAGGCGTCGCGCTCCTGCTCGACCCGGCTCATCTGCGACGTATAGAGTTCGCCGACCAGATCGCGCAGCCGGTCCATCGCCTCCTTGCCCGAATCGGTCCGCACCACCGCCAGCGCGCCCTCCACGTCGCCCGACCGGCGCATCTCGACGGTATTGTTCAACTCCGTAAGCTTTTGCTTCGTGATGCCCGCGATGTCATTGGCAATCCGGCGCTGCGTGGCGTCCTGTTGCGAGAATTCCTGCACGACGGCCAGGCGCTGCTCGATGAGCGGCACCGAGCGCACGTAGGGTTCCAGATAGGCGGTGTCGCCCGTCAGCAGATACCCCCGCTGGCCGATCTCGGCATCTTTCAGGGCAGAATTGAACAGGCTGAGCTGCCGCAGCGACTCGGTCGCGCGGTCCATGGACTGGACGGCACGCGTGCGGGTGTCCGCTGAGCGTACATTGACAAAAGCGATGACCAGCGTGGCGACCGCGGCCAGGATGAATCCGGCCATCAAAGTGCGGGGAAAGGCCAGACGACTGGCCGGCTGCGGCGATTTCAGCATGAGATCGATTTACCAATTCAGGGAAAGCGCGCGGATTGCGCTAGGCAGAGTGCGAAGAATTATAGGGACGGAGAAGCCTGCGGACCATCCTGCGCACTGGCGAACTATACAGGTATGTGCGCAGCTGGGTTGCGTATGGATACAACTACTACACCAACTCGGCGCTGCCATGCCCTAGGATTCGGCTTCCCGATCTGCCGACCGCCTTTCCGCGCGCCTGCCGCTTCAGTTAGTTGGCACGCCCTCGGCCCTCCCCCCGCCTGAACCTGCGGACAGCCGGCGATGCAGACAACCGAATTCCTGCCGATGGTGGCACTAAATAAAAATGACGAAAATCCTTCTGGTGGACGACCAACCCACGTTGGTCGCCCTGATGAGCGAGTTCCTGAGCAGCGAAGGCTATGAGGTCACGACGCATACCGACGGCCTGACCGCGCTGCAGCAGATGATCGCCCTGCGCCCCGACCTCGTGATCACCGATCTGTCCATGCCGGGCATGGACGGCGCCGCTCTTTTGACCGCCATGCGCGATAACGCCTACCTGCATGAAACGCCGGTGCTGGTGCTGAGCGGCCGTCCCGAACACGAAATCCTGGAAGCCTGCGCGGGCCGCGCGATGCTGATGCGCAAACCGGCCAGCCCGGACGACGTGCTGAAAGCCGTGCGCGGCCTGATCCACGAGCCGCAGCCGCAGTCCCGCCCGCGCACCGGCCCGTTTTCCGGCTCCCTGAGCCGCATCGGCGCCGCGCCGCTCGCCCACGCGGCATAGACGCCGCGCGCCCCGTCGCAGGGGCCGCAAACAGAAAAGGCCGCTGCATGAGCCAGCGGCCTTTCGTTTTGCGCTTCCGACATGCCCCCCCCACCGGCATCACCTGCCGCGTGATGCAGGTCCTGCATGCCGCCGCATCGCCAGGTTTTCTCAGTGCCTTTTGTCCGTGACCTTGACCAGCCCATCGCGCGTGAAGCGCTTGATGCGGGCGTCATCGAGCTCGATGCCCAGCCCCGGCCCGGCCGGCACGGTCAATTCGAAGTCGCTGTAATCCAGCGGCTGCGCAAGGATTTCCTCGGTGATCAGCAAGGGGCCGAACAACTCCGTGCCCCATTGCAGATGCGCAAAGGTGGCAAAAAGATGGGCCGACGCGACCGTGCTGACCGCGCCTTCCAGCATCGTGCCGCCATACAGTTCGATGCCGGCCGCGTCTGCAATCGCCGCCACGCGCTGCGCCGCAAAAAGGCCGCCGTTCTGCTCGATCTTGATGGCGAAGACGTCCGCGCCATGCTGGCTCGCGATCTCGAACGCGGTGTCCGGGCCTTGCAACACCTCATCGGCCATCAACGCCACTGGAAACCGGCGCATCAGCCGCGCCAGCGCCGCGGCGCTCGCCACGGGCTGCTCCACCAGCTCGCAACCGGCATCCGCCAACGCCGGAATCGCCCACGCCGCCTGCGTCTCGCTCCACGCCATGTTCACATCGACGCGCACCGCGCCGCGATCGCCCAGCGCGCGCTTGATCGCGGCCACGTGGGCGATATCGACCTTTGGGTCCCGGGCGCCGATCTTCAGCTTGAAGATGCGGTGGCGGCGCTCTTGCAGCATCTGCTCGGCCTCGGCAATGTCGCGATCCGTATCGCCCGACGCCAGCGTCCACGCCACCGGCACGCGATCCCGGCGCCGGCCGCCCAGCAACTCGCTGACTGGCACGCCCAGACGCTTGCCGTGCGCATCCAGCAGCGCGGTTTCCAGCGCGCTCTTGGCAAAGTGGTTCACCTTGACCAGTTTGCCCAGGTGCGCCATCAGCGCCTGCACGCGCGTGGCGTCCTGGCCGATCATGGCGGGCGCGAAGTACGCGTCGATCGACAGCTTCATGGCCTCGGGGCTTTCCGGCCCGTAGGCCATGCCGGCGATCGTGGTGCCCTCGCCGATCCCCACCACGCCGTCGCTGCAATACACCTTCACCAGCATCAGCGTCTGGCCATACATCGTGGCCACCGACAGCTTGTGCGGACGGATGGTGGGAAGGTCGACGAGACTGGTTTCGATGCGTTCGATGGTGGCTGCGGACATGGACGGCGTTGGAAAAAGGTTGGTCACGAGGCGTTTATAAGACCCGGCGACTTTTCGCGTCCAATACCTTGAGAATCCAAATTGATACCTTTAAAGCATAAATAGACTGCGCACAGTCCAAGGGCTAGCGCCAATTCTCGATACTTTGCAGGTCTAGTCGAATTAATGGGCGTCGACGTGAAGCGACGCCGGCGCATGGCCGCTTCAGACCGAAACCTCCTCGGGCGCGCACACGACGCTAACGAAGATGCGCCTCGTGCAGGTCCAGCAGGCGGCCCTGCTCGCGCGCCAGCGAATCCGAGATGCGATGCGTGCGGGCCAGATGGAAAACCGCCTCGCGGGAAGCGGCAATGGCTTCCAGTCTCAGTTCGCGCTCGATGGCAATCTGCCTGCCCAGCAGTTCCGCGTTGGCCACGTCCGTCGCCTCGCCGAACTGCCGCCGCAACGCGCCGCTCAGGTTCTCCGCCACTTCCAGATACAGGGCGGCGCTTTCCGGCGTCTCCGCGCCCCGGCGCCTTGCGCTGGCCGCGACGCTATCGAGCGCCGCGCGCAGCATGGCGTCCTGCGCGAGCGATGCCTCGCGCTCGGTGCGGCTGTTCGGCGCAAAATGCAATCCGCGCATCAAGCGGGGCAAGGCCACGCTGGCCAGCAACAGCGAAAACACGATGACCATGGCCGCCAGCGACACCGCCAGATCGCGCGCCGGAAACGGGGCGCCGCTGTCCAGCGCAAAGGGCAGCGTCATCACCCCGGCCAGCGTCACCGCGCCGCGCACGCCTGCCACCGAGACGGCCAGAATCACGCGCGCGCCGACCTCGGGCGGCTCGGCGCCGCGGCGGCGGGCCGCCATCGCGCTCAGCTTCAGCGAGACGGTCACCCACAGCAGCCGGCACAGCACCAGGCCCAGGCAGACGGCCAGTCCGTAGACGGGCAACCACCACAGGGACTGGCCGCCTGCCTCTTTCGCGGCGGTTGCCAGGCCCGCGAAAATCGTGGGGAACTGTTCACCCAGCAACACGAAGATCATGCCGTTCAGCGTGAACTGCACGGTGTTCCACACGGCCCTGCGCTCCATGCGAGTCGCCGCGAGCGCGCGGCCTGACAGTTCGGAATAGCTCATCATGACGCCAGCCGATACGGCGGCCAGGATGCCCGAGGCGTTGGCATGCTCGGCCACGAAATAGACGAAGAAAGGCGTCAGCAGGCTGAGCAGCACCTCGGACCCCGGCTCTTCGCCCACCCGGCGCGTGTATATCGTCCGCAATCGCATGATCAGCCACGTCAGCCCTGCCCCGATCGACAGCCCGGCAATGGCAACCCAGAAGAAGGACATCGTGGCCTGCGCCAGCGAGAACGTGCCGGTCGCCGCCGCCGCAACGGCAAAGCGAAACGCCACCAGGCCGCTGGCGTCGTTGAACAACGCCTCGCCTTCCAGGATGGCCATCATGCGACGCGGGATGTGGACGCGCCGGGAAATCGCTTCGACCGCCACCGGATCCGTCGGCGACACGATGGCCGCGATGGCGAACGCCACGGGCAACGGAACGTCGGGAATCATCCAGTGGATCAGGTATCCCACGCCGATCACCGTCAGGATCACGAGGCCGAACGCAAGCTGGATGATCGAGGAGGACTCGCGCAGCACCGCCAGCTTTGATATGCGCCATCCGTCCAGGAACAGCAGGGGCGGCAGGAACAACAGGAAGAAGATCTCGGGTTCGATCAGCACGCCACGCTGGAACACGGCTGCGATCACGAAACCCAGACCGATCTGCACGAAAGGTAGCGGAACGGCCAACGGCATCATGCGGACCAGCACGCCGCTGAACAGGACGGCGACCAGCATCGCCATAACTACGGTGAAAGTCCCCAATGCAACCCCCTGAGCGTCGACCAGCGGGCGAATGCCCGCGGTGCGACGTTACCTTGGCTCATAGGGGCGTGCAATCAATTCGCCGTGATCTTGCCCACTTCGATCACCTTCTTCCAGCGGGCAAATTCCTCGGCCTGGAACTTGGTGAATTCCGCCGGCGTGTTGCCGACGACCTCGAAGCCCAGCTCCAGCAGGCGCGGTTTGACCGACGGATCGTTCAGCGCGTCGACGATGCCGGCGCGCAGCTTGTCGCGGATGTCGGCGGGCATGCCCTTCGGCCCGGCAAACGCCTGCCATGACGTCACGGTCACGCCCTTCAGACCCAGTTCCTCCATCGTGGGCACGTCGGGCAGCAGGGGCGAACGCTTCGCGCTCGTCACCGCGATGGCGCGCAGCTTGCCCGACTGGATGTGCGTCAGGCATGTGTTGATGTTGCTGAAGCTGGCGTCGACCTGCCCGCCCAGCAGATCCACAATGGCCGGCGCGCCGCCCTTGTAAGGCACGTGCGTGGCCTGCGTGCCGGTCTCCTGCCAGAAGAGTTCGGCGGTCAGGTGATCCGAGGTGCCGTTGCCCGCCGAGGCGAACGTCATGCGGCCCGGGTTGGACTTCAGGTAATCCAGCACGCCCTTCATGTCGCGCAGCTGCGAGTTGGCGTTGACCACCAGCACGTTCGGCGCCTGCACGGCCACCGTGATGTATTCAAAATCCTTGAGCGCGTTGTAGCCCGGCTCCTTGACCAGATGCGGGCCGATCACGAAGGGGCCCAGCGAGGACACCAGCACCGTGTAGCCATCGGGCGCGGCGCGCTTGGCCTGGCCCGCGCCCAACGTGCCGCCCGCGCCGGGCTTGTTCTCGATCACGAATGTGCCGCCGAACTTGTCCTGCAGCTTGGGCGCGACCGTCCGGGCGATCAGGTCGGTCGAGCCGCCCGGCGGAAACGGCACAAGCATCGTGACCGGTTTGGCGGGCCAGTTCTGCGCCTGGGCCGACGCCGTGACGGCCAGGCCGAGCGCCAGCGTGGTGAACCATTTTTTCATGCGAGTCTCCTCTGGGTTGGCGTCTGTCGCGCCGTTGGTGGTGCATGGGGTCCCGCCGCAAGACGGCGGGACCGGTAATGGATCAGGCCCGCTTGCCGACCTCGACCGTGTCGCGCGTCCAAGCGCGCGCCTGATCGCTGAGCGAGATGCCCAGGCCCGGCCGGTTCGGCACCAGCATGCGGCCGTCGCGGATCTCGAGCCGCTCATTGAACAGCGGCTCCAGCCAGTCGAAGTGTTCGACCCACGGCTCGGTCGGATACGCAGCGGCCAGGTGCACGTGCAGTTCCATTGCGAAATGCGGCGCCAGCATTGCGCCGGCCTGCTCCGCCTGCGACAGGATCTTCAGGAACGGCGTGATGCCGCCCACACGCGGGGCGTCCGGCTGCACGTAGTCGGCGGCGCGATGGCGGATCAGTTCGCTGTGCTCGGCCGCGCTGGTCAGCATTTCGCCGGTGGCGATAGGCGTGTCGAACTGCGCGGCGAGCGCGGCATGGCCTTCGTGGTCGTAGGCGTCGAGCGGCTCTTCGATCCACACCAGATTGAACTGTTCAAAGATGCGGCACATGCGCTGCGCGGTCGGGCGGTCCCACTGCTGATTGGCATCGACCATCAGCGGCACGTCGTCGCCCAGATGCTTGCGCACAGCTTCGACGCGGCGGATGTCCAGCTGCCGATCAGGCTGGCCGACCTTCAGCTTGATGCCGCCGATGCCGCGTTCGCGCGACGCGCTGGCGTTGACGAGCAGATGTTCGAGCGGCGTGTGCAGGAACCCGCCCGACGTGTTGTAGCAAGCGACCGAATCGCGATAGGCGCCCAGCAGTTTGGCCAGCGGCAGGTTGGCGCGGCGGGCCTTCAAGTCGTACAGCGCCACGTCGAAGGCGGCGATGGCCTGTGTCGACAGACCGCTGCGGCCAACAGAAGCGCCGGCCCAGCACAGCTTGGTCCAGAGGCGGCCGATGTCGCTGGGGTCTTCGCCGATCAGGACGGGCGCGATTTCCTTGGCGTGGGCAAACTGCCCCGGGCCGCCGGCGCGCTTGGAATAGCTAAGGCCAATGCCTTCGTCGCCGTTTTCGGTCTGCACTTCGACAAACAGCATGGCGACTTCGGTCATGGGCTTTTGGCGGCCGGTCAGCACCTTGGCGTCGCTGATCGGGGTGGCCAGCGGCAGGTAGCACGACGAGATGCGCAACCAGGCGATACGGTCGGCGTTGGAAGTGGCGGTCATGGAAGTCTCCGGGTGTTTAGTTCAGTCCTGCTCGGACCAATCGAAAGAATCGGCAGATCGGTGAACAACGGATCAATGAACGGTCGGATCACCGCATCGTCGAGTTATTAACGGGTCATGCCGTCGAATGGACAACGTTGTCATTTCTTGCCAAATAAAAAGCGCCGGTGTGCGGAGCCTGGCTGGCGGTGCGACGAAAACGTTGCAGCTGGCGTTCATGATAACGTTGTCCAAAATGCGCGGCAAGCCAGCTCGCGATCCGTATAAACCCGTACTTTCCGGTCCATGAAGCCCAAATCCATCACCCTGCATGACGTCGCCCGCGCGGCCGGCGTGTCGCTCATCACCGCGTCGCGCGCGCTCGGCAACCCGGGTCGCGTGTCCGAGGCCACCATCGCGCGGGTCCAGCAGGCCGTCACGGAAACGGGTTACATCCCCAATTTGCTGGCGGGCGGCCTGAAGTCCCGGCGCAGCCGCACGGTGGCGGCGCTGGTGCCCATCATTTCGGTCCCGCAGTTCCTGCCCACCATCGAAGCCCTGACCGCCGAACTTGATCGCGAGGGCTACCAACTCATCCTCGGGCAGATGGGCTATGACCGCGGGCGCGAGGAAGCCTTGCTCAACGCCATGGCAGGACGGCGCGTCGACGGCGTGGTTGTTGCCGGCCTCTTGAGCGACATCCCCGCCGCGCACCGTCTGCGGGAGATCGGCATCCCGGTGGTCGAAACCTGGGACCTGACCGAACGACCGCTCGACATGCTGGTCGGCTTCTCGCATCGGCAGGTGGGCAGCGCCGTCGCCGAATTCTTCCTGTCCAAGGGATGGCGCAACGTGGGCCTGGCCACCGGCGACGACCAGCGCGCCGCCGTGCGCCGCGCGGGCTTTCTGGAAACCCTGGGCCACGACGTGCCCACCGCGGTGGTTCCGGCGCCCAGCAACGTGGCGTCGGGCCGGCGTGCGGCGGCCGAACTCTTCGACAAATCGCCCGGCCTGCAGGCGATCTTCTGTAGCGCCGACGCGCTGGCCGAAGGCGTGCTGACCGAGGCGCGCGTGCGTGGCCTGCGCGTGCCGCAGGATCTGGCGGTCTGTGGCTTCGGCGGGGCAGACTTCGCCGCGCACCTCGCACCGTCCCTGACCACCGTGCAGATCGACGGCGCGGACATCGGCGCCCAGGCCGCGCGCGTGCTGATGGCGCGATGCCGCGGCGAAGCCCCACCGGCGCCCGTGATTGACGTGGGATTCCGCATCGTCGAACGCGAATCGACGGGCACTTCCGCAGCAACTTAGCCAGGTGTCTGACACCTCGCGGAGCACCGGCTGCAACTTAGCCAGGTGTCTGACACCCGCTGAGACGGTGCCGCAAGCTGACGATCATCTCCGGAGGGTGTCAGACACCTGGCGGCGCACCGGCTGCAACTTGGCCAGGTGTCTGACACCCGTTGAGACGGTGCCGCAAGCTGACGATCCTCTCCGGAGGGTGTCAGACACCTGGCTGGGCGCCTGGCTGCCGCTGATGGTTGTCAGAGCGCGCCGCCGGTAGGAAAATTCCGCCGAGCCGCGCGTGTCCGACCGCGCGCCCCGAAGCGCCCTGCCGCCTCAGAAGGAACCGCCCGTGAAGGATGATGTTGGCCAGTACCAGACTCACCCCGTCACCCTGCTCCAACCCAACCCGTCATCGGACTGGCTCTATCACTGCGCGATGAGCCTGCTCAAACTGCCCGCGGACGATGCGATCTCTGAGCAGCTTGCCTACATGGGCGAAACGTCGGACATCGACCGGGCGTGGATGATCGAATACCGCCCCGACATGCTGCGGCTGCGCAATACCCACGAATGGTGCCGCGGCCAGACCGAGCCGTTCGTCGCCGAACTGCAGGACGTGCCGACCACGCTGATCGCCTGGCTGCACCGGTTCATGGTCAAGGGCCAGGCGGTCGCCATCCACGACGTCAACGACCTGCCCCGCACCGCGCGCGTCATCCAGGCCGAATTCCAGCGCCAGGGCAACAAGAGCGTGCTCAGCGTGCCGGTAAGCCATGACGGCAAGCTGCAAGGCATCATCGGTTTCGACACCACCGTGCGGCACCGGCACTGGTCCGCCAGCGAGGTCGCCGCGCTGTACCAATGCGCCAACCTGATCGGACGGGCCAAGTACGGCAGCGGCCGCACGCGCGCGCCGCTGGGCAACCCCGCCGCATCGGTCGTCTACCTGAGCATGCGCGGCGTCGTGCGGGGCGTTCAGCCCGAGGCCATCGTGGGCGTGCGCTCGGCGGGCAACTACAGCGAGATCTGGCTGGACGACGGCTCGATGGTGCTGGACTCCCGCGCGCTGGGCGTCTGGTCCACCCTCCTGCCCGAGCAGACCTTCTTTCGCGTGCACCGCACCGCGATTGCAAACGCGTTGCATGTCATGGACGTGGACCGCAGAATCGTCGACCGTTGGCAGATCCGGATGCGGGCCGTCGACGAGACCTGGCCGGTGTCCCGTTCGTACCGCAAACCGCTGCGCGAACGCATGGGGATCTGAGCCCGGACCGCCGCCCGAAACGCCGGCAGCAAAGCCGGCCAACATGCCATTCATCACGCCGGGATGTTGTTTCGTCCTGACGCCAGTGGCTGCGCAGGCAGATTTTGGGATCATCGCGGCATGCGGAGGGACACCCGTTCCTCGCCCCCTTCAGAGAGAACCGCATGCTGACGTCCCGCCTTCTGCCGCGCATTCCCGTACTCGCCTTGAGCGCCGCCTGCGCACTCGGCGCAGGCCAGGCCCGGGCCGCCGACCTGGCCTTGCAGGATGCCGTGTCCATGGCCGGCATGCAGTTGTATCTGAACGGCGGCGCGCCGGGCCTCATCATCGCGGCGGTCCGCGGCAATGACGTGGTGGTCCAGGGCTACGGCGAAACCGCGCCAGGCAGCGGCGTCGAACCCAACGGCCAATCCATCTTCCGACTCGCGTCGGTTTCCAAGGTGTTCGCGGGCGACGTGCTGGCGTCGCTGGCAGCCAAGGGCAAGCTCAAGCTGACCGATCCCCTCTCGAAGTACGCGCCCGACAACGCCAAGGTCGATGCCAACGGCCGTCCGATCACGTTGCTGGACCTGGCGACGCATTCCGCCGGCCTGCCGCGTGAACTGCCCAACCCGGACGCCAAGCCCTCCGATAATCCGTTTGCCGCCTTCGACCGCGCCTATTACTGGAAATGGATGGGCAGCCACAAGCCCGCCTACGCGCCCGGCACCACCACGCTGTATTCAAACCTGGGCTATGGCCTGCTGGGCGATGCGCTGGCCAAGGCTGGCGGCGCGGACTATTCGACCGTACTTGCCAACGAGGTCTTCAAGCCCGCCGGCATGACCGATGCCACCAACGTGCTGACCGAAGCACAAAAAAAGCGCCTGATGACGGGCCTCGATCCCTTCGACAAGCCCGACCCCAATGCGGTGGCGCCCGACATCATGTACGCCAGCGCCGGCGTCTACGCCACGGCCGACGACATGGTGCGCTGGATGCGCTGGCATCTGGATGGCGCCAGGCAGGCCCGCGAGAACGCCCTGCTGGCGCACACGATGTGGCTGCCGTACGACGGGCTCAAATCCGTTGTGGGTACCGAGGTCACGGATGCCGACGGCATGGGGCTGGGCTGGGTGGTGACGCTGCCGCGTAACGGCTCGCCATTCCTGCTGGGCAAGAGCGGCGGCATCGGCGGCTTTATGTCGTACGTGGTGCTGTCGCCCAACCGCGACCTGGGCGTGTTCGTCGTCGCCAGCCGCGTCAACTTCGGGATGTTCAACAACATCCATGCGCAGGTGCGCGAACTGGCGGCAGAGCTGGCGCGGTGAACCGTCTGCATCGTGCGCTGCGCCAGACCGCGGCGGCGGCGCTGCTTGCCGCGGCCGCGCACGGCGCGTCGGCGCAACAGGCAAGAGACATCTTCAAGACCGAGATCTTTCTCACGCCCTACAGCGACCTGGCCGACGGCGACGAATCGTATCCGCGCCTGAACGGCAGATTTCTGCTGATGACCGGCTACACCGGCTTTTTCGGGGTGCACGACGACAACGGCCAGCTTCCCCGCTCGCACTGGAGCAGCGTGCAGCCCACCGCCGAGGCCGCGCTGGTGCTGCAACTGACGCGCGAGTTTTCGATCCGCACCAAGGCCACGTTCAACTCGTCCACCAACGACACCAAGGACAACGCCTTCTCCGATCTGGGCGTGAACCTGGACAACCTGTTCGCCGCCTACACCGCCGACAACTACGCGCTGTACGGCGGCAAGATGGACTTGGGCTTCGGCGACGCCTGGCACGTCGTGGACGGCCTGTACTCGGGCTTCAACGAGAACTCTGAATTCCGCGGATCGATCGGTGTGGGCGGACGCTACACCCTGGGCACATCGGGCCGCGGCACGCATTCCGTGGCCGCCCTCGTGTTCAAGCGCGACAACACCGCCATGAATCGCAGGTTCAGCCTGGACGGCGGTCTGCTTGGCCCGGACGAGCCGCCGATGTTCAGCGATCAGCTCAAGTCATTCATCCTTTCGTACGACTTTCGCGACCTGCCCGGACTGCCGGGCATATCGGGCGGGGTGGACGCGGGGCGGCTGCACCTGGATCCGGACCAGGGAAAAAGCGCCAACACGGTATCGGCCCGCCTCAATTACGACACGCCGTTGGATGACGGATGGAACCTGAACTGGTTCAACGAGGCTACATACTCCAGCGCCTTTCGCGGCGCGCCGGTTTCCAACGGCAATGGCGTAACCTCGGTGTCGTTGTCTCGAGACCGCTGGCAGATCACCGCGACGGCCGCCGTACGCAAGCTGACCGGCGGCGGCCAGGCGCTGGCCCGGCATGGCCTGCTGGACAGTACGGATTGGGGAGTATCGGGCGCAGTCACCTACGTCACGCCCGTGGGGTTGATCGTGCAGGCCGGGATCACGCATCAGCGCGACCAGGCCTTGCGACTCAACCAGGGCGTCTTTCGCATCGCTTACCAAGCAGGATTCTGAGGCCGACATGCACAGCACAACCACGCGCATTACCGCAACGATCGTTCTGGCTCTGGGCGGCGTCACGTCGGCCTGGTCGCAACCGGTGCCGATCACCCCCGCCGACTACCCGCCGGCGGACGCGGTCACCATCCCGGCCGGCAGCCGCGAACGCGCCGTCCAGGACCTGCCCGGCGTCATCAGGGACATCATGGAACGCAGCCACGTGCCGGGTCTTGCCGTCGCAGTCGTCATCGACGGCAAGACCGTGCTGACGCAAGGCTACGGCACGCGCGAGGCCGGCAAGGACGCGCCGGTGGATGCCAACACCGTGTTCCAGATCGCGTCCATCTCCAAGTCGCTGTCGGCGACGGTGGCCGCCATCGAGATCACCCAGCGCAAGGCCACATGGGACGATCCCGTGTCGCGCCATCTGCCCGGCTTCGCGCTCAGCAACGCCTATGTGTCCGAACACGCCTCCATCGGGGATTTCTTCGCGCACCGCACCGGGCTGCCTCCCACGGCGGGCGACGATCTGGAAGACCTGGGCTTTTCGCGCAACGACATCATCGCGCGCCTGCGCCTCGTGCCGCTCACCCCCTTCCGCACGTCGTATCACTACGCCAACTTCAGCACCACGATCGGCGCCGAAGCCGTCGCCCGCGCTGCGGGACGCCCGTGGGAGCAGCTTGCCGACGAACAGCTCTTCAAGCCGCTGGGCATGGCATCGACCAGTTACCGCTACGCCGATTTCGAGTCGCACGGCAACCGCGCCTTGCTGCACGCCTACCAGAACGGCCGCTTCGTGCAGGTAGGCAAGCGCAACGCCGATGCGCAGGCGCCCGCGGGCGGCGTGTCCTCCACGGTCGTGGATCTGGCGCAGTGGCTGAAACTGCTGCTGGCCGATGGCCAACATCAGGGCAAGCCGCTGGCCGCCCCCGGCGCGCTGCTGCCCGCGCTGTCGCCGCAGGCCTTCAGCGCCCCCGCGCCCGACCTGAATACGCGATCCGGCTTCTATGGCTATGGGTTCAACGTCAACACGGAAACCGGCGGCCGCCCTGCGATGGGGCATTCCGGCGCCTTCCTGGTGGGCACGGGAACCACCTTCCGCATCGTGCCCTCCGCCGGCATCGGCATCGTCGTGCTGACCAATGGCGCCCCGGTCGGCGCGGCGGAAGCCGTGGCGGCCACGTTTACCGAGACCGCGCTGTACGGCAAGGCCACGCGCGACTGGTATTCGGCGTACAACGGCGCCATGAAGAAGCTGTTCGAACCGCAGGCGGACCTGACCGGCAAGCCCGACCCCGCCAAGCCCGCCGCGCCGAAAGCGTTGTCGCAGTACACCGGCACCTTCGACAACCCGTACTACGGCCCCGCCCGGATCGAAGAAGCCTACGGCGCGCTGACGCTGGTGCTTGGACCGAAGGACATGCGCTTTCCCGTGCGCCACTGGGACGGCGACACATTCGCCTTTGCGCCGGCCGGCGAAGCCGAAATGCTCGCCTCGCGCGCGTCCATCGTCTTCAAGATGGATAAGGGGCAGGCCCAGGGCTTTGACATCAAGTACTACAACGACAGCGGGTTGGGGCACTGGGTCCGCAAATAGCAGTCCCCCTGCCCTCGAGGCGCACCGGACGCATCTACGACTAAAGACGGATGTGCTCCGGACGAATTGCCCGTATGGTTCGACCTTTTTGCCTAAGCAACCCATGCGCATCACGGGGGGCAAACTGGATACAGCCGTATGACTCACAGCGCCTCGCCCTTTCAACTCACTCAACTTGCCGCCGCGATCGCGGGGGTGCTGCTGACTGGCACAGCCACGGCACAGTTGACGTGTCCGCCGGGGGGCAACGGCACCCTGACTTGCAGCTTCTCCGATCAGTACTGGAGCCCGGTGACCGTGACACCCCCCAGCGGGTTCAATTCACCGGTACCCGTGATGAACGTCACGACGAGTTCTCCCATCAGTGCCGGCGTGAACGCGAACACGTCCGCGGGCCTGTCCGTCCTGGCCTTTGGCGATCCCGGCAACACGAACAGCCTGAACGGCTATAGCGCGGCCGGGCTGACCGTGAACAACAGCGGCAGTGTCACCCTGTCGTCCAGCGGCCCCCTCTACACCAACGGCAACCTCTACGGCATCCTGGCGCAGATGCGCGGCGGCGACGCCGCCTCGTCCAGCAACGACGAGAACGGCGGCGGCGGCGGCAATGCCGGCACCACCTCGGTCGTCACGCTGAACAACACCGGGGCGGTGAACATGACGCAGTTGTCGGCGGTCACGACCCCTGGCGGCGCCGCGCTGGCAGCCCTGAGCCAGGGCGGCGCGGGCGCAAGCACCGACGACGATCACAACCCCTACGGCCCCGGCGGGCAATCGGCTGGCGCGCATATCACCAACTCGGGCGCCATCACGGCCATGCTCATGGGCACGGGCCGGTTCGCAGGCATCCAGGCGGCCAGCAACGGCGGCTACGGCGCATTGCAGTACAACGGCGGCGGGAACTACGGCGGCGGCGCGGGAAATGTCTCGATCGTGAATAGCGGCCAGGTGGCTGTGAACTGGACCTGGGCAAACGGCAGCGCGGGCAGCAACGCGGGCCTCTACGGCATCCTGGCGGAATCGCACGGCGGCAACGGCGGAGAAAGCTACGTAAAAGGACTGGGCAACGGCGGGGCCGGCGGCAACGCGACCAGCGCGGTCGTCACGCTGCAAGGCGGATCCGTCACGGTCAACCAGACCGGCACGCCGCCGGTCGCCGGCGCGGGGGTCGCGGCCATCCTGCTGGGCGGCGACGGCGGCAACGGGATGGCCGATGAAGACGGCACGCTCGGCGGCAACGCGGGCAACGCGGGCTCGATCACGTCGGGCGCGCCGCCCTCGTCGGCGTCCGTGCAGATCAACAATACCGGCACCAGCGTCGCCACCGCCGGCAGCAAGCTGCCCGCATTGCGGCTATGGGCCCAGGGCGGCGCAGGCGCGGGCCAATTCAACCAGGGCAGCTATCACGATCGTAATGGCGGCGTCGGCGGTATTGCCGGCGACGCCAGCCTGTCGGTCACCGCGGCCGGCACGACGGTGGCGTTGTCGACCAATGGCGACAACTCGCCGGGCGTGCAGACGCTGCAGCAAGGCGGCGCAGGCGGTGCGGGCGGCTCGTACAGCGGGGATGCCGCGGGCTTTGGCAGCAGCAATTCGGGCAATGGCGGGTGGGGCGGCAGCGTGGGAAGCCTGGCGCTGCAACTGGCCGGCTCCAGCGCCGCGCCCATCAACATCACGACGACGGGCGCGCAATCGCATGGCATCTACAGCGTGTTGCAAGGCGGGCTCGGCGCGGACGGCGCCGCCTTGTCCGGCACGATTGCCGGCGGCCAGGGCGGCAGCGGCGGCGCGGGCGGCTCGACCGGCGCCATGACAATGAATCTACAAGGCACACGGATTGCCACGCAAGGCGCCACGGCCATCGGCATCCTGGCGCAAAGCCTGGGCAACAACGGCGGCGACGGCGGCAGCACCACCTTGACCGTGGCGCTGGGATCCAACGGCGGCAACGGCGGGTCGACCGGAAACATCAACATCACGACCGACGCGGCCTCCTCCATCGTCACGCAGGGGGTGAACGCGGCTGGGATCGTCGCGCAGACGGCCAGCGGCACCGGGGGCCTTTCCGGGGCAACCGCCGGCCAGGTGACGGGCTCGTCGGGCAACGGCGGCTCCGGCGGCAATGCCGGTTCGATCACCGTCAACAACGCGGCCACGATCCATACCGGCGGCACCGAGGCCATCGGGCTGCTCGCACAATCGCTGGCCGGCGGCGGCGGCGCGGGTGGCGACGGCTCGGGCATCTTCTTCAGCGAAGGCGGCTCGGGCGGGTCGGGCGGCATCGCGGGCGCGATATCCGTCTCCAACGCCGGCGCGATCGTCACGCAGGGCGACCTGGCGATGGGCGTCCTGGCGCAGTCCATCGGCGGCAGCGGCGGCCTGGCCGGCAGTGCGGCCGGCGTGGGGGTGTCGCTGGGTGGCGACACGACCTCGAGTAGCGATCAATCCAACGGCAGCGCGGTCACCGTCAACGGCCTCGCGTCGGGATCGATCACCACCAGCGGCGCTTCGGCCTTGGGCGTATTGGCGCAATCCATCGGCGGCGGCGGTGGCGCAGGCGGGGCCTCGCAGGGCTGGTTCAGCCTGGGCGGTAAAGGCGGCCAGGGCGGCAACGGCGGCACGGTGGCCGGCAGTCTCCAGAATTTCCTTATCCAGACCGCGGGCGACAACGCCCACGGCTATGTCGGGCAGTCCATCGGCGGCGGCGGCGGCAATGCCGGCAACGCCAGCAGCACCGGCATCGCCGCCTCGGTCGCCATCGGACAGTCGGGCGGCAGCGGCGGCAACGGCAATGGGGTCGGCATCAACCTGGCCAATTCCAGCATCGTCACGCAAGGCACCAAGGCGGCGGGCCTGATCGCACAATCCGTCGGCGGCGGCGGCGGCGTCGGCGGCCGCGCCTTCGGCACCTCCGTCGGTCCGGCGTTCACCGGCACCGTCGCCATCGGCGGCCAGGGCGGGACGGGCGGCAACGGCGGGCAAGTCAACGCGCAACTGGTCGGCAGCAGCATCAAGACGGCGCAAGTGCCGCAGTTGACGGGCGTGGGATGCTCGCCCGCGCCCTGCGCTGCCACCAATCTTCTGCCGGTGGACGCCTTCGGCGCGGTCATCCAGAGCATTGGCGGCGGCGGCGGGCTGGGCGGCAACGCCACGGCCAACGCCGTGACCATCGCCATCCCGGTTACCCCCAATGGCTCGCAGATCTCGATCGCGACCGCCGTGTCGCTGGGCGGCAAGGGCGGCATCGCCGGAGACGGCCAATACGCCACGTTCGCCGCGTCGCAAGGCTCACAGATCACCACTGCCGGCCAGGGATCGCACGGCGTGCTGATCCAGAGCATCGGCGGCGGCGGCGGCGCGGGCGGCGACTCGTCGTCGCTGGCCGCCTCGCTGGGCTACGGCGAGCTCGAAAACACGACGTCGCTGTCCATCGATACGTCCGTCTCATTAGGCGGAAGCGGCGGCGCGGCCGGCAATGGCGGGCCCGTCTGGACGGCGGTCGGCGGTTTGGTCAACGTCGCCAACAATGCGGCCACCTTCACGGCCGATGCCGCGTCCAGCCCGCGCAGCAGCATCACGACCTACGGCGATTTCGCCAACGGCATCACCGCGCAGTCCATCGGCGGCGGCGGCGGCAATGCCGGATTCGGCAGCGCCAACACGCAGAACTTCGGCACCGGCACCAACTTCTCGCCATCGTTCGCGCTGGGCGGCACGGGCTCGGGCGGCGGTAACGGCAACACCGTGGCCGTGCAGATCATGCCGGCCGGCCTGGTGCAGACCTGGGGCTCGGGCGCCATCGGCGTGCTGGCGCAAAGCATCGGCGGCGGCGGCGGCGCGTCGCAGGGCGGCTCGTTCACCGTGTCCGGCGCCACCGGCAACAAAGGCGGCAGCGTGTCGTTCAAGACCGGCAGCAACGGCGGCGCGGGCGGCCAGGGCGCAGCGGTCGACGTGACCGTTGGCGGGGCCATCGTCACCGCGGGCGCCGATGCGCCGGGCGTGCAGGCGCAGTCCATCGGCGGCGGCGGCGGCCAGGCGGGAGCGGCCGGGTCCGACGCGTCCTTCGACAATCCCATCCTCGGCACCCTGGACGCACGCGCGTCCGCCAGCGACGTCGCCAAGACCATCTACAACTGGACGCAGGGCACCCCCCCCACCGGCACGCTGCATTTCCAGGCGAGCCTGTCTTTTGGCGGCGAAGGCGGGCCGGGCAATACCGGCGGCGCAGTGGGTCTTGCCATGCAGCCGGGCGCGCTGATCCAGACCGCAGGCGACTTTTCCACCGGCATGTTCGCGCAAAGCGTGGGAGGCGGTGGCGGCAAGGGCGGATCGGCGTTCGCGACCGGCACGGGGTGGATCGACCCGAAGGTCCTGGACCTGAACACCAACATCACGATGGGCGGCAGCGGCGGCATCGGCGCCGATGGCGGCGCCGTCACCACCTCGCTGGACGGCGGATCCATCTCGACCCAAGGCTTCGCCGCAGCCGGCATCTACACGCAAAGCGTGGGCGGCGGCGGCGGCCACGGCGCAAGCGGGTCCGACGGCTTTGTCGGCACGCTGGCGCTTGGCATTGCCGGCGGCGGCACGGGCGGCGGCGGCGGTTCGGGCGGCGCGGTATCCCTGAACACCAGCGGCGCGGCCACGCAGATCACCACGACGGGCGAGGCCGGCTTTGGCGCCGTGCTGCAGTCGGTCGGCGGCGGCGGCGGCTTTGCCGGCGCAGGCACCAGCGCAAGAATCAGCGTGGCGGACGACACCATCCCCGCCTTCCAGATGGAAGTCAGCAGCGGCGTCAACCAGAGCCAGGGCCAGGGCGGCACGGTCACGGTCAACGACGTGAGCGGGCTGCTGATCACGACCTCCGGCAACAACGCTTACGGCCTGGTCGGCCAGAGCGTCGGCGGCGCGGGCGGCATGATCATCAACTCGCAGAATCAGCAGCGTCCGCAGGGAATCTCGACGTCGATCACCGGCGCCCAAGGCTACGGCGCGGTGTCGGGCGGCGCGGTGAACATCACTCTCGCGTCGCAAAGCCGCATCCAGACCAGCGGCACCGGCGCGCACGGCGTCATCGCGCAGTCGGTGGGCGCAGGCGGCGGCATCATCGGACTGCCCGGCACCGGCGCGGCGCTGGTCGTGGACCCCAGCCAATCGACCATGATCACGGCGGGCTTCGGCGCCGGCGGCGCGGTCAACGTCAACGCCAACGGCACGGTCGCCGTCAGCGGCCCGGGCGCCATCGGCATCCTGGCGCAAAGCGTGAACGGCGCGGGCGGCCTGGTGCTGACCGCGGACGGCCAATCGGTCTACGCGGGCGGCAGCGTCGCCCCCTACGGCAACAACCTGGACAGCGGCACGGTCCACGTCACGGTCGGCCAAGGCGGCGTCGTCTCGGCAACGGGCGCCAACGGCTTCGGCATCTTCGCGCAGAGCGCCAACGCCGACACCGGCGCGACCGTCACGGTCGCCGGCCAGGTCAGCGGCGGCACCGCCACCAACGGCGCCGGCGTATGGATCGACGGCAATCAGGCCGGCACAATGGTGGTCGACGCGACTGGCTCCGTGTCCGGCAATGGCGGCACCGCCATCCAGGCCACCGGCGCCACGCTGGGCGTGACCAACAACGGCACGGTCGCCGGATCCGTCAACCTGAACGGCGGCGCCATGAACAACAACGGCAGCTACATCGCCGGCGCTCAGTTCGTGGGCGATTCACTGACCAACACCGGCCTGATCGCGCTGGGCGGCACGCAAGGCGCGTCGCTGGGCACCGCCCGCACGCGCTTTGCCGGCACCACGCTGATCGGTACGCTGACGCAGACCGCCACGGGCGTGCTGCAGGCGGGCGCCGATTTCAACGTGATGGACGTGGACACGCTGACCGTCAACGGTCCCGCGACGCTGGCTGGCGGCATGATGATCGCGCCGCGCGCCCTCATGCCCAATCGCGAACTGTCGGTCCTGACCGTCAACGGCCCACGCACGGGCACCCTGACCGGCGTCGATTCGCCTGTCTTCGACTACGAAACCCGGCAGTTCGGCAATACCACCCGCATCCATGTCGCAGGCGCCGATTTCAATGCCGGCTCGATGCAGCTCAAGCGCAATCAATCCCGCATCGCCACGCACCTGCAGCGCACGTGGGACCAAGGCGGCGCGGCCGCGCTGTCCGGCCTGTACGCGGTGCTGGATACCGCCTCCCGCAACGGCGCGCGCGCCTATCAGGACCGGGTGTCGGATCTGTCTCCAGGCGTGGCGCTGGCGCCCGCCGCGCAGATGCAGTTCGGCATGGCGCGCTTCTCCAACGCCATGATGTCGTGCCCGACCTTCGCCGGCAGCGGCTCGCTGACCCGCGAGCAGAACTGCCTGTGGGGCGAAGTCACCGCCCGCCGCACCAACCAGGACGCTGCAAACGGCTCGTCCGGCTTCTCTTACGACAGCCAGACCTACCAGTTCGGCGGACAGCGCGAAGTAGCTCCCAACTGGTATCTGGGCGGCTCGATGGCCTACCAGAACACCCGTGTCCGGGGCGACGACCGCCGGGTCAGCGGCTCGGGCGATTCGGGCTACGCGGGCGTCGTGCTCAAGCGGCAGGCCGGCCCGTGGACGTTCTCGGGCGCGCTGGGCGGCGGTTATGGTTCGTACGACCTGACCCGCAACCTGGCCATCGCCAACTTCGACAACGAAGCGACAAGCTCCCCCAATGTCTACAGCTTCGGCGCCCGCCTGCGCGCGGCCCGTACGTTCGACCAGGGCAACTTCTACCTCAAGCCGTACGCCGACCTGACCGCCAGCTACTCGCGCATGGCCGGCTACAGCGAATCGGGCGATGCATTGCGCCTGAAGGTGGACAGCAGCGACCAAT
Source organism: Achromobacter sp. (assembly GCF_032113835.1). Lineage (GTDB taxonomy): Bacteria > Pseudomonadota > Gammaproteobacteria > Burkholderiales > Burkholderiaceae_B > Achromobacter. Next base: position 59,962 of record NZ_DAMCTG010000004.1, on the reverse strand, counting down.
TCGTCCTTGGCCTGGCGCCCACCCTGGAAATCGGCGGTCGCGTCGACCTGCCGCAGGGCGCGATGATGCGGCCGTTTGCCTACGCGGGCGTCTCGTTCCTGTCGGAAGACGGCTGGGAGACCACCGCCCGCCTGCAAGGCGCGTCGTCCAGCGCCGGCAAATTCACCACCCGCATGCCCACCGACAACGTCATCGGCCGCGTCGGGGCGGGCTTGCAGGTGGCCAGCGCCGGCAAGGTGGACTTCCGCCTTCAGTACGACGGCGAGTTCGCGTCGCGCGGCTCCAGCCACTCTGGGTCGTTGAAGCTGGCGGTGCCGTTCTAGTCAACCTGACCGCAAACTGTCATCGAGCAGGTTCCCGTCGCCGCCCGCTTCGGGCTACAGTGCTCGTTCCTCGGAATCCCGGAAGGATCAAGCATGGCTGACGACAGTACGCTTCTCAACGACAGCGCGGTGTACAGGACTTTGCTGGAATCGACCAAGGCGATCCCCTGGAAGATCGACTGGGCCACGATGAAATTCGCCTACATCGGCCCCCAGATCGAGGCGCTGCTGGGCTGGAGCACCGATAGCTGGGTCACCGTCGAGGACTGGGCGATGCGCATGCATCCCGAGGATCGCGAGTACGTGGTGAATTTCTGCGTCTCGCAATCCCAGGCCGGCGTCGACCACGAGGCCGACTACCGCGCGTTGACCAAGGACAACGGCTATGTGTGGATCCGCGACGTGGTGCATGTGGTGCGCACGGAAAGCGGCGAGCCCGAGGCCCTGATCGGTTTCATGTTCGACATCACCGAACGCAAGAAAACCGAAGAAAAGCTGCTAAGCCTGCAGAAGGAACTGGAGGTGCTGTCCTTCAAGGACGGCCTGACCAACATCGCCAACCGGCGGCGCTTCGACAGCAGTTTCGATCTGGAATGGGAACGCGCCCGCAGCGAGGGCCAGCCCTTGTCGGTATTGCTTTTCGACGTCGACTTCTTCAAGCAGTACAACGACCTGTATGGCCACACCCAGGGCGACAAGTGCCTGATCGAAATCGCCGAAACGCTGAGCCTGGCGCTGGATGGTCCGCGCGATTTTGTCGCGCGCTACGGCGGTGAGGAATTCGTCGTGCTGCTGCCCGAAGCCGATGCCGAGGTGGCGCGGAAGGTGGCCGAACGCTGCCAGCGCCAGCTTCAGAAAAAAGCCATCGTGCATGCGCTGTCGCCGCACGGAAGGCGCATCACGGTCAGCGTCGGCGCGGGCACCGTGGTTCCGGCAGGCAATGCCACGCGCGCGGACTTCATCAAGGCCGTGGACCAACAGCTGTATCTGGCCAAGGCCAACGGACGCAACCGCATAGAACACGTGCAGTGGGCCTCATAGCGCCTCGTGCGGACGCGGCCGTTTCGACCCGCCGACTACAAAAAATCCCGCATATCGGAACTGGCGGCCGAGCGCCGAGGCCAATCCGGCTTTTTCGCCCGCAATTCCCCGTATTGCACCGCAACATGATGTGCTGTAGTGCCCGGGTGGAGGGCGCATTCCGCGCCCCCGTCGCGTGCCCATCATGTCCAAACTCAGAAATCTCTCTCTCCGGAGCAGCCTGACCGCACTGGTGCTGTTCTTCATCGTGATGCTGGTGGCCGTTGGCGCCATCGCCATGCAGCAGCTCTGGAGCATCAGCCAGAAGCAGCGCGCCATGTACACGGAAACCGTCATGCCGCTGCGCGTCGTCGTCGACGCCGCCCGCCAAGGCGCCACGCACTTCCGGCGCATGTATGTCTATATCTGGAACACCGATCCGCAAGGCCGCCAGAACGAACTGCGCCTGAACGAAGAATCCGAAAAGTCCGTGTTGCAGGCACGTGACCGTCTGCAGCAAGAGCAGGATCCAGCCCTGCGCGCGCTCGGCGGCAAGCTGGCCGACACCTGGACGCGCTACAAGGCGGCGGTCAACGACGTCAAAGGCCTGGCCGACCGCAACGACCCGACCGCGATGACCGTCCTGCACAAGGATTCGGCCGAGCTGCACGTTGCGGCGCGCAACATCTTGATGGAGGCGGCCAAGCGCCAGGAAGAATTGGCCCGCCTCGATACCGAAGACGCCGCCGCGGCAGTCGAACGCACGTTCTGGACGCTGACCGCGCTGATCGTGCTGTGCGCGCTGATCGGCAGCGTCCTGGGTCTTGGCCTGGTGCGTTCCGTAATGCGTCGTCTGGGCGGCGAACCCGCCTACGCCGCGCAGATCGCCCAGGAAGTCGCAAAGGGCAACCTGGCAGTGCGCGTGCAGCGCCGCGAAGGCGACCAGACCAGCGTGCTGGCCAACATGGACGCCATGCGCGCCAACCTGGCGCAACTCGTGAGCCAGGTGCGCCAGTCCAGTGAATCCATCGCCACGGGCGCCACGCAGATCTCGTCCGGCAACGCCGACCTCAGCCAGCGCACCGAAGAACAGGCCGCCAACGTCGAAGAGACCGCGGCCTCGATGGAAGAGATGAATTCCGCGGTGAAGCAGAATCTGGAGTCCGTGCAGATGGCCGGCAGCCTGGCCGGCTCGGCCAGCGAAGCCGCCGCGCGCGGCGGCGAAGTGGTCGGCAACGTGGTCAGCACCATGGACGCCATCTCGGCCAGCTCGCGCAAGATCGTCGACATCATTGCCGTCATCGACTCCATCGCCTTCCAGACCAACATCCTCGCCCTGAACGCCGCCGTCGAAGCGGCCCGCGCGGGCGAACAGGGCCGCGGCTTTGCCGTCGTGGCCAGCGAAGTGCGCGCACTGGCTCAACGCAGCGCCAGCGCCGCCAAGGAGATCAAGCAACTGATCAGCGATAGCGTCGGCAACGTCGAAGCCGGTTCGAATCTGGTGGGCGAAGCTGGAAGCACCATGAACGACATCGTGACGCAGGTGCGCCGCGTTGCCGACCTGATCGCCGAAATCGGCGCCGCCGCGCACGAGCAGGGACAAGGCATCTCGCAAGTGGGCGATGCCATCAACCAGCTCGACCAGACCACCCAGCAAAACGCCGCGCTGGTGGAAGAATCGGCCGCCGCCGCGCATAGTTTGAATTCGCAGGCGGCGACGCTGGTGAAGCTGGTCAGCGTCTTCCGCCTTGCGGAAGATGAAGCGCCGCGTTTGATGGCACAGCCGCAAGTGGCTCAGGTGCGGGAAGTGCAGTCTGTCGCCGCCCAGCCCGCAAAGCCGCAACGCGCGCTGGCCAAGCCGGCGTCTTCCCGTGCGGCTGCAGGCAAGCCGGCGGACGGGCGCCGCGCCGAAGCCAAGCCCGCCCCGCAAGCCAGGGGTCCGCTGCGCGTTCCGGGCGACCACAAGCCCGCGCAGTCGAATGATGATTGGGAAAGCTTCTGATCGATAGACGGTGACACCGCGCGCAGCATCGGCACGAGCCGCCTGCGCTTTCACAGGCAGATCGGGCCTGTCATCCATTGGGATGGCAGGCCCGATTTGCGTTTGGGTCTCCTAGCAATCGCGCATTCCCCCTGGAGTCCGGCGAGATGAGGGTACTGCAGTTACTATTGGCAACAACCATCCTTTCGAACGCTCTGGCAGGGGCGCTCGCTCTTTGTTCATTGGCCGCCGTCATTCCGGCCAGCAGCCAAGCCTTACTGAAGATCCGTGCAGACCGATACCATTTTTCGATTCTGGCGCGCCATCGAAGCGTGCATTCCACAAAAAATTGAGCGAACCGACGCTTGCCACCCAGCGAGGCCGTCCTACAAGATTCCTCAAGTCGTCGCTCAACTCCCATGGGCTTATCCGCGCCATCTGACCAAGCGCATCGACCGCGACAAGATGTGGCGCTACACGCTGGAGTGCGGGCTGTACGACATCAGCAAGCTATGCCAACAGATCGAGGAAAGGATCGGCGCGCATGAAGACGTCTTCGGCGAAAGCCGCCCCGCCGGAGAAGGCCGGCTCTTCGATCTGAGCTTCGACGAAGACGGCTACCCGCTCGCACAGAGCTTCACGTTGTCGCTTGCGTGTTGGTCCGCCGGTCAAATTCTGCACTACCGCGACGGCATCGCCGTGTTGGAAAGCGGAGGGCTGACCGATCCCAGCACCCTGCCTCCCCCCGAAGAAGGCACGCCGGTTCCGCAAACGGGATTCCACGCGTTCGACGTGCTTAGCGGGCGTCTCACGCAATGGCTCATGAACGAGGCGAGCCGACTGCGTCAGGAGGAAACGCCACCCGGCCAATCGTGGTTCGATGCGTTGACACTGTGGGTGGCGAACTACTGCCTGCTCCCGCAGGACTTGATCCAGCCCACTTATGTCGCGAGGTGCAGCCAGATCAAGCGCCCCAAAAAAGACGAAAACCCAAACACGCCCGATAATGCCGCCGCCCAGCCCGACGGATTGCTCAACAGTTTCTTCGTGGGCGACCTCAAGACCCTGTCTGACGCTTGGGAACAGGGACGCTATGGCCCGGGCCTGCGCGAATACATCGGTAACGCCGCGCGCGATCAGAGCGCAAGGGTGGATGTCCGCAGCGAGACGGGCGTACAGGCCGCGTTTGACGCGCTACGCCCCGCTTGCATGCCGCAAGGTAGCTGGCCCTCCGAGTTTCCGCTCGCCTTCAGCCAACAGTTGGCCGTCAACGAGTTATGGCGAAAACTCGGGAACGCTTCCGGAATTTTCGCGGTCAATGGACCACCGGGAACTGGAAAGACGACATTGCTGCGCGACGTCGTTGCCGCCGTCGTCACCGCCCGCGCGGCGAGCCTAGTTGCAGCTGGCGAGACCGCGTTTGGCGTCAAGCAGACCACCAAGCTTGGCAACACCTCGCTTAGCCACTACACCCTGCACCCATCGTTGTGCGGCCACGCCATCGTGGTGGCGTCGGCAAACAATGGCGCCGTCGAGAACATCTCTCTCGAACTGCCCGGCATCAACGCAGTCCCCCAAAGCGTTGCCGACACCTTATCCACACCCACCCAAGCCTATCCGGACTACTACGCCAGGCTGGCCACGAGCGTACTGGGTAAAAGCGCCTGGGGACTGCTCGCGGCCCGAATGGGGTCGAAAAACAACCGCTCACAGTTCATGACCCGGTTCTGGTGGAAAAAGCCAGACCCTACCAAGGACGCCCCGCGCTCGAATGCCGACGAGCTCCCCTTTTCCTATGATGACGAAGGACTGCGCTATCACCTCGAACGCATCCGAGACCAACGCCGCATGCCGGTGCTGAGCTGGGAATCCGCGGTAGCCGGCTTTCGCTCCGCGCAGACCAAAGAGAACCGGCTTCGGCAGGCGTTGATTGACGCCAGCTCCTTGCGCGCGAATGCCGACGACCTGAAGGCGCTTGCAGCGCAACTGAGCGATACCGCAAGCCGTGGTACGGAAGCGCTGGAGCCAATCCGGCGCGAGCTTGAGAACATCGAACAAGCTCAAACCGGCAAGAAACAGGAGCTCGGTGAGCTTTCCGGCCACCTTGACGCCGCCAGCCGAAACCTCGAACGGCACGATGCCGCCAAGCCGGGATTTCTGATTTGGCTTTCCACTTTGGGCCGAGCGCATCGGCAGTGGTGGAACCAGCGCCTGATCCTCGCGGACATCCATGCCAAGGCGGAGACCACCCACACCCGTGCCAATGGCGACCTGCGCAGTCTGACGGCCAAACACAAGGCGGCCGATGCCCGCATCAGCAAAGCGGAAAGCGAGGTAGCTCAGGCACGCAGTGCGCACGCCCAAGCGGTTTCAGACGCCGACCAGGCGCAGCGCCGGCTGGAACAGGCGCAGCAAGCGCTCGGCACTGCCTGGCCCATGTATCACGCGGACGACGCCGTCCGCGAACTTTCCTCGCCATGGTCGACGACTGACTGGCGGCAAGCGCGCCAGGAATTGTTCCTCGCCGCATTGGCGGTACACCGGGCCTTCATCGAACGGCACCCCACCCAGATGCTTGCCAATTTGGGGCTGGCTTCGGATTGGCTGGCGGGCAAGCACATGCCCGAAGCAATGGCGCAACAGGCGCTGGACAGTCTCTGCCTTGTCGTCCCCGTGCTTTCAACCACGTTCGCGTCCATGCCTCGCATGTTCAAGCAGGTATCCAGCGAAGCCATTGGCTGGCTGCTGATCGATGAAGCCGGCCAAGCGCTTCCCCAGCAGGCGGCGGGCGCGATCTGGCGCGCGCGACGCATCGTGGTCGTGGGAGATCCCAACCAGCTTGAACCCGTGCTCGCGCTGCCCGTTGGGCTGGAAGGCGCGCTCGCCAAGCACTTCGGCGTAAATAAGACCTGGTGGCCCAGCGACAGCTCTGCCCAGCGCCTGGCCGATCAGACCATGTCCATGGGCACTTGGCTGCCCGACGAAGCCATGGAGAAAATCTGGGTTGGCTCCCCGCTGCGCGTACACCGCCGCTGCGACGATCCCATGTTCTCGATCAGCAACCAGATCGCCTACGACGGCCTGATGGTGCAGGGAAAGGCCGTTAAGCAAAAGCCCTATCCGGCATGCCACTGGATCGACGTGCGTTCTGACACAAGTGAAGGCAACTGGATTCCGAACGAAGGGAGCGCGGCAACCGAGCTGGTGCGCCAATTGACGGAGCAGGAAGGCGTTCCTGCGGGCGACATCTTTTTGATTTCCCCCTTCAAGGACTGCGCAAGAAAGCTGTCTGAACTAGCTACCAAATTCGGCCTCGATTCCAAAAAGACCGGCACCATCCACACAACTCAAGGCAAGGAAGCTGACGTGGTCATCCTGGTCTTGGGTGGCAATCCGCAGCGCCACGGCGCCAAGGATTGGGCTGCGCAAAAGCCCAACCTGCTCAATGTCGCGGTCAGCCGAGCCAAAAGCCGCCTGTATGTCGTGGGCGACAGGCAAGCCTGGAGTCAAAGGCGACATTTTTCGGTGCTTGCGGAAAAAATTCCGGGCGTCTCCAGCGCGTTAGCGACTCACGACGTTGGTGTTTCCCCACCACCCGCGCGCTTTCGCTTCAGTTTCAGGAACGCATCGGAGTAGCGAAGATTTCCAACGCCAGGGCACGTATCCCCACGTTGCAAATCGAAGCGATCTCGCCCGCCCCCCTCACCTATGCTGACCTCTCCGGCCCACGCGGCCGCCTTTCCAAGGAGCAGCGTATGTTGGACCACATCGAGATTCACGTCAGCGACTTCGAGCGCAGCCGGGCGTTCTACCTGAGCGCGCTTGCGGCGGTAGGTTATGTGCCGCGCAAGGCGCTGGCGACGGGCATGGGCTTTGGCATCGGCGAGCCCGATGACGCGGGCGATCCGGGCGGCGAGTTCTGGATTCACCAGGGCACGCCCAGCACGCCGCGCGTGCATGTGGCGTTCCGCGCGCGCAGCCGTGACGAAGTCGACGCCTTTCACCGCGCGGCGTTGGCGGCCGGCGGCCGCGACAACGGCGCGCCGGGGTTACGCCCGAAATATCATCCGAACTACTACGGCGCCTTCATCCTGGATCCCGACGGCTACAACGTCGAGGCCGTGTACCACCGGCCTGCCTGACGCGCACGACACGCCTTGTGCGCGCCGCCGCGGGACTCAAGGCTGGCCGGGCGGGCGCACGCCCAGCGCGCGCATCCACGGGTTGTCCGGCAGGCCCTGAATGGGCGCCATGCCGGGCATGGGGAAACCGACAGGATTGAGCGCGGCGTCTTGCAGCACCTTGGCCCATTCGCGCGGGTCGATCGGCTCGCCCATGCGTGCGCGCACGTCCAGCAGGTCCATCGCCGCGCGCCGGTGTCCGGCCTCGGCCGCGTCGCGGAACAGGCGTTCGGCCACGGCGTAGTTCTTGGGCACGCCCCGGCCCATGCCGGTCAGCTCGCCCAGATAGGTTTGCGCGGGCGCGAAGCCCTGATCTGCGGCGCGCTGATACCAGCGGGCGGCCACGGCGTAGTTCTGTTGCACGTGCTCGCCGTTTTCGGCAATGAGGCCCAAGGTGGTCATGGCGACCACGTCGCCTGCTTTGGCGCGCGCCTGCAAGGACGCCAGCCGGGGCTCGTCCACGTACTGCGCGCCCCGCTCGATCTCGTATTCCCAGGCGCTCATGCGGGCCTTGATCAGATCGCGGCCCAGCGTGGGCGACGGGCCTCGGCCCTGGGCCGTCTGGCCGCCGGATGCCCCCGGCGTCGCGGGCGTCTGGCCATCCGCCAGCGTGGTGAACGTGACGGTGCCGACCAGGCTGCTGGCGTAGTGCGGAATCTGCCGGTAGGCGGTGGCCACCTGCACGTCGGCGGTCAATTGCTTGAAGAAGGTCTCCACCGGCGCGGTTCCGGGCAGCGCGCGCAGCCCTTGCGCGAAGTAGTAGGCGTAGGGGCTGTGGCGGGGGCCGTCGTTGCCGAAGCCATCTTCGGCGGTGGCCCCCGGCTGCGTGGAGAAGGCGATGAGTTCGCCGCCCGCCGGCACGGCATGCACGAGGCCCGCGCCGGGCGTGCCCCGGGTCAGGTTGGTGCGGCAGGCGTCCAGCACCATCAGGCGGGCGCGCACGTTTGCGCGACGTAGCGCCTGCGACACGCGCTTGAGGCTCAGCGAGCTTTGCTGCGCCGAGCGGATGCGCACTTCACCCAGCGGCAGGGGCAGGTCCACGCCAAACAGATAGTTCACGTCGTCCACCGCGACGGCGTGTCCGGCGAAGTACATCAGCGCCAGGTCTCCGCCTTCGGCGCGAAGGGCAAAGTCGTCGACGGCGGCTTCCATCTGCGCCGTGGTCAGGTTCGTGAGCAAGGTCACGTCGACCTGACGCTGACGCAGTGAGTCAGCGATGAGGCGGGCGTCGTTGACCGGGTTGACCAGCACGTTCGCGGGAACGGCGTAGTGCGCGTTGCCGATCACGAGCGCGTAGCGGCGCTTGGCGGGTGTGGGTTGGGATTTGGCTTCGGGGTCGGCCTGGAGTTCGGTTTTGGCGTCCGATGCGGTCTTGGGATCCGACGCATTGGCGGAGGGACCGTCGTCCGGCGCGGGCGCGGGCGTGGTCGGCTGGGGTGTTGGCGCGCCAGAGCGGGCCGGCGCCTCGTCCATCATGTTCCGGTTGTTCAGCCCTCGGGCATTGGCGCCCGCCGCGAACACGGCGCCAGCGTGCCCGCCGCAAAGCCCCGCGCCGATCAGCGCGGCCAGTAGGCGGCGCCGCATGAGGGGTTGCGGCCGCGCGTCCGGCATGCTGGCGCCGGCTGGTTCTTTGATGGGCTTCATAGGGAACTCGTGGTCTGACTTTTGATTGGGCTTTGCGGTGGACGTTATTCCGAGCTTGCGCCGGGCCTCAAGGTTTCGGACACGCGCCAGCCGGCGCATCCGTGGCCGACAGCGCGCCCAGCGCCGTCGCGGCATCGCGCAGCGACGACTCACGCGCGGCGGCCAGGACGTATCGCCCGTCCGTATCGGGACCGTCGACGATGGACACCGCGTACTGGGACAAGGTATTGCGCAACTGCCGCGCCGTCAGAGCATCGGGAAGATCCACCACCAGCCGCGGACAAGAAGCGCCGCCGCGCGTCAGGACGTCGTCAGACATGACGCCCCCGGGTCCTTCCACCGGCGCCTGCTGCACCACCACGACGGACAGCATGATCGCCAGCGCCCAGCCCAGCGGCATCAACGGGCTGGCGGGCGTGGGCCACAGCCACTGCCACAAGCGCCGCACGCGCGACCCCGGCGCGGGCGAAGACACCGGCGCACGCGCAGACGCAGGCGCACGCGCCGGTTCGTCAGCAGACGCATGCGCAGCCTCCACACGCTGCGCCAACGCACGCAAGAACGCTGCATCGCGCTCGCCCTGCCCGATCTCGTTATGCGCCAGCTGGCGCGCCTCGGCCAGATTGCGCCACGCTTCCAGCTCCTCCCGCAATGTGGGATCGCGCGCGAGCTCGGCCTCGAAGGCCCGACGGGCATCGGCGTCCAGCTCGCCGGACAGATAGGACAGCACGCGGTCTTCAGCCATCATCAGTCCATCCCCTTGCGGGTGCATTCAGTCACCAGCTTGCGCGCGGCGTGCAGGCGGCTCTTCACGGTGGGCACGTGCAGGTCCTGCTGCCGGGCGATCTGTTCCATCGGCATGTCGTCCAGATACAGGAACATGGTGGCTTTCAGCGTGTCGCTGAGTTTGTTGAGGCAGTCGCGCATGCGCTTGACGACCGACAGGTGCTCATACGCGTGCGCGGGGTCGGCAAAGGGAGAGGCATCCGCCACATCCCGTACGTCGTCAAACGCCGCGCCGTCCCCATCGCCGCCATCTTCGGCACCGGCCCACTGCACCTCGTTCCGCGTGCGGCGATGAAACTGGATCAGCTCGTGCAGCGATCCGCGGTACAGGTAGCCGCCCAGCTTGCTGACCGCCAGCTCATGCGCCGTCCACCCGCCCTCGGGCTGGCCGTGCAACAGGACCTCGTCCTTGAAACTGCGCGTCTGCAGAAACTTCATGAGCGCGTTGTTGAACGCGTCCACCACGCCTTCGGGAGGCGTATTGAAGAACTTTCTGCGCAGTTTCAGCGTGATGTGCTGCTCGGCCTTGTTCCGAAACGCCAGCGCGTAGCGCGGGTCGGCGTGCATGATGCGCAGCAGCGCGTCGACGTTGTCGATGACGTAGCGCTTGGATTCGAGCGTGTTCATGGTTCAGGATCTTGGGGCTGCGGCACCTTAGCTGCGCAGGGGCGGAAAATCAAGCGCGGCGGCGCAACGCGGCGACCCCGCGGACAGTGAAGGCCAGCGCGATGGCGACGGACAGATAGAAGCCGAATCCGAACGACAGGCCGCTCCACAGGTTGGACGCCATGTCGCCCGCCAGGCTGCGGCCGGCGCGCGAATTGCCCATGAAGCCCGCAAACTGGCGCGTCGCATTCATGAACTCCTGCACCTGCGAGACCACGCCCGCCAACGCAATGATCCACAACGCCAGCGGCGCGAAGTAGCCCAGGCGCGCCGCGCGATGGTCCAGCAGCGAAGGCAGCAGCGGCCCCACGACGGCCAGCAGCCACAACACGGCATAGAAGCCCGCGCCGGTCCCCTGCCCTGCGATCGCGCCCTGCACGCTGCCGCCGTTCTGCAAGCGCAAAAGGTCATAGAAGCTCAGGCTGGCGCCCGATCCCATCATGCGCACGGAGACCACGGCAAAGAGCGTGGTGCCCAGAAGAAACAGCAACGCGCCCGCCGCGTCGCCCCGGTTGACGCGCTGCACCGCAATGGCCGCCCAGCGGGCCGCGTGGGTCTTGGCCTGCGTCAATACGTCTTGTGCTTTGTCCTGCATGGTGTTTCCTTTTTTGCGTGAGGCGGATGCCGGTCTGGATGCCGGTACTGATCGCTACGCGCCGCGGCGCAAAAGGTTCGATTTTTTTTTCGCCCTTTTTTCGGCCAATTGATTTGCCGGGTTCGGTTTATCCTTCGACGCTAAATTTTTCGAACCTTTTTCAAGACGGCGCGTAGCAAGGGTCATGGGCTCGTCTTTTTTCTCACTTACCACCAACGGAGCGTTGAATCATGTCCACCCCCACCCCGCTGTCCGCCCTGTACCAGACCGTGGTGCAAGAAGAACTGGGCCTTGTCGCCAGCTTTGACGAGCAAGGCGACGTGGTCTTCAAGCATCCCGACATGGGCATCATGTACTTCAGCCTGAGCGATTCGGACCCGGAATTCCTGCGCCTCGTCTATCCCGCCTTCGTGCAGGCAGACGAACTGAACCTGACGCGCGGCCAGTTCCTTGAAGTCATCAACGTCGTGAACAACCGCTGCAAGGCCATCAAGCTGACGCTGCCGCAAGAGGACGCCGATCGCCCCGCGCGCGTATCGGCCTCGGTCGAAAGCTTCGTGGCCGCGCCCGACACCCTGCCCGACATCGCCCTGCTGCGCGCCACCGTGGCCCGCTACGTGGCCGCCATTCGCAACGGTGTGCACGATCTGGTGAAACTGTCGATGGAACTGAAGCAGTCCGCCAACTGAGGCGCCAAACCCGCGCCGGTTTGCGCCCCCACACGGCTCGACGCGCCCGGCGCAATTGAAACAAGTCTGGTCCTGCGCTGTAACTTTGCGATACATTGCAGGGCTTTGACGAAAAAGGCGCCCGTGCGGCGCCTGGTTTTCCGCCTCCCATGATGTCATTGCGCCTGCACGTATCCCGTTCGTTGATCCTTCGCCTTGCGGCCAGCTTCCTGCTGCTGGCGGGCTTGTCCGCCTGCGCCGTCAAGACCAATTCGCGGGGCAACCTCGTGTACGGCGTGGACACCGCCGCCCTGTTCGGCACCGAGATCGGCCAGTTCCCGCTGCAGGATGGCGGACTGGGCACCCTGCGCCGCGAAGGCAAGAACTTCTCGGTGAAGCTGTCGGGCAACCAGCGCGTGGTGCCCTTGAACAACGTCGAGGCCGCGCGCATCGCCCGCACCGAGAACATCGGCCCGCGCACCGTGGTCGTCATCGAGACCCAGCGCCGCAATTGCGATTACCGCTATACCGTGCTGGCCATCCAGGGCTCCGACGTGTTGTCGTGGGACGTGGGCAATTGCCGCGACCGGCCGGTCGTGCTGGTCCAGGATGACCGCAGCGCCCTGACTTTCGACTTCCCCAAGGGCTCGGCGATCGAGCGCTTTGTCTACACGCAGGACGGCCGGATGCGCCGCGGCAACGTGAAGAGCGTCGCGGGCTTGAATCCGCGCGCCAAGCCGTTTGCCGACGAGTCGCTGTATCCGCCCGGGTACATGGATTCGATCCGGCTGCACGGCGTCTATCCGCCGCCCGCCGCGCCGGCGGCTCGATCGGGCAAGGCGGCAAGGCCTGCCGGCGGCGGCCGCCGCGCGGCCCCCAATACCCCCGCAGCGGTTCAGACGCAGACGGCCGGCAGTGATTCGTCCGCGGGCCGCGTCGTGCCGCCGCCCCCGCAACGCGTATCCACGGGCGACGCGCCCGCAGCGCCACGCTCGGGCGCGGCATCGCGCGTGCCGGCCAAACTGGACCTGCCCGAAGAGGAAATCACGTCGACCCGTCTGGACCTTAGGGATTGACCGTGCGCCAAGCCCAGATTCGCCAGATCCTGTTCCTGATCGTCCTGACGGTCATCTACCTTAGCTTTGAACTAGGCTTTAACGCCCGGCTGCTCGATGTCGTGGGCAGCCGCGCCACGCCGCACGATATCGAGGAACTGGAGTTCTTCGGCCGCACCCTGTCCGGCATTGCCGCCGCGCTGGTGGTGCTGCAACTGATGCTGACCCGGCGGCTTGCCACCGGCGGCCGGCCGTCGTACCTGAAGATTGCCGTGGCCTGCGCCGTGACCGCGCTGCTCGTCTTCAGCGCCATCAAGATGATGGTGAACGTGCTGGTCGACTCGCGCGACGGCGAATTCCGCCGCATTGCCACCAACGCCGGCCTGCTGCAACGCTCGCTGGTGCAGGGCGACCTGCATCTGGACGGGCTGGTGGACGACGGCGTCTACGCGCGGCCCGAGGGCAAGGCGTTCCTGGCGGTGTTCCAGGTGCTGCTGTCCAACATCGACAATCTCGACGAAAAGGTCGAACCCAAGAAGCGCCAGGTCATCCGCACCGACCTGCAGCGCCAGATGAAGACCTTCACCTTCGATGACCGCGAAGTCCGCATGACGTCTCCGGGCATCCGCGGCTATCACCAGGTCTACACCAGCGTGATGCAGTCCGTGGCCGAGCGCTGGAAGAAATATGCCGGCGTGCCGGTCCCGTCGGATATCGGCCTGGCGCGCGAGCAGGATCGCGCGTGGGGCGACTACCGCCGCAACCTGTCGCGCCGCGGCTGGACGCCCGAGAGCGTGCCGGCCCGCTACCAGGGCCGCGTGGTGCAGGACGTGCGCAAGCGCATTCCCGTGCCGTCCGGCTGGCAACCGCACGATCGCGCCACCTTCAATGAGGCGGTCGCGCAGCAATACTGGCGGACCATGCGCAGCCGCACCGTGCATGTCGAAGGCGACGCCATCCCGCCCGGCCTGTCGTACGAGGATTTCGTGGCGCGCCCCGGCGTGCAGAAGCTGCTGCGCCAGACCTTGATGGTGCCGGCCACCATGAACGTCGCGCCCAACTACACCGACGCCGCCGGCTTCAAGCGGCTGTACGACGGCATGCTGGACCGGGCCGTGGACGAAGCCATGCCGCGCTTTTCCGCCAGCAGCGCTGACTTCACGCGCGGCGGCCAGCATCAGAAGCTGGGCGAGGACGCCGCGCGGGCGGCGATCGTGCCGCCGGTTGCGCTGCTGTTTTCGCTGCTGGGCGCGGTGGGCCACTTTGGCAAGCTGCTTTACCTGATCGTCAAACTTGTCGTCTGGCTGCGCACGCCGGCCGGCCAGCAGCCGGGGCGCACCGCCACGCGCGCGGCGGGTCTGGCGCTGGTGCTGACGCTGGCCTGCGTCTGGACGGCGTTCTCGTTCATGCAGAACGGCGTGACGCAAAGCCAACTCTTCCAGCAGATGTCGCGCGTGGAAGGCGGCCGCGACGACGAATCCATCGGCCAGGCGCTGCGGCGCCGCGTGCTGGCCAACGTGGCGCACGTGATTGTCGTGGGCCAGGCCTACACCTACCCCTTCAACGAAGCCGTGCGCACGACGGTGCTGGGCGGCTTCAGGTTCGGATACCACGGCGATGCGGGCTAGCCGTCTGATTGCCGCACTGCTGGCCGCCGCGTTGCCGTGGTCCGGCGCCGGCGCCGCGTGCCTGGGCATGCAGGTGCACGCGCATCGCGGCGCGCCCGCGCTGCCCGAAAATTCCCTGGCCTCGATTCGCGCGGCCTATGCCGGCGCGTGGGATGGCGTTGAAATCGACATGCAGCGCCTGAAGGACGGCACCTGGGTGCTGCACCACGACCTGCTGACCGGCAGGACGGTAAGCGGCGTCGGGCGCAAGGCCGTGCTGCAACTGTCCAGCGACCAATGGCGCGACGCCAAGTTGACGGGAGCGGGTGGCGGCGCGCCCCCGCCTTTCCTGACTGACGCGCTGCGCGTCGCCGCCGCGCGGCCCGCCAAGACCTTCAATGCGGAACTGAAGGTCGTCTACCGCGACTGCGCGCCGGTATCCAAGCTGGTCGCCGGCATGAAGGCTGCCCTGCCGCACGGCAACTGGATGATCACGTCCGCCTTCCCCGAGGCGCTGCGCTGCGTGCGCGGCACCGACCGGCAGGGATACCTGGGCCTGATCGTGTTCGACCCGCGCCATGCGGAGTCGTTAGGAGCGAACCCGCTGGGCAAGTACGTATCGCAGCGCGCCACCGCCCCCAAGCTGACGCGCCAGTGGCTGGCCAATCTGTCCGCCACCGTAGGCGCGCCCGTGGGCGTGCACGTGGACGCCTTGACGCTGTCCGCCAACCCGCAACTGCTGCGCGACGCCGCCGCGCAATCCGTGCGCGTCTTCGTGTACGCGGTGGGCGGCGATGCGGCGCTGGCGCAGCAGTTGCGCGCCACGAAACAGCGCGAGGGTTATCTGCCGTCCGGCGTCATCATCGACGGCGATGCGCAGGCGTTCTGCCGGGCGGTGGGCGGATAGCGTCAATAGGCGGGCGGCTTCGCCTCGCGTCCGGCCGAGGCAGCCTGCGCCAGCGCGCGGGTGATGATGCTGGTCGACACGTTGGCAAAATAGCGCGCGCCCATGGCGCCGTACTTCTCCTCGTCCTGCGGCGTCAGCGCGATGATGCCCGAGCACTTACCCGCCCCGGCGATCGCGCGCAGCCCGGACTCGATGGCGCGTTGCACGGGGTCGGCATTCCAGTCGCTGCCGTGGCCCATCGCGTGCGCCAGATCGTTGGGCCCGATGAACACTGCATCCACGCCGTCCACCGCCGCAATCTCGCCCGCCGCCGCAATGGCCTCGGGCGTTTCGATCATCGCGATGAAGCCGATGCCGTCATTGCTGCGCTGCGTGTGACCGGCGCCGCCGAATGCCCCGTAACCCGCCGCGCGCGTGCTGAAGGCGCTGCCGCGGCGGCCCACCGGCGGATAGTGGATCATGCCGGCCAGGCGCCGTGCCTGCTCGGCGCTTTCCACCATGGGCACCTGCACGGCGCTTGCGCCCATGTCCAGGATGCGCGGCAAGTCCTGCTCGAAGCAGCGCACGATCGGCACGATGCCCGCGGCCCGTGCGGCACGCAGCATGTGCTCGGTCATGCCGAAATCGGCGCTGCCGTGCTCGTTGTCCAGAATGATGAAATCGAAGCCGGCATACGCGCACATCTCGACGATGGCCGGGCTAGGCAAGCCGTTGAACAGGCCACGCAGCGGCTTGCCACTGCGCAGCATGTCCGGCAGGCGGCCGTCCAGCGGGAAGCGGGGATCGGTCATGCAAGTCTCCTTTGTCGGGGCGGGGTCAGTCGGCCTGGATGCCGGCGTCCTTGATCACCTTGCCCCATTTTTCGATTTCGCTGCGTTGGAACTTCGAGAATTCCGCCGAACCGCGGCCGTCGGGCGCCACGCCCAACGTCAGCAGCTTGGCGCGCACGTCGGGGGTATTGACGATGGCCGCGATCTCGCGTCCCAGCCGCTCCACCACCGGCGCGGGCGTGCCTGCCGGCGCGAAGATGCCCTGCCAAGACTGCATCGCAAAGCCCGGCAAGCCCAGTTCGGCCAGCGGCTTGACCCCCGGCAGATCCGCCAGCGGCGCTGCCGACGTGACGCCCAGCACCTTGACCCGCTTGGCATCGATCATCGGACGCGCGGCCGCCACGGTCTCGAACACCATGTCGATCTGTCCGCCGATCAAATCCACCATCGACTGCGATCCACCCTTGTAAACGATCTGGCGCAACCGCGTGTCCGAAATCGATTGAAAGAGCTGACCCGACAGATGCTGCGACGTGCCCGCGCCGGCTGTGCCGTAGGTCAGGCCGTCCGGGTCGGCGCGCGCGGCGTCGATCACCTGCTGCACCGTATCGAAGCGGCTGTCGGCGCGCACCACCAGCGCGTTGCTGACCATGCCCACCAAGCCGACCGGCGTAAAGTCCTTGACGGGGTCATAGCCCAGCGACTTGATGAAGAACGGGTTGACGGCATGCGTGGTGATGGTGCCGCCCACGATGGTGTAGCCATCGGGCTCGGCGCGCGCCACCTGCTGCGTGCCTACGATGCCAGACACGCCCGGCTTGTTCTCGACGATGACCGATTGCCCAAGACGAGCGCTCAATTGCTCGGCCATCAACCGTGCCACGCCGTCGGACACGCCGCCCGGCGAGAACGGCACGATGTAGCGGATGTTCTTGGTCGGCCAGGCGGGCGCGCCGCCTTGGGCGTGGGCCATGCCGGCGGTCAGCCCGATGGCCGCGACGGCCGTCAGGGTGCGTACAAAAATGCTGCGCATGCGTTTGTCTCCTGGTGTCAATGAGCGCGGTCTGTGCGCGCTTTTTTTGGGTAGTGCCGGAAAAAAGGGTAAAGGGTGTTGTCAGGCCTGCCCCCGGACCGTTGCGCGTTCAACCAGGCTGCAGGGAATGACGATGTCGCGCGGCCGCAGCTCGGCCTGCATCTGTTCGCGCAGCAGGGCGACGGTGGCGTCCACCATGGGTTCGACCTGCTGGCGCACGGTAGTCAGGCGATACGCGCCCCACGCGGCCTGCGGCACGTCGTCAAAGCCCACGACGGCCACGTCCTCGGGCACGCGCAGGCCCAGTTCTTGACGCAGCACGTCCAGCGCCGCAATCGCCATGTGATCGTTGCCGGCGAACAGCGCGTCCGGCGGATCGGCGGCAAACATTTGGCGCACGGCGGCCTGCGCCAGATCGAAGTCGTAGTGGCCCACTTCGCGGCAGGCGACGTCGTGGCCGAGTTCCCGCAAGGCGTCGCGGTAGCCGCGTTCGCGTTCGATGCTGGTGGAAGAATCCTCCAGCCCCGCCAGATAGCCAAAGCGCCGGTAGCCGCGTGCCGCCAGCAGGCGCGCCACCAGTTGGCCGCCCGCATAGTTGTCGGACGTGACCGAGCTGCTGGCGTGACGCGCCAGGCCGCCCAGAATGGACACCCGATTGAACTGCACCACCGGCACGCCAACTTCCGCGCAACTGCGCGCCACGTTGGACGACAGCATGGCGGACGCCATGACGATGCCGTCAACCTGGTATTGCAGGATCTCGGCCAACACGCCGTCTGCCGCCTCGTCCACCTCGGCGATGAACATCAGCACGTGGTAGCCCTCTTTCTGCAGCTTCTGCGACAGCCGCTCGATCACCAGCGGGTAGAACTGGTTTTCCAGATAGCTCATCACCAGCGCCACGATGCGGCTGCGGCGGGTGATCAGGCTGCGCGCCAGCGCGTTGGGCCGATAGCCCAGCTTCTGCGCGGCCGCCAGCACCTTGCGCCGCGTCTCTTCCGACACGCTGGCGCCCGGGGTGAACGTGCGGCTGACGGCGGACTGCGAGACCTGCGCCAGATCCGCCACGTCCTGCGCGCGAGGCGCGGTCCTCATGCCGCGGTCCATCCCGCATCCAGCATCAGCGCGCTGCCCGTCATCAGGCTGGATGCGTCGCTGGCCAGGAACACGATCGCGCCCATCACCTCGTCCAGGCGGCCGACGCGGCCCAGCGCGTTGCGTGCGCAGACCCAGTCCCGAAACCCGGGCTGCTCCAGCATGCCCGCCGTCATGGGCGTTTCGATGAAGGTCGGGCACACGGTGTTCACGCGGATGTTGGCGGCACCCAATTCCCATGCCAATGCGCGCGTCATGCCTTCCAGCGCGTGCTTGCTGGCGCAATACAGCGTGCGCCGCGGACTGCCCACGTGCCCCATCTGCGACGAGACATTCACGATGGATCCTGCTCGGCCTTCCTTGAGCAGGCGGCGCGCCACGGCCCGGCTGGTGTAGAAGGCCGCCTTCACGTTCAGGTCCAGCACCGCGTCGATGTCCTCGTCGGACTGCTCGACCAGCGGCTTGGGACGATTCATGCCCGCATTGTTGACCAGGACATCGAAGGGCTCGGCGCGCGCGACCGCCTGGTCCACGGCCGCGGAATCCGTCACGTCCAGCACCAGCGGCGCACAGCCGATGCCCTCAGTGCGCAAGGCTTCGCACACTTGTGCCAGCTCCGGCTCGCGCCGGGCCGCCACCGTCACATGCGCGCCCGCGCGCCCCAGCGCGGCGGCCGCCGCCAGCCCGATGCCGCCGCTGCCGCCCGTCACCAGGGCGCGGCGTCCGTCCAGGCGGAAGTCCGGTCCTTTGGGCAGCGCAATCATGCCTGGGCCTCCACCGGCTGATACCACGGCAGATCGGGGCGATTGCCATAGCGGCGCACGCGGATGTTGGCCTGCTCGCCGTGGCCCGCAAAATTTTCCATGTGGCACAGACGCGAGCAATACTCGCCCATCGCCGCGCTGGCCTCGTCCGTCAGCACCCGTTGATAGGTGCAGGTCTTGAGAAACTTGCCCACCCACAGGCCGCCGGTGTAGCGTGCGTTGCGGTTCGTCGGCAGCGTGTGGTTGGTGCCGATCACTTTGTCACCAAAGCTGACGTTGGTGCGCGGTCCCAGGAACAGCGCGCCGTAGTTCGTCATCCGGTTCAGGAAGTAATCGGGATCACGCGTCATGACCTGCACGTGCTCGAACGCCAGGTCATCGGCCACCTGCAGCATTTCCTCGTCGCTATCGCAGACGATGACCTCGCCGCAATCGGCCCAGGCCTTGGCCGCGATGCCGGCCGTCGGCAGGATCGCCAACTGGCGCTCGACTTCGGCCAGCGTGTCGCGGGCCAGTTGTTCGCTGGTGGTCAGCAGCACGGCGGGGGACGTGGGGCCGTGTTCCGCCTGACCCAGCAGATCGACGGCGCACAGCTCGCCATCCACGCTGTCGTCGGCGATCACCAGCGTCTCGGTGGGTCCTGCAAACAGGTCGATGCCCACGCGGCCATACAACTGCCGCTTCGCTTCGGCCACGAACATATTGCCCGGGCCGACCAGCATGTCCACCGGCGCCACGCTGGGCGTGCCCACCGCCATCGCCACCACGGCCTGCACGCCGCCCAGCACCAGGATCTCGTCGGCGCCCGCCATGTCCATCGCGGTCACGATGGCCGGATGCGGCTTGCCCTGATACGGCGGCGCCGTGGACACGATGCGCTTCACGCCCGCCACCTTGGCGGTCAGGACGCTCATGTGCGCCGAGGCCAGCAGCGGATACTTGCCGCCCGGGATGTAGCAGCCCACCGCATTCATCGGCACGTGCTTGTGGCCCAGGACCACGCCGGGATAGGTTTCCACTTCGACGTCGCGCATCGAGTCGCGCTGGATTTGCGCAAAGTTGCGGACCTGGCTCTGGGCAAACGCGATGTCCTCGATCTCGCGCGCCGACAACTGCTTGCGCGCCGCCTCGATCTCGGCGCGCGACAGGCGGAAGTCCGCCGGGTCCCAGTTGTCGAACTTGCGGCTGTAATCGCGCACGGCGTCGTCGCCACGGGTTTCGATGTCGCGAATGATGTCTTCGACGGTGGCGCGCACCTTGGCGTCGTCGTCGGTCTTGACGGCGGCGGTCCGGCCGCGCTTCAGATAACGGATCATGGTCTCAGGTCCTGCAAGCGTTGAAAGTTCATCGATGGAGGGCACTTTCAAAGCCTTGCATACGTATGCAAATAGGGAGAAACCCGGAGAAACGTCGGCGTTGTTCAGGTGACCGGAGTGCCGCGATTGGCCAAGTGGGCTGTCAGGCTGCTGACAGCCGGGCGCGAAAGGCTTTCGATACACTCTCGGAATCCCGCATCGATGACCGCGGCGCAGTCCCGCGCTCACGCCCCCCTCATGTCGCATCCCGAATCTTTCAATCTGAAGCAGATCGCCGTGCCGGCGTTCGGCCCGTCGCTGCTTTACGGCATCAGCAACGGCGCCATCCTTCCCGTGATCGCGCTCACCGCGCGGGAACAAGGCGCGTCATTCGCGGCCGCCGGCCTCATCGCCGCCCTCATCGGCGTCGGCTCGCTGCTCTCCAACATTCCGTCCGCGCTGATCACAGAACGCTTCGGCGAGAAACGCGCGATGGCCGGCGCCGCGCTGTTGAGCGTCGCTGGTCTGGTGCTGGTGATCGGCGTGCCGCATCTCTGGGTGCTGGCGCTGGCCATGCTGATGCAGGGCTGCGCGCAATCGGTGTTCCAGCTGGCGCGCCAAAGCTACATGATCGAGGTCGTGCCGCTGACGTACCGCGCGCGCGCCCTGTCCACGCTGGGCGGCACGACGCGGATCGGCACCTTCATCGGCCCCTTCGCGGGCGCGGCGCTGATTCACTTCATGGGGCTGGACGGCGCGTACTGGATTGCGGTCTGCGCCATGCTCGGCGCGGGCTTCATCGCCATCAAGGCGCCCGACATCGAGCCCTCGCACGCCAAGGCAGCCGGCGCGCCGCGTGCACGCATCGGCGAAGTCGCGCGCGACCATCGCAGCGTGTACGCCACGCTGGGTGTCGGCGTGATGCTGATCAGCGCGCTGCGGGCATCGCGCCAGGTGGTGATTCCGCTGTGGGCTGACCACCTTGGGCTGGACGCCACCACCACGTCGCTTGTCTACGGACTGGTCGCGGCGGTCGACATGTCGGTGTTCTATCCCGCCGGCAAGGTCATGGACCAGCGCGGCCGGCTGTGGGTGGCGCTGCCGTGCACGCTGCTGATGGGCTTGAGCCTGATGGCGATTCCGCTGACAGGCGGCGTGACGAGCTTCATCCTGGTGTCGCTGCTGCTGGGCTTTGGCAACGGCATCGGGTCGGGGATCGTCATGACGCTGGGCGCGGACGCCGCGCCCCCCGGTGCCCGCACGCAGTTTCTGGGTATCTGGCGGTTTATGGCCGATCTGGGTGCGAGCGGCGGGCCGGTGGCGTTGTCGGCGCTGACGGCGTTGTTGTCGTTGGGTGGGGCGTCGTTTGGCGTGGGGACGTTGGGGCTGGTGGCGGCGGGCGTGTTCTGGCGGTGGCTGCCGCGGCGGGCGTCGGCGTAGCGCCCGCCTGCCCGGCAAAACCTGCAGGATCGCCGGGCACCGCGCGCGCGGGATGATCGCGGACGCTGACCAGCAACCTGCTCAATGTCCGCTTGTTGACGCCGTCGATGCCGCGTTGAAAACCGGGGCGGCCTCGCCTGCCAGAGCTACGTTGATGCAGGCTGGCCGGCCGCTTTCGGCGGCCGCTTTCAACGCGTAGGCCAGACCATCCTCGTCGTGTGCCGCAAAACCCGCGCCGCCCAGCGCAGACGCCACGTCGTGATAGCGCGCCGTCGGTGAAAGCTCGCAGCCAATCAGCCGCTGCGGACCATAGGTGCGCACTTGAATCAAGTGTTCGGCGTTCCAGCGCAGATCATTGCCGATCACCGCGATGACCGCCGCACCTTCGCGCACGGCCGTATCCAGCTCCATCAAGTGAAAGCCGGCGGTGCCGTCGCCCATCATGGCGACGACCATGGATTCAGGCCGCGCGATCTTCGCAGCGATGGCGTAGCAGACGCCTGCCCCGATCGCGCCGGACATGCCGTTGATGATGCGTACCGGCGCCTGGCAGAACGCCTGCGCCCACTGACCGAACTCGCCGCCATCGCAGATCAATATCGGATCGGGTGCGGACGCCAGGAATGCCTGCACGGTCTCGCACAGCGCGCGCGGACCCAAAGCGCCTTCTGCTGGAGCAGACGACGTCTTCACCGTCCGGCTTTGCAGCGCTTCATCGACCTGATCGCGCCACGAAAGACGTTCGGCTGGAGCTTGCGCCACCCGTATCGACGCAAGCGCTGCAACGGGATCAGCCTGGAACGCCAACACCAGACGCTCGCCGAGAAGACGGCCCGCGCGTTCCAGCATCGCAGGGTCCGGATCGATCACCGCGACGCGTGCGTCATCGCCAAGCGCACCCGTGCCGCCGAATCCCAGCGTGAAGTCAAGGCACTTTCCCGCCAGCACGATCAGATCGGCGCCAGGCATGATGCCGGCCAACGCGCCCAGCGAAGGATCCTTCAGCCCGCGCGGGCTTTCCATCGGAATGATGCGCACGCCGAGCGCAGCTTCCGCGGCCGCGCGGGCGGACCGACTGTGCGACCGCGCGCTCGTCGGTCCCGCCAATACCAGCGGGCGGCGAGCCGCATTCAACAGTTCAGCCAGTAGGTCCAGCTTCGCCGCATCCAGCACGGCAGCCGGCTGGTCTGCTGGCGCCTCGGGCAGATCCGCGATGCCGGTTTCGGCCGTCAGCAGATCAAACGGAAGCGCCAGGTGGACAGGGCCCCGCCGAGGCGCAAGCGCCTGCGTCATGGCGTCTTCAAGCGCGGAGCAAAGCTCTGCCGCGGACTGCGGACGCACCGACAACTTGGTCAACGGCCGCGTGATGGCAACCTGGTCCAGCTCCTGAAACGCGCCAGCGCCATCTTCCGACACCGAGGAGTCGCCCGAGATCACCAGCACCGGGCTTTCCGCCTGCGAGGCCGAGTACAGCGGCGCGAGTCCATTGGTCAGGCCGGGCGCCGCCGTGACCATCGCCACGCCAAGCTCGCCGGTGATCTGCGACCACGCATCGGCCATGAAGACGGCGGCCGCTTCATGCCGCACGTGAACGATGCGAATGCCGGCGTCAATGCACGCATCGTAAAGCGGCATGATCTGATTGCCGGACAGGCTGAAGATGGTGGTGACGCCCCGCCGACGCAGCGAGCGAATGATCAATTCAGAACCAAGCACGTTTGTCTCCTTTGTGTTTTGGAGTTATGCCGACAACGATCGTCAAAACGCCGGAAGGGCCAGAATGCGGTAGCCGACGGACATGGTCGTCACGAAGGTCAAGGTGGTGACAAGCATAACTACCGCGCGGCAAAGATAGAAGCCAACGCAAGGCGTTAGCGACAGCAGGATGATGCCTCCAACCACGCACCGCCCGTCACCGGCGCCAAATGAGCCGTGCTTAAGATCGCGCCGCAAAGTGCCGTAATCGCCCAGAGAGGCGATAACCGCTACCAATACAAGGTGGAGACATGTCATGGCAAAAGGGGACTTCCGTTTCCTGCCCTATGCCCGCGCGCTAGCCGGCCTGCTTTGCACGTTGAACTGCGTAACGACCGTGCGCGCGCAGAGCGTGTCGGGCACGGGCGACATCGCGCCCTTGCCCGTGCTATCTCCCACCTGGCTCGTCGGCGGCGACCTGGTCGTCGGCGAGTCGTCCCCGGGCGTCCTGAATATCGACAACGGCGGCAGGGTAGTCAATGACTGGGCCTACATCGGCAATTCCCTCGGTGGGTTAGGCACGATCAGCGTCTCCGGCAAGGATGGCGCCGGAAACGCATCCACCTGGATCACCGCAGGCGAAACAAGCATCGGCACGCAGCTGGGCAGCACTGGCGTCATGACGATCCTGAACGGCGGCGTCGCCTCAGGCGACTGGGCCGTCATCGGCTCGGACGCTGGCAGCCTGGGCACCGTCACCGTAGAAGGCGCGGGCTCGACCTGGACGCTTGCCGCCCCCAACGCCTTCCGCGTGGGGTCCGACGGCCGCGGCACGTTGATCGTCCGGGATGGGGCAGCCGTCCACAGCGGCCAGGCGCTCATCGGCCAGTACAGCGGCGGCAACGGCTCCGTCTCGGTGACGGGACGCAATTCGCTGTGGGATCCCTTCAACAACATCTACGTCGGCTTCGAAGGCACGGGCGATCTCATCGTCAGCGACGGCGCATCGGTCAGTACCGAGGGGTCCAGCGCACCGGGCGCCGCAGCGATGCTTTACATCGGGTACCGGGCGGGCAGCACCGGCACAGTCACCGTGTCCAGCGCAACCGCCGACACCGCCACCATCCGCGTGACCGACGGCGTCGAAGTGGGCAACAGCGGGACCGGCACGCTCACCATCGCCAAGGGCGGTCTCGTGCGGGCCAACAGCGACACATCGATCGCGATCGACAGCGGCGCCACCGGCACCCTGAACCTGCGGGGCGATGCAACCGGCCGCGGCGTCCTGGAAACGGGCTCGGTCATCAAGGGCGACGGCGGCGTCACCCTGAACCTCGATGGCGGCATCCTGCGCGCCCTGCGCAACACCTCCGATTTTCTGGTGGGTTTCAACGCGCAGGTCGTGGGCAGCGAAGGCGCCTGGTTCGACACCAACACGTACGACGTCGGCGTCAATTCTGCCTTCTCGGGAACGTCCAGCCTCAACAAGCTGGGCGCGGGCATCCTGACGCTCACCGCCGCCAGCACCGCGTTCTCCGGCAGCACGCAGGTACAGGCCGGCACGCTGCAGGTTGACGGCGTGTTGGGCGGCCCGGTGCAGATCGACATGGGCGCGCGGCTGACCGGCACCGGCCGCGTCGGCGCCACCGTCAATCGCGGCACGATCGCGCCGGGTCCGCGCACGGGCTTCGGCACGCTGACGATAGCCGGCGACTACGCCGCGTCCGGCGGGAACCTGGAAATCCGCACGCGGCTTGGCGACGACAGCTCGCCCACCGACAGGCTGGTGATCACCGGCGCAACGTCCGGCGCCACACCGGTCCAGGTCACCAACGCCGGCGGCTCGGGCGCCACAACGCAGCGCGGCATCCAGGTCGTACAGGTGAACGGACTGTCGGCGGGGCAGTTTCAACTGTCCAATCCCGATTACGTCATCGGCGGCCAGCCGGCCATCGTCGCCGGCGCCTACGGCTACGTCCTGCAGAAGGAATCGTCGGACGGCAACTGGTACCTGCGGTCCTCGCTCAAGGACGTGACCGTTCCCGGACCGGGCATCGACCCATCACCGGGCGTGCCCACGGCGCCTCCCGGCGGCGGTGGAGCAAGTCCTGACGGTCCCCTGCTCTATCAGCCCGGTGTCCCGGTCTACGAGGCCTATGCCAACACGCTGCTGCTTTTGAGCCAGCCGTCCACGCTGCGCCAGCGCGTCGGCAACCGCCAGTACGACCCCGCCGACGCGCGCCGCGACGGCGCCTGGGTGCGGCTGGAAGGCTCGGGCGGCCAGTTCAAGCCTTCCGCCTCCACAACACTCGAGCGGCTGAATATCGACGGCTGGAAAGCCGAGTTCGGCATCGACCGCGACCTTTACGCTGGGCAAAGCGACTCGCGCCTGGTCGCCGGGCTGGCGATGCACTACGGCTCGGCCAACACCCGTGCCTCCTCGTCTTTCGGCAACGGCAGCATCGGCACCACGTCCTATGGCCTGGCCACGACGCTGACGTGGTACGGCAAGGACGGCGCGTACGTCGACGCCCAGGCGCAGGCTAACCTGTTCGACAGCGACCTGCGCTCGCACCTGGCGGGCAAACTGCAAGAGGGCCAGAAGGCGCAGGGATATGTCTTCAGTGTCGAAGGGGGCAAGGCCTTCGCGCTGGACGACGGCTTCGCGCTGGTCCCGCAGGCCCAGCTGAGCTACGTGACGGCCCGCTTCGGCAGCTTTGACGACACGTTCGGCGCACGCATCGACAACAACCGGACCACCAGCCTGCTGGGACGTGTCGGCCTGGCGTTGGACTACAGGCAATCCTGGCAGGACGCGCGCGGGCGGCGTCAGCAGGCCAACTATTACGGCATCGTCAACGTCAAGCACGAATTCCTGGACGGCAGCCGCATGCACGTGGCGGACGTGCCGGTGGACAGCCGCATGCGGCGCACCTGGACCGGCATCGGCCTTGGCGTGAATCACCGGCACGACGAGCGCTACGACTTTTATGGTGAAGTGGCCGCCGACACCGATTTCGCCGGCAGCTACGCGCTATCCGCGACGGCGGGCATCCGGATCGCGTTCTAGGCCGGCGGCGTCTGTTGCGCGCACGCCGCGCACACGCGCTTCCCGCGATCCAATTAATAGTATTTCTTATTCGCATTCGGTAGACTGCTGGGCATCTTGCAATCTCCCGATTCCCTTTCCCTCCCCGCAGTCGAGCAGCTTTATCGCCATCACCATGGCTGGCTGCAAGGCTGGCTCCATCGCAAGCTGGGCGACAGCGGCGACGCGGCCGATCTGGCGCAGGACACGTTCGTGCGGCTGATGGCCGCGCGCCGGCCGCCCGTGCTGCGCGAGGAGCCGCGCGCGCTGATCACGCATATCGCCAAGGGCCTGCTGGTCGACCATTGGCGCCGCCGCGCGGTGCAGCAGGCCTATCTGGATGCCATCGCGCACCTGCCCGAACCGCAGGTGCCGTCTCCGGAAACGGGCCTCATGATCGTGCAGACGCTGGTAGCCATCGACGCCATGCTGCAGCGCCTGCCCGCCGTCACGCGCGAGATGTTCTTGATGGCGCAGCTGGACGGGCTGACGCTGCAGGAAATCTCCCAGCAGACCGGCAAGCCCGTGATCACGGTGCGGCGCCATCTGCGCAAGGCCTTGATGGCGTGCATGACGGCCGCCGCATGAGCGCGCCGGGCGATCTATTGCTGGAGGAAGCGGCCGATTGGGTCATCCGGCTGCGCTACGAGACCGCCGATGCGGCCACGCGGCGCGCGTTCGAACGGTGGCTGGCGCAGGGCGAGGCCCACGCGCAGGCCTGGGCCCGCGCCGAGCAGGTGCTGGGCGCATTCGAAGGACTACCTGCCCCCATCGGCCATCGCGTGCTGCGCGCCACCCGCAAACGCCAGGGCCGCCGTGCCGTGCTGCGCGCGGCGCTGGGACTGGGCGTGCTGGCGCCGGCCGGCTGGATGGCATGGCACGAGGCGCCCGCCTGGCGCGCCGACCTGCGCACCGCCGCGGGCGAACAACTGACACGTCAGCTCGACGACGGCACGCGGCTGGTGTTGAACAGCGGCAGCGCGATCGACCTGCGCTACGGCGCGGGCGAACGCCGTCTGGTGCTGGTGGCCGGCGAGGTGCTGGTGACCACCGGCCAGGAATCCCAGCCCACCTACCGGCCCTTCGTGGTGCAGACCCCGCAGGGCGAGGTGCAGGCGCTGGGCACGCGCTTCTCGGTGCGTCTTATCGACGACCGCACCGAGGTCATGGTGTTCGAACATGCCGTGCTGGCGCGCCCCGCCAATGGCACGCCATTGCGCATCGACGCCGGGCAACGAGGCAGCTTCACACTTGCCCAGACCGGCGCGCTCGCGCCCGTGGACGACAGCGCAGCGCTCTGGGAGCAAGGCATGCTGGTTGTGCGCGATCAGCGCCTGGCCGATGTGGTAGCCGAGCTGGCGCGCCATCGCCCGGGTTTCCTGCGTTGCGCACCCGAGGTCGCCGACCTGCGGGTCTCCGGCGCGCTGTCGCTGCGCGATACCGATGCGGCGCTGCAGGCCTTGGCCGAACGCCTGCCCATCGCCGTGCAACGGGTCACCCGCTACTGGGTATCGGTCGGACCGGCCGGCGCTTGAGCCACCGCCGAGAAAAATATTTTGTGTCGAGGTGATCACTTTTTCGTTGTCGCGCGGAGTAGGAAGTAAGGCCGCATCAAGGGGATGCGGGCGCTTCTTGCTTGACGATGAAAGGATGAACGAGTGATGGCACGTGTACGCGCAGCGCGGGGCAGAGGATCCCGCAAGGCAATGATCTGGACGGCGCTCTGGTGCACGGCCATGGCAAGCGCCACCGCGGGCGCACAGTCCGCGGCCCAGACCGGCGCGGCGCCGGCCTCGCAGGTGCGCACCGTCGCAATCGGCGCGGGCTCGCTCGACGCCGTGCTGGCGCGCTACGCGGCCGCCGCCGGCGTACAGATCGTTTACGACCCCGCGTGGCTCGCCGGCCGCCAAAGCCCGGGCATCTCGGGCGAGATGAACGTCCAGCAAGGCTTCGACCGCCTGCTCGCGGGCACAGGCTACCGTGCCGTGCCCAGCGCTGCCGGCACCTACGCGCTGCAGGCCATGCCGCAAGGCGGCGTCACGCAACTGGCGCCCGTCACCGTCACCGGCGCGGCGGAGCGCGCCACCAGCGAAGGCACGGGCTCGTACACCAGCAATGCGGTAACCATCGGCAAGGGCACGCAGACGCTCAAGGAGATTCCGCAGTCGGTGTCCGTCGTCACGCGCCAGCAGCTCGACGACCAGAACCTGAACAGCCTGTCGGACGCGATGCGCAACGTCACCGGCATGACCGTGGAAACGCTATCCAGCGGCGGCAATATCTCCGGGTTCATCTCTCGCGGCTATTCGCTCGATTCGATTCAGGTGGACGGCATGCGCGCCCCGGCCGGAGCGGGCAACCTGTCGGCGGGCTTCGACCTTGCCATCTACGATCGCATCGAAGTGCTGCGCGGTCCGTCCGGGCTTTACCAAGGAACCGGCGAGCCC
This sequence comes from Achromobacter sp., assembly GCF_032113835.1. Classification (GTDB taxonomy): domain Bacteria; phylum Pseudomonadota; class Gammaproteobacteria; order Burkholderiales; family Burkholderiaceae_B; genus Achromobacter. The sequence continues at coordinate 30,902 of NZ_DAMCTG010000004.1, read as the reverse complement.
GGCGGCAGCGTGAATCTGGTGCGCAAGCGCCCCATGCAGGAATTCGCCTTTGGCGCGCAGGCCAGCGTCGGCTCGTGGGATTACTACCGGGCCGTGGCCGATCTGAGCACGCCGTTCGATAGCGAAGGCAAGGTCCGCGGCCGCTTCATCGCCGCCTACGAAGACCGCGGCTCCTTCGTCGACCGCGTCAGTTCCGAGCGGCCCACGCTCTACGGCATCGTCGAGGCCGACCTGACACCCGCCACGACGCTGGCGGCGGGCATCACGCACCAACGCTCCCGCGTCACCCCAGCATTCGGCCTGCCCGCGTACGCCGACGGCTCGCTGCTCGACGTGCGCCGCGGCACCAATCTCAGCGCCGAATGGAACCGCATCGAAGAGGAAACCACCGAGGTCTTTGCCGACCTGGAACACCGGCTGGATGGCGGGGGCTCCATGAAGGCAAGCGTCTTTCATCGCGACACTGATACGCCGACGCGCGTGACCACCTGGCCCAACCGCGCCGTCGATCCGGTCACCGGCGACACCAACCTCATCGCCTGGTCGTACCGCAACCACTGGAAGACCACCGGCGCAGACGCGCACGTGAACCTGCCGTTCGAAGCCTTTGGCCGCGAGCACAGCGTGCTCGTGGGCGCCGACTACAGCTACACGCGCAAGCAATTCAACTACGGCGGCGGCACGATCTTCCCGACCAACGTGAATGACCCGGTCATCAACATGCCGCAGCCTGAAATGGAGCAGGTCAACGGCAACGACGGGCGCACCAGCGAATTCGGTCTGTACACGCGTGCGAACATCCAGGCGACCGATCACCTGAAGGTCATCGCGGGCGCGCGCCTGTCCTGGTGGAAGAACGACGCACGCAACGCCAACCAGTACTTCGGCGACTTCAGCCAGGCGACGACGCGCATCGACGCGCGCCCATCACCCTATGCCGGACTGGTGTACGAACTGACGCCGCAGGTGTCCGCCTACGCCAGCTACACGAGCATCTTCCAGCCGCAGACCGAAATCGACGCGCAAGGCAGCACGCTGTCGCCGCGCGTCGGACGCCAGATCGAAACGGGCCTGAAGGGCGCGTTCATGGACGGCGCGCTCAACGCACACGCCGCCCTGTTCCAGATCGTGGACCGCAACCGCGCAATGAGCGACCTGAACAACCCGATGTACTCGGTGGCCGCGGGCAAGGTGCGCAGCCAGGGCTTCGAGACCGAGATCAGCGGATCGCCGTTGCCGAACTGGGACATCGTGGCCGGCTACGCCTACACGCAGACCAAATACCTGGAAGCGAGCCAAGCCCAGGAAGGACTCTCGTATAGCACCATCACCCCGCGTCACGCCATCAACCTCTGGACCCGCTACCGCTTCACCCAGCCGGCGCTGGAAGGCTTCAGCGTGGGCACGGGCGTACGCTGGAACAGCGGCAACTATCTGCAAAGCGGCAACGTGCGTTGGGATCAGGGCAGCTATGCGCTCGTCTCGGCCCAGATCGGCTACCGGTACAACCGTCACATCGAAGGCACGCTCACCGTCGACAACCTGTTCGACCGCAAGTACTACGAGAAGCTTGGCGGCGCTTCGCGGCAGAACTACTACGGCCAGCCGCGCAGCGTGATGCTGACGGTGCGGTATCAGTATTGAGGTGGTGCGGCGGGTGGACGTGCTGAACATCCGCCCTGCCGCACCTCGCTACCCTTCGGCGACCGCCGTCTCCCGCGCCTGTGCTTCGGGCGCATCGTCGCTGGCGGGCAGCGCCAGGATGCGGTAGCAGACCGACATCGTCGTCACGGAGATGATAGTGGTCACCAGCATCATCAGCGCGCCGTAGAGATAGGAACCAAGACCCGGTTCAAGCGGCATCCGCAGCAGATAGCCCCTGACCGCTTCCATCAAGAGCAGTATCGGAACGGGCAGCAACGACACAGCCAGGAATCGCCACTTGTTGCCGCGGGTCAACGCAGTGATGCGCCGAACGTCCACCCTGCCCGTCAGCGCAGCTTGCGGCAGGGCCAGAAAGAAATGGCCCACAAAATACGCCGGCAACAGCACCAGGAACAGCTGCAGCGCGATACCCAGCGGGGACACGCCCTCCGGCCCAGACATCAACACGGCGATCACGACGCGCGCGATCGACAGGACGAAAAAAGAGGCTGAAAGGATCACCGCGACGATGAAGTACATCCGTTCAGGTTTGCCCGTGGCAATGCCCCCGCGCGCGTACTCGTTCAGCAGGATGCGGCGATGCCATGCGACTGCCAGCATCACCGGACACGCCGTGGTCACGAGCCACCCCGCCAGTTGCAGCAGCATGCTCTGCCGCGCAACCGCCATCTGGTCCAGGTAAACGCCCAGGCAAACGCCGACGATCAGGATGGCCACCAGTTGCGGCGCCATCGCAAGCGTGCGCCCGCCATGGTCCCCCAAGTAGTCGAAGGTTTCGCGGATGACCCGCCATACCGGTAGTTTCTGCTGCACGCGACGCTCCCATTTTTTGCTGTCCGGCGCGATGCCGGAACCGTCGCGCCGTGGGCGCGCAGCGGTCTGTGGATGTGTATATACCGCCTAAGTAACGGCCCTCTTGACCCACATCTAAAATGCAGTGCGTCGGGCATGCCCCGGCGAGGCACTAGAATCTCCGCTCCACGTTCCCCTTCTGCCCGGCCTTGGCGCCGGCCGCCGGTATCTCCATGGCCCACGAGCCCGCAACGCCAACGCCGAAGGCAGACAAGCTGCTTTCCCTTTCCCAGGCCCTGCAGCAGGCCCACGCCCACTGGAGCGCTGGCCAGGCAAACCAGGCCGAGATACTGTGCCGCCGCATCCTCGACGCATCGCCCGGACAGGCCGATGCGTCGCACCTCCTGGGTCTGATCGCGCACGCCTACGGCCAGCCGGCGCTCGCGCTGGATCTGCTGCGTCAGGCATGCCTGACAGACGCCGCGCCCGCGGTCTACTTTGGCAACCTGGCCGAGGTCTGCCGGCAGCAGGGCCAGCTCGCTGAAGGCGAGGCCGCCGCGCGGCAAGCCACGAAGCAGGACCCCGGTCTGGTCATGGCGTGGAACAACCTGGGGATCATCCTGCAGGAAGCGGGGCGCTCGGCCGATAGCGTCAATTGTCTTGAACGGGTGTCGGAACTTCAGCCGCACAGCCCGGAAGCGCTCAACAACCTCGGCAACGCGTACGTGGGCGTGAATCGCCTGGACGAGGCGCGCCGGCTGTACGTCCAGGCGCTCGCATTGCGAAGCGACTACGCCGAAGGACACAGCAACCTCGCCTTCGTGCTGGGTGAACTGGGTGACTACGAAGCGGCGGCAGACGCGGCGCATCGCGCCATCGCGTGCAACCCGCGCCTGATAAACGCCTACATCAATCTCGCGGGCATCGAAGCGGCGCGGTTGCGGCCTCGCGAAGCGCTGCAGTGGACCGAGGCGCTGCTCGCCTTCGCGCCCACCCACCCGCAGGCGCTTGAACTGCGCACGCGCCTGCGGACGGCATGCGGCGCGCAGGCTGCCACAAACGAAGCGCCAGCGGCGTCAACAGCCGCGGCGCCCGCCGGGGCGCTCCCGGCCGCAACAACCGCCCCAACCGCAGCGCAGGCGCAAGACGTGGACGACCTGACACACCGCGTCCGCGCGCTGCTGACTGCGCGCCAGCACGCCGCCGCCGAGCGGCTGCTGCGCGAGAATATGGACCCGCGCGGCGCGCCCGCCGCACTATGGCGGCTTCTCGGCCTGACAGTGAAATTTCTAGGGCGCGTCCAGGAAGCCGCCGACATTCAGACCATGCTCGCCACAGCCATGCCGGGCAACCTGTCCGCCCGATTCGACCTGGCCGAAACGCTCTTGCTGCAAGGGAATTTCGAGCGCGGCTGGCCGGAATACCGTTGGCGCTACAGCCTTTCCCATACCGCCGCCATGGACCGCAAGGTGCAGCGGCCGCGCTGGGACGGCAGCCGCATCGCGGGTCAGACGCTGCTCATTCATGACGAGCAGGGGTACGGCGACACGCTGCAATTCATGCGCCTGATCGACGCGGCCCGTGCCCGCAGCGGCGCGCGCGTCGTGCTGGAAGTCCATCCCGACCTGCTGCCCTTCGCCCGGCGCCTCGTCGGCCCGGACGCCTTCCGGCGCGGCCAGATCCCCCCGCCGTTCGACCAGCACTGCGAACTGATGTCCCTGCCCATGGCGATCGGCCTGCGCATGGCCGACCTGCCGTGCCAGACCGGCTACCTGTCGGCCGACGCGGATCGCGTGGAGAAATGGCGGCAGCGGCTGGCCGGCTTGCCGCGCCCCTGGGTGGCGCTGGCCTGGGCAGGCAGGCCCACGCATTCGAACGATGCCAACCGGTCTCTTGCCTTGGCGGACTTGGCGCCGCTGGCCTTGCCCGGGATCACGTATCTCGCCATCCAGAAAGGGCCGGCCGCGGCCCAGGCGGCCGAGGCGCCGCCCGGCATGAACCTCGTGCCGCTGGACGCGGAGATCGCCGATTTCGAGGACACGGCTGCCATCCTGTCCCTGGCCGACCTGCTCATCTCCGTGGACTCCTCGCCAGTGCATCTGGCGGGCGGGCTCAATCGTCCCGCCTGGGTGATGCTGCCCTTCCTGCCCGACTGGCGCTGGTTGCTGCACCGGTCCGACACGCCCTGGTATCCGTCGCTGCACCTGTTCCGCCAGCCCGCTCCGGGCGATTGGAAAACGGTCCTGCACGACGTCGGGCTGGCGCTGGCCAAGCGCTTTCCGGGGTCTGAGGCCTGACCAGCAGGGTTCAGTCGCTGGCCGTACCGGCGCGCCAACCGCGCCAAACCGAATTTAGGCCTGTATTTCGCCCTTATTGCGCGCTTTGAAGATGCGCCTTCGCCGGTAGTGTGCGGGGTGAGATCGTGCGCCCACAGAACGGCCGCCAGTCCGACCCCATACCCTGGCGCCCTACCGCGTGGATTCCCCTGCTTCTCCGGTTGCCGCCTGATATCCCATGACATCGCCCCAGCCGGGAGCTTGCCTTGAAGCTGAAACACCAAAAAAAGCGTATCAACTCCATTCCCATGGCATCCGCGCGGGCCGGCTCGACGGCGATCCCTGCCCGGTCGACGCAAATTTTGTCGGGTGTTTCCCTCGTGGCCGCCAGCCTGCTTCCCGGCATGGTCCATGCCGCGCCGTGCGTCGCGCTTAACTACTCGAGCAACTCGACCGTCGTAGGCGCCGTCAATTGCATCGATTGGACGTTAGGCAACATTACGATCACCGGCAATGGAAGCCTTTCCGGCGAAAACATCGGTTTGCACGCCGCCATCGCCGCCCCTGGCGCCTCACTGGCGAACTCCGGCACCATCGTGGGCGTACTGGCGGGCCTGCAGAACGACGGCGTTCTGGCTCAGGTGCAAACCAATGGCTTGATCTGGTCCACCGGAACCGGCGTCACCGTGGCCGGCATCCTGAATACAGGGTCCGGAAGCATCACCAGCGTGGTCAACAATACGGGCGGCTCCATCGCCGGCTCACGAGCCGGCATTTTCAATGAAGGCAGCATCTCCACGATCAGCAATGCCGGGATGATCAGCAGCAACAGTTCCTCCGGCGGGACGGTTGCAGCCATCTGGAACGATGGCGGAACGATCACCAACCTGACCAACACCGGCACCTTGCAAAGCGCCAACATCGGCGGTGTCCTCCAGGGATTCGGAGTGGCCACCGAAAACGGCGCCATTGAAACGCTGCAAAACAGCGGGACCATTACCGGCATGGTGGGCCTGCTGGTGCAAGACAACGGTCGGGTGGGCGCGCTGACCAATTCCGGAACCATCTCGGGCGACATCGCCGGCATCTCCATGGAGACCAGCGGGGCCGGCACCATCACCAACACGGGGCTGATCGTGGGCGCGCCCAGCAGTGCCATGGGGGGAACGATCGGCACCGGCATCGACCTTTCCCGCGGCACCAACGTGGGCCTGCTCGCCAATAGCGGCACCATCACCGGCGGCAGTGCGGCGATCCAGATCGACGGCAACAGCTCGATCAGTACGATCACCAACAGCGGTCTCATTGCGGGCGACCTGACCTCCAGCAGCACCATGTCCCTCGGCATCTCCGGCGGCAGGGGCAACGTCGTCGGCACCCTCACCGGCGCGAGCGGCGGTCTCGGCGTTGCCGACAAAGGCGTCATCACGGTGACAGGTGCGAACCTGTTTTTTTCGGGCGGCAACCTGTTGCTGAACGATGACATCGCTGCGGTGGGCCGATCCGTCATCAACTACGGCGCGAACCTTCAGATCAACAATCCCATCACCGTCACGGGCAATTACTCGCAGACCGGCGGTGGACTGGCCTTCAATGTCGTCGACACCAGCAGCTACGGCTACCTGGATGTGAACGGCTCGGCAGCCATCAGCGGCGCCGCGATCAGCCTGGGCGGCACCGGGTTGGCGTTCGGTCAATCCTATACCGTCGTGCGTCCGACTGGCTCCAGCACCTACGGCAACAACACGGCCTTCGTCTCCGTCAACAATGGCCTGCTCGCACGGCTGAGCAATGTGAACGGCGCGCTGACCGTGACGCTCCTCCCCGACCCCAGCACCCACTACTGGGACGGCGCCAACACCGTGCCGGACGGCACAATTGCCGGCGGCTCAGGCACCTGGACGGCGAACGGCACAAACTGGACCACGACCGACGGCACCACCAACTACGAGCTCGACCAGACCTATGTGCGCCCCGTGTTCGGCGGAACGGCAGGCACGGTGACGGTCGATGGCAGCCAAGGTGCAATCGCGGTAAACGGCATGCAGTTCTCCACAGACGGCTACCGCGTCACTGGCGACGACATCGGGTTGGCGGCGGCCTCCTCGGCCATTGAAGTCGATGGCAATGCCACCGCCATCATCGATTCCAAACTGACCGGGACCGGCGCGCTGGCCAAGACCGGCAGCGGCATGCTGATCCTGAACGGCGTGAACACCTACTCGGGCGGCACCTCGGTGTCGGCGGGCACGCTGGAAATCGGCGATGCAGCCCATCCCACCGCCAGCATCCTGGGCGACGTTGCCGTCGGCAGCGCCGGCACGCTGCGCGGACATGGCTCGATCGGCGGCAATGTGACCAACGACGGCGTCGTGCGTCCCGGCGGCTCCATCGGCACGCTGACGGTTCTGGGCAACTACACGCAGTCCCCCACCGGCACGCTGTTCATCGACGTCAGCCCCACCGCCGCTTCGCAACTGAAGGTAGGCGGCACCGCCACGCTCGCCGGCACGCTGAACGTGCTGTACGGCCCCGGCACCTACAGCGCCACGTCCTTCCGCATCGTCGACGCGGCAACCGTCACGGGGCGGTTCGCTTCCGTCACGAGCAACGCGCCGGCCGAACTGGCGCAGAGCGTGCAGAACCTGGCCGACGGCAGCACCCTCACGCTGACCAACGGCAGCAGTGCCGGCGCCGGGCCGGTCGTTATCGCCCCCACCAACGCCACGATCTTCGGCGCGGTCGCCTCGGCCGCCATTCGCGAAGGGCAGCGTGTGAACGACACACTGCTCGCAAGGCTGGGCCAGGAGTGCGCCGACGCCGCGACGGACGCCAATTGCGCGCGCCCGGGCCGCCAGGCGTGGGCCCAGATCGTCTCCAATACCGCGAACGTGCGGGGCAACGATGACGCCCCCAGCTACAAGGATCGCCATTACGGCTTTCTGGCCGGCCTGGATCAGCAGGTTGGCGCGTGGACGGTCGGCGTCGCGGGCGGCTACAGCCACGTCGATGTGACCGAAGACGAGGCGACCGGCAAGATCGACACCTTGCGCATCGCGGGCTACGGCAGCCGCCGCGTGGGCGCGGTCACCGTCGCCGCGACGGTCGGCGCCGCCTACGACTTCCTCCAGACGCGCCGGTCCTTCCCCGGCCCGGGCAAGGCCCGGAACGACTCGGACGGACAGGAGATCACGGCCGGCCTGCAAGCCAGCCTGCCGCTGGCTGCGGGTCCCGTCATGATCACGCCGCGTCTCGGCTTGCGCTATCAGTACCTGCACACCGAACGCTTCAGCGAATCCGGTTCGACCAGCCAGAACCTGGATGTCGGCGCTCAGGACTTCAACAGCTTGCAGCCCTACGCGCAACTCGTCGTGGGCGTCCCCTTCAGCATGAAGTCGGACAAGCCTGCCATCGTTGAGGCCCGCGTGGGTTACGCCTACGAAACCCTCGACACCAACCGCCAATACCGCGCAACGGCGGGCGATGGCACCGGCTTCACACTGCCCGGCGTGGCGCCGTCGCGCGGCATGTTCTCGGCGGGCCTGGGTTTGACGCTGCCCGTCAGCAAGGCGATGGATCTGACCGCCAGCTACGACCGCCTGTTCGACACCGGCAACGTGTCGGGGCAGACGTTCCAGCTGCAAGCGGCGTACCGGTTCTAAGCGCCGCACGATTCGAACTTTCAGCCGCGGTATGAAACAAGGCCCACGCCATTGCGTGGGCCTTTTCTTTGAACTCAGATAAACACCTGCTTCGCCGTCCGCCGGCTCCGTCGGCGATACCACCACGTCAGCCCCGCCCAGACCAGCGCCCACGCACCCAGGATCGCCGCATAGAAAGGCCAGAAAATAAAGGTGGAAACGTCCTCCCACCCTGCCGCCGTACGCTTCAACCCGATGGGCGCGCTGACTTCCAGTTCGATCTGTTCGCCCTGAAGCGCCGGCCCGGCCTCTTCCACAGTGAAGGTCAGATTGGATGTCCCCTTCGCCAGCATCGGAAAGCCCGGCGCGGTCTCAAGCTGCGCGTCGTCGGCAGGGCTCTCAGGCCAGAGCTTGCGATAGAAATGCGTGGCGCTGGCGCCGCTGCGCGGCGCCGCGCTCACCACGATGTCCAGCCCCTTGCCATCGCGCACACGGATTCGCACCGGCTCTCCGGGGTTGATGATGCGCGGCTTCGCGTCCGGCGCGCCAATGCGCGTTGCGGAATCACCCAGTTCAGGCCGCTCCCGGCCCATCGGACCGCCAAATCGCGCCTCCATCCACAACGGCGCTTCGCGGATGCGGTAGATCTCGGCGCGCGCCGTCTGGCCGGGCGTCAGCGTAATGGACGTCAGCGTCGCATTGGCCGACGGTATGTACCGCGCCATGCCCACCGCAAACCACGCCATGACGGCCAGCCAAAGCACCCAACCCACCGTCAACGACATCTTGAAGAACGTGCGCCACATATCGAGTTTTCCCGGATTTGCGAGCGTCAGAGCGTACCTGATTTACCGGGAACAGTCTGACGCGCAATCGGACGAAGCATGCACGCAAGCCAGACTTGGCTTCTAAAGCAGCCGGCCATTTATGATATGTTATAACATCTCATTTTGGCGGCGACATCGAAAACCCGCCCGACGACAACCGCCCCGACACCATGAAAGCAGACACGCTCCTCACCGCTCAACCCAAACTGCCCGTCACCGTGCTGTCAGGCTTTCTGGGCGCCGGCAAGACGACCTTGCTCAATCACATCCTGAACAACCGCGAAGGCCGGCGGGTGGCCGTGATCGTCAACGACATGTCCGACGTCAACATCGACGCATCCCTCGTGCGCGAAGGCGGCGCCGAGCTGTCGCGCACCGACGAAAAGCTCGTGGAGATGAGCAACGGCTGTATCTGTTGCACGTTGCGCGAAGACCTTCTCGTCGAAGTGGACCGGCTTGCCAAGGAAGGTCGCTTCGATCAGCTGGTGATCGAATCGACCGGCATCTCCGAACCCTTGCCCGTGGCCGAAACCTTCACCTTCGAAGGCGAGGATGGACGCAGCCTCGCCGAAGTCGCGCGGCTGGACACGATGGTCACCGTCGTCGACGCCTTCAACTTCCTGCGCGACTACCGTTCACAGGACAGCCTGCAGGCGCGTGGCGAATCGATGGGCGACGAAGACGAGCGCACCGTGGTCGACCTGTTGATCGACCAGATCGAATTTTGCGACGTCATTCTGCTGAACAAGGTGGACCTGATCTCAACCGAAGAGCGCGAGCGGCTGATGGCCATCATGCGCAAGTTCAATCCTCGCGCCCGCATCGAGATCACCGAATTCGGCAAGGTCCCGCTGGATCGCGTGCTGAACACGGGCCTGTTCGATTTCGACGAAGCCTCCAAAGCGCCGGGCTGGCTGCAGGAACTGCGCGGCCAGCATACGCCGGAGACCGAGGAATACGGGATCCGCAGTTTCGTCTACCGGGCGCGCCGCCCGTTCCATCCGGAACGCTTCTTTGCCTTCGTCGAAGGCGAGTGGCCGGGCGTCGTGCGTTCCAAGGGCTACTTCTGGCTGGCCAGCCATCCCGAGATGGCCGGCTCGTGGTCGCAGGCCGGCGCGGTCGCGCGCCACGGGGCGGCGGGCTACTGGTGGGCCGCCATGCCGCCGGAGCGCTGGCCCGAGGATCCCGAGTACGTCGCGATCATCCGCAAGAACTGGGACGAAGGCGTGGGCGACGCACGCCAGGAACTCGTGCTGATCGGCATGGACATGGACGAGGCGGCCCTGCGCGCGCGCTTTGACGCCTGTTTGCTGACCGACGAGGAAATGGCGCAAGGCCCGCGCGCCTGGAAGACCTTGCCCAACCCGTTTCCGGACTGGTCCTGACACCCCCAACGAATCCCCGCGCGCCAACCCGCGGGGACATGTAGAACGCGATATCGAGCATCACCGTGGACACCGTACTTCCCGACATTTCGACAACCGAGCATTCCCCCAGCCTGAGCGCGTTGGAATGGGTGGGCATGCAGGGCATCGACCTGCCCATCATGCTCGCCGAGCCCGGCTATCGGCGCACGCTGCATGCCCGGGCCGATGCCCAGGTTGACCTCCCCGCCCGCCACGTCAAAGGCATTCACATGTCGCGGCTCTACCGGGAACTGGACCACCTTGCCGACCCGCACAATCTCACGCCGCACGCGCTGCGCGGCGTGCTGGACGCCATGGTCGCCAGCCATCGGGACTGCGACACCCGCGGCGCGCGCGTGCGGCTGTCGTTCGACCTGCTGGCCCGCCGCCCTGCCCTGGTGACCGCGGGCATGATGGGCTGGAAATCCTATCCCGTCGAAGTGCGCGCCTCGGTGCGCGACGGCCGGCATCAATTGCACATACAGGTCAAGGTCGCCTACTCATCCACCTGCCCGTGCTCGGCCGCGCTGGCGCGGCAACTGGTCGAACAAGCCTTTCTGACCGCCTTCGGCAATCAGGACAGTATCGATCCCGATCGCGTGGCGGCCTGGCTGCGCCAGAACGCCACCGTTGCCACGCCCCATAGCCAGCGCAGCGAGGCCCGCGTTCAGGCAACGTTGCCGCCGGATGCGCAGACGTGGGATCTGTTTGCGCTGATCGACACGATCAAAGACGCGTTGGGCACGCCCGTGCAGACCGCCGTCAAACGGGCGGACGAACAGGCGTTTGCCGCCCTGAACGGACAGAACCTCATGTTCGTGGAAGACGCCGCGCGCCGGATCCAGGCCGCCTTGCGTGGCCGCTTCGCGCACGTGCGCACCCATGTCTGCCACATGGAAAGCCTGCACCCGCATGACGCCGTCGCGTGGGCCCGCGAGCAGAACCACGACGCGCAATGACCCAGATGCCATGAACCCGTCCTGTTGAAACCCTTACTTATTCAAAAGGAACCCATCATGAAGGTGCTTTCCTCCCTGAAGGATGCCAAGACGCGCCACCGCGACTGCCAGGTCGTGCGCCGCCGCGGACGGATCTACGTCATCTGCAAATCGAACCCGCGCTTCAAGGCTCGCCAAGGCGGCGCAAAGAACAGGAACGCGTAGTACATCCCCTGAATGTCGCGTTGGGTGGCGCCGGCGCGGCAGGCATCGGCATTCTGCACGCTGTCCTGGTATCCCGCGATGCCGATGTTGCGATCCATGCGATAGCCCCATAGATTCCGAACTGCGCGCCCGAATCCGCCCAGATGCCCGGTCCACTGCCCTGGGCGCTGGAGGTCGGCGAGTTCTGCACCATGATCGACCCACCGTTGTTGTTGATGGCGATGGTGCCGCCATAGCCGCCGACGTTGTCGCCGCTGCCGGCGCTGTTTGTAGCACGCAGGGGGGGGAACGGGTGCGAGGGTATTTTTGCAACGCCCGCAGGCGCTAGCTGCAACCCTCGCCCGGCATCACCACGCGTATTCCATCGTCGCGTACATCGTCCTGCCTTGGCCGTACTGGCAACCCATCATGCTGTAGCAAGACGCCACGTATTGCTTGTCGAACAGGTTTGACGCATTCAAGGACAGCGCCAACCCGCGGCCCGGCGTGAACTCATAGCGCAGCATCGCGTCGACCACCGTATATGACGGCACCTTGAACGAATTCTCGCGGTCGCCATAGCTGCTGCCGACATACCGCACGCCGCCGCCCACGCGCAGACCCGCCAGCGGCCCCGCCACCGGCAGCCGGTAATCCACCCAGACCGACGCCATCTGCTCCGGCACGCGGACCGGCCGGTTGCCCTGAATGCCAGCCTCCGTGGAACGCTTCACCTTGACGTCGTTCCAGGTATAGCTGGCCATCACGTCCAGATTCGGCGCCAATCCCACCTTCGCCTCCAATTCCACACCGCGCGAGCGCGTCTGCCCTTCCTGGATGTTGAAGCCCGGGTGCGCGGGATCGGGCGTGCTGACATTCTTCTTGGTCAGGTCGAACACCGCCAACGTGTACAGCGCGTTCATCTGCGGCGGTTCGTACTTCACGCCGATCTCATACTGCTGGCCCATTTCGGGCTTGAACACCTGATTGTCGAAGGTGCGTCCGGTGGCGGGCAGGAATGATTCGGAATAGCTGATGTAGGGCGCGAGACCCGAGTCGCTCAGATAGACCAGCCCGGCACGTCCGGTGAATTTCTCGTCGTTCTGCACGGGCGCCGACGCCCAGGTCGCGGTGTTTTCGTTGCGCACCCAGTCATACCGCCCACCCAGCAGCACCACCCATTTCTTGTCCAGCTTCAGCTGATCCTGCAGATAGAGACCGGTCTGCTGCACCGTTTGACGGTACTCGCTGGCCGGAAACATCATCATGTCCGTATTGCCGTAAACCGGCGTGAAGAGGTCAAGCGGCGCTCCCATGCCCAGTTGCTGCCATTGGGAATACTTGATGCGGCTGTAGTCCAGGCCCGCGAGCAGCGTGTGATCGATCGGGCCGGTGCCGAACTTCGCCTGCAACTGGTTATCCACGGCCAGCACGTCGCCGCTGCCGCTGCGTGAATCGGCAAACCGGCTGGCCAGCCGCTTGTCGGCATCTGCCCAACCCAGGACGAACAGCTCGTCGCTGCTGTGGCGCACATGCGAATACCGTAGGTTCTGGCGCACGGTGAAGACATCGTTGAACCGGTGTTCGAACAGATAGCCGACCGATGTCTTCTCATTGACAGAGCGGTCGAAGTCCGGCTCGCCGATGTAGCGGTGCCGCGGGATCCTGCCGTTGGGGTTGTCCAGCACCGTGCCCTCCGCAGGCAGGGCATTGGCGAAGTTTCCGGTCTGCTTCTGGTACTCCGTCAGGACCGTGAACTCGGTGGCGCCGCTGGGCCGCCACGTGAATGTCGGCGCGATGAATGTGCGTTCGTTATGGATCTTGTCGACCTGCACGTCGTTGCTGCGCATCAGCCCGGTCAGACGGTAGGACCATACCCCGGCGTCGTCCAGCGGGGCGCCGATGTCGAACGCCGCATGCGAATAGTCATGGGTGCCGCCCTGCACCTGCACCTGATACAACGGCGTGCGCGGCGCCCGCTTGGTCACCAGATTGATCTGCCCGCCCGGATCGGATGCGCCGTACAGCACCGAACTGGCGCCGCGCAGCACCTCGATGCGTTCCAATCCATACGGCTCCGGCGCATCCCAGCCCAGGTAATCGCTGGGAAAACCGCGCAATCCGTCGCGCAGCAGCCGGCCGGTGCCTTGCTGGAAGCCCCGGATGATGAGCTGGTCGGCGATGATCTGCCCCCCCGCCACTTCGCTGGTCACGCCCGGCGTATACCGCAGCGCCTGCGTCACGGTCTTGGGCTGCTGCGCCTCGATCTGCTCGCTCGTCACGATCGACACCGATGCGGGAACTTCAATCAGCGGCGTGTCCGTTTTGGTCGCCGTCGCGCTGCGGTACGCGATATAGCCGTCCGCAGGTACGTAGGCGGTGGCGGCGGCGCCTTCCACGAGCACCGGCGCCAGGTGAGTGGTGCTATCGGACGCCTTGGGCAGCGGACGGATCGTCACGACGTTGCCCGAAATGTCGAAGGTGAATCCGCTGCCGGCCAGCATCTCGCTCAGCGCACGCGGGGCAGGCATCTGCCCGCGCACGGCGCTGGCGCGTGCGGCGCGGATCATCGCGCCGTCCACGGTCACCTGATAGCCCGATTGCGCGCCAAATATCACCAGCGCATCGGCCAGCCCCTGGGCCGGGATGTCGAAGGAGACCGCCTGCGCCACGCCGGGCTGCGCCGCCGCCTGTTCCGGCATCCCCATGGACAGGCCCGCGATGGCGATGGTGCTTGATACGACGCCGTGCGCCAGGCGCATCCCCACTTTCTTCTTCATTTTGATTAGCTCCGATTGTGCGAAATCCCGCCGGTCTGATCAGGTGTCCTGGCCGGGGTCTATCCACACAACGAAGCAGCAAACGGATTTTTCGGTAATTCCCTACGACTCGTAAGGACAAAGGACTCAGGATGCCTGGTCGTCCAGCGACACGATGAGCAGCCAAGGCGTGACCTGGCGCACCCGGCCGCCGTGCGGGCGCACGATCAGCTCGGCCGCGGCGGCGGGGTTGCTGGTGTCGAAGATGCCCGTCACGCTGAGATCGCGCGGCGCATCGCCCAGCAGCACGATCTGGCCTGCGAACCGGCGGCGGAGATCTTCAATGACGTCGGGCAAAGGCCGGTCGACCGCGACCAGCCGGGTGCGCGTCCAACTGCCTACGACCGCCGGCGCAATCTCTCCCCGGGCCGCCGGCGCATTGGCCGACATGCGCACCCACTGTCCGCTGGCCAACACCTCGCTGGCGGCCTGCGGTTCGGTGTGCTCAACCTGCACCCGCCCATGCTTGACCGCGACGTCGGTGTCGCGCTCGCCGATCCGCACGTTGAAGCCCGTGCCGAGCACCGTCACACGCGTGCCCTTGGCGTCCACCTCGAAGGGCCGGGCGGGATCGGGCGTCACCTCGAAAAACGCCTCGCCGGCATAGAGCGTGACTTGCCGGCTGGTGGCGGAAATGTCTGCGCGCATCGCACTGCCGGGCGCCAGGCGCACCCAGCTGCCGTCCTCCAGTCGAATGTCCGCCTGGCTCTGCGAGTCCGTAATGAAGTCGGCCTGGACCTGCAGCAAGACGATGGGCACGACCAGCCACGCCAGCGCGGCCAGACAGGCGCCGGCGGCCACGTGGCGCAGGCGCGGTCGCGGCAGCCTTGCGCGCCCAATGGGCGCGGCAACTTCAGGTTGCGGATGCTCGGTCGGCAATTCGCGGATCAGCGCGTCGACGTGGGCCGTCTGGCGCCAGGCGCCGTCGTGCAGCGGATCGGCCAGGCGCCATGCCTCGAAGCGCGCACGCAGGTCCGGGTCGTCGGGTTCGTCATCGAGCAGGATGCTCCAGTCCACCGCAGCGCGCAGCGCGGCGTCCCAGGCGGCGTCGTGGTCTTCGTGCTTCACAGGCGGCGCGACAAACGTTGGATGCAATGCAATTTGGCTTCGGCGATCAATTGATGCGTGAAGGTCACGGACAGCCCCAGTTGCTCGGCGACTTCCCGCAGTTTGAGTCCGTCGACGGTATGCAACGTAAGGGCAAGCCGGGATCGCTCGGGCAATTCTTCCAGGCTTTCAAGTACCAGATGCATGTCTTTGCGGGCGGAGACGGTTGCTTCCGGCGAGGGGGATCTATCCTGGAGCGTGGCGGCCAGCGCCATAGGATCGCTATCGGCCTCGGCGCAGTCGCGCTTGCGGGCACGCAACCAATCCAACGCCAGATTGCGCACCGTGCGGTAGAAATACCCCAGCGGTTGCGCCAGCGAACGCCCCTGCTCGACCGCCTGCACGCGCTCCCAGGCGTCTTGCACGATGTCTTCGGCACTGGCGCGATCCCGCACGAAACTATCGGCGTAGCTTACCAGTTCACTTCGGTGCAACTTGTAGAAGCGCACGGAATCAAGTTCGGAACTCACGTGACGGAAGCGGCCGGAATGCCAGAGGACGGGAAAGGCCGCAATTGTAAATGACAATGATTTCAGTTTCCAGAACTGGCTCATCGAGACGTTCTGCCGCCACAAACGCCCGTTGATGGACGTTCGCGCCCGCCCTCCGGCGTCACCGCTAGCAGCGTTGCGGCACCTTGCGCGGCGCTTCCGTGTAACCCAACGCCGTCACCCTGCCCAGCAGGTCGGCATAGACGGCGTCGTCCAGGCACGGCGTCCTTGCCATGATCCAGACGTAATCGCGCTTGGAGCGGCCGATGATGGTGGTCTGGTACGACTCGTCCAGATAGGCGATGACGTACTCGGCCTTGATGGGCCAGATGAACTGCATGCCCCATACCGCGTTGCCGGTGCCGGGCCGCACGGTGGCCACCGGGTGCATGGTGTCGATGGGCGCCTCGAAGCTGCCGTCGCGGTAGCGGAAATCGGTCTGCACGCGACCGTCCGGCAACAGCCGGTAGCCTTCCACCGCGTCGTAGGCGTTGCGCTCGGGCCAACTGGGAATGTGCGCGATCACGTACCAATCGCCCATGAATCGGTCCAGGTCCACGTGGGCCACCGGCGGCATGGGCGGTGGCGACGCGCAGCCGGCCAGCAGGGCCGTCACGCCGATGCACAGGTTTCGCAACATGATGGTTCTCCTTAAGGCCGCGTGTAGCGGTAGTGCGCCACGCCCCACTGCTGGCCGTCGTCGTAGCCGAAGAGCTCGGCGCATGCCATCCAGAACATGCGCCAGCGCTGATGCCACAACCCGGCCAACGGCGCGCCGTAAGCGGCTGCCAACGACAGCCGCGCCGCATCCCGGCGGGCGTCCTGGTTGGCGAGCCAGTGATTGGCGGTGCGGGCGTAATGGGTGCCGTCGAGAAACCAGCGCTCCTCGAGCGCGAGGTCTTGCTGGAAGTGCAGCAACGTCTGGGCCGACGGCATGATGCCGCCGGTGAAGAAATGCCGTCCCATCCAGTTGCCGGCGCCGTCCGTCTCGAACGGGTAGGCGCGTTCGCGATGCGCGAAGATGTGCACGAACAGCTTGCCGCCGGGCCGCAGCCATTGCGCGATGCGCGCCATCAGGTCCTGGTAGTTGCGCATGTGCTCGAACATTTCCACCGAGACGCAGCGATCAAAGGCGGCGCCGGGCAGCGCCAGCACGTTGACGTCGCAGGTCACGACGCGCACGTGCGACCAGCCGCGCTCGCGGCAGCGCGCCTCGATGTGCTGGCGCTGGGTGGCCGAATTCGACACCGCGGTGATGCGCGCGTTGGGAAAGCGTTCGGCCATCCACAGCGTCAACGACCCCCAGCCGCACCCCAGCTCCAGGATGTCCTGGCCGTCGGCCAGCTCGGCGCGCTGGCCATACAGGCGCAGCATGGCGGTTTCGGCCTGATCCAGCGTTTCATCGCCCGTCGGGTAATAGCAGCTCGAATACTTCATGCGCGCGCCCAGGCAAAGCTGGAAGAACGCGGTCGGCAGCTCGTAATGCTGGGCGTTCGCGGCGTCGGTACGGATCGCGACGGCGCTGGTGCGCAGGCCGGCAATGAGCAGGCGGTCGCGCTCGGTCCAGGCCTCGATGCCGCCGGCGTATTCCTGCGCCAGACGCTGGGCGCACAAGCGCCGCATGCCCCGGCGCAGCAACGCATCGGGCAGCAGGCCACGCTCGGCCAGGCCGAGCAGGCCGTGCGCGGGGCGGTCGGCGGGCAATGGAGTGTCGTGCAGCGTGGCGGTCGTCATGGCATGCCTCGTCAGGATTTCGGGAACCAGGGAAAGAAGGCCGGCGTGCGGCGTTGGTAGTCGCGATAGTCGTCGCCGCGCGTGCGCAGCGCCTGTTGCTCGGTGAACGGAATGCCGCTGATCCAGCGCAGGAACACATACATCAGCACCGGCCCCAGCCAGGACATCCACGCCAGCGGTGATCCCCACGCCAGGACGACGTAGGCGAACCAATGGCACCACTCGAAGAAATAGTTCGGATGCCGCGAATAGCGCCACACGCCGTGCCGGCACGTCAGGCCACGGTGATTGGGGTTATCGCGGAAGCGGTCGAGCTGGCGGTCGGCAATCACCTCGCCTGACAGGGCGGCCAGCCAGATCAGCAGGCCCAGCGCCACGGGCCAACCTTGCGCCGGGCTGGCGCCCACCGCCAGAAATGGCAGGCAGAACAGCATCACCAGCCCGGCCTGGAACATGAACAGGCCAAAGAACTTGCCCTGGTGACCCTGCCAGTGTTCGCGCAGCGCGCGATATCGGCCGTCTTCGCCCGCGAGCACGCGGCGCCACAGATGCCACGCCAGCCGCAGCGACCAGACGCCCGCCATCACTGCAAGGGCGAGCCTGACGGTAAGGCTGCCCTCGCCGGTGGCCGCGATCAGCCAGGCAGACGCGCCCATGCCCAACGCCCACACCACGTCGACGATGCCCGCGTTGGCGCGGCGCCGCTGCCAGCCCCACGCCAGGGCCATGGCCGCGATCATGACGACCGCGATGCAGAACCATTGCTGCCAGATCGTCATGATGCCTCCCGCACCCAGCGGGCGCCCTCGACGCGTGCCTGCGGATGCGTCAGCAGCAGGTGCGCGACACCGATGGAACGCTCGCGAAAGCCGCCTTCGCAGTACGCCAGGTAGAACTCCCACAAGCGGCAGAAGCGCGCGTCGAATCCTTGCGCCCGCACCTCGGGCAGCCGCGCCAGGAAGCGCTCACGCCAGACTTGCAGCGTGCGCGCGTACGACAGGCCGAAGTCCTCCAGGTGCACCAGCGCCAGATCGCAGGCGCGGGTCTTGGCGCGCAGCATGGCGTCGATGGACGGAATGAAGCTGCCCGGAAAGATGTGGCGCTTGATGAAATCGACCGATGCCAACGCCTGCGCATAGCGATGGTCTTCGATGGTGATGGCCTGGATCAGCGCACGGCCATGCGGGCTCAGCAGGCCCGCGACCTTGGCGAAATAGACGTCCAGAAAGTTCGCGCCAACGGCTTCGATCATTTCCACCGACACCACCTTGTCGTACAGACCCTGCAGGTCGCGATAATCGCGCAGCACCACACTGACGCGATCCTGCAGGCCCGCGGCGCGCACGCGCTCGACCGCCAGGTCATGCTGCTCACGCGACAGCGTGGCCGTGGTGACATGGCAGCCGTGGTGACGCGCCGCGTGGATGGCAAAGCCGCCCCAGCCGCTGCCGATCTCCACCACGCGGTCCGTGGGGCGCAGCGCAAGCTTGTGGCAGATCGTCTCCAGCTTGCGATGGGACGCCGCCTCCAACGTGTCATCGCCTTCGGCCCACAGTGCCGACGAATACATCAGGTCGTCGGACAGGAACAGCGCAAAGAACGGATTGCCCAGGTCGTAGTGGGCGGCAATGTTGCGACGGCTGCCGTCGCGGGTATTGCGGTTGCCGGCATGCCAGCGCCGCAGCGCCCAGCCGGCCAGTCGCGCCAGCCCCGACTCCATGGCGTCCAGCGCTTCGCGGTTGCGCACCAACAGGCGTACCAGTCCGACCAGATCGTCGCAGCGCCAAAGGCCGTCGCCGTAGGCCTCGCCCGCGCCGACGCTGCCTTGTGCCGCCACCAGGCGGTAGAACCCCAGGTCGCTGACGGTCAGGCGCACGCACGGCTCGCCGCGGCCCAGAGTGACGCTGCCCAGGCAGTCCTCGATCAGCAGCTGGCCGTGGTCCAGCGCCGCCAGGCTGCCGATCAAGCGCTGGCGCAACAGCCGGTCGAGCGGACCGGTGCGGCGGCTGGCCGCGATCGAGGCATGTTCCGAGGGCGTCATGGGTTTCATCGCGGTTCTCCGTTGGGGGTGCGGGGATGGTCGTAGACGGGATTGCGCTTGAGCCACAGGCGCAGCGCCTGCCAATGAATGGCGCCGATGACTTGCAGCGTCATCAACGGGTAGCGCCACAGCAGCCGCGCCAACGCCGCGCCATCCAGGGCGCGGCGCTGCAGATCCAGACGCGCGTCGAACTGCGCCACGCCCTCCCGGCTGACGCGCATATGCACCCGCAGGTCGTCGGCGGGCAGGTTGAAATGCCAGTCATAGGCGCAGTCCATGGGCATGAAGGGCGACACGTGAAAGCGCTTGTCGAAGCGCCAGGCCAGCGCGTCGCCCTCGCGCTCGGCGGCGGCGGCCGGCAGCACCACGCAATGGCGCTGCTTCCACGGCGTATTGGTGATCTCCGCCACAATCGCCGCCAATGTCCGGCCATCGGCGTCAAAGCAGTAATAGAAACTCACGGGATTGAAGACGTAGCCCGCGTAGCGGGGGTGCGCCAGCAGACGGATGGGCCCGTCCGGCACGTCTCCCAGATGCGCCCGCAGGCGTTGCCGCACCGCCTGCGCCAACGGCAAGCCTTCGCCGGCGTCGAGATAATCGGCCCGGCGCCACTGCGCCAGATTGGGCCGCTCCACGGACCACAACCAACGGTCCTGGAACACGCGGTCGATCTCGTCCAGGTCCAGGTAGAGCTGCGCCATGCGGTAGCCAAACCCGTGCGCGTGCGGATGGTGACGCCGATGCATCACCCGGCCCTCGTAGACGGCGCTTTGCAGGATCATGCCGCCTCCCGCGCCCAGGTCCGCGGCTGTTCCTGGATGCCGCGCACCACGTCCAGCGCGCTGACCACGCCGTCTTCATGAAAGCCCCAACCCCAGTAGGCGCCGGCGTACCAGCTACGCCGCTGTCCTGATATCTCGGCGCGGCGCGCCTGGGCCGCCACCGATTCATGCGTGTACACGGGATGGTGGTAACGCATGCGCGCCAGCACCGAGTCCGGCTCGATGGCATTGCTGCGGTTCAGCGTCACGACGAAGGGCCGGGGTGACGTGATGCCCTGCAGCAGGTTCATGCAATAACTGACCGAACACGGCGCGTCGGGATCGGCCGGCACGTAGGCGTTCCAGGCGGCCCAGGCCTTGCGCTGGCGCGGCAGCAGACGGGCGTCCGTGTGCAACACCACGTCGTTGTCCTGGTAGGTTATGGCTCCCAGAATCTCGCGTTCCTGCGGCGAGGGATCCGCCAGCAGCGCCAGCGCCTGATCGCTGTGGCAGGCGAAGATCACTTCGTCATGCTGTTCCTGGCCGTCGCGCGTCATCACCTGCACACCGCCCGGCAGGCGTTTGACGGCGCGCACGGCGCAGTTCAGCCGCTCGCGCACCGTCCATTGCCGGCGCATGGCGTCGATGTAGCGGCGCGATCCGCCCTGCACCACGCGCCACTGCGGCCGGCCGCTTACGCGCAGCATCTGGTGGTTCGCCATGAACCGCACCAGGTATCGCGCCGGAAACTCCAGGATGCGCGAGGCCGGCGACGACCACAGCGCCGACGCCATCGGAATCAGGTGATCGGTGCGGAATGCCTCACCGTAACGGTGTTGCGCCAGGTATTCGCCCAGCGTGGGGCCCGGCTCCGGCGCGCGCAACAGCGCGGGCGACTCCCGGTAAAAGCGCATCAGGTCGCGCACCATGCCCAGGAACCGCGGCGACAGCAGGTTGCGCCGCTGGCAGAACAGCGTGTCCAGCGAGGTGGCGTTATAGGCCAGATCGTCCGCCTGCTTGTGCACCGAAAAGCTCATGGTGGTGGGCTGCGATGCCACGTCCAATTCCGCCAGCAACGCCGTGAAATGCGGGTAATTGAGCGGGTTGTGGACGATGAATCCGGTATCCACCGTATAGCGCCGGCCGCCCTGCTCCACCCTATGCGTATGCGTATGCCCGCCCAGGTAATCGTTGGCCTCGTACAGCGTCACGTCGTGCTCGCGGCCCAGCTTCCACGCGCAGAGCAGCCCCGCGATGCCCGAACCGATGATGGCGATGCGCATGTTCACTCCTTGGCGGCGGCCAGCGCCCAGGCCGGCACCGCCTTCAGGTCCCAGATGAGGCCGGTTGCCGCCAGCAGGCGCAGGCCGTACCAGGTGATGTCGATCTCGCGCGCCCGAAAACCCTGGCGCGCCGATCCCGGATAGAAGTGATGGTTGTTGTGCCAGCCCTCGCCGAATGTCAGCAGCGCAAGCCAGGCGTTATTGCGGCTGTCGTCGGCGGTGTCGTAGCGCCGCTTGCCGTAGCGGTGCGCCAGCGAATTGATGGTGACCGTGGCGTGAAACAGGGCCACGGTGGAGATGAAAAAACCCCACACCAGCATCTGCGGCCCATCGGTGCCCAGGCCGGGCGCCACGCGTGCCAACAGCGCCCCCATCCCGTAGCATCCCGCCGCCAACGCCAGCGGCACCGCCGCGTCGAAGCGGTCGAGCCAGCGCAGTTCGGCGTAGCCGCGCAGGTCCGGCACCCGCGTGAGGTCGGTGGCGAAGGCGCGGCGCGTCAGGAACCAGCCCATGTGACTCCACCAGAAGCCGTGACGGCGCGGCGAGTGCAGATCATGCGCATCGTCGGCATGGCGATGGTGATGGCGATGATGGGCCGCCCACCACAGCGGACCGCGCTGCGCGCACGATGCCCCCAGCACGGCGAACACCAACTGCATGCCGCGCGACGTGCGGAACGTGCGATGCGAGAAGTAGCGGTGATAAAAGCCGGTCAGGGCGAACATGCGCACGGCGTAGAGCGCCCCCGCCAGGGCCAGCGCAACCGGCGATACGCCGGTCCACAGCACGCCCAGGCAGCCGGCGTGCAGCAAGGCGAAAGGCAAGGCGCGGGTCCAGTCGATGTGATCGGCGTCGATGCGATCGGAGTCGATGCGCGGCGCGTCCTGCGCCTGCGTATCGACCCAGCGCCGAATCGAAGCGGTCCAGCCGGTAAGAACGGAACGCATCATGCTGTCCTGTGGGAAACGTATGGGGATATACGAGCCCAGCACAGCATCGGATGCGTAGGTGAAAACCCTTGCGCGGAACGCGCCGCTGCAAGCGCGCGGCCCCGCTTGGGATACAGCTCAGATCTTGAGCACGTCGCCCTTCATGATGACCGGTCCGGTGGGCTTGCCCGAAGGCGATCCCCCCGGCGGTTCAAGAGTGATGGCCAGGGTCTGCCCCCCTTCCAGGCCTTGGGCGCGGGGCGGCAACGCCGTTAAGCCTTCGGGCGCCACCACCCCGACGGATATTGGCGCCTGTCCCGGCGGAATCACCCAGAGTTCCAGCGCCTTGCCGTCGGCGCGCGATGCCAGATCCTGCAAGGCATGCACGTGCAGGCCGCCGCGCTCGTCGGCGCGCACCACCAGCATGGCCTGCGCCTCGGGGCTTTGGAGCACCGCCATCAGTTGCGTGCGCGCCGCGCGGTCGACCTGCATCGGGTAAATCACTACCCCCGCCACCAGCATGGCCGCCAGCGCGCCGCTCAACACGCGCCAGAATGCCAGACCCTGCCAGCCGCGGCCGCCACCGGGCTTCAGGCGCGATTCGATGACGCGCCAGACACGGCGCGGCGGCACCCGCGGCGGCAGCGACCACAACAGCGGATAGATGTCGTTTTCCCAGTTGCGCACCTGGCGGCGCAGGTTGGCGTCGGCGGCCATCAAGCCCTCGAAACGGCGGCGGGCGCCCCCGCGCATGGCGCCGGCCACGTAGTCCGCGGCAAGCCGCTCGCGCAGTTGAGGATTGGTGTAGTTCATGACAGACACCTCTTGAGCCGGTCCATGCCGCGCCGTACCCAGCTCTTGATCGTGCCCAGCGGGGCCTCGAGGCGGCGGGCGATCTCGCTATGGCTGAGGTCGTCGAAAAAGGACAGCGCGATGGCGGCGCGTTGCTGCCCCTCGAGCTGTTTCAGGCAGTCCGCCAGGCGCTGGCCATCCTGGTCGCGTTGCAGGCGCTCGAACGGGCCGGGCGCGTCATCGGCCCAGGCCTGTGTCAATGCGCCGTCGGCGTCGGGGCGTTCCAGGTCCGGCCGGCGCAGCAGGTCGATGCAACGGTTGCGCACGATGCGCGTCATCCAGGTCATGACTTGGCTCTGCTCCGATGAATAGCGGGCGGCATTGCGCCAGATATTGATGAAGCTGTCCTGGAGGACTTCCTCCGCCCAGTCGCTTCGCCGCAATATACGTACCGCGAGCGCAAACAGATGCGGGGAGGTCTGACGATAGAGTTCCGCCAGCGCGGATTCCTGGCCGCGAGCGCACTCCTCTATCAAAGCCTGCAGACGAAGCGGATCGGGCATGGCGGCTATCCGGGGTCAATGCATTCAGGCCGCGCGACGGAAAACGGCGCACGGGGAACAGACGGCTTGCAGCGGATGATACAGGCAAGTCCGAGCCGCGAAATATTTCCCGCGGCCTGCATCCAATCGCGGCTCCCGCGTGTAGTACCTGCAACGGCGCACATTCCGTGCGCCGTATCCGCAGCGTTTTGTTGCGCAGGAGACCGCTCATGATGATTCGCCACACCCCCGCCAACGGCCTGTTCGCGGCCGCCTTGCTGGCCGCTTGCGGCATGCTGCACACCTCCCCGGCTCTGGCAGCCTCGCAAGACGCCCTGCCCGCTCCCGTCAAAGTCCCCGCCGGCCACAAAGTGGCCTGGGAAACCGTGGGCACGGGCGACATCACCTATGAATGCCGCGCCAAGGCCGACGCCAAGGACCAGATGGAATGGGTATTCGCCGGTCCGAAGGCGGTGCTGAAAGACCGCCAGGGCAAGCAGGTCGGCACCTACTACGGCCCGCCCGCCACCTGGGAAGCCGCGGACGGCTCCAAGCTGACCGGCACGCAGGTCGCCGTGGCGCCGGCCGGCGCGGGCAACCTGCCCTATCAACTGGTCAAGGCCAATCCCGCCATGGGCGCCGGCGCCCTGACCGGCGTCACGTACATCCAGCGCACGGCGCTCAAGGGCGGCGTGGCGCCGCAGACGCCTTGCACCAAGGCCGGCGAACGCAGCCAGGTGTCGTACCAGGCCGATTACATCTTCTGGAAGGCGGACTGACACGGGGCAGGCGTCCCCGGGCGGCGGCGGGAGTCCGGTAACATGCCCGGATCCGCCGCCGCCCGTGGCTTGCCAGCCCGGTCCGTGCCCACCCCTCCTTGCTCTGCGCGCATGCCGAACCGACCCGATCCGGATTTCGATTACAACGCGGCTCTCGAGCAGTGCGCGGCGGGACACCGCTCGGCGCTGGAAGCCCTGTACCTTCAAGAAGGCCCCCGGCTGCTCGGCGTGGCGCAGCGCATCGTGCGCGACCGCGCCCGGGCCGAAGACATCGTGCACGACGCCTTCGTCAATATCTGCAACCGCGCCGGTAGCTTCGACGCCACGCGCGGCTCGGCCCGCGGCTGGCTCTACAGCGTCGTGCGCAACCTGGCGCTGAACGCCGTGCGCGACGGCCGCCACGAAACCGCCGTCGACGACGACACCGCCGCCGCGCTGGATGCCCGCGATGCGATCGACGCCTGGCACGACACACGCGACGCGTTCGACTGGCGCGACAGCGCCGGCCGCATCGGCCCGTGCCTCGAACAACTGGAGCCCGTGCGCCGCAACTGCGTGCTGCATGCCTATGTGGAAGGCCTGTCGCACAGTGAAATCGCACAGCGCCTGGGCGCGCCGCTTGGCACCGTCAAAGCCTGGATCAAGCGCAGCCTGAAAGCGCTGAAGGAATGCCTGGCATGAGCGCCCCGTCCCCTTCCCCCGACAACCTGGACGAACTGGCCGGCGAATACGTGCTGGGCACCTTGTCCGCCGCGCGCCGGCGCGACGTCAACGCCCGCCTGCCGCATGATGCCGCGCTGCGCGCCGCCGTCGACCGCTGGGAAGAACGGCTGCTGCCGCTCAGCAGCCTGGCCGAGCCGATCGAGCCGTCGCCCGGCCTGTGGCCCCGCATTGCGGCGACGCTGGATCGCCAGAACGCGGCCCGGCAAGCCCCGCAGCCGGCGCGCCCGGGTTGGTGGGACAGCCTCTTCTTCTGGCGCGGCGCGGCCGCCAGCGGCCTGGCCGCCGCGCTGGTGCTGGCCGGCACGCTGGCGCTGCGGCCCGCGCCAACCCCGGGTCCCGTGCAGTACATGGTGGTGCTGGTCGCGCCGCAGTCGCAGACGCCGGGCTGGGTCGTGCAGGCCAGTGCCGGTCAGCGCGATGTGCAACTGGTGCCGATCGCGGCCATGCAGGTCCCGGCCGATCGTGCGCTTGAATTCTGGACCAAGGCCGACGGCTGGGCCGGCCCGGTCTCGCTGGGTCTGATCAAGCCGGGCGAGCCCGTGCGCATCCCGCTGGACAAGCTGCCTCCGCTGGAACCGAACCAGTTGTTTGAACTGACGCTGGAACCGGCCACCGGCTCGCCCACCGGAAAGCCGACCGGGCCGATCCAGTTCATCGGGCGGGCGGTAAAGGTGATGTAGCGTCGGCCCGCCTGAATCGGCGCCGGCCCTGGCACGGGACCTGAAGCCGGCCCAAAGCCCATGAATTGTTTCCTTTCTTTCCGAACTGGAACCAATGGGCGCAGACCCCCGCAAATATAATTTCCGAGATTCAAATTCAGCGGAGGTTTTTCATGCGCCATGCAGAAGCCGGTCGTCGTTTCATCCACCCGTTGCGGCGCGTCGCCCCGTGGCTGGCCTTGGGACTGTTGGGTTTGACGTTGTATGGCTGTGCCGCGACGACGCCGCCCAAAGGGGTGACACCCGTTGGCTCCTTCGACGTGCATCGTTATGAAGGACGCTGGTTTGAAATCGCGCGGCTGGACCACAGCTTCGAACGCGGCATGACGGACGTTACCGCCCACTACACGCTGCAGGACGACGGCACCGTGCGCGTCGTCAACCGCGGGTTCGACCCGGCCAAGGGTTCGCAAGGCGATTGGCGTTCGGCGCAGGGGCGAGCCCGCTTCACGGGTGACCCGTCGGTGGCATCGCTGAAAGTGTCGTTCTTCGGCCCCTTCTATGGCGGCTACCATGTGGCCGCATTGGACCCGGATTATCGCTGGGCCCTGGTCGTTGGCCCGGATCGCAGCTACGCCTGGATTCTCGCGCGTGACAAGACGCTGGGCCGCGATACGCGCGACGACATCCTGCGCCGCGCCAAGGCGTTGGGCCTGGACACCGACGCATTCATCTGGGTCAGCCAGGATCGCGAACAACCACCACTTGAACCGGCCTCCTGATGCAAAGCCGCGCGCCATGACATCCGAGCGCGCGAGGGCGCACACCCTGCGCCTGATTCTCGGCGACCAGCTGAATCCGCTGCACAGCTGGTTCGCCCGGACCGACCCGAACGTCGTGTATGTGCTGATGGAAGTGCGTCAAGAGACGGACTACGTGCTGCACCACGCGCAAAAAATCGAAGCTTTGGAAATCCGCAAGCCGATCAGTTCCGCTGGCCGTTGAATCGCACGCAGGCGTTAGCGTGGCTGGATCATTTCATCCAGCACACGTTGCCCAACTTCGGGGCTTTCGAAGACGCCATGAGCGCGGGCAATCCGCGCCTGTTTCACTCGCAGTTGTCGTTCGCCTTGAACACCAAGATGCTGCATCCAGACGAGCCCATGCGCTGCATGCGCGACGCCATCGGCAATTCGCGGGACAACGCTTACGCGCACCATATCCAATGCCTGATGGTCATCGGCAACTCGCGCTATTGGCCGATCTGACACGCCCGGACGAGCTGTAAGCGACGTTCCGCTTCAGAAGCGGTCTGCCCGCCCGGCTGGATGTGGCAGGTATCAACCTGCCGCGCCCCCCATAGACTCCCCGTTCAAGTCCGGCCCGCGGCCGGGCGCCCCTTGAATGCGGAGTGATTCATGACAGCACCTCGGGCGGGTATCCGACTCGCCGACTTCCTATCCCCGACCGTCGCGGCCCTGATATCGGTGTTGGTGAACTATGGCGGCACCTTTGTTCTGGTGTTTCAGGCGGCAGAGCTGGCCCGCTTGACGCCGGCGCAGACCACCTCCTGGGTATGGGCGGTATCCATCGGGGTGGGCGTGACCGGCGCGCTGCTCAGCTGGCGCTACAAGGCGCCCATCATTACGGCGTGGTCCACGCCCGGCGCCGCGTTCCTGGCCACGGTCATGCCCTTCACGCCTTATCAGGAAGTCATCGGCGCGTACATGTTGTCGGCGCTGGGTTTCATCGTGCTGGGACTGTCGGGTGCATTCGAAAAGCTTGTGCGCAGAATCCCGGCTGGCATTGCCGCCGGACTGCTGGCGGGCATCCTGCTGCAGTTTGGCGTCAATGCCTTTGGCGGCGCCAGCGCCGACCCCCTGCTGGTGATCGTGCTGGTGGTGTCCTACGCGCTGCTCAAGCGCTTCTCCTCGCGCTTCGCCGTGATCGGCATCCTGGCCATCGGCCTCGCATTGCTCATCGTGCAGGGCCGGATCGACTTCTCGGCTGTCCATCTGCGCCTGGCGGCGCCCGCGTTCGAAATGCCCGGCTTCTCGCTGCAGGCCGCGCTGGGCGTTGCCCTGCCCCTTTTCATCATCACGCTCACGGGTCAGTACATGCCCGGCATGCTGGTGCTGCGCAACGATGGCTACCGGACCAGCGCGAATCCGATCCTGACCGTGACGGGACTGGGCTCGCTCGTCATGGCGCCTTTCGGCGCGCACGCATTCAATGTCGCGGCGATCACCGCCGCCATCTGCACCGGCAAAGACGCCCATGAAGATCCCGCCAAGCGTTACATCGCGGGTCTGGCCTGCGGTGCGTTCTACATTCTGGTCGGCACCTTCGGCGTTACGTTGGCGACACTGTTCATGGTGCTGCCCAAGGCATTCATCACCACGCTGGCCGGCCTTGCCTTGCTTGGCGCGATTGGCGGCAGCCTGGCCAACGCCATGGCCGACGCGCGCACGCGTGAGACGGCGCTCATCACCTTTCTAGCCACCGCCGCGAACGTCACGATGCTAGGCGTGGGCGGCGCATTCTGGGGCCTGGTGGCCGGCTTGACCGCGCATCTGCTGATGCACGGCGCCCCTCAGGGACGGCACTCCATGCTGCCCAATCAAGGCCGGTCAAGCCCTTGACAGCGCGTTCTCCAGACGGAGCACGGCGTCCTCGATCTCGTAGGCCGTCAACGACGCATAGCCCAACAGCCAGCCCGGCTGCTTGTACGGGCCGGCATACAGCCGGCTGAGGCCGGGCAGGCGCAGGCCGGCGCGCTCTGCCAGAAGCAGGGTCCTTTCCTCGGACCAACCCGGCTCGAGCAGGCACGGGATCTGCAGGCCGCCGGGGGGACGCACGGCCTGCACGACGTGGCCCAGCCGCTTTACCAGCGACGCCAGCAGAACCTCGCGGCGCCCCGCGTACAGCTTGCGCATCGCCCGCACGTGCGAATGGTAATGACCGTCTTCCATGAAGCGGGCCAGTGTCAACTGCAGTATCTGCGGCGTGTGTCCGTCCATGATGCTGCGCGCCCGTGAAAAGGCATCGACCAGCTCGGGCGGCAGCGCCATGTATCCCATCCTCAGGCCGGGAAACAGCGTCTTGCTGAACGTACCCAGGTACAAGGTGCGCTGATGCCGGTCCAGACCCTGCACGCAAGCGGTCGGCAAACCGTCGTAATGGAATTCGCTGTCGTAGTCGTCCTCGATGATCCACTTGCCATGGTCGGCGGCCCAACCGATCAGCTCCAGCCTGCGTTCCAGCGACAACGTCACGCCCGTCGGATACTGGTGTGACGGCGTCACATACACGCAACTGGCGCCGCTGCGGTCCGCGCGCAGGAGGTCCATGCGTATGCCCTGCGCATCGACGTCTATCGGCACGATCCGCGTTTCGGCGGCTTCGAACGACTTGCGGGCGCCGAAGTAACCGGGATTTTCCATCAGGATGGGCTTGTCGGCGTCGGCCAGCAGTTGCGCGCACAGGAAGAGCGCTTGCCGGGTGCTGCTGAGCACCAGGACCTGCTCGGGCACGACCTTGGCGCCACGCTCCAGGTTCAGATAGGCAGCGATGGCGCGGCGCAGCGGTTCAGCGCCCTGCGGTTCACCATGCAGCAGCACGTGGCTGCGGCTGTCATTCATGACTTGACGCTGCAAGCGTTCCCAGACGCCAGTGGGAAACGTGCGCGTCTCGGGTAGCCCGGTGGCGAACGCCTTGATGACCTGCTGGTCTGAAACGCCGCCGCTATCCAGGATCGCCCGCCCGCGCCGGCTCAGACCCGCACCCGGCTGCGCCGCGCCGGGCCTGCGTTCTAGCCTTGCCCGCTTGCGCGTCGCGCCCCGCAGTTCG
This sequence comes from Achromobacter sp., assembly GCF_032113835.1. Lineage (GTDB taxonomy): Bacteria > Pseudomonadota > Gammaproteobacteria > Burkholderiales > Burkholderiaceae_B > Achromobacter. Next base: position 644 of record NZ_DAMCTG010000004.1, on the reverse strand, counting down.
ATTCCCACCGTCTCGGACACATAGCTGCCCGAGCCCTCGCGACGCACGATGTAGCCATCGCGATGCAATTGCACGTAGGCGTTTTCGACGGTGTCGCGCGACACGCCCAGCGACTTGGCCAAGCCGCGCGTCGCGGGCAGTTTGACCCGCGGTCCCAGCGCGCCGTCCAGGATCAGCGCGCGCAGCGCCCGCTGGATGCGCTGATGCAGATCCAACCGCTGTAGCGCCGCGTCGCTCATTTGAATCTTGAGCGTATCCAGCTGGAATGTCGTTGCCATACGATTGTTGACCGGTCTGCTGATCGGCGCGGAAATGGCCGGTCCTGACCGGCCATTCTAAGTCACTGCCGGGCGACGCCGGTGAAGGTGATGCATCGGGCCTGCACGCGCCGCAGTATGATTTCGACGATCAAGCCATCAGCCATGGCGCCGCATTCTGGGTCAAGCTGATCCAGGATCGAACCGCACTCTGAGTTATCCACATGGCACGCACGCGTCATCCCTCGCTCGCGCATTGGGGCGCCTTCACGGCAATCACCGAAGCCGGCCGCCTGGTCGGCTGCGAGCCCTTTGGGCCGGATCCGGCACCCTCGCCCATGCTGGACTCCATTCCCGAGATGGTGCATTCGCCGCTGCGGGTGCGCC